>NZ_JAPHNA010000036.1 GCF_026241315.1 Campylobacter sp. MIT 21-1684 | reverse complement strand
TGTTTAAAAAAATTCTTGGTTTTATAAAGTCTAAGTTGTTTGTTGTTCTGTTGTTGCTCATATTTTTTATTGTTTTGAGTATATTATTTTGGTTTTGGGGTGTTTCAATATCGTTTAATGATGTTTATATTTTTGGGAATCCATATTTAAGATTTGGAATTCTATTTATACTATGGCTTATTGTTTTTTTGTTTTTCTTCCTTAAACCAACCATTAATTTTTTTATTTCGCTCAAAAGTGAAAAAAGAGCAAAATTGAAAGCCTTGAAAAAAGAAACTAATGATTTTGTGTTCAGAGCTAAAAGAAATTTTTTTATTTCTTTGCGAGATGCCAAGACAACTTGGAAAAAGAAAATAAAATTTAAAAAATTGCCTTTAATTATTATTGTGGGAGAAGAAGGTGCTGGGAAAAGTACTTTTATCAATTATTCTAATATAGAATATCCCTTAAATGATAGTTTGCAATCTTATAAGAAATTTCATCAATCTACAAATAACTTTTCTTTATATGTTTCTAAAAATGGAGCTTTGCTTGATACAGAGGGAAATTATTTTTCTCAAGAAAAGTTTTTTATCCCATCAAGCAGCGATGAGCTTCCAGAAGATGATTTAGATAAAAATAAAGAATTTTTGATTAAAAAAAATATTTGGATGAATTTTTTAAACTTTTTAAATAAAAACTTTTTTCATAGCAAACTTGATGGCATAGTTTTAGTAATAGATACGAGGCTATTTTTAAGCAATCCCAAAGAGTATTCGAAAGATATTATTCGTTATTTTGTAAAGAGGATAAATGATTGTGAAAATTCTCTTAATCTTAAATTCCCTATTTATGTAGTTTTTTCTAAGATTGATTTGTTAGAGGGTATGAAAGAATTTTTTGAAATTTTTAGTGAAAACATAGCTGATGCAGCTTTAGGTATTAGTTTTAAAGAAAAATTAAATGCTGATATTCTAGATAAAGAACTAAAGCAGTTAAGTCAGTCTTTGTTTCTTAATTTTATTAATAAAAATCATTTTATTTATTCTTTAGAAGATAAAAACAAAATTTATCTTTTCTTAAAGCAGTTTGATAATTTATTTGCTTTAGCAAAAAACTTTCTATTAGAAATACAAAATGAAAGTGCATTCAAAAATAATTCTTTTTTAAGAGGAGTGTATTTTGTAAGCGCTTATCAGGAAAACATTCCTAGAAACTTTTTGCTTGATAGTGTGTGTGAAAAATACAATATTAAAAAAGCATTGGCGAAAACAAATCCTCTATATAGTAAGCAGAGTTACTTTGTGAAATCTTTGTTAGAGGATATTATTTTTAAAGATTATTCTTTGAGCAGTATGAAAAATATTTTTAAAAAGTTTTCTTTATTATTCCTCGTATCAATTATAAGTTTAAGTACTTACTTTTTGTCTTTTTATTTTATTTCTAAGGATAAGGCAGAAAAAGAAAAGGCAGAAAATACTTTAATCGCATTGCGGGTTTTATTAAGTGATACAGATTATAAAGAGCTTAGTATAGAAGAAAGGGCAAACTTGCTTGCGAATTTAAAAAACATTTTAGGGGTTTATCCTGAACTTTCAACAAATAACAATCTCATACAATACCCAAGTTTAAATATATCGTACAGAGGGTTTTTAGAAGCTCAAGAATTGTATTATAAATTGAATGAAGATGTGCTTAAAAACACTTTGCTTAAGGAAATGGAATATATTTTACAGACTGATGAGGACGATAAAGATAATTTAATAAAAACATTATATATGTATAAATCCTTGTTTGAACAAGAATATTTGAATAAAAATTTGCTTAAAATTTGGATTAATGAAAATTGGCAGTTATTGAGTAAGTACAATATTTCTAAGGAAAATTTCTTAAATGGAATTGATGGGATTCAAAAGATTAATATAGAGAGTTCTAATAAAGATGAAAAGAGTATAGAATTAGCAATTAAAGCATTACAAAGAACAACAACAAGACCGCAAAGACTCTATATTTTACTAAATTTCCTCAATAGTGATAAACAAAAAGAAATTTATAGAATTAAAGAGGAGTTAGGTTTTGCTGCGAATAATGTTTTTACAGAATCAAGCAAAATAACTTCCATAGACAAAATCTACACGAGAAATGGAATGATAGGATTTTTACAAAATCTCAATCAAAATATAGATACTATGATAAATACAGAATCGTGGATGCTTGAAAGCACTGATAGCTTGACAAAAGAAAATAAAGGTGTGCTTTCTATAGGCATACTCAAATTGTATTTAGTTGAATATCAAAATAAATGGGAAGATTTGCTTTCCTCTCTTGCACCAAAACAATATAATTCTAAAGAATCAATGCTCAATCAGCTTAATATTTTATCTAAAGAGGATAATCCTGTATTAGCTTTAATTAAAATTGTTAGCACTAATACTAAGTTAAATGAAGCCTCTTTACTTAGAGAAGCTTATAATATAGGGCTTAACGCTAATGAGATTAAAACACATTTTAGCAATATTACCAATTTTTTTAATCCTTATCATAAAATTGCTAAGCAAGATTCTTTTCTAAATTCTGGAGCTTCAGCAGTAGGGCTTAATATCAATAACGATGTAAAAATTATGGAAGTTCTTGGTTTAGACATTAAAAATATTCAAACCAAGATTGTAGAATTTAGTACAAATAATACTCAAAGCATTGAAAATAAGATAGCCTATGCACTTCATCGTGGAAAAGAACAAGATGACCCTTTTGTAGCATTTACTAATGATATTAAAAAACTTCCACCAGAATTAGAAAAATATTATGCAAAATTGCATTTATATGCTTGGAATCTTGTAGAGTCTCACGGAGTTTCTTTATTTAATACTGCTTGGTTTAATGAAGTTTATACACCCTTTATTAACGATATTGCTCCTTTTTACCCTTTTAACGATGAAAGTGTACAAGAATTAAGTATGGATTCTTTTAAAGGATTTTTTGGTAGGAATGGGACTCTTAATAGATTTTATGACAAATATTTAAATTCTGTGCTAATTAAAAAAACGGATACTTATTCCTTAAATACACAATCTGATGTTAGAATAAATTTTTCTAAGAATTTTTTAGATTTTATGAGAGAGTCTAAAAATCTTGCAAATTTAATGTTAAATTCAAATGATAATATAAAAGTTAATTTTACATTACAAAGTTTAGATTTAAGCGGTGATTTCTCTTTTATAGAATTACAATACAATTCTTATAATGTAAGATATGACCATACTTTAAATTCTACTCTACAAATTGTTGGGGAGCAGTTTAATGGCAATACAAATTTGAATTTGACAGTTTTTGATTACCATAATTCAAGTTTAAAATATCATAAAACATATAATGGTGAATGGGCTTGGTATAGGTTTTTAAAAGAAAATCAAAATAATGGTATGTATAGTGTAATTTTTAACAATAATGAAAAATTATATTTTGATTTTAAATTGATTAATGGTGCTTCAGAAGTTCATCAAATTCTTAATGCACTTCGTCAGATAAAAATTGTAGAACGTATTACAATAGGAGGAAATAATTAATGGTAGATAATGAGGAAAAAATTGGAGTCATTATCGAAAGTTTAGAAGAAATTTTGACTAGAGATAAAGCATATGTTTTTGATAAAGAAGGCGGGTTTATAGGGAGTGATTCTCAATGTTCTTTTTGTGTGCAAGACAAAGAAAACAAAATACAAAATAAACATCTAAGAATAGGTTTTGAAGAAGGATTTTTTACCATTGCTCCTGTGGGAGATGCTGCTGTTTTTTATAATGAATCTTTTTCTAAAATGCAAGGTGGTTTTGAAACTGTTATTAATAAAGGTGATATTTTTAGAATTTCAAATGTTCAATTTCGTTTTGTGGATTATAAAGAAATCAATGAGGAATTTTTAAGAAGCAAAGAAAAGCTTGACAACATTGAAAAGTGTGATGAGATAGATGAAGGACTTTTAAAGCCTAGAGGTAAGGTTCAATTTGATTTTAAAGAAAAAGAAAACATAAAAGAACTTATTGAGAGTAAGACTGATTATGCTTTTATAGAAGAAAAAATAGATAATAGTTTTTTAAATCAAAGCGATGAAAAGAATCCTTTAGCATTTGAATATCAAAATGTTTTAAAAACTCTTGATAAAGTTTTAAAAGAATTGCAAATGAATCAAAAAAGTGCAAAATTAAACGAACAGTATGGAGAGTTAGACATTAAAGATTTAGAAAAGATTATTGCTAATATTCCGCTTATAAAATCTACAAAGCTCATCAATCTTTTAGCTTTAAGTTTGATTAGTAAAGAATTGTATAGTCCTATTTTTGAAGAAATGGAAGAAGATATGTTTATAAAATATCTCCAAGTTGCTATTCAGGGTAACATTAAAGAGGATAAAGCTTTATTTGAAAATTTAACTATCAAAGCTTTGGAAAAATATAAAAAGAGATATTCATAGATTATCGTGTAGATAGTTGTAATACTTTTTCTCTGAATCAAGAGACAAAGAAAAGTTTTTTATACAAC
>NZ_JAPHNA010000035.1 GCF_026241315.1 Campylobacter sp. MIT 21-1684 | reverse complement strand
ATAATATTGTGGTATTGAGTATAAATTGTTCTATATTTATTAATAAATAATTAATAAATAATAAATATGATTTTTAAAAAAATTAAAAGGTATTGTTTTACTGGAAATACAATTTTTAGAGTTTATAAAAGAATTGTTGATTTTTGCTGTATTGAAGTGTTCTGTGGGTTTTGATTAAAACCCACTTATTTGTTGTATAGAAGGAAATTATTTAAATTTATACGGGTATAACGCGTATATTTGGGCTAAGTTCTTCTTGTAAAATGGTTTCAATGGCATATAAAGTGCCACCACTTCCACTTGAACAGCCGCTGCACGCACCTAAATATCGTATATATACATCAATAGCTGCTCCTTCAGCTTTTTGAATGTCAATAACTTCTAAATCTCCACCATCATTGTGCAACATAGGACGAATTTCAGTATCTAAGACTCCTTCTACCGCTTTAAGCTGCCCTACCAAAGTCATTTCATCGAAAGAAGTATCATCTTTTGTTCTATGTTGGAGCTTCTCTCTTTCCATTTCAGCTCTTGTTTGTGCCAAAATGTCGATTAAGTAATGTTCTCTTTTTTCGTGTCCGCCGGGTTTTACACAAGATTTACAAAAAGCGCCTGCTTTTGTATATTGTGTGATTTCTTCAATAGAATGTAAATCGTTAAGCTTTATAACATCTTTAATTGTTCCAAGACTTACTCTTGCACATTCACATACTATAATTTGATCTTCAAAATCTTCGGGATTTATGCCTTTATAGTGTGCTGCGGCTTGTTTAATAACATCATAAGCCATAACAGAACAGTGCATTTTTTGTGGGGGTACTGCTGGAACATCCGGAGTATCTCTCATAGCAAATTCGACATCTAAATTCGTGATTTTAACGGCTTCATCGACTTTTTTTCCTATACATAAATCTACCATAGTATCACTACTTGCAATCGCAGTCCCACAACCAAAACTTTTGAATTTCGCATCAATTATCGTATCATTACTTTCATCAACGAGCCAGTATAATCTTACAGCGTCGCCACAACTTTCCGCACCAAAATCAGCAACTATGAGTTTTGCTCCTCTTTTTTTTGCGTCTTCTTCACTAAATTCACCCATATGTTGTGGATTATTCATCCTTTCTTGTACTTTTTGAGAATACTCATCCCAAATTGAACCACCAATTAAACTAGTTTTTCCCATAGCCATTCCTTTATTTGTAATTGTTTGGATTGTAAGCATAAGTACTTGAAATTGCTCTCAATCTTATTGCCGCCTTTTTTATTTGCTCTGCAGCATATTCAATCTCTTCTTGAGTATTAAAACGCGATAAAGAAAGTCTTAAAGCTGTATGTGCTAAGTCGTTTTCTGCACCTATAGCTTCCATAATGGGATTGCTTTCAAGAGCTTCACTAGCACAGGCTGAACCTGTACTAGCTGCAATACCATTTTTGTTTAAATCCCAAAGCATAGCTTCGCCTTCAACACCTTTAATGCTTGCTAAGATAGTATTTGGTATTCTATTGTCTCTTTTTCCAACCACACTTGTATCAGGCAAGGCAAGAATTCTGTCTTCTAAATCATCGCGTAATTTTCTAATATGCGTATCCTCAAAAGTAAGCATAGTGTTTGCTATACGTAGTGCCTCGCCCATACCTACTATAAAAGGTACATTTAAAGTTCCGCTTCTACGACCTCCCATATGCTCACCGCCGTGTAAAAAAGGAGTAAGCTTTATGCCTTTTTTTATGAAAAGCCCACCAATTCCTTTTGGTCCGTGAAATTTATGAGCCGAAAAAGAGGCAAAATCCACTCCTATTTTGCTTAAATTGACTTTTATTTTTCCTACAGCTTGAGTTGCATCAGTGTGAAATAAAGCTCCAAATTCGTGTGCAATTTCTGCCATTTGTTGTATGTCGAAAATCATTCCTGTTTCATTATTTGCCCACATTACACTTACTAGAGCAGTTTTATTGCTTATAACATTTTTTAAATCTTGTGGAGTTGAAATACCTTCTTCATTAACAGGAAGTTCTTTGACTTTTACTCCAAATTCTTTTAAAAAATTTGCTGTTGCTACAACTGCTGGGTGTTCTACGCTCGAAATAATCACTTCATCGCGTTCTTTATCTTTTATAATGTCAAAGTAGATACTTTTAAATACCCAATTAATACTTTCAGTAGCACAGGAGGTAATGACTATATCATCTAAATCATTTGCTCCAAGCCCAAAATAGAGTTTATCCATAGCCTCTCTTAAGGCCGGGTGAGTAGCACTTCCCCATTGATGAAGACTATTTGGATTGCCATAGAATTCTTTAAAAAAAGGAAGCATTAATTCATAAGCATTTGGATCAAGCATTGTAGTTGAATTGTTATCTAAATACACTTTCACAATTTTGCCTTTTATTTAAGATATTTTTTATCTTTTTTAAAAAAGCTATAATAATACAATTTTATAAAATTTAGTTTAAATGCCTAGTAAAATCATACCATTATAGAAAGATACGAACGGAGAATTCTGTTAAGACTTGCTTGTTTTGTTCGACGATTTAAAAAATTTTCTACAGAAGAAGAACGATTGGAATTTGCTTCCTGAATTCTTTTTGTATCCGCACTTTGCTCTTGGTACTCTTTCTTCATATTTTCAAATTCATTACGCACTTCATCAATATACATTTGATAAATTGAGCTTGAATGAGTAAAAGCCGTTAAATCCATATTTTTTTCATAATTAATATACTGTTGATACAACAGAGAAAGTTTTTCTTTTGAGCTTGTTTTTTTATCAATTCCATTAACATAAAGGTATAAATCAAAACTCATTTTTTGTTTATTATTTTCTTGGATAAAATCTTCAATATCAGTTTCGCCTTTGAGAATTCTTTGCATTGTTTGATGAGAATTGAGATTAGAGTCAAAAGAATCCATAAAGGAAGGCATTTCATTGGTATTTTTTATATCGTTAAAAATAAAATTCATCAAAAGCCCTGATTTTGAAACTTCACCATTTTTTGTTAAATAAGGTTTTAAAAGTTCGTTTGATGAAGTATTTTCAATGGCTTTATCAAAATGAAAGCTGATGATTTTATTTTCAAGCATATGTGTACTAAGGCTTGTGCTATGACTTAAAGACAAATCAAGCTCTTTTTGAGAGGTATAAATTCTGTTAATATCTGTTGAAAAATCTCCATTTTCTGTTGAAAATCCAGCGCTTAATTGGGATAGAGCATTGCGATTAAGTTGAATGTTGTCATCATTTGCAAACTCAGTGTTGATAGATTTTAAAGAGCTATAATATTTGTTTAAGAGTTGGGGCAGGTCTATGGCTTGAAAAGAGAGATTTTTATCTTTGCTCATAGCTTCTTTTACTATACTTCTTATGCTTTTAATGTTAATGCTATAAGAATTTGGCAAAGAAGCTATTTTGTTTAAATCTTTGTCAAAGAAACCCTGTTCATTGATTCTAAAACCAAATTCACTCGCATAGTTTTGGGTATTTGTAGTAAAAGAGAAAGATTCTAGCTCATTGTTGTCTTGCTGTGAAGTGAGAATTTCTTTTTCATTTGTAAAATTGCTAAAAGGATTAAAAAAGGCTAAATTTTGGTAAGGATTTGTCGAATTTATAGTCATTTTTCTTTCTTTAAAATTATATTACAAATATCTAAGCATACAAGCAAATTACGTTCCAAAATTGCAGATACAATTTATAAATTGTATATTGTAGAGTCTAAGAGAATGAAAAAACTTATTGTATAATGTTGCTCATAAAAAAGCTACAAAGCTTTCTTAATGTGGTTTTATCAAAAAAATCTTATGAATTAGCTTTGATGGAATTTCTAAAGCCAAACATTAAGTTTGACTTTATATTTGAGTTTGAAAAATTTATAGGTGATTTTTTGCAGTTTGTGCAAGTTTTGAAAAAGCAGCGGGGTCATTCATCGCTAAATCAGCGAGAATTTTTCTATCAAGTTCAATACCGCTTTTTTTAAGTCCGTTAATAAATTTAGAATAACTTATATTATCGAGTCTGCAGGCCGCGTTGATACGTATTATCCAAAGGCGACGAAAATCTCTTTTTTTGCGTCTTCTATCACGATAAGCATATACAAGACTTCTTTCTAGCTGTTCTTTTGCTTTTCTAAAATGTTTATGCCGACCGCTGTAAAAGCCTCGCGCTAATTTTAGTATTTTTTTATGTCTGCGTCTTCTTACAACGCCTGTTTTTACTCTTGCCATTTTATATCCTTGTGTTTAAGTGGCGTCCAAAAAATCGGAGCTTTCCCTTTTCTCAAAACAGATGAAGGGGAGTTTGAATGACTTCAGTCAAAAACTTATATTCCTAACATTTTTTCAACAGCTTTGATATTAGTGCTGTGAACGTATTTTGTACTGCGAAGCTCACGCATTCTTTTAGCAGGTTTTTTTGTCAAAATATGGCTACGAAATGCAGAGCCTCTTTTGATTTTGTTTTTACCAACTTTAAAGCGTTTTACAGCGCTTTTGACACTTTTCATTTTTGGCATGTTTTTCCTTTTAAAATAAAAAATCA
>NZ_JAPHNA010000034.1 GCF_026241315.1 Campylobacter sp. MIT 21-1684 | reverse complement strand
GAAAAATATAAAAATAAAGTGCCTAATGAAAATATAATTTTTTTCATTAAAATAAAACCCAAAGCTGCTGCACTACTAAAATACCGTATCTAAATACACTTGCACAGTAGCAAGAGTAACGATCAAAGCGAAAAACAATTGTTTTTCGCAGGCTTTAGAAAAATTCTTGTTCAAATTGTATGACAACAACCTTTGAAAAAACAGTCCTCAAAGATACAAAGGCATAATATAAAGTGAAAACTATTCCACATAATGCTAATTAAGTCAAAAACTCTCCAACACCAAATATACCTAAATTCATTAAAAACACATCGCGTATAAAACAAATACTACAAACTACAAAAATATGATTATTATTTATACCTTGTTTGAGTATAAAAACATTTTGAGTACCTATCTACAATGAGAGACAAGGAAAGCAAAAAAAACCTTTTAAAAAAATCAACTCCATAGTCAAAACCTAGAAATTGCTTGTATCAATAAAATCTATTTCATTCTGTGCTAAAAACACAAACCACGAATATTTTTTCTTTACAATGATTTTGAAACTTCAAACACAATTACACTTTGGAAAATTCATCAATATAAAATGCTCTCAATTCTAAATCTTTTATAGTATTTCCAAGCCAATTTTACTATTTCCAAACAATTATATTTGTTGATAAAAATTCTATCGATACAATTTATCTTAGTTTGTATCTGCTTTTTGAATGATAAAAGTCTCATCACAAAGTTTTCGTTTCATTGTATTTAGCTCCAAACTACTAATTCATTGCTTTTGTCTAAAACTCCAATAGTAAGTCTGCTTCCTTTTAGTACTTTCTTTACTGCGTGTAAGTATCTTGCATTAAACAAAACAATTTCACTGATTTTGGTTGATATTGCATAATTGAAGGTATAATTTTATTTCTATCAAGTGCATAGTTTAATTTTTCGTCTTTGTGCTGTAAATTTTTGTACTCTTTATCGCTTGATTTAAAGTCCTATAACTCCATTTCTCCACCATCATCAGCAATGCTTAAAAAACAATTAAAAGCAATTTGTTCTTTAATGGATAAATCTTGCCAAAGCCTATAATCATCTCTTTTAAATATATCTTGATGTGGCTCTATAGAAGAATCTTTAGATAATACCCTCACTAAACCTGAAAAAGTTTTTTTATTCTCAAAAACAGCTCTTTTGCAACCCTTATTCCATTTAATATCTAAATAAGAAATAATATAATCAATGAGAGAAATATAAGGAAAACAAATATTTTTAATTAAAAGATTGTTTTTATTTGCATTTTTGTAATATTCCTTCTCAACATTTCCTACGCTTTCATAATAAGCCATAGCTATTCTTGCTATTAGAGGACATTGTGATAATATCCCACTTCTTGTTTTAAAACATTTTCTTTCCAAAAATTGATTACTTTTTCATCAAAAACACAACCCAAAGAACAAAAATGGGCTTGTCCATAAAAAAGTTCTTTAATATCTTCCTTGCTTAAAATTTCTACATTTTTAACCATTTATAAATTCCTTATAAAGATTAAAACAAATATACAAAACAAATAAAAATCAAAGCACAAATACAATCTATTTTTTTGCAATGTTTTAAATACAAATTTTTAACATTTGGATTTGAAAAGAACAGAGCTACAAAAAGAAAATAAAAAAAACTTTCTGCCACCAAGAGAAAAACAAGAAAGCTAAGATTAAAAAAACTAGAAGAAAAATTGAGACTTGAAAAAATACTACTAAAATAAAACAGAGCCTTACTATTACTCATATTTGTTATAAAGCCTCTGATAAAAGGTTTATTTGTAAAATTTACATTTTCAAAATTTTCTTTTTGCTTCAAATTTTTTAAAAGCAAAAAAGCCAAATATGATAAATAAAACACAGCTAATAAAGTTAATACAATTTTCACTAAAGGAAAAGTCTCAAAAAGAATTTTCAGCCCACTTAATGATAAAACAATCCAAAGAAAAATAGCTGCACAAACACCAAGAACAACTAAGAATGTTTTTTTAAAATTGGTTTTTAAAGCATAAGTGCTTATCATAAAAAAATCAGGACCCGGTGTTAAAAGGGCAAAAAAATGGATAACTAAGATGAGAACAAAATTCACAGATCAAACTCCAAATACACAATATCACAACCATTTAAAGATTTATTGATAGAAACATTAGCGTAGATAAAGAATTATATTTGAGTCATTCTGCAAAGAATATAAAAATTTACTTTCCAACAAGACAAATGACTCTTTAAACCATTCATTAACTTAACCTTACCAAATACAATCATAGATCTAAGTTTTAATGGTACAATGGTGGGACTAACAAGACTTGAACTTGTGACCTCACCCTTATCAGGGGTGCACTCTAACCAGCTGAGCTATAGTCCCTTAGAAGAAAGACTTCATATAAAATCTTGTTATATCCAAGCAAGAAATATAAAGAAGTTTTTATTATGGTGGAGAATAGCGGGATCGAACCGCTGACCTCCTGCGTGCAAAGCAGGCGCTCTCCCAGCTGAGCTAATTCCCCTATAACTTGATATTAATACACTCATATTTTGTAAAGAGAGTTCTATTGAATACTGTATTCAATCTACAAAGATGAAACAATGAAGATTAAAGAAAATAATTGTTTTTTTACAATGAAGCTATATACAAATACATTACAATGAAACTGCCATTGTTTTTTCTATGCTTTTCGTCAATCTTTAAAATCTAAACAAGGATGATTGAAAATAATATACTAACAACAGTTGTGAGACTTGTTGTTTTTTTACTCTAGAAAGGAGGTGATCCAACCGCAGGTTCTCCTACGGTTACCTTGTTACGACTTCACCCCAGTCGCTGATTCCACTGTGGAGAGTAGCCAGTTTAGCATCCCCTCTTCGAGTGAAATCAACTCCCATGGTGTGACGGGCGGTGAGTACAAGACCCGGGAACGTATTCACCGTAGCATGGCTGATCTACGATTACTAGCGATTCCGGCTTTATGCTCTCGAGTTGCAGAGAACAATCCGAACTGGGACATATTTTATAGATTTGCTCCACCTCGCGGTATTGCGTCTCATTGTATATGCCATTGTAGCACGTGTGTCGCCCTGGGCATAAGGGCCATGATGACTTGACGTCGTCCACACCTTCCTCCTCCTTACGAAGGCAGTCTATTTAGAGTGCTCAGCCAAACTGTTAGCAACTAAATACGTGGGTTGCGCTCGTTGCGGGACTTAACCCAACATCTCACGACACGAGCTGACGACAGCCGTGCAGCACCTGTCTCTAAGCTCTAGCAAGCTAGCACCCTCATATCTCTATAAGGTTCTTAGGATATCAAGCCCAGGTAAGGTTCTTCGCGTATCTTCGAATTAAACCACATGCTCCACCGCTTGTGCGGGTCCCCGTCTATTCCTTTGAGTTTTAATCTTGCGACCGTACTCCCCAGGCGGTATGCTTACTGCGTTAGCTGCATTACTGAGATGACTAGCACCCCAACAACTAGCATACATCGTTTAGGGCGTGGACTACCAGGGTATCTAATCCTGTTTGCTCCCCACGCTTTCGCGCCTTAGCGTCAGTTAAGTTCTAGCAGATCGCCTTCGCAATGGGTATTCTTCTTGATATCTACGGATTTTACCCCTACACCAAGAATTCCATCTGCCTCTCCCTCACTCTAGACTATCAGTTTCCCAAGCAGTTTAATGGTTGAGCCATTAGATTTCACAAGAGACTTGATAATCCGCCTACGCGCCCTTTACGCCCAGTGATTCCGAGTAACGCTTGCACCCTCCGTATTACCGCGGCTGCTGGCACGGAGTTAGCCGGTGCTTATTCCTTAGGTACCGTCAGAATTCTTCCCTAAGAAAAGGAGTTTACGCTCCGAAAAGTTTCATCCTCCACGCGGCGTTGCTGCGTCAGGCTTTCGCCCATTGCGCAATATTCCCTACTGCTGCCTCCCGTAGGAGTCTGGACCGTGTCTCAGTTCCAGTGTGACTGATCATCCTCTCAGACCAGTTAAGCGTCATAGCCTTGGTAAGCCTTTACCTTACCAACTAGCTGATACTATATAGTCTCATCCTATACCGAAAGCTCTTAATAATACTTAGAAAAACAAATGCTCTATCTTCTGTTTAAAGACAGATAGAATTTCTATGCATTATTAAGAGCTACTTTCCCTGCTTAACTTAAGCTAAACAGGAGTATGGGGTATTAGCACTCATTTCTAAGTGTTGTCCCCCTGTATAGGGCAGATTAACTATACCTTACTCACCCGTGCGCCACTAATCCACTTCTAGCAAGCTAAAAGCTTCATCGTTCGACTTGCATGTATTAGGCACGCCGCCAGCGTTCACTCTGAGCCAGGATCAAACTCTCCATAGTATTGCTTTTTGATAAAACCAAGATTCTTCAAAAAGCTTTTTTGGATTAAGTTTCATCTTTTTTAAAGAAAAAAGTTAGTAAAACCAAACACATAAAAAATAAAAAAGTCAAAAAAATTTGCTTTATATTTATAGTAATGTATTTTGATTTTACAATAATTATAAGACTTATACTTTAAAAGTCTTTGGCTCAATCGATCACTTATTTAGATTTCAAAGATTGACTAATAAGATTTGAATAACAATGGTAATTAAAAAGAACAAAGTTTATCCTGCTTTAAAGTCTGTGGGATTTATTCACTTTTTAAGCATTAAAGCGATAATTATATAGAAATAAACTTAAAGTTAATTGAATAGTTTTATACTAGTCTCTTGTTAAAGAGTATAAAGTATATCATTAAAAATATTTAGGAATTTTTATAACATAACAAATCAAAAATATCTAAAATATTGCTTCAATGTGTCTGTGGAAGGATAAAAAAAGT
>NZ_JAPHNA010000033.1 GCF_026241315.1 Campylobacter sp. MIT 21-1684 | reverse complement strand
TTCCCTGTCTTTATATTGCTGATACAATGCCCTCCTCCTCTCATCTTCATTGATGCTTTGCATTTTTTGATTAAACTTTGCTATGTTTGCTTTTATTTGCTCACTTGCTTTTGGTGGAGCTTGAAATTCTCCTTCATCGTGTATAAGCTTTAAGAATCTTGGGCGAGTAGGCAAATCTTGCGTATAAGCTCTTGTATTAAAAAACTCTACATCATTTAAAGGAGTGAGGGTATTATTCATTCCCCTTAATTCATCAAGACAGAGATAAGAAAGGAGTTTGTTTAAAAGATAATTTCTTGTATTTGTAGTTTTTATACTCTCATAACAATAAAATAAAGAATCAATATCCCCAAAAGCTCCTGTTCTAAGCTCACCTCCTATAATCATATGAATACAATTAAAAGATACAAAAGTATTATTCACAAGCATAGGATAGAATACTCCCTCATTGTGTCTTTTAAGCACATAAGGAGGATGGTATTTGTAAGCAAACTTTAAAAACTGCAATCTTTCAAATTCTTGTTTGCTCTTTTCATAATGTGTAATAAAAAGTTGATTAAAAATATTCAGAGCTACAACTTGTGGGAGAGATTTAAAAAAACTCTCAATAGTGTCTTTGGTATAATCTTTTAAGAAAATATTTTTATAATATTTTACATCTTGTCCTTGTATCTGTTTGAAATCTTTTATATGCTCTTTTTGACTGACAATTATAATACTATTTTGAACTTGTTTAAGCGCTTGAACAAATGATTTTTTCTTTAATTGTTTAAATTTCCTTTCTAAAGTTCTGTTTTTCTTATAGCTTTGAGTGTGAATATTCATATTGTGATTATAGAGAATAGAGGCTAAATAGGCTGCACCTAACTCCCCAAATAATACTTCTCTTAAAGGTTTTATCTTAGAGGAGACTAAGAGTTTTACAAGTTTCTTGCTTAGATTGAAAGGACTGAGATTAAAAAAGAGTTGGGCGAAAGGAAAGAATGAAGTAATAAAATGTTCCATTATCACTTGGAAAGCTTGACTTGTTTTGATTCTTGTACTTGTTTGGTTCTCCTCTTGTAAGTCTTTCTCTAAATCTTCAAGTTTGCTTTCTAAAGTTTCTAAATTTTCTAAACTTTCTTGATTTGCTTTATCTAAGCTTTCAGATTCATTTTTAGAATCTTCTTCTTTTGTTTCATTGTTAAAAGCTTCTTCTTTCAAAAACTCTTCTAATACTCCATCTAAGTTTATTTCATCTGTATCCTCTTGATTTTCTAATTCCTCAACAAACTCTTCTATACAAAAGACTTCTTTATTCTTTTCTAAGAGCTTTTCTTTACTTTTCTTAGAAAAACAGAAAGGTATTTTTTCCTCATCAAGCAGTAAAAAAGTTCCATAAGGCAACATTCTAAGACTTTGTTCATCAATCTTTATACACTCATAGTTATCAAAAAAATTCCACCATTTTTGTGTATCTGTTTGTATGGAAGTATAGAAATTTTTAATTACATAATAAGTGAAAGCAAGTAAAAGCATTTCTAAGATGGAATACTCTTTTTTTTGTAGCACTATTGGTACTTGTTGTGTATATCTATAAGGTTTTACAAAGACTTTAATAATACTCTCAATATAAGTTTGCAGACATTGTATGCTTTCTTGAAAATACTTCTTTTCTTGCTTTAAAAAATATGCCTTTTTGTTGTCTTGTTCGAAGAAATGTTCTATAAAATAGAAATTAAGTATTTTGTCTCTGTTTTTTTCTTTAAAATCAAAATATTGCTCTATTTGATCCTTGTTTTGAGGATACAAGCCATAATCAAGCCTATCAAGTTCTTCTTTGGCATTCTTAAAATCATTGTATTCTTCTTGTGGGATAAAAACAAAAGGACTTAGAGATACTACATAGGGTTTAGTTGCTTCATCTTTGAGAGTGATTTTATATTTACTATAATCAATGGTTGTAGTATAATCTTTTTTGGGATTTGTAAATAAACTCTCGCTTTTGATTTTCTTTTCATCTCCATAGCTTATAGTATTGCCTAGTTCTTCTAACAATTGATGATTCAATCCTGCATTATACTTAGCAGGAGCATTACTGATAATGAGATAATTGCATCCTTGCTTTGATGGAGCTTTCTTGCTTTCTTGCTCATTTTTCATAAGCTGCACAAGCTTACTAGAGTTAAAATAAGGGCTTTCTATAAAGACAAATCTATTGTCATTAGAAGTCATTTGCGCACTAAGATGCTTTGTAATATTATCTTTACCACAAATTTGCATTTTTTCATTCTCACAGACACAACTTAAATGTATTCCCTCTACCTTTGTCAAACTCTGCTCTTCTAATTCTATGAGCAAAGCTAAATCTTGTCTTATATAGGCACTACTCTCATCAATATCACATTTACATCCTGATAACTCTATAAGAATCGTATCATCTATAATAAGAGTATAATTTAAAATACGATTTTCAAAAAGAAGGATAATCGGGGCAATATCTTGCACAAAAAGTTTAATAATTGAATTTGAGATGGCAAAAGAATACTTAGAGTTTGCCCATTCTAAGATATTACTTAAGGTTTTACCACCTTCAAAAAGGGTATCAACAGCCAATAAAGCCAAATTGCTTTGAGAGAAAAACTTTTTCATATCAGCAATGTTAAAAATACTAAAGAAAAAATTGACAAGGTCTTTAAAGACTTGAGTATAACCATCTTTATAAATATTGCTAATATCTTGTATGAGCTTGTCAAAAGCAGAGTTCAAACTCTCTTTATATTTTTCTTTACCACCAAAGAAGTCTAGCTCTTTGAAATCTGGTAATTTTTCAATGATGGGTTTTTGCAAATGTTCTTTAATACAAGAACTTAGTTTCTCAAGACTATCCTTTTGCTTTAAAAACTTACTAATAGCTTCTGAAAGATCATCAATATCTTTACCATCGTTGAGTTGCTTTACAAAATTAAATACAATACTTGATGCCTCACTTTGCTTGTTATAAATCTTAATATTTCTATAATCCCTTTCCTGATTATTTTTAACCACATTTTCTTGATTAATACTCTTGTAATCATAGACTTCTACCTCTTTATCTCTTAAACTAAGAAAATGTTGTATAAGCCAATCTTCAAGACAGAAGCTCTCTTTTGTTCTTATCAAACATTTAGAATTTATTTCTTTAAAATTAGAGCAATGCAGAGTAATTTTTGTAGCATTTTGCGTGCAAGCAGTAATTTCTCTTATTAATTCATTTCTATTGTGTAAAAATACTATTCTTTTAGCTTTATTTTCCTCCATCATACACTCCTCCAATAACTTTTGCATTGATTACCTAAACAATATCAAATTGTAGATTCTACCAAACTTAAGATTATATTTACAATATAGAATTAAGTAAAGAATGAAAAGGGTGATTTATGTTTTAAGCTACTTTCCCCATCATACACTCCTCCAATAACTATCTTTAACTCTGTGGTGTTGTCTTTGTCTAAGTAATTATCTAAGCCTAATGCAAATTCAAAGTGAAGTTTGTTTGCTTTATAAGAGAGAGAAATACTCTTGTATGGTAAGAGATACTAAAGAGTTGTCTATAGTATCTTTGTATTCTTTAGTGTCTTTGGAGTACTTTAAAAGTTGTATATATTTGCCTATACCATAGTCTTTATGTTCATAGTTTTTATAGTATTCTTTAAAGAGTTTAGGCAGGAAGTTAGGGATACTCATTTGCAATCTCTCAATTTAATCTCTTGCAAGATTGAATTATTTTTAGAAATTTGCAATATATTATTTCTAAAAATGTTATATTCATACGCACCATTTTTAAAACTATATCCCTTAAAATTTTGCTTGCTGTCAAGTAGTGTTTTTCCTTTCAAAACAATATAGTTCCCACTACTTTTATTGACACTTACATATACCATTTTATTACAAGCCACATCACCCTCTGGACAAAGATATAAAACCTTAATCCAAAATTTCTCGCTTTCATAACTGCATTGCTCCATTGGGATAAAATCATTTGCAAAAAGTGGGGTTATAGAAATGCTCAACAATATTACTTTAACCATAATTGCCAACTTGTATATTTTCATATTCCTTACCTTACCCTATCACTCTTAATCCATAGCTTAATAAACTCGCCATTTTGACGCTTGTAGGCAACAAAGCTAAATTCGCCTCTATTTTGCAAGAGATTGAATCTATCTTTTGTAATTAAAAATAAATTATTGATTTTACACCTTTCATTAGGTGCAGAATAAAAATACGCTCTCTCCTTTGCGTGTGTGCCAATGATTTCATTTTCCATTAATAATGCTACATTTTCATCTTTATATTGCTCTTGCAAAGCTAAAGTTTGCGAAAAATCGCAATATCGCAAGCAATCATTGAATTTATTTGCTAGATTCACATTTGTCATTAAGTCCTTGCCTTGCACACTATCTTTAAGCTTTTGTGTTTTTATATCATATTCAAGCCAAGTGAGAGTGCCTGTGCCTTGAAATTCCTTGCTATTCTTATCTGCCCAATCAAAAAATAGCTTTACTAGAATCTTATCATTATCCCAAGTATCAAATTCAAATGAGATATGTTCTTTTACCCATTGTATATTTTTATCCCCCTATAAGATTCAAACTCATAATTGCTTGTTTTTACAATTTTGGTAAAAATCTCCACGCATTGTGGATTTAGTTGCGTGAGATTTTGGGAAAAATAGATTCTTGTTTTGTGGGGATTTTGAGCAAAAGTCAAAGTTAAAAATAATATACAAACCATAAAAATTCTTTTCATTTTTCATCTCCTACAATTTCATCAACTATTCGGGCTTTAATCTGTTCAATAGCTTTTTTTATGCTTCTTGTGCTTGGGTTTGGGTTGAATGTCATCTTGCCCAATTTCCATTATGCTTATTGATATAATAAGCCTTATATTCCATCCCTGCTAAAACTGAAGGCATTACTACAAATTGCTTCTTTCTATCCTTAACTTGAGCGTTTCCTCCTTGTTCGCTTAATCCTTTGCCTTCAAAAGCTGACCATATTCCTGTTGGTTTATAATTTGGATTTTGCTCAAAGAATTTACTATCCCAACCATAGTATGGAGCATTGCCAAATACTTCCATACCACCTGTTCCTGTATATTTATATTGCCCAGAGCTAAAATGTGCCGTTTCGCTTCTATACATTTTTTCAATAATTCTTGCTATTTCTTCTCCATATTTATTATAAATAATTTTTAAAGCTTCTTTTGCATCATCCAAGGTATAAAGTTTATTTTGTAACATTTTAATATCTTCTCTCTCCCCATCATACACTCCTCCAATAACTATCTTTAACTCTGTGGTGTTGTCTTTGTCTAAGTAATTATCTAAGCCTAATGCAAATTCAAAATGAAGTTTGTTTGCTTTATAAGGAGAGAGGAATACTCTTGTATG
>NZ_JAPHNA010000032.1 GCF_026241315.1 Campylobacter sp. MIT 21-1684 | reverse complement strand
GGAGTTCAAAATTCCCTGAATTGGTTAAAGTATCTACTATTCCTGTATTGGTTAAGTTGGTAAAAGTTCCTGAATTTTCATTGATTACAGAACTTAAAATGTGTTCATTTCTAAAAATATTAAAGAGTGCTTGATTAGTAAGAGAATCAAGAGTACCTTGATTTTGTCTGTTTATAAAAATATGAGAAAAATCTCTTTGATTGGTAAAACTTGTTAAATGATTAATATTTGTATAATTAACATCTAAAGTGTATGTGCTGTTGTTTTGTAAATCTCCAGTATAATTAATAATTACATCTCCTTTAATAGTAGCATTACCTTCAAAGGTTGGAGGATTGAGCAGGGTTATGCCATTTGCGAATTCTATTGTGGTATTATTGCCTAAAATTAAATTGCTGATTGTCCCTATAAAACCTTGAACTTTAGGATTAAGACCATCTATCTTGATTGGAGCATTTGAATTGGAATGGGTGAGGGTTTGGATAGATCCTAGATTGTATATGCTATCTTTTAATTCACCATTATTAGTTAAAGTATTAATAGTAGTGTAATTAACAATCTTGCCTTGGATAGTTCCATTGTTTATTAAAGTGCCGATTTGTGACTCTAAACTTCCACTACTTGCCGCATAGTTTCTTATAGAAAAGCCTAAAAGTGAATTTTGAACTGTATTAATATTTTTTCCGATGGTACCATTATTAGTAATATCGGTTATATTTATCTGATTTCCTCCTCGTATAGTAATTATGGCATAAGTAGGAGTTTGTAAAATGTTGTTGTTTATAGCTCCGTTTGAATTAATTGTGATAGTATTATGAGTATTATTAGTATTTGGGATACTAACCAAACCATTATTATTTGTAGTGATAGCATTATTTATAGTGCAATCAATTTGATTTATACACGGTGTTTGCAACCAGTTCCCATACAATGCTGAAGAATTTAAAAAAAGAGTTATAAAGAAAATTATACAATATTTATGCATTTAAGCCAATCCCCCCCCCCCGCTAAAACTCAAGTTTTAAATTAGTTAATATTTATTTCATTATAATAATTTTTATTTAAAATTTTATTTAAAATTATCGAAATTTTTGTTAAAAAAGGAAGTTCAATGTTTTATGAAAATGCAAACATTTATATAGAAAAAGAAAAGGCACAAATCCCTTGGCTAAAAATCTTCACAAAAGAGCCGTATAAAGAATTAAGCTCTTGTCCTCTTTCTTTGCAAAGAGAACTTTTTAATACTATTGTATTGTGTGAAAAAGCTATGATAGCTTTTTATAAACCTGAAAAAATTAATATTGCTTCTTTTGCAAACTATCTTCCAAGAGTACATTTTCATATTATGGCACGTTTTAAAGAAGATGCATTTTTTCCTGAATGTATGTGGGGCAAACAGCAAAGACAGATGAAGGATTTAGCTTTACCAAAATTTGAAGATTTCGTTGTATTTTTAACAGAGAAATTGTTGCAGCAATAAATATTAATTGTTTTTTGAGTATAATTTTTTTTTACAATATATTCATAAGGAGAAAAAATGAAAAAAATTCTTTTGAGTTCGCTTTTAGCCTCTTGTATTTTCACTTCAGGGCTTTTTGCTGAGGAATTTGTCCTCGATAAAACTCATACAAATATAGGATTCAAAATTAAACACCTACAAATTTCTAATGTTCAAGGAAATTTTAAAGAGTACAATGGTGCTATTGATTATGATAAGGCAAGTGCGACTTTTAAAAAGCTTGAAGCAACTATGCAAGTAGCCTCTATCAATACAGACAATCGAACTCGAGATGACCATTTATTGCAAGATGATTTTTTTAAAGTAAAGCAATATCCCGAACTTACTTTTGTAATGAAAAAATATGAAAAAATAAGCAATGAAAAAGGTAAAGTTAGCGGAGTGCTTACTTTAGCAGGTGTTTCTAAAGATATAGTTTTAGATGCTGACATTGGCGGTATTGCTGATTTTAAAGGCAAAGAAAAACTCGGCTTTTCTTTAAACGGGAAAATCAAAAGAAGTGATTTTAATTTCGCTCCAAATACTTCAACTATTACTTTAGGCGATGACATTCATCTCAACATCGAAGTAGAAGCAAACGCAAAATAAGCTTAAAGCCTAGAGAAATTTTTCTCTAGGCTTTTTAGAGTGTGTTGGAGCGTTAGTGCATTTTTTTCTAAACAAATTTGAAATTCAAGTTTAAAATTCTCATTTTCAATACAAAATTCAGTATTTTTTAACAAAGATTCTAAATAAGCAAGATGATTTAAGGCTGTGTTTTCATCATCAAAAATAAATACAAAATCATCATTAACAATAAAAATTTTTAACTTGAGTCTTTTAAGAATTTTTGCAATATGTTTAAGAAAAAGTTTTGCATATGCTTCTTGGACATATTGAAGTTCTTTAAAATGAAGTAAAGCTACATAGTATTGTTCTTTTCCTTTGATATAATAGTGTAATTTTTTTTCATTGGCTAATTTTGTATTTGAATCAAAAAATGCTATTTTATAGTTTTGATAAAGCAAATATATACAAAAGATGAAACTTGCAAATTCAAAATACGCGCTTATCCAAGTTTCTATGAAGAAAAACTGCACATTTGCACCTAAAAATGCTAAAAGCAAATACAACTCTTTTCTTTTAAGATAGTGCAATATCAAACAAAAGAGGCTCATAAAAAAGAAAACAAGAGCAAATTCATTTGGAATATCAAAAAAACTAATAAAATCAAAATGCAAATTTGAAGCTGTAAAATTAGTGCTTTTGGGTAAAAACAAACTTAAAATCCCTATAAAAAGAAGTAAAAAAACCTGAATACAATTTCTTTTATCTTGCAGCAAATTGCTTGTGCGTATGAGGGCAAGAAGAGTAAAAACTAAAGGTATAAATAATGAATTAAACAAATGCGCTTGAAAAACACTCGTGTAAAAATATGGCAAATGTGCCCCGATAAGCAAAAGAGTAAGGAAAAAGATTCGTGTGTTTTTATAACAAAAGGCTACAATTAAAGCACACAATTCAAAGATAAAACTTAAAAAGCTTAAAAAATCAAAAATCACAAAAACCCTTTTTTAAACGAAATGAAAAATTGTAGCAAAGACTTGTAATTTTTGAATCATTGTTTGCGTTTTTAACTCGACTTTCAATCTTCTATGAAAAATTTTTTTGCTACAATTTCGTAAATATTTTTAAGGAAATTTGATGGTTGAAGTAAAGAATCTGACTATGCGTTTTGCCAATGAGCTTTTGTTTGAAAATGTCAGTTTAAAACTTGTAAGAGGACAAAAATATGGACTTATTGGAGCAAATGGAGCAGGAAAATCCACTTTTTTAAAAATACTTTCAAAAGAACTTGAAGCAAGTAGCGGAGAGATAATCTTTGATGAGGGATTGAAAGTTGCTGTTTTAGAGCAAAATCATTTTGCTTTTGAAAACTACTCTGTTAAAGATGCTGTTTTATGTGCAAATGAAAGATTATACAAGGCTTTGAAAGAAAAGGAAAGTTTATATGCAAGTGCTGAATTTACAGATTCTATCAATGAACGTTTAAGTGAGCTTGAGATGATTTGTGCTGAGGAAGATCCAAATTATGATTGCGAACTTCGTTGTGAGAAAATTCTTAGCTCTTTAAACATTCGCGATTGTACTATTCCTATGAAAGCTTTGCAAAATGCTGATAAATTTAAAGTCTTACTTGCTAGGGTACTCTTTTTAGGTGCTGATGTTTTGTTTTTAGATGAACCTACAAATAATCTTGATCTTAAAAGTATTTCTTGGCTTGAAGATGAGCTTTTAAAACACGAGGGAACTCTTGTCGTAATAAGCCACGACAGACATTTTTTAAATAAAATTTGCACACGTATTTTAGATGTAGATTTTAAAAAAATTCGTGATTTTAGTGGAAATTATGATGATTGGTATATGGCTTCTACTTTATTAGCAAAACAAGCGCAACTCAAACGCGAAAAAACTCTAAAAGACAGAGAAGAACTTGAAAGTTTCATTCGTCGTTTTTCTGCAAATGCAAGCAAGGCTAAACAAGCAACAAGTCGTGCCAAAGCTTTAGAAAAACTTGAAATTGAAGAGATTCAAATTTCAAGTAGAAGAGATCCTAGCATTTTATTTCGTCCTAAAAGAGAAATAGGCAATGAAATCCTTCAATTACAAAACATTAGCAAGAGTTATGAGCTGACTTTGTTTAATAAATTAGAACTTAAAATAGAAAAAAATGACAAAATAGCTCTCATTGGTGCAAATGGTTCTGGAAAAAGCACTT
Source organism: Campylobacter sp. MIT 21-1684 (assembly GCF_026241315.1). Taxonomy (GTDB): domain Bacteria; phylum Campylobacterota; class Campylobacteria; order Campylobacterales; family Campylobacteraceae; genus Campylobacter_D. Next base: position 2,600 of record NZ_JAPHNA010000032.1, on the reverse strand, counting down.
TGGCTAAAATTATAACCGGAGAATTAAAACCTGATGAAGGTTCTGTGCATTTAGGAGCAACTATAGAACTTTCGTATTTTCCTCAAGATACAAGCAATATTATTTGCGAAAATTTGAAACTTTACGAATGGCTTATGAGTGAAAAATTGAAAGATTTAGATGAAATTCGTAAGTGTTTAGGTAGAATGCTTTTTAGCGGTATGCAACAAGAAAAAATGGCAGCAAGTTTAAGTGGTGGGGAAAAACATCGTTTAATGCTTTCACGTTTAATGCTAGAAAGAGGCAATTTTTTGCTGTTAGACGAGCCTGATAATCATCTTGACTTAGAGAGCATTATCGCACTTGGTGAGGCTTTATACACTTTTAATGGAGTGGTACTTTGTATCTCACACGATAGAGAGCTAGTTTCAGCCTTTGCAAATCGCATTTGGCATTTAGAAGATGGGATACTCACAGATTTTCGAGGATGCTATCAAGAATTTTTAGGAGAAAAAAATGGCTACATTTAGAGTTCAATACAGCGCAGGTTTTGGACATTTCACTCAAAACCATAAAGGTTTTGGTCCTACTATCTATATAGAAGAGATAGTAGAATTTGATAATGGCAAAGAGTATTTTGATTATCTTGATTTTTACAAAATGTACTCTAAAAGCGATGATACCTACTTTCACATCAGTTTTTTAGAGGAAAGACCTTTAAGTGAAAAAGAGATAGCAATACGCACTCAATACAGAAAAATGCGTGATGAAAACTGCAAAAAAGCAAAAGAAGAGTTTATGAAAAATAATGAACTTGAAGTAGAATATATACCTACACACGGCGATTAAGATTTTCAAAGTCTTTAAAGACTTTGAATCTCATAGGGAAAACTATTCTCACAAAACATTATAACTTCATTCATTTCTTTTTTATTTACATTTATTTCTAAAAATACTTTGTGCATTTGAAATTTTCTTTTAAATTCCAAAGAATTCTTTTTTAAAAAATGCTCCATTTTTCCAAGAAATTGTAAAGGCATACTAAGAATAAGAATATTTTTTTGCTCATAGAGAGTAGCGAGATTTATCACCGCAGTAGCTGCACTAGTATAAGCTCTCATTAAGCCTCCTGTGCCAAGTTTGATACCGCCAAAATACCGCACCACTATGATACTTGTATTGATAAGTTCATAAGCGCGTAATACATTAAGCATCGGCATTCCAGCTGTACCTTTTGGCTCATTGTCATCACTTTTATCTTCGACACACCTTCCAGCTTCATCAAAAAAACGATACGCATATACAAAATGCACAGCTTTAGGATGTTCTTTCTTTACTTCTTTAAGCAAAGCTTGTGTTTGTTCAAAAGGACAGAGGAAAGAAAGAAATTGGGATTTTTTTACTTCAAGTTTGCTTTCATATCTTTCTTTGATTATTTGCATCGATGCTCTTTTAAGAGAATAAATTGAAATTTCTATACTTTAATTATAATGTATAAAAATTACAATGCACCAAATAACACAATATTCCTATCATATTTCTTTTACAAAAATATTTTTTCTCTAATAAAATGAAAACTTTGATAAATGATGTCTATTATCTATTAATAATTTCTTAATAATCATTATTGTATATTTTATAATAATATTTTAAGATTTGAGTTTTTAATAGGGGATGGGATGAAAAATATAGTAGCAATCACACTTATAATAAGCTTTTTTGTAAATTTTCTTTATGGAAAATGGATTCAAACTCCTTGTGATACACAAGGATCTGACTGTACTCTAACACAAGATAATCTAACTGATAGAGGAATGACAAATGAACCAAATCAAAATAATACTATAGATTCACTCACGATAAATCAAAATGTAATTTTAAACAACCGACAAGTCAATAAAGATTTTGAAGCTTTAATCACTGTCAATTCAAACTCTCCAACACAAATCAATACAATAAAGATAACAAACAATGGAACTATAGGGTATAATATTAAAGGAAACTTTCCTTATTCTATAAGAAATTTTCAAGCAGAGAATAACAATTTAGAGTCACAAATCGACACTTTAATAAACAATGGAACTATCAATGGTAATGTTGTTAATTATACTACAATCAAAGATTTTCAGAATAATGGTGCCTTAAAAATGGCTATAATAAATCCGGGAACTATTCAAAAACTTACTCATGTCTATAACAGCCCAATTACCGTGGAAGGAATAGGTAATGATTTAAATAAGTTTCCAAAACAAGTTATAAACTTAATATTAGGAAACAATACTACCATAAACTTCAAAGATACATATCTTACCCAAGTTCCGACATTTCAAGGTACTGGGACTATCGGTGGAAACAGTCTTACATTTAAATTTAATGATGCTGATTCTGATATTACCAACAATAACACAAGCAAATACCAACTCAATCTAACAAATCAAGGAAATATTAGAACTCTTACCAATTCAATAGCTTATAATTATAACTTTGTCAATGATACTACCGGAACTATTACTACTTTCAACAATAGTGCAACATTTCAAAGTTTTACCAACAAAAACACAGTAAGTACTTTAACAAACCAAACAAATGGAAGTATCCAACAACTCACCAATCAAGGCACT
>NZ_JAPHNA010000031.1 GCF_026241315.1 Campylobacter sp. MIT 21-1684 | reverse complement strand
AAAGAAATATTCAGCACAAAAGCTATAAAAATAACAGATATTTTTTTCATTATTTCCCTTTTATCTTAAAATTTGTAAAATGCTTGAAGTCTCACTGTGTTTTTCCTGCTTGAAATACTACGGTCGAGTGCATCATTTGTATCAATATTTAAATATGAATATAAAGCTAAAAAATGAAGTTTTGTTGAGTATTTGTGTATCGCTTTTCCTACAAATTCAAATTTTTTACCACCTAAAGACCTTACATTTGTTTTAGTAGCACCATACACCAAATCAAATCCTATTCTTGTTTTATTTAGGTTGTATCCAAATCCTGTATAAACAAAAGAATTTTCACCTCTATCACCATTTAAATGAGAACCATCGGTATAAAAAATTTGATGTCCTGAAAGCACATTTATATTACCTTGGTCTTCAAGGACTGTAATAGTATATTTTTGTCTATTTCCATAATGTAGTGCTCCTAAATTTGCATCAAAATTGTAAGCTTTCATTGTGCCTTTAATGCCAAAAAAATTACCATTTTTTGCATTGACCTCTTTTTGAAAATTTTGAGTAAGAGTATTGCCAAGATAGACTCCTTCCAAAATGAAACGGGAATTTTGGGCAAAATCAAAATTGTAAGCAAAATTGAAAGCATAAAACAGAACATTTTTAGGTATAAAAGCAAACCAAAGTGCGGAGTCTAAATTGCCACTAAACAACTGATGTTTTCCAAGCGCTGCAACACCATAAAGATTGTGAGCATAAAGTGGAAGCTGGATAAAAACTGCTTTAGAATCTTGATAATTTTTCTTGTATTCAGCCATATCTCCCATTCTGCCTCCTTGCTCACTTTGATTATAATTATCATAAATAAAAGTTTGCAAAGAAAGATTCTCAAAAGAGGTGTTTATAATCTTCACTCCCACACCAACTAAACCATCATAGTAATTTTCACTCCAAATAGTATTCATTTGTTGTTTTCCTAGTTTTAGGACGGTTTGAAAGTCATTACTAGTATATTCAACATAAAATTCTCTTACAAGAAAACTTTTCAAGCTGTCTATATTATTATTGCTATATCCTCCTTCTTTCGTAGGTCCATAACGAAATTGGGTATGAAATTGTATATTGTCTAAAAGTGGATTTAAAATATTTATATGGCTCAACCATCTATGATTTTGCTTGCTTGAAATAAGCCCTCTGCCATCTGTGAAACCTAATTTGTCTTTGTTTGTATATCTTCCTGTATCATAACGGTATCTTAAAAACCCTGAAAGTTCCGCATTTTCTATACTTTCTTTCAGAGTTGTAGCAAAAATTAAGGAAGGTGTATAAAAAATCAATGTTATACACAATAAAAATTGTAACGATTTCATAATTCTTTCCTTAATATATTGATAATTACTATCGAAAATAGTACAATGATAATTATTAAAAATTAATTAAATTTTTTATTAAATTTAATTAATTTTTAACTTAAAATAAATTTAACTTATAGTATTCTAAACAATAGCATCTCTGTGTATTATAAAAACCAAAAATCAAGCAAATAAAAATTTGAAGAATTCAATGCAAACTCATAAAGATAATTCTGATTTGGAATATGATAAATATCTTAAAATAAATGTATCTGTCTTTCAAAGATTTCTGCAAACAGCTTTTTCTTTGAATGTATATAAATTTGGGCTCTTTTTACAATAATAGAGATAAAAAAATGAAGCAGATAATATATTTTATTGAAATCTTGAAAAATTTTCTACACTCAAAGTGAATTTGATAGGTATTTGTATAAAATATTTTAAAAATATAAGTATTCTTTGTGTATAATCATTAAAACTATCGATACACAAGGACTTTAATGCAAGAAGCTCAAAGTAAAATAGACAAACAAAAAAATCGCTGGCAAACTCTTTTGACAAAGATTGATTGGCAAAAAGGAAATTCTTTTTTACCTGCTATTGTGCAAGATTACAAGAGTGCAGAAGTTTTAATGCTAGGCTTTATGAATAAAGAAGCTTTAAACAAAAGTCTGCAAACTAACAAGGTAGTGTTTTTTTCCCGTACAAAAAACCGACTCTGGATGAAAGGTGAGGAGAGTGGAAATTTTTTACATATAGTTGATTTAGAGCTTGATTGCGATAATGATACTTTACTTGTTCTTGTAAATCCTGTCGGTGAAACTTGTCATAAAGGTACTCTTTCTTGTTTTGAAATGCTTTCTAAAAGACCTGACTTTGTGTTTTTATCAAGATTACAAAAACTTATCAATGAACGCAAAGAAGGAGATGTGGAGCATTCTTACACTGCTAAACTCTTTCAAAGTGGGATGAAAAGAATAGCTCAAAAAGTTGGCGAAGAAGGTATTGAAACTGCTTTAGCAGCTCTAGGACAAGATAAAAAAGAGCTTTTAAATGAAAGTGCTGATTTATTGTACCATTTATTAGTGCTTTTAGCTAACTCAAATTCTAATATCAATGAAGTTATAACTACACTCAAAGAAAGAAATAAAGCCTAGTTAAAAAATTTAAAATATAATGTAATTTTAAAAAAGGATATTTATGCTTCAAACTTGTATTTTTCCAGCAGCAGGATATGGAACACGTTTTTTACCTGCAACAAAAAGTTTGCCAAAGGAAATGCTTCCTATACTTACCAAACCTTTAATCCACTATGGAGTTGATGAGGCTTTAGAGGCTGGTATGGAAAATATAGGCTTTGTTACAGGAAGAGGTAAAAGAGCTTTAGAGGATTATTTTGATATTTCTTATGAGCTAGAACACCAAATTTCAGGCACAAAAAAAGAGTATCTCTTAAGTGATATTCGTTCTTTAATCAATCGTTGTACTTTCACTTTTACTCGTCAAAATGAAATGCGTGGTTTAGGCGATGCAGTTTTAAAAGGAAAATCCTTAGTTGGCGATGAAGCTTTTGGGGTCATTTTAGCCGATGATTTGTGTGTCAATGAAGAAGGATTAAATGTAATGGCTCAAATGGTAAAAATTTATGAAAAATACCGTTGTACTATCATTGCTGTAATGCAAGTACCGAAAGAGTATGTTGCAAATTATGGGATAATAGCTGGAAATGAAGTTGAGGAAAATTTGATAATGGTAAATGCTATGGTAGAAAAACCAAATCCAGATGAAGCCCCTAGCAATCTTGCCATAATAGGTCGTTATATACTCACACCTGATATTTTTGGAATTTTAGAAAATACAAAAGCCGGCAAAAACGGCGAAATACAGCTTACTGACGCACTTTTAACTCAAGCAACAAAAGGAATGGTTTTAGCATATAAATTTGAAGGCAAACGCTTTGATTGTGGAAGTGTAGAAGGTTTTGTTGAAGCGACGAATTATTTTTATAAAAAATTATGCTAAAAAACACTTTATTTTTTAAAAATATTGATTTTTCCACTATTTCTGCTTACGCTCACCGTATTAATAACGAAGCACAAAGCGGAGAGGTTGGATACTATCATTTAAGTACTTCGAGTCTTGTTTTACTTGAAGAAAGTATAGAATTTATAAAAGATAAGAAGCATATTAAAAATATTATTGTGCTTGGAATGGGTGGGTCAAGTTGTGGGCTTAAAGCCCTTAAAAATTTGTTGCAAAGCCAAAAAGATACAGATAAAAAGCTTTTTATACTTGATAATACAAGCTTTGAAAATCTCCAACACACTATTGAAAAAATACAGCTTGAGCAAAGCCTCTTTTTGATAATAAGCAAAACAGGTTCAACTATAGAAGTTATATCACTTTTTAAGATTTTAATAGCTCATTTTTCTTTAGACTTTGCAGATATTAAGAAGTATTTTGTTTTTATTACCGATAAGGATTCAAAACTTCACAAAGAAGGAATATATTTGGGGGTAAAATGTTTCTTTATCCCTGAAAATGTCGGTGGGCGTTTTAGCGTGCTTTCAGCAGCTGGTATTGTACCTCTTTGTTTTTGCGGTTTTAATGCTAAAGCGATTTTGGCTGGTGCTCAAAATTGTTTTGATGATTTTTTTGTACATAAAAAAGAAGAAATTTTGCAAAAAGCATATCATTACTGTACGCATAAAAAAGCAGATATTAATGTATTATTTTCATATGGAGACGTCTTTAGCGGTTTTAATGAATGGTATATACAACTTATTGCTGAAAGTTTAGGAAAAAAACAGGGATATAAAAGAGTAGGTTTAACACCTATTGCTCTTATTGGCGCAAGAGATCAGCATAGTTTTTTACAACTTATAATGGATGGTCCAAAAAATAAAACTATCACTTTCTTAAAAGTTCTAGATACTCAAAAAGCACCACTCATTCCTGACATTCGCTTTTCTTTTCTTGAAAATTTAAACAGTGTGGTTAATCTTCAAGAGCTTTTGAATGCACAATGTGATGCAACTTTACAAGCTTTACTTGCTGAAAATTTAAGTGTTGATCTCATAGAAATTGAAAAACTTGATGAATGGCATTGTGGATATTTAATGTATTATTATGAACTTTTTACTTCAGCTTGTGGAGTAATGTTAGGTATTAATACTTATAACCAGCCCGGGGTCGAAGTAGGCAAACTTTTGTTAAAAAATATTTTAAAATCCTAACAACATCTAAACAAAAGAAAGAGTATAATAAAAATCCATATTAAAGATATTTTAATAAATTATTATTTAATAATTTTTATTATAATTTATTAAACTACTTAAAATATAAAGGAGATACAATGTCAGTTATAAAGCAACTTTTACAATTACAGGCAGATTCACATCATTTGTGGATTAAATTTCATAATTATCATTGGAATGTCAAAGGACTTCAGTTTTTCTCCATCCACGAATACACAGAAAAAGCTTATGAAGAAATGGCAGAACTTTTTGATAATTGCGCTGAAAGGGTTTTGCAACTTGGAGGTAAAGCCATAATATGCAGAAAAACTCTAATAGAAACTTCAAAAAGTCCAAAAGTTGATAAGGAGTGTTTTACTCCTGTTGAAGTACTTGAACTTCTCACAAAAGATTATGAATATCTCTTAGCCGAATTTAAAAAGCTTAATAAAGAAGCTGAAAAAGTAGAAGATACAACAACAGCATCTTTTGCACAAGAAAATATTGCCAAATATGAAAAACTACTTTGGATGTTAAGTGCTTCTTTGCAAAATGTGTGTAAAACACATTAAATTAAAGGGCTTTTTCGCCCTTTATATGAAGATATATACTTTTTATTCTATCGGTTTTCCCATAACTTCAAAAAAATACCTGTTACAATTACATTTAAAAAGGATTGCTCAATGCAAAATATAGGGATTTATGGTGCTAGAGGTCGTATGGGAAAGCGGATTTTAGAATGTTTGATAAATGAAAAATTAATTCCTCAGTGCTACGATAGAGGTGGAAATTTGGTAGAATTTTTTAATAAGAGTGAGGCTATTATTGATTTTTCTTCACCAAACGGCACAAAAGAGCTTCTTCATTTTGCACAGCATAATCCTAAACCTTTAGTTATAGGCACAACAGGTCTTAATGATGAAATTTTTGAACTTCTAAAATCGCTTGCCGAAAATATGCCTGTGTTTTATGCAACAAATATGTCTTTAGGTGTTGCTGTTCTTAATCACCTTGCAAGCAAGGCAAGTGTTTTGTTGCGAAACTTTGATATAGAAATTTCCGAACTGCATCACAGATATAAAAAGGATGCTCCAAGCGGCACAGCGATGAGTTTGGCTCAAAAAGTAGCACAAGCAAGGAATTTAGATCTCAAACAAGTACGTGTTAGCGGTAGAGATGGAATTATAGGCGAACGAAATAAAGATGAAATAGCTATAATGAGTCTAAGAGGTGGAGATATAGTTGGTAAGCACACTATAGGTTTTTATGATGAAGGTGAATTCTTAGAGCTTAGTCACAGTGCCACTTCTAGGGCTACCTTTGCAAAAGGAGCTATTCAAATAGCCTTATGGCTTTATAAACAAAAACCAAAGTTTTATTCAATGGATGATTTTTTAGGATTTTAAATGTGCGCAGTTGTTGGAGTTATTAATTCAAAAAATGCAAGTACTTATGTGTATTATGCTTTATTTGCTATGCAGCACAGAGGACAAGAAGCAAGCGGAATTAGTACGAGTGATGGAAAAAAAATAAAAACTATTAAAGCAAAAGGAGAAGTGAATCAAATTTTTAATCCTCAAAATTTAAAGACATTAGAAGGTCAAATTGCTATAGGACATAACAGGTATTCTACAGCCGGAGATTCAAGTCTCAATGATACTCAACCAGTAGCAGCTACCTGTGTTTTAGGTGATATAGCTTTAGCTCATAATGGAAATTTGATCAATAAAGAAAAAGTACGCAACAAACTTATAGAAGATGGGGCAATTTTTAGAACTAATATGGACACAGAAAATGTGATACATCTTATAGCTAGAAGTAAAAAACATACTTTAAAAGAAAGATTGATTGAGAGTCTTGAGGAGTGTGTTGGGGCATATTGTTTTGTTTTAGCAAGCAAAGATAAACTCTATGTTGTGAGAGATTCTTATGGAGTGCGTCCTTTATCTTTAGGAAGATTGAAAGACGGTGGGTATATAGTTGCAAGTGAAACCTGTGCTTTTGATCTTATAGAAGCCGAATTCTTACGTGATGTAAAACCCGGTGAAATGCTAATCTTTACACAAGGACAGGAGAATTTTGAGAGTGTGGAGCTTTGTTTGCAAACACCTAGAATTTGTGCATTTGAATATATCTATCTCGCAAGACCTGATAGTATTATTGATGGCAAGAGTGTGTATGAAGTACGTAAAAGAATAGGAGAAGCTTTAGCAAAGAAATTTGAACACAAAGCTGATTTTGTTGTACCTGTTCCAGATAGTGGAGTGAGTGCAGCTATAGGCTTTGCTAAACACTCGCAAATTCCACTTGAGATGGCTATAGTACGAAATCATTATGTAGGCAGGACTTTTATAGAACCTACACAGGAATTAAGAAACTTTAAAGTAAAATTAAAACTCAATCCAATGCGAAAAGTATTAGAAAACAAAGAAGTTGTCGTAGTTGATGATAGCTTAGTACGTGGAAATACCTCTAAAAAAATTATTTCTTTACTTCGTGGAGTCGGAGCAAAGAAAATACATTTAGCCATTGGCTGTCCTGAAATTAAATTTCCAGATATCTATGGTATAGATACTCCAACTTTTGAAGAGCTTATTAGTGCAA
>NZ_JAPHNA010000030.1 GCF_026241315.1 Campylobacter sp. MIT 21-1684 | reverse complement strand
AGGTGGAGTAGAAGTAGTGATAGATTCTAAAGGACTAGTCGTTAAAGGTGGGGAGGTGAAGGCGGAGTGAGAGCAAAGATACTAAGCAAAATAAATAGGATATTGTAATGTCAAAGCTTAACTCTGAACCTATAAAAATACAAATAAGAGATGTGTATTATAATCCTATACACAATGCCACTATAAAAATAATTGAAAGAAGAGGCAATAAGATACTATTCACACGAATCAGGAGTTAAAACAAAACTTGAAAGTATAGCAAGTGCTATGAATATCACAACTATTGTAGATTTAAACGCTGCTAATGTTGGAGAAGCCATTAATGAAATGAAAACTTTTAGCTCTAAAAGACTTGTAGCAGCTTGGCCACAAGTTCAAGTTTTAAACTCACAAGGAAAATATGCCTATGTCCCACAATCTCCAATCATTGCAGCGATGATAGCCCACACGGACGCAGATAAAGAATATGGCTTTAGTGATTCTTACTCAAATAGAGTGATGAATGGAGTTACTGGAATGGAGCATTTTATAGAATTTATTAATGGTTCAGATTGTGATGCGGACAGATTAAGAAATGCTCATATCTCAACTTGCATTTTAGCAGAGGGTTATCGCTCTTGGGGCGGGGAAACTAGCCACGAAGATACCATTTGGCAAGATTTAGCAAGAGTAAGAATCTTTGATAGGATAGCCATAGCAGGACAAAAAGCGGCTTTTAAGGCAATTGATAAAAAAGCAAGTGAATTGTATTTTATAAAGATTAGCATTGAAGAGCTTTTAAGAGATTTAAAAGGAGCTAAGGTTTTAATAGGTTATGAAGTTTCTTGGGATGAAGAAAGAAATACAGATGCTAATGTGAGTGCTGGAAAGTTTTATCTTAATATAAAAATGATGAATAATCCAATTGTAAAACAAATCACTTTAGAGTTTATTTACTCTGATGAATGGGCAAGTGATTTGATTAAGATTATTAGTGCTGAATAGAAATGGCTTTTTTGGGCAAGCAAGTTGGTTTAGAGGGGGTCGAGGAATGAAATCTTTAAAATTAAAAGGAGAATAAAAAATGAAAAGAATAATTGGTGAAGTTATACAAGAAGGTAACATTTACATAGATGGTCAAGGCTATCTTGGAGTGGTTAGAAATTTAAAGCTTCCAGATATAGAACAAGAAATGATTGAAGCTAAAGGAGTTTTAGGAGCAAACTATAGTAGCGGTGTTTTAAAACCTTTAGAAATTAGCTTTAAATTGGCAGTTGTTGATCCAGTGCTTTATGCAGCTTTTTTTCATACTACTTTTAGTGAGATTAAAGCTCCTTTACTCTTTCGTGAAAGCGTTCATAAGGGTGGAAAAAATTATGGTATTAGTGCTGAGTTTTTAGGAGAATTTGTAAGCATAAATGAAAGTGATCATGAAAGCGGAAAAGAAGTGGAAGTGGAAATAAAAATGGCTGTTCATTTTTACATGCAACGTCGAAATAACATTCCCATTATTACTTACGATCATAAAAATACCATTTTAATGATAAATGGGGTGGATATGATGAGTGATGTTAGAAGCAATTTAACCATTTAAATACTGATTAATCAGTGTTTAAAAATAAAAAAGTTGCCTTAGGGCTTTATATAGCATAGTGTTAGCTTTACTTCTTAAGAAAGGATTAAAAATGAAAGAAAAAATTATCAAACTTGAAAATGGCGAAGAATTAAAAATGAGAGAACCAAGTGTGCGTGTGCTAAAAAATGCTACTAACAAAAGTGAAAAAGAAATGGAACAAACCATTTATATGATAGCTACACTTACAAACAAGCAAGAGAACGAAATAGAAGATTTAAATCTTAAAGATTTTATGGCTCTGCAAAATGGATTAAAAGATTTTTTGCAAGAAGCTGGAGTTACAGCTTAGAATCTGTAGCTCTGATAAGCCATACCTTACACTGGGGGTTAAATGAAGTTTTGGATTTAAGCTTAGATGAATTTGAAGAAGCTTTAAATATTTCTAAAGAGCTTTTAAAGGCTAAGAGTTTTTGATTGTTTTATTTTTAAAAGAATAAATTTTTAAAAGAGCAAAAAGAATAAAATCTAAACTTATCACAATTAACCAAGTAGGCAAAATAAATAATAAAGCAATAGGTGGCATAATCATCATTAAAATAGCAGTTATGATAATGCTTATAAAATAAGAAAAAACGAAAATAGCCACTATGTTTGAAAAGCCATCACCTGTGCTTTGATAGCTTATAAAAAAAGCAGGTATAAACGTTGCTAATAACAAGGCAATATGTGAAATTGTGTCATCATTAATAAATTTTAAAACTTTCATGTGAGGATTTTAAAATACAATCGCTTAAAAAGGGTTGAATATGGAGAATGCAGGAAGTATCGGAATTGGTGTTATTTTAGGACTAGCAATTAAAAATGCAAGTGCTGTTGGTAAGGTGGTTAAAGATTTTAGCAATTTAGAAAAAATAGCAGCAAAAACCAAACTCGGCATTAGCGGTTTGCAAAAAGAATTAAACACTCTTAAGCTCAACACCAATTTAAGAGCAGAATTAAAAGCTCAAAGAAGAGGTTTGCAAGATGAGTTTTTAAGTTTAGGCAATATTATTCGAGGTGGGATTATAGGCAAAGGTTTAGGAGAAGCTATCAGTTTTGAAAGTGCTATGGCTGATGTTAGAAAGGTTGTGAATTTTGATGAAGGTGATAATATTAAAAAAATGAGTGATGATATACTTAAAATGTCTCAAACTTTACCAATTACTGCAAAGGAATTAGCAGCCATAGCAGCTGCTGGAGGACAGATTGGACTTGGCTCAAAGGATGTCAGAGAATTTACAGGGCTTGTAACTAAAATGAAAGTAGCATTTGATATGAGTGCTGAAGATGTCGGTGAGAGTGTTGCAAAGATTAAAAATATTTTAGGTATTTCTTTAGAGGATATGGAGAATCTTGGAGATAGTATTAATAATCTCTCTGATAATAGTGCATCTAAGGCTAGAGAGATTATTGATGTAATGAAACGAACGGCTGCTGCTGGAAAACAAATAGGCTTTACCAAAGAGCAAATTGCTGCCTTAAGCTCTTCATTTATTTCTTTGGGTAAGAGACCTGAAGTTGCAGGAACGGCTATTAATAGCTTATATCGTGTTTTAGCTACAGCTGATAATATGGGAACTAAGGCTGAAGCTGCTTTTTCAAAACTTGGTATAAGTGGAGCATTTTTAAAACAAATTAGCTTTGATGATCCTCAAAAAGGTTTAGATATGTTTTTAGAAAGAATAGGAGAATTAGATCAAAAAGAACAAATGGGAGTGCTTGTTGATATTTTTGGACGTGAATTTGCAGATGATATGGCAACACTTGTTGGAGGGCTTGACACCTATAAAGAAGCTTTAAAAAATGCTAGTGATGAAACAAAAAGAGGATCTTTGCAAAGAGAGTTTGATACAAGAGCAGCAACCACTGAAAATTCTATTACATTAATGAAAAACGCTTTTAATTCCTTAGCTGTTAATTTAGGTTCGGTTTTTTTACCTGCCATATCAAAACTAACTGCGATGATTTCTTACCTTGTTAATGGCATCACTTACATTACAGGACTTATCCCCGGTCTTAATGGAGTTTTAGGAGGACTTATAGCTACTTTTTTATTTGCCAAACCTGCAGTTTTGGCTTATGCTATTGCTAAAAACTATCTTAAAGATTGTACCATTTTATTTAAAAGTGCTTTGATTAATGCAAGAATACATCTTTTAGCTTTTCGTAATTCTTGCATACTATCTAACATTGCTCTAAAAGCAAAAACTATTACTACCGCTATTTATACCACTTCTCTTAAAGCACTATCTTTTGTTTTAGTAGGGCTTAATAAAATATTTAAACTTGTAACCATTGGTATTAAAGTGTTAAGTGTAGCTCTGATAAGCAATCCTATTGGTCTTATTTTAGGCAGTATTGCTCTAGTAGCTGGGCTTATCATTACTAATTGGAATAAAGTTAAGGCTTGGTTTATGAGTTTTATCAACTGGTTTCGTTCTGCTTGGGAGAGTGTTTATGAATCTTTTAAATTGGCGTTTGAAAAATGTGGCTCTATATTTATAGGCTTTAAAAATACTATTGTGAGCGTTGTCTCTCCTTTGGCTGAGTTTTTAAACTCCATTTGGCAAGGTATTGGGATTTTTTTTTATAATATCTTTGGTTCTTTATTTGAATGGTTTGCTAATAAACTTTCTTGGGTAGGAGATATGATCTCATCTGTAAGCGGTTTTATAAAAGATGCTCTTGATTTTGTAGGGCTTGGAGATAATGAAGAAGTTAAGATAAACAAAAGGGAGCAAAATAGAGAGAAAATCATTGCTACAAATACTTATAAAGATGAATTACAAGCAAAAAGTATAAGTCATGGCTTTAATAACGGCAATATCAATATAAGCGTTAATGGTGCTTTTAACATAGCTACTAAAGATGGTACTTTTAATATGCAAGAATTTGCTAGTGCTATACAAAAAAGCGTGTTTGATGCTTTAAGAAAACAAGAACAAAATAAAATCAATACTACAATTTATGGCTAAATATGAGTGAATACATTGAAATAAAAGGACTTGAAAACTTTTTTAAAGCTTGTGATAGATTAATAGATATGGATAAACACGGCGAAAGTATCTTAGCAGGTGCTGGAGAAAGTATAAGAAATAGCATTATCGATTCTTTTAAAAATGAACGCAGTGTTTTTGGTGGGAAATGGAAAAGCTTAAAACCAGCCACAATAAAGCAAAAGATAAAAGAAGGAAAGAATAAAGGAATTTTAAAAAGAGATGGAGAGTTAAGCAAGGAGACAAACTGGCAAAGCGAACCTACTAAAAATGGCGTAGAAGTTTTTAATAATATACAAACTGAAAGTGGCTTTAAATATGGACTGACTCATCAATATGGTAGTAAAAAAAGAAAAATACCTGCAAGAGCTTTTTTACCAATAGATAATAACAATGTTTTACACCAAAGTATAAGAAGTGTGATTTATAAAGATACTAAGGATTTTATTGCAAGGATTGCTAAAAAGTGACAAACTGGAGCGTTTTGGGGCATTGCGTAGCAATGGGCGGGGAAGCCTTCAGTGATGCGACTTTTTGGAAAATCGCAATTTTTCAAAAAGTGTTAGCATAAGTTGGCAAGGAAAGCCTTAGCCTTCCTTTTTCTAAAAACTAGCAAAAGCATTATAGCTTTATTTTTGAAAACTAGCTTTTTAAATTTTATTTTAGAAGGAGAATGCAATGAATAGTGCAGACAAACTTCTAAAAACTAGCAAACTAATCAAACCTACAAGGACTAAACTAAAAGCTCCCTTTGCTTGGGTAGGTGGTAAGAATTATTTAGCTAAAGAGATTATAGCCTTAATGCCAGAACATAAAAGCTATATTGAAGTATTTGGAGGAGCTTTAAGTGTCTTTTATCAAAAAAGTGCTTCAAAAATAGAAATCATCAACGACATTAACGACGAGCTTATTAATTTGCATCTTTGCATAAGAAATAAACCACAAAGCCTAGCAAATGTGCTTCATTCTATGCTAGTAAGTAGAAAAATCTTTTACATGCTTAAAAACAAGCAAATAAAGCCAAGAAACGATATTGAAAGAGCTGCTTTTTATTTTTATCTTATCAATACTTCTTTTGGTTCAAGTATGGGTCAATTTGCTATGAGTAAGCAAAGAGCACCAAAAAGATTGTATAGGGATTTTAGTTTGCATACAAAAAGGCTCAAAAGTGTTAGTATTGAAAATAAAAGCTTTGAATATATTTTAAAAGAATATGATTATAATGAAGCTTTATTTTACTTAGATCCACCTTATGTAGGAACTGAAAATTATTATAAAAATATTCCAAGTTTTACCCTAAAAGAACACAAGCTTTTAAATGAGTTGCTTAAAAACATCAAGGGTAAGTTTATGCTAAGTTACAATGATTGTGAATTTGTAAGAGGGCTTTATAAAGATTTTAATATTAAAGAGCTCAAGGTAAAGTATTCTTTAAATAGTGCTCTGAAAAGAAAAGAAAGCAAAGAACTTTTGATTATGAATTTTTAAAATCAAGCTAGAGAATATTGAAAAATATTCTCTTTTATTTTAGTAAAGAGCTTAAAAATCCTAAAGCTTCTTTGCTAAAGTTTTCGCTACATTCTTCTAGGCAGTCTTTTTCCAAGATAGCCCCATATTTTAATAAAAGCAAAATCGCTCCAAAATTATTGTGAGTTATTGCATAAAACATAGGCTCTTCGCCCATGCATTCTTTAGTTGCACTCATACCATTTTTAAGATATTCTAAAACCAATTCATTATTATTATTGCAGATTGCATTTATAAATCTCTTGCTAACGCCTTGTCTTATATCTAATGATACTCTATCCATCTTTATCTCCTTTTGTTTTGATAGGACAAGATTAGATTCGTTTAGCTGAATGTGTGCTGTTGTTTGGTATCTTTTTGAAATTAATCTGTATTAACCCAATCTTGCACTACATTTAATAAATGATTATAATCGCTACTCATGGCTTCTTTTTGAAATTGACTTATTTCTTCTTTGCTTACACCTGCTTTTTTCAAAGCATTGCTAACTCTTGCTAGAATGCTAAAAGCATTGCCATCTTCTCCTACTAATTTCACATAAACGCTAGGGTATTTCATTTTTTATCCTTATAAATAACTTGAAATTTTAAAACTTTTAGTGCTTTGATTAAAGCTTAAAAAACATACACTTCTATCTAAAAGCAACACTTTAATCTCTAAGCCTTCACTCTTATAAGCTTTACCATCATTAATAGCTATTTCTATATCATTTAATAAAGCTAAATCTTTAATAAGTTCTGCTTTTTTGGTAGTGTCTTTAATACCCAAGAGTTCTTTACAAATTTTAAGACTTTCATCTCTTAAATCATTTAAAATTTTATTTCTTAAATCACTCATTTTTAACTCCTTTTGTTTTTAAAGAGAACATTAGCTTCGTTTGTCTTAATGTGTGCTGTCATATCTTAGAAAGCTCTCCTCTTACTACACCAACCACTAAAAAATCTCCATTTTTATAAAAGACATCTTCATACAAAGGATTTAAAGAGTGAAGCAATACTCCATCATCTTGCTTTAAAACTTGTTTGATAAAAAGCCCATCTCTAGTATTAATTATACAAATATCTTTATTTTTAAAAGCCTTGCTTCTATCAACAACACAAATACTTCCATCTTTGATAAGTGGCTCCATACTCTCACCATAACAAGTAAGAAACTCACAATCTTTAGTTTTAAAATAGTCTAAGAGTTTTTCATCTATAAGAAGCTCAGAACAATCTACTAAATCATTTATTCCACCTCCACCTAAAGAAGCATTTGTTTTATAAAGCTTTAAAATTTTATATTTGTTTTCACATTCTAATTGATCTTTAGGAGAGCTTCCATAAAAGAAATAATTAATGCTTATATTTCTTTGATTTAAAAAGTTTAGGATTTGTGGATAAGGAATGGAGTTTCTAAACTTCATTGAATTAAAAGTATCAGGATGAATGCCTAACTCTTTGGCTATATCTTTAGACTTTAATTCTTTTCTACCTTCACTAGC
>NZ_JAPHNA010000003.1 GCF_026241315.1 Campylobacter sp. MIT 21-1684 | reverse complement strand
CATCGATTGAGTCCGTGAAGTGATTCTTTTTTGTAAAAGGTCTTTTTGTAAAACAAGTTCATAAGTGATGATATTTTTTATAATGCCATTTTGTTTTGTTTGTTTTAAAAATTGACTTGGAATTTGTTTTGTGTATTCATAAATACTAAACCATTTTTGAAGGCGGTAACTATCGTTTTTATTAATATTGATTGTAGGATCTTTTTCTTGCAAAAGTTGATAAATAACCTCATTTGGAGGGATTTTTTTGCTTTGAGGTACTTGTTGGCTTAAGCCATCTTGTAAAATTTTAAGATAAAAGCTTGTACCTCCAACTATGATAAGAGGTATTTTTTCTTTTAAAGCGTAATTCTTTGCTTTTTTATATTCTTCAATAAATAATGCTACGTTAAAATGTTCATCTACGCTTAATAAATTTACTCCGAAATATTGTAATTTTTCAAGCTCTGTTTTTGAAGGTTTTGCACTTGCTATATTAATTTCTTTGTACACGCAAAGACTATCAAGACTCAAGATACACGCTCCAAATTCATTTGCCAGAGTATTTGCTATATCGCTTTTCCCACTTGCTGTTGTACCAATCAGCGCGAATTCAAAAAACATTCTCTTTGTTTTCCTAAAATTTATAAAAGTTTTAGTAAAATCATAACAAAAAAATTTAAAGTGAAAAAATGAATATATTGTGGATAAAAATTAAAGATATTTTAGATCTCGTTGTCTTTAAACATTCTCTTTTTGCTTTACCTTTTTTATTTTCTTCTTTGTTAGTAGCCTCGAAAATTGCCAATGGAAGTATTTGGTTTGGTTTTAAAGATTTAATTTTAGCCATACTGTGTGCTATAAGTGCAAGAAATTTTGCTATGGCAAATAACAGGTTAATTGATGAAGATATTGATAAGGATAATCCACGTTGTCAAGACCGTCCTAATATAAGTGGTAAAATAGGACGTAAAAGTGTTATTGCGTTTATCATTCTTAACGCGTTTATTTTTTTGTTATGTGCTTTTTATATTAATGATTTAGCTTTCTGGCTTTCTTTTCCTGTGCTTGGTATTTTAGCTTTTTATTCAGTTTTTAAACGTTTTAGCTCTCTAGCACATCTTGTTTTGGGTTTTTGTTTGGGACTTGCACCTATTGCTGGAAGTGTGATTGTGCTTGGAGAAATTCACATTTTTAGTGTACTCTTATGTCTTGGAGTAAGTTTTTGGACAGCAGGTTTTGATTTGCTTTATGCTTTACAAGATATGGAGTATGATAAAAAAGTTGGACTTCATTCTATACCTGCAAAATTTGGATTGCAAACCACTCTTTTTCTTTCAGCCTTTTGTCATCTTTTGGCAGTACTTTTTTGGTTTTTGTTTGTTTGGGTAACTCCTCTTGGAAGTATAGCTTTCATTGGGGTGGCTGTAAATGCAGTGATTTTGTTTTTTGAGCATAAGATTGTGCGGGAGAATTTTGCAAAAATTGATAAGGCATTTTTTACTTTAAATGCTTATTTAAGTGTTGTGTTTTTTATTTTTATTTGGGTTGATATGTTGTGGAAATGAAGTTTTTTAAAGCAGGAATTCAAGCTGAATTTTCGCAGTGTCAAGTGGAAAATACGCATTTTTTAAATGAATATTTAAAGCTAGGAACAATTTCACAACTCAATAAATGGAAAAAACTTGGCTCTCGTGTAGATTTTGAAGAGAGTGAAAGGCTGATTTTTGATTTACTTTTAAGTTTAAAAGAGGATGTTTTAAGGCTTGAAAGCGCTTTATCGCAACAAAATGAACTTTTGCCTTTAGAGGAAAAAGGTATAATAGATGAGCTGAATTTCGAGTATATCAATTTCTTACAACCTTGTTTAAACGAAGAGAAGGAATATTATCTAAGGTTTGAGCTTAAAAACCAACAAATGGCTGTATTTCTTAAAGCAGAAAATGTCCATTTAGCAAAGATTATTAAGATAAAACCAGAGGATAGAATAGCTTATGATGCTTTTGTAGTAGAATTGCAGAGAAATTTTATACGAGAGAAGAAAGGATAAGAATGAGTGAGGAGGTTTTGTATTTAGTTTTTGTAATTATTTTGTTTATTGCCATACTTGCTTATATGAATATTAAAGAGCGTGAAAACAATGTAAAAATCATTAAACTTCAAAATGCTATCGAAGATATAAGTAAAGAACTCCATTATTTTCGTAAAGAACTTGGAAATAAAGATGATAATGAAGAAGATTATAAATTTATGCTTTTAAAAGAACAAATGCAAATTTTGCTTGAAAAAGAAATAAGTGCAAAAATTATTCCTGTATTGAAAAGTCTCAAAGGTATGGAACACATCATTGAAGAATTTCAAAATGAACAACAAAACCGTATATTGAATTTAGAACAAAAAACAAAAAATATGACAAAACTTACTCCAAATTATGATAATCAAGAACAAAAAATTGTTGAACTTTTTAAAGAAGGAAAAAATGTGGAGCAAATCGCAAAAGATTTACGTATAGGCACAGGCAAAGTAGAGCTTGTATTAAAATTCAAACAACTTCTTAAGTAAGAGTGAAAATGCTTTTTGATCAATTCGGCAGGAAAATCACTTATCTTCGTATTTCTGTTACGCAACAATGCAATTTTCGTTGTTTATATTGTATGCCTAAAATTCCTTTTGATTACATTCCTAAAGAAAAACTTTTAAGCTTTGAAGAGCTTTTTTTATTTATACAAGTTGTCATTGACCGTGGCGTAGAAAAAATTCGTATTACTGGAGGCGAACCGCTTTTAAGGAAAGATTTACCTCAATTTATTGCGATGATCCACTCCTATAAAAAAGAAATAGATTTAGCCCTTACTACAAATGGTTTCTTATTAAAAGATTATGCTAAAGAACTTAAAAATGCAGGGCTGCAAAGGCTTAATATTTCTCTTGACACATTACAAGCAAAAAAAGCAAGGACTTTAGCACAAAAAGATGTTCTTGATTCTGTTTTAAGTGGTATTGATGAAGCTTTAAGTGTAGGATTGAGAGTAAAGATTAATACCGTGGCTTTAAAAGATTTTAACGCAGATGAATTGGTTACTCTTTTGGAATTTGCAAAAGAAAAAAAAGTGCAAATTCGCTTCATAGAATTTATGGAAAATATCCACGCTTACGGTAAGCTTCAAGCTTTAAGAAAAGATGAAATTCTTGCAATTCTTTCTGAGAAATTTACAATAAAACTTCATCATAAAGTTGAAAATTCGCCCGTAACTCTCTATAAAGCAAATGATTACGAATTTGGCATAATAGACCCTCATAGTGATGAATTTTGCAATTCTTGTAATCGTATTCGCTTAAGTGCCGAGGGTTTACTTATCCCTTGTTTGTATTTTGATGAGGCCTTGAGTATTAAAGAAGCTGTTGCAAAGGGTGATGTAAAAGCTGCTGTGGAAATTTTAAAACGGGTGCTTGCAACAAAACCTGAAAAAAATAAATGGAAAATAATGAACAATGAAACTTCAAGCAGAGCATTCTATAAAACAGGTGGCTGAATTTGCAAGTGGTAGAGAGCTTTTTAAGTGTGCAAGGAGAAGGAAAATTTAGTGGAAATTTAGCCGTTTTTGTTCGTTTTGCTGGATGCAATTTTGTTTGTAAAGGTTTTGGAGTGCGTGCACAAAAAAATGGTAAAAACTTAGTTGGTTGCGATACTTTAAGAGCAGTTTTTACAAAAGAGTTTAAAAAGAATTATTCCGAATATAACGCTCAAGAGCTTTTTGAAAGAGTAATGAAGCTGAAACAAAAGTTTTTTCCAATCATCGTTCTTACAGGAGGAGAGCCATTAATTCACTATAAAAATCCTGAATTTATAGCTTTTATCCAAGCTTTACAAAAGGAAAAGTTACAAGTACATTTTGAAAGCAATGGAAGCATTGCTTTAAATTTTGAAAAGTATCCTGTCTATAAAAATTGTGTTTTTGCTTTAAGTGTGAAACTTGCAAATAGTGGTGTTTCAAAAGAAAAAAGACTTAATTTCAAAGCTTTAGCCCATTTTAAAAAATATGCTAAAGTAAGCTTTTATAAATTTGTATTAGACTATGAAAATTTAGAACAAAATCATAAAGAAATTCAAGAAATTGTCGCTGCTGTACCAAATGAGGTTTTTTGTATGCCTATGGGCGAAAATAAAACTAAACTCTCTTTAAACTCTCGAAAAATTGCCGAGTTTTGTGTGAAAAATGGTTATAATTACAGCGATAGAATTCATATCAGGCTTTGGGGAGCAAAAGAAAGCATATGATTATTAGAAAAATGTTTGAATTTGAAAATGCACATATTGTAAGATTTTGTAGCTCAAAACGATGCAAAAGCAGCATACACGGACATTCCTATAAACTTGAAGTTTTGCTTGAAAGCCGATATTTGGACAATGCAGGTATGGTGTATGACTTTGGACTTTTTAAGCAAGAGTTAAGACAAATTATAGACAGTTTTGATCATTCCATTACACTTTTTAGCGGAGATGACGCGCAGTATTTAGCACAGATGAAAAAGTATTCAAAGCGTTGGGTGTGTTTGCCTGTGAATATCAGTGCTGAAAATTTTTGCCGTGTTTTTTTTGTGCTAATTGATGCTTTATTAAAACAAACCAAAATGGTCAATGGCGAGGTTGGAGTACATTTGCAAAGCATTATAGTTCACGAAACAAGGACAGGCTATGCACAAGGTTTTAGAGACGACGCTTATAGCGAAATTCTACCACAAATCTCACTTGATACTATAGAATTTTCTCCAGCCATTAAGACTGAATGGAATGATGAGACATTTTTTGAAAAATTGCGAAATGCACATATTTTTGTAAATCCTAAGGAGGTTTGATGAAAATTGCGCCGTTGATTATAGCTCTCTTAACTCTTTTTTTTGTAGCCTGTAGTAATGAAAAAAAATCAAATATAGACGAAAATAATAAAGAAGAGCCTGTACAAATTGAACAAAATGATGAAAAAACTGAACTTAGTGATTCAAATTTACCTTTACCAGTAGATGATGAAGCCAAAAGTGAAGAAATAAATACAACAAAGTAGGATTAAAATGGATCACTCATACGATTTTTTTTTACTTTTACACCTTTATAGCCTCTATGCTAGTGGCTTTTTAATGCTTTTCTATCTGCTTATAACACAAGGCAGTTTTACAACAGAATTTCTTTTTATACGACGTATAAGACTTTTTCTTCCTGTATATTATCTCTTTCTTGCTTTTATACTTTTTACTGGTATTTTGCTTTTATCTTTAAATCATTTTATTCTCAATATACATTTTGTTGTAATGATTTTTACGTGGATTCTTATTTTTGCTTTAGCAATTTTTCATTTTATTCAGTTTAAAAAAGCAAGACGATTAAGGACATATACGACTTTTAGATGGCTCTCTTTTGTCATTTTATTTTGTGAAATCGCTTTGCTTTTTTTTCCTTTTCTTTGCACAAAATATTTTTTTTAAATGCAGTTTCTCTATAATAAAAACGCAGGAAAACCTCACTTAAATCTTGAAAATGAAGAAATCTTGCATTTGAAAGCAAGAAGGATTCGACAAAATGATTGTTTAAAATTACGAAATTTAGAAGACGACTTTTTATATGAGTATGAGCTTATAAAAAAGGATAAAAAATCTTGCAAGCTTATTTTACTATCTCAAAGTTTTTGTCCAACTCCTCAAAGTTCTGTTAATTTAGCCTTAGCCGTTATTGATGTAAAAATTTTGGAAAAAATTGTACCTTTTTTAAATGAATTAGGGCTTTTGAAGCTTATTTTGGTTTGGAGCGAATATTCTCAACGAAATTTTCAACCCGACTTCTCACGTTTGAATAAAATTCTTATTTGTTCGTGCCAACAATGCGGTAGAGCTAAAAAAATGGAGCTTGAAAGTTTTTTTAACGTGAAAGATTTCCTTGAAAGATACCCAAAAGCGATACTTGTGGATTTTAAAGCAGATTCTGGTCAATTTGATAAAGATGCGCTTTATTTTATAGGACCTGAAGGTGGATTCAGCGAAAAAGAAAGACAAATGTTTCATAAAAAATTTGCCCTTAAAACATCAAATATTCTTAAAAGTCACAGTGCAGCTTTAGCCGTAGCTGCAAAAATTTTGCTTTAAATTGTACTTAAATTAATATTTGTTTTATTATAAACTCATTACAATAATGGCTTTTATTGTTTTGTATAAGGAAAAATTATGAAAAAAGATATTCATCCACAATACCTAGAATGCAAGGTTAGTTGTGCTTGCGGAAATAGTTTTGTTACTAGATCAAATAAAAGTGAGTTAAGAGTTGATATTTGTTCAAATTGCCATCCTTTTTTTACAGGAAGTGAAAAAATAGTCGATGCTGCTGGACGGGTAGAAAAATTCAAGAAAAAATACGCAATGCAATAAAATGCTCTACTTTATTCCTACTCCCATAGGAAATTTAAAAGATATAAGCATACGCGCTTTAGAACTCTTTGAAACTTGCGAAATTTTTTTTTGCGAGGATACGAGAGTAAGTAAAGCATTGTTTGCTAAACTCTGCAAAAAATTCAACATTTGTTTTGATTCTAAAACCTTCATTTCCTTTCATTCTCATAACGAAAAACAGGTTTTGCAAAATTTGGATTTAAAAATTTTTGAAAAAAATATAGCTTTTATAAGCGATGCAGGAATGCCCGGCATAAGTGATCCGGGTAAAGCTTTAGTAGAATTTGCTTTACAAAATGCTCTTGAATTTGAGGTTTTAGCTGGCGCGAATGCCGCGCTTGTAGCACTTGTAAGTTCTGGGTTTTGTGAAAAAGAATTTATTTTTATGGGGTTTTTGGCAAATAAAGGAAAGCAGAGGCAAAAAGATATAGAAAAGGTGCTTTCAAATATTTATCCTAGCATACTTTATGAATCTCCAAAACGTATACTTTCTCTTGTAAAGGACTTTGCACAAAAAGAGCCTGAACGCCAACTCTTTGTCATAAAAGAAATCTCTAAGAAATTTGAAAACAAATTTTATGGTAAAAGTAAAGAGGTACTCATACAACTGCAGGAAGCAAACTTAAATGGCGAATGGGTCTTAGTAGTACAAGCAGCCACAATGCAGCAAAAGCATAATATGTTATGCGAGGCTGATATTTTAGAACTTGAACTTCCTTTAAAAATAAAGAGTAAGCTTTTAGCAAAAATGAATGGAAAAAATCCAAAAGAACTTTATGCAAAACTGCTTTTAAGTCAAAATAAGGTACAATGAAAAATGATAGTTTATGGAAAACAAGTATTTTTTTCTATTTTAGAATACCATAAAGATTTAATTGATGAATTGTATTTGGCAAAAGAGTGCGATAAAGAAAGCTTTAAAAAAATCGCAAATTCTGGTTTTAAAGTGCAAAAACTTGATTCTAAGACAGCTCAGGCACTTTCAAAAGGCAAAAACCATCAAGGTTTTTTACTAAAGATTAAAGAATTTGAATTTTCTTCTTTAGATGAGTTAAAGAAAAAAGAATTTTTAGTTTTGCTTTGTGGGATTAGCGATGTTGGTAATATAGGTTCTATCGCAAGGACAGCTTATAGTTTAGGGGTTGATGGACTTGTTTTTATAGGTCAAAGACTCGCTATGGAAGGAGTGATTCGTGCAAGTAGTGGTGGAGCTTTAGGACTTAGTATAGTTTTAAGCCCTAATGTTTTTGATGTATTCAATGAATTAAAACAAGCAGGTTTTAAGCTTTTTGCTACTGATAGTAGTGGAAATGACATTCATAATCTTAATTTTGTGAAAGGTAAAAAAGTGTTGGTTTTGGGAAGTGAGGGCTTTGGTTTGCCAAAGAAAATAGTTAGAAAGTGCGATGAATGTATAGGCATAAAAATGAAAAATAATTTTGATAGTCTCAATGTCAGCGTAGCTTTTGCAATACTTTGTGATAGGATGATAAATGCAAAATTATAAAAAATTACAAGAGTTTAATTTAAAAGAAGTTGCAGCAAAAACACAGATAGAACTTCAATTTCTAGAGGCTTTGGTAGAGAAAGATTTTGCAAGTTTAAATCGTTTTAATGTTCGTGGTTTTATCAAAATTTTAAGTCGCGAATATGAGCTCGATTTTAGTGATTTTTACGAAGAGTTTGAAAATTATCTCAATGAAAACAATCTCAATATCCAAAAAAAAACAAATATGCCAATTTCTCAAGTTGATTATTCTACTAAAAAATCTTTTAGTTTTTTTCTTTTGTTTATTGTTATACTTGGGATTTTTGTAGTGGTGTTGTATTATTTTGATACCATTAAAACTTTCTTTAAACACGAACAAAATATTTCAAGTCCTAGTGTAACTGAAATTTTAGGACAAGCCCAATTGAATTTACAAAATTTAAGTAGTTCTGTTGTCATTGTGGATAACAATCAAAACAAGACAAATGAGAGTATTTTTAATGATACAAATCTTACATACAAACAAGATCAAGAGGTTCAAACATCACAACAAGCAAGTTCTAGTTTTCAAGATCAAAACACCACAAATGAGCCAACAGATGAAATACTTTCTGAAAGTTTGCAAGATTCTATAAATACTAATTCTAAAATAGCACAGTTTAAAACAAATACTCCTGTTTGGATCGGACTTATTGATTTGAAATCATACAGAAAAACGAGTCTTGTTAAAAAAGATGATTTTAACCTTAGCTTAGAAAAAGATCAGCTTGTTTTAACAGGTGCAGCTGCTTTAAATGTTTTAAATGAGAGAGGGCAAGAACAGCAATTTGCTGCTGGCAACTCAAAACGTTTCTTAATCAAAGATGGTACAATCATAAGCATTTCTTTGTCTGAATTTATGAAGCTTAATAAAGGCAGAGAATGGTAAAAAAAATTTGCTTTTTTCTTTTTTTTGCGAGTGAAATGCTTGCCATTTCAAGCTTAGAGCTTGCAAAAAATTTACTCAACGATCCGAGTAAAAATTCCAAACTGCAACTTTTATTTTCGGATTCTTCTTATGAAGACGAGAATGGAAATTTAGATCTTAATCAAATTTCTAGACTCTTAAAGACCAATTCTTTACTCAATTTAACTCTTCCAAGTCCCCAAAGTTTTAAGCTTAATTTCAAAGCAAAAGCGGATGCTGTTTTGTTTTTTAAGATTTTAAATGATGTACTTAATGATGCCGGTTATGTATATTTTATCCCTACGGATTTAATTTTGCGTGATGGACGTATCGATTATACCATACAGGTACAGTCTCAATATATTTTAGACCCGGGTACTTTCTATATGCTTTTAAAAGCAAATTCTGTGTATATAGAAAATGTGAAACATACAGATGCTTATACCTATGAATATGATTTGAATTTTGATAATGTAAAACTTTCAAGTAATATTAACCTAGCTTTAAATACTCCAAAGTCTCTTGAAAAACCATTAAAAGACTATGTCTTTTCTCTTCAAGGAGCAAAAAGTATTTTTATACAAAGTAACGCAGCAGATAATTGGTTTCCTAAACTTCTTTTTTTGGATAAAAATTTAAATTTGATACAAGCTGTCGAAAATAAAGTAAAAACCACTCAATTTTCTCAAAGCATTCCAAATGCAGCTATTTATGTGATTGTTAGTGATATGTATAGTTTAGATAATATCAGAAGAGGTTTAAGCATCACTTTAAAGAAATAAGGAAAAAGAATGTTTGATGAGTTTCGTTTCAATACAATAGAAAGACTCCCAAATTATATTTTTGCAGAAGTCAATGCGATAAAAATGGCTGCACGAAGAGCTGGTGAAGATATTATAGATTTTTCAATGGGAAATCCCGATGGAAAAACTCC
Organism: Campylobacter sp. MIT 21-1684; assembly: GCF_026241315.1. Lineage (GTDB taxonomy): Bacteria > Campylobacterota > Campylobacteria > Campylobacterales > Campylobacteraceae > Campylobacter_D. The sequence continues at coordinate 140,784 of NZ_JAPHNA010000003.1, read as the reverse complement.
CCAACACATTATTAATAAACTTTGTGAAAGTGCTAATAAAGAAAAAACTTCAGGATATTCCACTTCTATGGGAATTTATAAGCTTCGTTTGGCAATTTGCACTTGGTATAAACGCAAGTATGGTATTTATCTGGATCCTGAAAATGAAGTTGTTGCTACTATGGGCTCAAAAGAAGCTTTTGTAAATTTAGCACGTGCTGTAATTAATCCGGGTGATGTTGTTGTAGTACCAACTCCATCATATCCTATTCATACTCAAGCCTTTATTATTGCTGGAGGAAATGTGGCTAAAATGCCTCTATTATACAATGATGCATTCGAACTAGATGAAAATATTTTTTTTGAAAATTTGCAAAAAACATTTAATGAAAGTATCCCGCGTCCGAAATTTGTTGTTGTCAATTTTCCGCATAATCCTACCACAGTTACTGCTAATAAAAGTTTCTATGAAAGATTGGTGGCTATGGCAAAAAAAGAAAGATTTTATATAATTTCTGATATAGCCTATGCGGAACTTACTTTTGATGGGTATAAAACTCCATCAATATTTCAAATAGAAGACGCCAAAGAAGTTGCTGTTGAAACCTATACTCTTTCAAAATCTTATAATATGGCTGGTTGGAGAGTTGGTTTTATGGTGGGAAATAAGAAGCTTATAGCCGCATTGAAAAAGATAAAATCTTGGTTTGATTATGGTATGTACACTCCAATACAAGTAGCAGCGACTATAGCTCTTGATGGAGATCAGAGTTGTGTTGATGAAATTCGAGCTGTATATGATAAAAGAATGCATACCTTGCTTGATGTTTTTGAAAATGCTGGCTGGAAATTGCTAAAACCACGTGCAAGTATGTTTGTTTGGGCGAAATTGCCTGAAGGTAAAAGGCATCTTAAGAGTCTAGAATTTTCTAAACAGCTTTTACAAAAGGCTAATGTGGCAGTGAGTCCGGGTATTGGTTTTGGTGAGGCTGGAGATGAATATATAAGGATTGCTTTGATAGAAAATGAAAATCGCATTCGTCAGGCTGCACGAAATATTAAAAAATATCTTAAAGAGGGTGAATGAAAGTTGCTGTCTTAGGTTATGGTGTTGTAGGAAGCGCTGTTGTCAAGTTTTTGATTGAGAATCAAAGAAATATACAAGCACGTTGCGGACAGAGTATAGAACCTGTTATCGCTTTTTCTAGGAGTATTAAACAAGATGCTCTCATTCCTATGACAACGAATTTTGAGGAGCTTTTGTACCGCAAAGATATTGATGTTTTTGTTGAGCTTATGGGCGGGATTGATGAACCTTTTTCAATGGTTAGTGCAATCTTAGAGCAACAAAAGCCTGTAGTTACAGCTAATAAAGCAATGCTTGCTTACCATCGTTATGAACTTGAAAATTTGGCAAAAAATGTAGCTTTTGGATATGAGGCGAGTGTTGCTGGTGGAATTCCTATTATTAAAGTACTCAAAGAGGGCTTAAGTGCAAATAATATCCTTAGCATAAAAGGAATACTCAATGGTACAAGTAATTATATATTGACAAATATGAGCAAGAAAGGAATGGATTTTGATTCTGTTTTAAAACAAGCACAAAAATTAGGTTATGCAGAAGCTGATCCAAGTTTTGATATACAAGGAAATGACGCTGCTCACAAGCTTTTAATACTTGCAAATATAGCTTTTGGACTTAATGCAAAACCTGAAGATATTTTGTGTGAAGGTATTGCTAGAATTTGTACAGAAGATATGTATTTTGCAAATGAATTTGGTTATACTATTAAGCTTTTAGGTATAGCAAAGGCAAAGAATCAAAAAGTTGAACTTAGAGTCCATCCTGCTTTAATTCCTCAAGAAGCAATGATAGCGAAGGTTGATGGAGTTATGAATGCTGTAAGTATTGTTGGAGATATGCTTGGAGAGAGTTTGTACTATGGAGCAGGAGCAGGGGGAGTAGCAACTGCAAGTGCAGTAATTTGCGATCTTATGGATATAGCTAAAAACCAAACTAAAGCTCCATTATTCGGATTTAAAAGAGATTTAGGTTATGCCTTGCTTGAGAAAGAAAAAATTTATACAAAATACTATTTAAGACTTCAGGCAGAAGATAAGATTGGCGTACTATCAAAAATTACCAATTTAATGAGTGAAAATGCCATTTCAATAGAAAGCTTCTTGCAAAATCCAAAACACAATCAAAGTTATTCTATGCTTTTTTTTACAACTCATCATACTTGTGAAAAGAGTATTATCAATTTTCTTAAAATACTTAAAAAACAGGATTTTATAAAAGATGAACCTTTTATGATTCGTATCGAGGAATGATGGGTTTAGAGTCATATATAAGCGGAATTGTTGGTGAATACAAAGCTTGCGCTTTTCTTAAAAGAAATAAATTTGAAATTGTAATGAGAAATTTTCATTCCAAATTCGGAGAAATTGATATTATTGCCAAAAAAGAAGGTGTTTTGCATTTTATCGAAGTGAAATTGACTCACAATGATTACGAACCAGCAGAGAGGCTTGATACAAGAAAATACAAGAAACTTATCAAAACAATAGAGATTTATCAAGCAAGATATGGTATTTCGTGTGATTTTCAACTTGATCTCATTTGCATTAAAAATGGTGCGGTAGAATTTCGTGAAAATATAAGTTTTTAAGCTGATATTTTATTTTTTTGATTACAATTGCAAAATAAAAATAAGGAGGAATTATGGGAAAATATCTTGAACTTACTGCTGATAATTTTGCCCAAGCAAAAGAAGGCGTGGCTTTAGTAGATTTTTGGGCTCCGTGGTGCGGACCTTGTAGGATGCTTGCTCCTGTGATAGATGAGCTTGCAAATGATTTTGATGGAAAAGCAAAAATTTGTAAGGTAAATACTGATGAACAAGGTGATTTAGCTGCTGAGTATGGAGTACGTTCTATACCGACTTTAGTATTTTTAAAAAATGGTGCTGTGGTTGATCAACTTGTAGGAGCGCAGTCAAAACAGGCTATCACAGATAAACTTAACTCTTTACTTTAATTATAAAGGCTTGTAAATAAAGCCTTTATATTCTTCAGCAAAACTACTATTTAAATAATAATTTTTATTAACTGCGCATTAAGAAAAATAATTATACTTTTATTTAAAAGAATTTTTATTAAAGGAATTTTATGTTAGATTTAGCGATTATAGGCGGAGGTCCTGCTGGACTTAGCGCAGGTTTATATGCCACAAGAGGTGGGCTTAAAAATGTAGTAATGTTTGAAAAAGGTATGCCCGGGGGACAAATTACTTCAAGCTCTGAAATTGAAAATTATCCAGGTGTAGCCCAAATTACAGATGGTATCTCTTTTATGGCGCCTTGGAGTGAGCAGTGTATGCGTTTTGGTTTAAGACACGAAATGGTAGGTGTTCAACAGATTGTTAAAAATACAGACAACAGTTTCACTATTAAAATTGAAGGTGGAAAAACTGAACTTGCTAAAGCTGTTATTGTCTGTACCGGTTCTGCTCCAAAAAGAGCTGGTTTTAAAGGTGAAGATGAATTTTTTGGAAAAGGTGTCAGTACTTGCGCAACTTGTGATGGTTTTTTTTATAAAAATAAAGAAGTAGCGGTTTTAGGTGGTGGAGACACAGCCTTAGAAGAAGCTTTATATCTTTCACATATTTGTTCAAAAATTTATCTTATTCATAGAAGAGATGAATTTAGAGCTGCTCCTTCTACCGTAGAAAAAGTTAAAGCAAGCGAAAAAATTGAATGTATAACAAGTGCAAGTGTTGATGAGGTTTATGGAGATTCAAGCGGAGTCAATGGGGTAAAAATTAGACTTAAAGATAGCACTATAAGAACTTTAGAAGTACCCGGAATTTTTACCTTTGTGGGATTGAATGTCCGTAATGAAATTTTAAAACAAGATAATGGAGAATTCTTGTGTGATATGGAAGAAGGTGGTCAAGTAAAAGTAAATCTTAAAATGCAAACTAGTATTTCTGGTCTCTTTGCCGCAGGAGATTTGAGACAAGATGCACCAAAGCAAGTTGTATGTGCCGCAGGAGACGGAGCCGTAGCTGCATTAAGTGCTTTGGCTTATATTGAAAGTTTGCATTAGTAGGAATTTTCAAGTCTTTAGAACTTGGAAATTCTAGCACATTGTGTTTTTTGAAGATTGTATTTATTTACGATTGATTTGTTTTATAGACACATTGTATATTTTATTTGATCTCTTAGTATGAATAAAAAATGTACATAACTTAAAATTATTTCAAAGAGCTTTTTTAATGAAATTGAATAAAGTCAGTTTTTTTGTTACCATTGTACAAAAGTCTTTGCTTTTTTTATATCATTAAAATCTAAAGAAAACTCGCCTTTTTCATCATTTTTAAGCAAAATTTGCACTTTGTTTGAATCTGTGTTTGAAACACTTACAATTTCAGCAACGAATTTTTCTTTTTCACAAGTTGTAATCTGTACCTTTTCACCAACGCTTAAAACAAAATGTTGGAGTTTTGTCAGTTTTCTTTCAAGACCGGGACTGCTTACTTCTAAAAAGTATTCCCCTTGTACAGGAGCTTCTACATCAAAAAGAGGGGAAAGAATTTCACTGACTCTCACACAATCATCTAAATTGACCCCATTTTTTTTTACTATGCTTACGCGGTAAATTTGTTTTCCATTTTCGTGTATAAGTTCTGCATCATAAAATTCAACTTCTGCTTCTTTACAAAGGGCTTGTAAATTCATTTATCTCCTTTTTATTTTTTCAAAAAGCGCATCAATATGATTTTGGTATTCTAGTCTGTCATCAAATTTAAAATGCAGATTTGGGCACCGATACCAGCCTTGCTCACTCATACAATAGTTTTGTAAAGCTTTGGTGGCTTTTTTTAGATGATTAAGAATTTGCTTTTGTTCATAGTCATTGAAAAACATTTTGTCTAGATACACAAAAGCATCGTATTTACCTTTTTTGCATTCCACATCTACAACACAAAGATTTTGTAAATTTTTATCATCTAAATTCCCTAAAGCTTCAGGAATGAGTTCTTTTAAAATGCTTTCAGTACGAAGCTTTTTAATCTCACTAGTATTCATATAAAAGCCTTGTTTTTAAAAGGATTATAACAAAAAATTTTCAATTAAACTTTAAGATACAAAAAGTACAAAACGTAAAATTAGTTTTTTGAAAGTTTTAAAAATATTTAATATGTAAAGAATATTTACTTTAGATTTGTTGAATGCTTTTTATCTTAGAATTTTTTACACTTCTCAATAAATTGAAACACATTAAATCAATACTATATTACAATTCATTTTCTTTGAGTTTTCAAATTCTTTTAAAATATGAAATTAAGCAATGTTTATAAATACTTTATTTATGAATCCCTCATAACTCTGCAATGGTCTAATATCATAGTATATATTGCATTTTCTTGCTTTTCAATAATTACACAATCAAAGCCTAAATTTTGCATATTTTCATAAGTTGCTATCTCTCCTTCTTGCAATCTTAAAGCTTTCTTTAAAAGCCAATTTGCTAAATCATCATTTGGATTGCTCATTAATGCTTTAGAATTGTCTTGACAAAGCTTTACCTGCAATGTTTCATTAAGAGGTGTTTTTAAAGTAAAAGATGTATTACGAGGTGGAAAAAAATCAGGGTAGTGTTTATGAATTTCCATAGGCACAGGAATATAAACCTCTCCATATTTTCTTTTCCTCCCTCCTGCATTCCATTGGTTTAAACCGCTTTTTTCAGGCACAGCCTTTTCTTTACTTTTTGTGCTATATAAGGGCAATATGACATAATCAACTCCTGCAATTTTTGGTTTTATGGCATTTTCTTTTAAAAGATTGTTTTTGAGTAAAAGTAAAAAATCAAAAGGATTTTCTAAAATTTTTATATCTATACTAGAGAATTGTTGTGGAATATAAAATTTTCTTTGCAGAACGCTTTTTGAATGATTGAAATAATATTCGTTAATACCATCATCAAAGCTTAGACTTGCTTTTGTATTTTTAATATTGTCTATATTAATTTTTTCATAATCTGTTTAAAAAAGATAAGCTTGTTTGTATCTCTTGCAATAATATGATAGATTGAATTTTTGATTCCATATAAATCGTTTGCGAGTTGGATTCTTTCGTTTCGTAAGGTTGCTAAAGTTTTGGCTAATTCCTTAGAATCTGTTTTGGCTTTTAAGGTTTGAGAATCTTTATTAAATTCTGCTACTTTTTCAATACTTGCATTTTTATTACAAATAAAAGTTTTTAAGCCAACACCTAAATTTCGAATTTTTGTATCATAAGCGGTATCAGAGCGACTTAAATTCTCTGCTTTGAAACATTGGCAAAAGAGATTTTCCATTACACGATAATGTAAAAATGGTGTGTCATTTTCGCTAAATAGTTTTGATAGGCTAGAAATAATCTGCAAAGATTCCACATAATTTGAGCTTTTCTCTTTATCAAGCGTGAAAAAATTTATCATTGCAAAACCTTTAAAATTTCCTTTGCAATTCTTTTAACTAAAGGTAGGGTGATAGAGTTTCCAGCTTGGATATAAAGCTTAGAATTAGGCAAGTTTGGTAGCTTAAAACTTTTAGGATAGCCTTGAAAATTGAAGCATTCTCTAGGCGTTAATTTACGAATACCAAAATCATCTTTAATAATTGGCACATTATGCCCACCTGTTCCCATATTTGCAGTTAATGTGGGGCAAAGGTTTGATTTATTTTCTCGCACATAGATTCTGCGAAGTTGATAAATCGTATCTTTTTTAATTACTTCTTTTTCTAGCCATTCGTAATATTGGCTTTTAGGCGTATAGTAAAATAAATCCTCTTGTTTTTGAGAATCTAGGCAGGAATGAATTGTTTTTGTAAGTTTAATGGGTTTGGAAAAGCAAATTGATTGTGATTTTTCACTTGTTTTCTATCAAAAGCTACGATAAAAATCCTCTCCTATTTTGAGGAATGTTTGCGTGAGTAGCAGAGTTTAAAACCTCATCATAGACACAATAGCCTAATTTTTCTAAAGTTGATTGAATAACACTCAAAGTTTTTCCTTTATCGTGGTTTTTGAGATTTTTTACATTTTCTAAAAATAGCACTTTTGGTTTGTGTTTTTGTGTAATTTTTGCAATTTCAAAAAAGAGTGTGCCTCTTGTGTTATCAAATCCTTTTTGCAAACCTGCAATAGAAAAAGCTTGGCAAGGAAACCCAGCGCATAAAATATCAAAATTTTGTGGGATTTGATTTTGGGTAGAACTTAAAGTAATATCGCCAAAAAGAGGAGTTTTAGGAAAGTTAAAATGATAAGTTTTTTGGCATTAGAATCTATTTCGCTAGAAAAGAGACATTTCGCCCCCCCCCCTAAAGCTAAATGAAATCCACCTACACCAGCAAATAGGTCAATTATATCCATTTGACGATCTCTGAAAATTAAATGTTTGATCACAAGCTTATTTGCTGTTTCGTTTCCTTATAGCTTTCTATGTAATCACCTGTTCGCATATCATTACACCCCTCAATGCCAACACCACATTCAAAACCTTTTGCCACTTCTTTTACATCATCTTTAAATCTTTTCAAGGAGCTTACATTTCCTTCAAAGATGACCACACCCTCTCTGATAAGTCTGATTTTAGCCCCTCGGTTAATCAGTCCTTCTGTTACTATACAACCTGCAATTTGACCTATTTTTGGTACAGAAATCACTTGACGAATTTCAGCTTGTCCTAGTTGTTCTTCACTAATAATAGGACTCATCATACCACTAAGCAAGGATTTTACATCATCTAAGAGGTTGTAGATTACATTGTAAGTTTTAATTTCTACACCATTATTTTTTGCTCTTTCTTTGATTTCTCCTGTAGGACGAATATTAAAACCTAAAACTAGAGAATTTTCGCTTGCACTTGCAAGTTCTATATCACTTTGTGTGATACCTCCAACACCGCTGTGTATTATATTAACTTTTATTTCGTCATTTCGTAACTTTTCTAAACTTGTTTTTATAGCTTCAAGTGAGCCTTGTACATCGGCTTTTAAAATAACACTTAAGGATTTAAGATTGCCTTCTTTAATTTTCTCACCAAGTTCATCAAGACTTACTTTTGTAGATTTGCTTAATTCTTTTTGGCGGTTGTACTCATATCTTTTAGCAGCATACTCTCTTGCTTCTTTGTCTGTTTTTACAGCGATTAAAATTTCTCCGGCTTCAGCAACTTCGCTAAGCCCAACAATAACACCACATTCTCCGGGCTTAATTTCTTTCAGAGTTTTTCCTGTATCATCACATATTGCACGAATTTTTCCATAAGCAACTCCGGCAACAACAGTATTCCCAATTTTTAAGGTTCCATTTTGTACTATAACAGTTGCAACTGCTCCACGCCCTTTTTGTACAGAGCTTTCTATAATATTTGCTTTAGCATAATTTTTAGGGTTAGCTTTAAGTTCTAAAATATCAGCCTGCAAGAGTACAATTTCAAGTAAATCTTCAATGCCCGTTCCTGTTTTTGCAGAAACTCCGACAAATTCATATGAACCACCCCAATCAGCTGGTATAATGTCAAGCTCAGAAAGTTGTGTTTTAACCATATCGGGATTTGCACCTTCTTTGTCCATTTTGTTAATGGCAATAATAAGAGGCACACCAGCTGCTTTAGCGTGATTAATCGCTTCTTTAGTTTGAGGTTTCACTCCATCATCTGCAGCCACAACAATGATAACAATGTCTGTAATACTTGCCCCTCGCGCACGCATTGCTGTAAAAGCTTCGTGTCCGGGAGTATCGATAAAAGTAATCTTACGTCCATTTTTTTCAATCATATAAGCACCAACATGTTGGGTAATACCCCCAGCCTCACCACTTGCTATACGACTTTTTCTTATAAAATCAAGCAAAGAAGTTTTTCCGTGATCAACATGTCCCATTATTGTAATGATAGGTGCTCTTGTTTGTAAATCTTTTTCATCTTCAATGCTTTCATAATCTTTTACATAATTAAATTCATCATCTTCATCGATGAGTTTAATTTCTATATCAAACTCGGCTGCTAAAATTTCAATAGCATCAGTATCTAAAAAATCATTTTTTGTTACCATAACTCCAAGCATAAAAAGTTTTGAAATGATTTCGCTTGTGTTTTTACCGATTTTATCTGCAAATTCATACACACGAATTTCTTTCGGAATTTCTATACTTGTAATAGTTTCATTCTCTCTTTTTTCAATTTTTTTTGCAGGTTTTTTACGATTTCTTCTTTGTATACCGACTTCAGCAAAATTAACAGAATTTCCCACTGCTTGGCGGAGAAAATTTGGAGGCTTCTTAGTTGTTTGTGTTGAAATTTCACGTTCTTTTACACTAAAGTCAGGCAAGACAACTTCATCTTCGTTATCTAAAGAAATGTCTCCAAAATCGTGACTTAAGAAATCCATTTTTTGTACATTTTCTTTTTTGCTTGGTGTGGGATTTTTTTTCTCTTTTTTCTTTTTTTTGAAATTTTCATCGGTATTTGAGAAAATCATAGACAAGCTTATTTTCTCTTCATTTTGAATATTTTGTTTTGTTTGTTGCTTCTGTGCTTCTTCATCCTTTTTCTTTTTTACTATAACTAAACCGCGTCTTTTTGCTAAGGTTGCACTTGCAAGGCTTTGGATTTCCAAATTCTCGAGATTTTGTTCTCGCGTTTTAGTTGTAGAGACTTGTTCATCAGTTTGTTGTTCTTTTTTTGTTTTATTTTTTTCTTCTTTACTCTTTGTAATTTCTTTTTTTGGCTTTTTACTTTGGGTTTGCTTGATATTTTTTTTAAAGGCTTCTGGAATAATTTTTGTTTGGACATATTCATAAATTCCTGCTGCAATTTCGGGTTCTACGGCATTGGAAGCTGTCTTTATTGTGGTAAGCCCTAGTTCATTTGCTTTTTCTATAATTTCTTTACTATCATAACCCAATTCTTTTGCAATTTCGTGAATCCTAATCTTTGCCATTGAAAAATATCTCCTTTAGTTCCTGTTGTGTGATTTGAAAATGTTTCTTTTTGCTCACTTTTAAAAATGCTTTTTGTAAAATTTTTTCCTCGCTTTTTATACATAACTCACACAGGTAAATACTGCGACCAAAGCCTAAATTATGGCAAAGTTTGTCATTGTGAATTTGAAATCTGTGCAAAATTTTTTGAGGAAAATGATTTTTACATAGAATGCATTTTCTAATAGGTATATGCTTTTGTACAATTATACTCTTTTTTGTATTTTCTAGCAAATTTTAAAGCCTCCATCATCAAGCTCTAAACATAATACTTTAAAGTTTTGAAATCTTTGAATTAAGGAATTAGCTAGAAATTGTGCATCATCTCTAAAAACAAGATTAAAAAAACTAGAACCTGAGCCTGAAAGTGTACTCATTAAAGCTTTGTTTTTAAGAGCACATTTTTGTACTTCAAAGAGTTCTGGAAGATTTTTCATTCTTTGCATTTGGTGTAAAATATCTTTACTTGCTATATGTAAAAATTCATATTTTTGTTCTAAGAGACACGCTGTAAGAAAGGAGCTATGAGCCAAACTAAAAACACATTCTTTAAGAGTGAAATTTGCTTTTAAAGCAGCACGACTTTGTTCTGTGCTTATTGTTGTATTTGGGATGACTATTACAGCACATAAATTCTGCGCTAAAGATTTTTTAATGCTATATACTTTGTTTGTTTCTACAACAGAACAAACGAAACCACCGAGTATAGCAGGAGCTATATTATCAGGATGGGATTCATAATTCAAGGCTTCATTAAGAATTTGCTCTTTTTTTACTTGAAAACCACTCATTTGATATGCACTAGCTATTGCACCTACAACTACAGCAGAAGAACTTCCAAGTCCGCGAGATAGGGGAATGTTATTTTCAAAAACAAAACGAAAATCGTCTTTCTTTCCACTAAGTCTTTGATACATTTGGTTAAATATATTGATAAAAATATTGTTTTTTTTAAGGTAGATATTATCACTTCCCTCGCCACTGATTTTAATGCTAAAGAGTTTTGATTTTTCTATGGAGGTATAATTAAAAAGTTTTAAACTAAGCCCTAAACAATCAAAACCCGGTCCCAAATTTGCACTAGTAGCTGGCACTGCAATCTTCAAAATTTTTCCTAAAATAAGCTTTAAACGGAGGGTAAAAAATAAAAAGGCAGGTTATCATTTTTTTTATTAATTTTGCTTAAATTTGTAGGTAAAAAGAACTTTCCGGGTATATTTTTTTCGATGATGATTGTGTCGTTTTTTTGTACAAAACAGAAGTTTTTATTTGCGCAAATTGGGCTATTATTATTTAAGTCAAAAGCACTAATTGCAAATAAAGGGATTTTTTTTACTATACTTAGGGTACTAAGACTTACATAAGAGATTTTAATCCCCATATATGACCCCGGACCATTAGCATAAAGCAATTCATCGAGTTGGTATTTGCATAATAAGATTTGCAAGATTTTTGGGATATACTCACTCGCTTTTTCCTCACTTTCATAGCTTTGCACTAGGAAGTTATCGTTGTAAATTCCAAGCATTAAAGGCTTGGAAAGAGCATTGAGTAAAAGAGAAGTTTTTATGCAAAAACCTTTGTATAATCTGTATGGTAACTTTTATCTAAACTTAATACTTCATAAGAATCTGTATTTTTTAATACTTCTTTTGTAAGCAAATGATTAAGATGATGGCTTCCAGCGTAAGAGATATAATCTCCATAAATTCGGTATCCCAATAAGGTTAAATCTCCTATAGCATCTAAAATTTTATGACGCACAAATTCATCTTTAAATCGCAAACCTTCCGGATTTAATATACGGTTATCATCAACAACAACTGTGTTTTCAAGACTTCCACCAAGTCCTAAATTCATCGCTCTTAAAGCTTGCACATCTTTTAAAAAACCAAAAGTCCTAGCACGAGCTATGTTTTCAATATAATTTTTTTTGCTAAATTCAAAACAATAGTTTTGAGTCCCTATGATAGGATTGTCAAATTTTATTGTATAGTTAATTTTTGGCTCTTTACTTGGGTTTAAGCGGACAAATTTCTGTCCATCTCTTACTTCTACAGCTTTTGTAATTACCATAATTTTTTTTGCTGCTTCAAGTTCCATTATTCCAGCTTCATCAAGCATCATACAAAAACTAATACTACTGCCATCCATTACAGGTGCTTCATTTGCATTTAATACAATGCGAATATTATCAATTCCATACGCATTAATAGCACTCATTAAATGTTCTATAGTAGAGATATAAGCTTTATTGTCTCCAATAACAGTTGCCATTTTTGTATTAATAACATTGCAAGGTTCAGCTTTATAGCTTAGATTGAGGTCGCTTCTAAAAAAAACTATACCGCTGTTTGCTTCTAGTGGTTCTAAAGTTATTTCTATAGGTTCGCCTTTATGCAGTCCTATTCCTACACCCTTAACAGGTTTTGCTATAGTTGTTTGTTTCATTTATCCTCATTTAAAATAATTTTTTTGCCTTTATCCAGAACTTTTGTAATTGAATTTTCTATCCATTTTCTGTCTTGCCATTGTTCAGGCCTTGTTTCTATACCTTGTATTAAAACACCAAAATGTAAATGATCGCCTAAAGCAAGACCGCTTACTCCTGTTTTTGCTATCACACTTTGTGCTTCTATTTTATCGCCTTGACTTACATTCAAAGATGAACAGTGTGAATAAAGAGTATAAATGCCAAAGCCGTGATAGAGTATAGCACTTAAACCATAAATTCCATTTTCTTCTGCAAATACAACTTTAGCTTTATTATTGCTAATGATAGGAGCTTTTGCTGTGCTTGCTAAATCAATGCCCATATGATAAGAACTGCTTACCGCTTGTCCATTATACGAATAGAATCTATGATCAGCAAAATCGGCTACTTTTTGGGAGTTTTTAAGAGGTAGGAAAAGGTTTAAATCGAAATTTTCTATTTTCTCTTCATCTATTTGAGAGGTGATTTTATAAATAAGTTCTTCATTAGCAAGTCTTAAGGTTTCATTGACAAATTTAAAATTTTCAAAATGTGTAAAATTGCTGTCATTTTGATCATACTGTTTGCTTAATGTTTTTATTTTGCCATTTAAAAAAGTATCGGTAAGATTGATCGTAGAAACACGATAATTGCGATTTAAAAGAAAATATTTTAAGGCTTGTTTTGAAATATTACCAGCCTTATCTTGTGCTATAATAGAAGCATTAAAATTTTCATCTTTAACATTCCAAGCAACTAAAGCGGCGTAATATCCCTCTTTAATAAAAGGCTGAACTTTAAAAATTTTTCCTGTATTAGTTTGTATGAAAACCTTATCTAAATTCTCATCGTTTGCTTGGAAAACAACGCTTGCAGCACCGCCTTTTTCAATTTGATACGAGGAGCTAAGAATTTTTACAGCTGGAGAGACTTCATCAATGACAACTACCATCTGTTTTTTAGCTGTATTTGGCATTAAAAAATTAAAAAGGTTTGAATTGTTTGCTTGAATATCTAGGATATAGAATTTTGTTTTTTCTTGATATGCGAGTTTTGGCAAAGTAATTTGTAGATTAATGTCTGTTTTATCGATATTCTTTTCATCAGCAAGTACAATTGAGGTGTTATCATTGTCTTTTCTTAAGGTTATTTTAACATTTTTAATGGGCGAGGAATTATCTTTAACCCTAACAATAAGAGGTGTTTTTAAATTGGTATAAATTGTGTCAGAGACAAGAATTTGCGGAGCAGTTCTTTTAAAGAAAGCAAATTGAGAATTGAGAAAAACTGAAAGTAATACTAAGACAATAAGAAAAATAAAGAAACGAAACAATTTATTTTTTATCATAGCTTTTTGTCTAAAAATAGGAGAATCCGTTTTTTTTTTTTTTTTGAAAACACAGTTTTTCCTTGCAAGATTTTGCTAAAAATGCTACTGCAAATTAATGAATAAAAAGTAAATTTTTAAAGAATTTCTCGAAGTGTGTTTGCCTTACTCATCCAAATTTGTAATTCATTTTTTTTATTTTCTTTTATCATTTTTTTGCAATACTCAAGTTCTTTTTGAAAAGATTCAATAGAATGTAGCAGATTGTCTCTATTTTGTTCGAAAATACTACTCCACATTAAAGGGCTTGATTTAGCTATTCTGCACATTCCTTTAAATGAAGGACCGCCAAGATGAGTGATATTGCGTTTATCTTCTTCTTTCATTACATAATTTGCCAAGGAAAAGCTAATAACGTGAGGTAAATGCGAAATAATAGCTGTATGATGGTCGTGTGCAAAACTGTCCATAAAGACAATTTTCATTCCTAAATGTGAAAAAATTTCAACAGCTCTTTTTTGGTGAATATCATCAGCAGTTTCACTATCACAAAGTATGCAAACCGCATTTTGATACAATTCTTTAAAAGCTGCTTTAGGACCACTATTTTCTGTTCCTGTCATAGGATGGGCAAAAAGAGTCTGTTGTTGCAAATTGCTAGGCAGATTTTCTATAATTTTTCTTTTTGTGCTTCCAAGTTCTATAAGAGTAATATGATTTGGGATATTTTGAAGGTTTTGTAAAAGTGTTACGATGGCATCCACAGGTGTGGCTAAAAAAATCATATCGCAAAAATTAAGATCTTTAAAAGCAATACACTCGTGTATCAGTCCTAAACGCAGAGCTTCTTTTTCATTCTCTTTGTTTAAATCCATTCCATATACCCCAGAAATAAGTTTATTTTCTTTTAAAGCTAGTCCCAAAGAACCTCCCATAAGTCCAAGCCCTATAATCGCTATTTTCATAAAAATTTGCCTTTCAATTTCGATTAAATTTTTTGTGTTATTATACAGCCTTTTTAATAAAAATTTTAGGTAAATATGAAGATGAGAAAGATTGTTAGTATTTGTACTTTTTTTGCTATTGGTGCTAGTGCAATACCTCTTAAAGAAATTCAATTTAGTGGATTAAAACAACTTTCAACAACAAGCGCTGTAAATCTCACAGGGCTTAAGATTGGAGAAGAAATTAGTTCTGCTAAAGTTAATACTGCTCTTATTGAACTTTATAAACAGAATTATTTTGAAAATATCTCGGTGGAAGAAAATAATGGTGTTCTCCATTTTATCATAACTGAAAAACCAAGTATTGTTAAGATTACCATAACAGGTATTGCTTCAAACGATAGAAAGCAAATCGAAAGTATTATAGGGATTAAAAAAGGGGCTTTATTTAGTGAGGCAAGTATTAAAGAAGCGAGTGAAAGAATTAAGGCATACTATGAAGCAAGAAGCTATTTTGACACTGTGGTAGAAGTAAAGAAAAAAACTCTTGAAAACACTGAAGGTTTGGAGCTTGAATTTATAGTTAATCGTGGAGAGAATATTGTCATTGATAAAGTATATTTTAGTGGAAACACAAAACTTTCATACTCCAAAGTAGAACCTGTACTAAGTAATAAAGAGAGAGAGTTTATGGGGTGGCTATGGGGAAGAAATGATGGAAAATTGAAAATTTTTGAACTTAGTAATGACAGCTCAAGAATTGCAGATGAATATATGAAAAAAGGTTATTTAGATGTACGAGTTTCTCCACCATATCTTAAAACTTATACTGACAGCTATAATGCTCATTTGACTTATTTTATCCAAGAAGGAAAACCTTACAAAATCAAAAATATCAGTTTAGAAAATCCTCTTTTTAGTGATGAAGAAAATGCAAAAACTCTTAAAAAATTGCGTTCTAAAATTGGCAAAACGATAAATATAGAAGACATAAGAAAAGATGTTGCTTTGATAGAAATTCAAAGTGTTGATTTGGGCTATGCCTTTGTGCAAGTTTTTCCGGATATTGAAAAAAATGACCAAACACAAGAAGCAAATGTTGATTTTAAAGTTATTCCAAATGAAAAAGTCTATATAAGAAATATTATTATTTCAGGGAATTCTCGTACTGTCGATAGAGTAGTGCGTCGTGAGCTTTTTAT
This sequence comes from Campylobacter sp. MIT 21-1684, assembly GCF_026241315.1. Lineage (GTDB taxonomy): Bacteria > Campylobacterota > Campylobacteria > Campylobacterales > Campylobacteraceae > Campylobacter_D. The sequence continues at coordinate 124,822 of NZ_JAPHNA010000003.1, read as the reverse complement.
CACAGAAGGCAATCTTTATAATCGTAGCAATCTCATAGAATCAAAAAATGCTCTAAGGAGAACTTCTTATTTTGATGAGGTAAATATCAAGGAAGAAAAGGTTGATGATACGCACATAGATTTGATTGTTGAGCTTAAAGAAGCTTCTACGGGGACTATCTCTGGAGGAATTGGATATGGTTCAAGCGATGGCTTGCTTTTGAATGCCTCTTTAACAGATAGCAACATTTTTGGTTCAGGTATCCGAAGTTCTATCAATGTTGATAGGAGTCAGCAAACGCTTTCAGGGAGGATCAGTCTTGTGAATCCTCGCGTTTTAGATTCCAAATACAGCCTCGGAGGTACACTCTATTCAAGTGACTATGAATGGGATAATTATTCAGAAAAAAATTATGGTTTTGATATTACTTTAGGGCGTCAATTTGCACGGTATTTTAGCGCAAGTCTTACTTATAATTTAGAACAAAGTAAGATTTACAAACTTAGTCCAACTCTTTTAAGAACAGGCTATATCTTAGGGGAAAGTCTTAAGAGTTCAATCACGCCTACAATAAGTTTTAATAATACAGATGATTATTACTTGCCTCGTTCTGGAATTATTGCTTCTACAGGAATTGAAATTGCAGGACTTGGTGGCGATGAGAAATTCCTCTCTTCAAGCTCAAGATTTAATTTTTATCAAGGTTTAGAGGATTATATAGGTTGGGATTTAATTTATCGCTATAAAGCAAGTTTCTATAAAGTGTGGGATACAGGTTATATCCCTATTAATGAGAGGATTTATTTGGGCGGGATTCGTTCAATTCGAGGTTTTGAAAATCGTACTGTAAGCCCAAAAAATATATATGGAGATGAAATTGGTGGAACAATAGCATTTGCGAATTCTGTGGAGCTAAGTTTTCCACTTATTGACAGGATTAAACTTCGAGGTGCTGTTTTTTTTGATTATGGTAGTATAGGGCAAAAAAAAATAGACGAAATTCAAAGAATGAGTACAGGACTTGGTATAGAATGGATTACTCCGATAGGACCTTTGCAATTAGTTTTTGCTAAACCGCTTAATGAGAAAAAAAATGATGATACCAATGTTTTTGAATTTACTCTTGGGACACGTTTTTAAAACAATTTTTCAAAGATACGAAGATGAATTTTACAGATATTTTTTCAAAGATACGAAAAAAGCAGCCTAGTCCAAAAGAAATGCCAAATCATTGGGTGAAATGTCAGAATTGCCACGCTTTGATGTATTATAAAGAAATGGAATCTTATGCGAATGTGTGTCCAAAATGTTCTTATCATATGAGGATTTCCTCTGTTGAAAGAATTCACTTGCTTAGTGATGAGAATTCTTTTGTGGAGTTTGATATGAAACTAGAAGCTACGGACCCGCTTAAATTTGTCGATAGCAAATCTTATAAAAAAAGATTGAGTGAAGCTGAACATAAAACAGGAAGAAAATCTGCCATAACAAGCGGTGAATGTACTATAAATGGACTAAAAACACAGCTTGTAGTTTTTGACTTTTCTTTTATGGGTGGTTCGCTTGGTTCTGTTGAAGGTGAAAAGATAGTACGTGCTATACAAAGGGCTATCAGTACTAAAACACCGCTTATTATTGTTTCTGCAAGCGGAGGAGCAAGAATGCAAGAAAGTACTTATTCTTTGATGCAAATGAGCAAAACAAGTGCTGCTTTAAAGCTATTAAGTAAAGAAAGACTCCCTTATATAAGTGTTTTAACCGATCCTACTATGGGTGGAGTTTCAGCTTCTTTTGCTTGGTTAGGGGATTTAATCATTGCCGAACCTGGTGCTTTGATTGGTTTTGCCGGTGCAAGAGTGATTAAGCAAACTATAGGTTCTGATTTGCCACAAGGTTTTCAAAAAGCCGAATTTTTGCTTGAACACGGTCTTATAGATGCTCTTGTTGAAAGATCTCAAATGAAAAAATACCTTAGTGATGCTTTACAATTTTTCAGTGGAAAATAATGCAAATTCATATTTTTTCTATACAAAAACACAAAGAATTTGAGTCGTTGGCTGAAAAATATAGAAAATATATTTCTTTTTTTGCTACTTTAAAAGAACACAATCTTTTTGATCGCAAGATTGCTAATGCACAAAATCGCAATGCTCTTGCAGCCAAAAAAAGCTATGAAGAGGTTTTTACGCCACACAAAAAAGGTTTCTGCGTGGTTTTAGATGAGAAAGGAAAAGCTTTTGATAGTAAAGAATTTGCCGATTTTATCGAAAATAAAAATGAACTACGTTTTTTCATAGGCGGAGCTTATGGTTTGAGAGAAGAATTTTGTCAAAGTTTTAATTTTTCATTAAGTCTTAGCAAATTGACCTTAGCACATCATTTTGTAAAAATTCTTTTATTGGAGCAGATTTATCGTGCTTTTTGTATCAAAAGCAATCACCCGTATCATAAATAGGATAGAAAAATGAAAAATAGTGAGATGCAAATCTTTAAGGATTTTTTGGAAAAAAGAAAGCAAAGTATAGCTGAGAATTTGCAAAGTAATTCTAAAGAAATAGAAGCTTTACACAATAGCGTTCCTAGCGATAGCGTTGATTTTTCTGTCATAGAAACAGGTTCGCAAATTGATTTAGCTATTAGTGCAAATTTAAAGCAAGAATTGTATGATATAGAAGAATCTTTACAAAAGATTAAAAATGGAACTTACGGGATTTGCGAATCGTGTGATGAAGAAATTCCTATAAAACGACTCAATGTAAAGCCTCACGCAAAGTACTGCATAGTATGTCGTCAAAATATAGAAAAGGAGAATTTATGAAAACGAGATTGTTTAGTTTAGCAAGTTTCATTTATATAGCTATTATTGCTGCTTTTGTTTTTTATCTTGATTTGGGAGAATACACTCTTAGTATAGCTAATTTTTCTTTGCACCTTCCTGTGGCAGTGTGGTTTATTATACCTCTTGTGCTTTTTTTCTTTTTTTCTTTATTGCATATGAGTTTTTATGGTTTTTTACGCTCTTTAAAATTTAAGCATTTTTTCAAAGATGCTGCAAAATTTGAAAATTTGATTATTGATTTGCTTTTAGAGAAAGAACCTAAAAGCAATTTTAGTACTAAAGAATTTCGTTCTGTTGAAGAACTTGTTAAAATGCTTAAAAATCATCAGAAGAATCCAGAATTTCCTAAAACTAATGAAATATTAGATCTTATAGACGGAGTGAAAAGAGGAGAGTATGTTAATCTTAGTAAATTAAAACTTGAGCACAATAATGTACTTTTATTGCAAAATGAAAAAAATCGTATTAATAATGACATAAATTATGCTTATGCTAAAGTTAAAAATTGTTATGAGTTGAAAGATGAATACGAAGAACTTGCCTTTGAAAATTTGCTTAAAAAAGGTAGCTATGAACAGATTAAAAACAATAAAGTACCTAAAAAGGCATACCAAGTGCTTTCTTTATTTAAACGATTTCAAAATGGTGATTTAAAATTGAGTGAAGCAGAATATGAAGTACTTTTAGCCCATTCAAATTTCAATCAAGAACAGTATCTTAGCGTGGCAAAAATGAGTGTAAAGGCATTACAACCTGATGCTCTTTTAGGGATTTTTAAGAAGATAAAAGAGCAAAACAGTGAAGCTTTACGGGCATATTTGTATCTTTTAAGCGAATTTGGGCTTTTAGATGAATTAAGAGAACAAATTCGTAGCGATGAGAAAGAATTTAACGATTTTAAAGCTTTTTTGGTGCTTCGTGAGAAAAATATTGCAGTAGATCTTGTTTCTTTTATTCAATGATAGATTTTAGCAAAAAACCTCTTTTTCTTGCTCCTATGGCAGGTTTTTCAGACTTACCTTTTCGTAATCTTGTTAAAAAATTTGGTGTCGATGTTACGATAAGTGAAATGATAAGCTCCAATGCTTTGGTTTTTCAAAGTTCAAAAACTCTGCATATGTTGAAAAAAGCAGAACTTGAAAATCCTTATATCGTGCAAATAGCAGGTGGTCAAAAACAGGTGCTGAAAAAAGCAGTGCAAATGCTTAATGATATGGATTTTGTTGATGGGATAGATTTTAATTGTGGTTGTCCTGTAAATAAAGTCATAAAGCAATGTGCAGGAAGTGCTTTACTTAAGGATTTAGAACTTTTTAAAAGTCTTGTTGGAACAATTAAAGATGCCACAAGAAAGAAGCTTACGAGTGTTAAATTCAGACTCGGTTTTAATGAAAAATATCCGGAAAAAATGGCAAAAATTTGCGAAGAACTTGGAGTTGATTTTATCAGCATTCACGGACGTACACGAAAACAGCTTTATAGCGGAAAGGCTGATTATGATTCCATAGCACAAGCTAAGGCAAGTGTTACAATTCCCGTTATTGCAAATGGAGATATTGATTCTTCTAATGCAAAAAAAGTCTATGAAACTACCGCTTGCGATGGTTTGATGATAGGTCGAGCAAGTATAGGAAAACCTTGGATTTTTTATGAAATAAAATATGGAAAAAGCGTAGATAATGCTTTGAAAAAAGAGATTGTCCTTACTCATTTTGAAGAGATGATAAAGCACTACAATACTCAAGGTATAAATATTTTTAAAAAACATTTGTATGAGTATTCTAAAGGACTTCGAGATTCTTGTAATTTTAGAATTTTGGTTAATAGTATTAATGATGAAATATCGATGCGAAAGAGCATAGAGGAATTTTTTATCAATTAAGTTCAAGTTTTTATAAATATAACCGATATAAGAATATCTCAAAATTACAATCAAGGAGGATCTTATGGATTTGAATATTGCTAATCTTTTTACGTCAGTAAATACTTCGGTCTTGAAAAAATCAATAGACACGAATGAGCAATTAGCAGCAAAGCTCATTGAGGGTATGCAAGAGAATACTCAAAACCAACAGACAACGAGTTCTAATGGTTTATTAGATATTTATGCCTAAATATCTTACAATGGGGCAGTTTTTGCCCTATTTTTCTAAAACAAAAGCTTCTAATTATTTATTTAGTATTTTTTCGATATAATTTTATATTGTTTATTACTACTTCCATTAAAGAATACATTAAATTATTTTAGGAGAAACGATGCATACTATAAAGAAAATTGTTTTAAGTGAGACTTTCCCGGGTATTTTACTTGTGTTTTTCACTTTCTTTGCTTTATTTTGCAAGAATTCTTCTTTAAGTGTGATTTATACCGATTTTCTCCAAGCTACTTTTACAGTCGGCTTTGATGATTTTCAAATTTCTAAGCCTCTTGATTTATGGATCAATGATGGTTTGATTGCTATTTTTTTTCTCTGTATCGGGCTTGAGCTTAAATATGAGATTGTACGTGGGCAGCTTCAAAACATTCGTGCCGTTTCTTTGCCTATATTTGGAGCTTTAGGTGGAATGATTGTACCAGCTTTGTTTTTTGTTGCTATTAATTGTAATCACGATTTTGCAATGAAAGGCTGGGCAATACCAACAGCCACTGACATTGCTTTTGCCGTTGGAATTTTGATGCTTTTAGGTAATAAAATTCCAACAAGTTTAAAACTTTTTTTACTCTCTCTTGCAATTTTTGATGATTTGGGTGCAATAATAATCATTGCTTTGTTTTATACAAGCGAACTTTCAACTTTTGCACTCTTTCTTTGTCTTTTTTGTATTGTTATTTTGTTTTTTCTTAATTATTTTCATGTTACCCACCTTTCTTTATATGTTTTAGTTGGAGTCGTACTTTGGATAGCTATGTTAAAAAGTGGAGTACATGCAACTTTAGCCGGAGTAATTATCGCTTTATTTATTCCTTTAGATAAAAAAAACAAAAAGCCTTATTTACACGAAGTTTATAAAGATCTCAATCCTTGGGTTATTTATTTTATCTTGCCGCTTTTTGCTTTTGCAAATGCTGGTATAGATGTAAGAGGTATGGACTTTTCTGCTGTCCTTTCTCCTGTAAGTCTTGGTATTATTCTTGGATTATTTTTAGGAAAACAGCTTGGAGTTTTTTTCTTCTGTTATATAGCTATACAATTGAAACTTGCAAGTCTGCCTCAAAGTGTGAAGTATAACCAATTTTATGGAATTTGCATACTTACAGGTATAGGTTTTACTATGAGTTTGTTTATTGATGGACTTGCTTATCAAAATAGTAATGTTTTTGAATATGCAGACAAACTTGCTATTTTAATTGCAAGTTTTTTAAGTGCTATTTTAGGTTATATTTATCTTAAGATTGTGCGATGAACAATGCCTTAATAAGAATAAAAACTTTAGTGCTTAATGAAGCTTTTGGCGGAATTCTGCTGATACTTTGTACTTTTCTTGCTTTGTTTATACAAAATGGTTCTTTAAGTGGTATATATGGTGAATTTTTAAATCTTAGGGCAGGTTTCAGTATAGGGGAATTTGAACTAAACAAACCTCTTTTACTTTGGATAAATGATGGACTCATTTCTGTTTTTTTCTTTGCTATAGGGCTTGAATTGAAGAAAGAATTTATCCATGGTGAGTTAAAGAATCCACGAAACATTGTCCTCCCTCTTTGTGCTGCTTTAGGTGGTATTTTAGTACCGGCTTTGTTCTTTGTTCTTGTGAATCTTGGAAATACTTATATCTTAAAAGGTTGGGCAATTCCAACAGCCACAGATACAGCTTTTGCCTTATCAATTTTAATGATGTGTGGAAAGCACATTCCAAGCAGTTTAAAGATTTTTCTCTTATCTTTAGCTATTTTTGATGATGTGGGAGCTATTTTAATTATTGCGATTTTTTATACCACAGAACTTTCTATTTTTGCTTTTATTATCAGCGGTATTGCCATTATAGCTATGTTAATTCTCAATCTTTTTCACATTACCCGTGCTTCTTTTTATTTTATTTGTTCTATTATACTTTGGGTGAGCGTACTCAAGAGCGGGGTACACGCGACTTTAGCTGGAATTATTACAGCATTTTTTATTCCTATGAATACAAAAAATGGTGAAGAATTTTTAGAAAATATTTATGAAAGTCTCAGATTTTGGCTTTCTTTTGTTATCTTGCCACTTTTTGCTTTTGCAAATGCTGGAGTAAATTTATCAAACATTGATATAAAAGATATTTTTTCTGGTGTAAGTATAGGAATTTTCTTAGGGCTTTTTCTAGGAAAACAGTTAGGAGTATTTTTATTTTCTTATCTTGCTATAAAATTGAAATTTGCAGAACTTCCTCAAGGCGCAAATTTAAAGCAGTTATATGGAATTTGCATACTTACAGGTATAGGTTTTACTATGAGTTTGTTTATTGATGGACTTGCTTATGAGGTAAGTGATATTTTTGATTATGTTGATAATCTTTCTATACTTATAGCTTCACTTTGTTCTGGGATTTTTGGTTTTATTTATCTGCGATTTTTTGCAAAACTATCATAATGATGAAAATATTTTTGCTTAGCACTATTGTACTTTTTTTTAGTGCTTGTGCTTTGTATCAAAATACTTCTTATAATATTTCTTTGAAATCTTTAGAGGTAGAAGAAAAATTAAAGAAGATGGCAAAAGAGTGGAGCAAAACTCCTTATGTTTTAGGTGGAATGACAAAAAAAGGAGCCGATTGTTCTGCTTTTACTCAAAATGCTTTATATTCTTTTAAAATTTCTATTCCACGTACCACTGTTGCGCAACTTCATTCTGGTTTGAAAATTTCAAAATCACAGTTACAAAGTGGAGATTTGGTATTTTTTAAAACAGGCAGGGGTCCCAATGGACTCCACGTCGGCATTTACACAAGTGAAAATAAGTTTATTCATCTTTCTGTAAAAGGTGGAGTAAGAGAGGTTAGTCTTGAAAATTCATATTGGAAAACAAGATATTTAGGTGCAAGAAGATTTGTTTTAAAGAATTGATATGAGAGTGGGAGTTTTTGATAGTGGTGTTGGAGGCTTAAGCGTTTTAAGGACACTTTATGAAGCAAAACTTTTTGATGAAGTAATTTATTATGGAGATACAGCTAGAGTGCCTTATGGAGTAAAAGATAAACAAACTATCATTAAATTTTGTCTTGAAGCTTTAGAATTTTTTACCCCTTTTAAAATTGATATGCTTATTGTTGCTTGCAATACAGCAAGTGCCTATGCTTTAGAGGCTTTGAGAGCTAAGGCTGAATATCCCGTTTATGGAGTTATAGATGCTGGTGTTGAGGCCACAAAGGCAAATTTAAAAGAAAAAGAGAAAGAAATTCTTATCATAGGTACAAAGGCAACTATTCGTTCTAAAGAATATCAAATTCGACTCGCAAAACAAGGTTTTACGAATGTTAAAGCCCTTGCAACAGGGCTTTTTGTACCAATGGTAGAAGAGGGAATTTTTGAGGGTGAATTCCTTCAGAGTGCTTTTAAATACTATTTTAAAACGATTACCGTGCCGGACGTGGTAATTTTAGCCTGCACCCATTTCCCTTTTCTTTCAAAAGCTTTACAGGAATATTTTGGTAAAAAGACACAATTGATTCATTCAGGCGATGCTATCGTCAAATTTTTGAAAAAGCATAAGAAATTAAAAAGCCTTAAACACAAAGCAAAATTACATTTTTATGCAACAAGTGATTTAAATGCTTTGAAAAATACAGCCAAAATTTGGCTTTGTTATGATGAGGAATAGAGATGATTGATATAAAAAAACCAGCACAAATAGACAAGTTGCGAAAAGCAAATAATATAGTAGCACGTACTTTGGACTTTTTGGAACAAAATATCAGAATAGGAATGAGTTTAAAGGAAATTGACGCAATGGCGGAGGAATTTATCCTTTCTTGTGGAGCTAAACCTTCTTTCAAAGGTTTGTATGGATTTAGCGGGGCTATTTGTACTTCACTCAATGAAGTTTGTATTCACGGAATTCCTGATGAAAAAATTTTAAAAGAAGGAGATATTTTAGGTCTTGATGTTGGGACTTTTTTAGATGGGTACTATGGTGATGCGGCAAGAACCATAGCCATAGGTGAAATTTCAAAAAAAGATGAAGAACTTATAGCTTGCGCTAAGGATACATTGTATTATGCTGCTGGACTTATTAAAGAAGGAATGCGATTTAAAGAATTGTCTTTAGCTTTGGGAGAATTTATCACTTCTCGAGGTTTTGTTCCTCTACGCGGTTATTGTGGTCACGGTATAGGACAAAGTCCTCACACAGAGCCTGAAATTCCTAATTATCTTGAGAAAGGAGTTAAGGCAACAAGCGGTCCGAAAATCAAAAATGGTATGGTTTTTTGTGTAGAACCTATGATATGCCAAAAAGATGGTACACCTAAGCATTATCAAGGTAAATGGGATGCGGGAAGTGTTGATGGGCTAAATAGTGCCCATTATGAACATTGTTTTGCCGTTATAGATGGTAAGGCGGAAATTCTTTCTTTGAGTTAGAATTTGCCTGTACGTAAATTTTCTTTGAATTCCTCAATTCTTTCTACAATTTTAGGGCTTAGACGTAATAAAATGGAACTGTTTGGATTGAAATATATTTGTCCATTTTTGTGCGCTTTTGTCTTTTTGAGAAGAGGATTATCTTCCAATAATTCGTCCTTATTGATTCCTGTTCCAAAGATTATAATTTCTGGATCTTTCTCTAAGACCTTTTGAGGTAGAATGACACATCTTTGTAGTTTATTTTTTGAAACAAGATTTTTTATACCTATAAGTTTTAAGATATCTCCTATTAGAGAATTGTCGCTAAAACCCATTAAAGGATTACCTGAGTAAAGATATATTCCAGTTTGATTGAAAGGATAAAGACGCAAAGATTCTAGCTTTGCTTCAAAATCTTCTATAAGTTTTTTGCCTTCTTTTTCTTTATTTACAATTTTTGCTAGTATCTTAATGTTTGTTTTCATATCGTCTAATTTTTGTGTTTGCATATAAAGAGTTTTAATACCTAAAACTTTTAGTGTATCTTCTAAATTCAAGTAATATTTATTTAAAATTACTAAAGTAGGTTTAAGGTTTAAAATTTCTTCTAAAGAAACATGAGAAGCATTTCCTATATTTGGAAGTTTTGAAGTTTCTTCTTTTGGGTAAATATCTGTATGTTGTAAAGGAGCAATGCCTACAATCTCTTTTTCTGCTCCTAGCATATAAAGCGTTTCTATACTTGCAGGGTCAAGTACTACAAGTCTTTGTTTTGAAAAGCCAAGTGTGAAAAATAAACAACATAACAAAAATATTTTTTTCATTTTCTTCCTTTAATAGGATTATTGTAAATAATTTTTACAAGATAAATACCAAATATTCTTTATTTAAACTAAAAGGTTTTTTATCTAAAAAAGAATTTAGACTTTTTAAGTAAAGCCTTAGTTAATAGTATTGTTTCAATTCATTATGTTGATAAAAAAAATTCTTCGTAAAAGTTTTTAAAGCTAGATTTATAGAGCATACATTTTCCATTATAATTTTCTATTCAATGCAACATTGGCTTTTAAATTTTATTGAGACGAAAAATGAGTAAAAAGTACTTTAATTATGTTTAGAAAGCATATTTAAATTCTACATAGTAATTTCTTCCTTGTCCAACTCCATAAAGTTTTTCTCCACCATTTTCTATGATATTATACCCTTGATATTGAAATATTGTTTTATTAAATAAGTTACGAATTCCTGCTTGAATACTTAAATTGTTTTTGGTATAAACTCCTCCTATATCAGTAATAAAATATTCTTTCATCCATTCCATTTGAGTTATTTTCGTTGAATTAGGATCTGCTTGTGCATTGGTTTGAACAATACCGCCATCTTTTTTCCTAGAAGAATAGGTACAATTTATAAAAGCTAATAATTCTTTACTAAAAGTGTATTCTGCGCCTGCACTAAGTTTTACTTTAGGAACATAAGGGATTTTGTGGCCTTTATTGAGTCCTTGAGTGATTTTTGCTTCGATAAAATTAAGGTTTTGTTTTAGAAGAAGCGTGTCGTAAAAAAAACTTTGCGAGAGGGAAAATTCTGCTCCATAACGACGAGTTTTGTCTATATTATAGTATCTCCAAGCCGCTCCTGTAAAATGCGAACTCATAATATTTTGAATTTCATCCTTGCTTTGAGTATAGAAAATATTTGCATTTAAAGTATAAAAATCCCATAAAAAATCATTAATGCCTATTTCAAAAGTATCATAAGTTTCAGATTTAATATTTGAAGGAAAATAGCCCGAAGAGTCGCGAGAGACAAGTTGAGAAGGTGTTGGAGAAATAAAACCGTGTTCGAATTTTGCGTATAAAGAACCTGTATTTGAGTATTGTACTTGAGGAGTGATTTCAAAAGCATAATTTTGATGTCTTTCTGGATTCATTGTGAAAGACACAGGTGATGGGTTTGCTCTGCCTGTATCAAAAAGTGAGGAACGTGCGGATTTGTATTTTGCATATTCATATCTTAGCCCACCACTTAAGAAAAAATTTTCAAAAAATTGATGCGAACCAAGCACAAATAACGAATGGCTTTGTTTTTTTATATTTGTTGAAGATGTCATTCTATGCGATAGTATATTTGGAATAGCGTAAGAAAGCAAAGAAATATTTCTTGCATTGTGTTGGTTTGCATCATAGCCAAAAATAAAAAAAGAATTACTATTGTAACTGTATTTGCTTTTGATATGAAGCTCTCCTAGAGTGTCTTCAAAATTACTTCCTCCTCGATCGACATTAAGCGTCATTCCTCTCATTGTAACAGGTGAGAGATTTTTTTTATAAAAGACATTTTGTCTTCTGTAAAGACTTGAAATATTTACTTGTAAATTATCCCCAAACATTTGTAGAAAATCAAAATTCACAACAGGTGTATTTGTTCTGGCAATAATATCACTTGATCCTTTTTGATATGGATTGCTTTGAATTTGTGCCCTTGTAAGATAACCGGTATCTTTATGTGTGTTTTCAAAATAACTATAAGCGAAAGTGAGATTTTGATTTTCATTTTGCTCAATAAAAGCTTTTGAAGCAAAAGAAAAACCTTTTTCATTTGAATCTTCTTGAGAGCCGTTTTGATTGAAAGTGCTAAAACTTGTTTGCAGACTAAAAGAATCAGAGATTTTTTTACTTGCCTGTGTATTGAAGAAAACTCCAAGATTCCCATTTTCATAGCCTGTACTCTTAAGGGCAAAAGAAAAAGAATTATTTTTTTTGTTTTTTGTGATAATGTTAATCACACCTCCGCGAGTCCCATTTCCATAAAGCACAGCCCCACCACCGGGGATTATTTCTATACGTTCGAGGTTTTCAAGTTCAATGCTCTCAAGCGGTGTTACTCCGTGAGCATTATCGAGCATATTGAGAGTTTTTCCATCAATCATTATTTTTACTGAAACATTTGCTTTTTGACCTTGTCCTCTTAAATCTACATTTTTTCCAAGTCCAAAATCAACCAAGGAAAGATTCGCTATTCTTTCTAAAGCCTACTCAAGAGATGAAAATGAGTATTTTTCAAGTTCTTTTCCTTGTATAACCATAACATTTCTTAGCCTTGAATCAACGTTTTGCTCAAAACCATTTGCGGTAATGACAACTTTATCTAGTGCATAATCGTCTTGGGCGTTTGCTGTGGTGTTGAATAAAGCAGTGCCTATACACAAGCTTACAAAACAATTTTTTGTTTTCAAAATTCCACTCCTTAAAAACGATAATAAATATCATTAAATTATAAAAAATATAGTGAAATTTATTTTAAATAAACCTGAATAAATAGAAAATAATTCTTTTATTAAGAAGAGTTTGATATGATAACTAATACCATTTTTAATGGAATTTTTCATCAAAACAAAGGAGAAAAAATGAATTTCGCCGACATTCTCTCTCATATGAATGAGCATCATACTTCAAATTTAATCGATTTGTGCAGAAAATTTGGCAAACAAAAAGAAATCAAAGACGTTTTCCTTGAAAATGTTGATTTCGAGGGTTTAGATATAGTGTATAATATGAAAGAAAAGTTACATATACCATTCCCAAATAAAGCTGATGAAAATACAATAAAACAAACAATCATACAGCTATGTATGGATGCAAAAGCAGAGCACAATTTTTCAGATCTACAAAAAGAGATAAACGACTTTATTATGAGTTTTCATTCTGTGTGTTTAGCTACTATCAATACACATTCACAAGTGATATGCTCTTATGCTCCTTTTGTACGTAGTGAGTTTGGAGATTTTATTTATATTAGTGAAGTGAGTGAGCATTTTGCTGCCATTAAAAATTACCCTGAAAATATAGAAGCAATGTTCTTAGAAGATGAAAGTAAAGCTGTTTCTCCAATTTTAAGAAAAAGACTTCGTTATAGAGTCAAGGCAAGTTTTGTTGAAAGGGGCAAACTATTCGATCAAGTTTTCGATGAATTTGAGAGGCAGACAGGCGGTGCAAACGGTATAAAAACTATACGAGCTATGCTTGATTTTCACCTTATACGTTTCGAATTTGGAAAAGGTCGTTTTGTGAAGGGTTTTGGACAAGCTTTCGATATAAGCAATACAGGTGAAATAACGCAAGTGGGAGCTAAAATGCCACACAAAACCTAGTTTTGTTCACTTAGAGCTAAAGCTCGATAGTGGGCGGTTAAAGGTTCTATTATTTCATCAAAGAGTCCATCCTGCATAATGGCTTCAAGTCTATAAAGAGTGAGATTGATTCGATGTTCGCTTATACGATTTTGTGGAAAATTATAAGTGCGAATCCGCTCACTTCTATCGCCACTACCAACTTGCATCTTTCTTGTTTGACTTTCTTTCTCTAAACGCTCACTCTCTTGCATATCATAAAGTCTTGCTTTAAGCACTTTCATAGCACTTTCTTTATTTTTATGTTGAGATTTGCCATCTTGATTGACTACAACTAAACCTGTTGGAATATGAGTAATTCTAACCGCGGAATCTGTTGTATTCACGCTTTGACCACCGTGTCCGCTTGAACGCATCACATCGATTTTTAAATCATTTGGATTAATTTGTATCTCTGAATCATCAAGTTCAGGCATAACAGCGACTGTGATAGCTGAAGTATGGATTCTGCCTTGAGATTCTGTTTGAGGTACGCGTTGTACCCTGTGTGTACCACCTTCAAATTTGAGTTTTGAATATGCTCTTTCTCCTTGTATGAGTATGATAATCTCTTTAAAACCTCCAGCACCGCCTTCGCTTGAGCTTACAATCTCAAATTTATATCCCAAATTCTGTGCATATCTTGCGTAAGCTTTAACTAAATCCCCAACAAAGAGTGAAGCTTCATCTCCCCCTGTTCCAGCACGGATTTCAAGGAAGATATTTTTTTCATCATTGGGATCTTTTGGTACAAGTAAGATTTTAATTTCTTCTTCAAGTTGTATTCTTCTTTCTTCTAAATTCTTAAGCTCTTCCTTTGCAAGCTCTCCAAGTTCGCTATCGTGCATTAAATCTTTGTTTTGTTCAATATGCTCTAAGGTTTGAAGATAATCTCTTGCTTTGAGGATAAGGGGTTCTAAATTTTTTTGTTCTTTAGAGAGTGCAGTTATTTTAGCAACATCATTGATAACATTCTCATCGTTAAGAAAAGTATTGAGTTCTTCATAGTGTTTAAGAAAAGGTTGAAGTTTTGCAGCTAGCATTTAATTAGCAATTTTATTGACTAAAAGTGCTAAACGACTAACGCGACGCGCTGCTGTTTGTTTTTTTAAAAAACCGCGTCCCACCATAGAATGTATGCTTTTATTGGCTGTTTTAAAGGCTTCGTTTGCAGTTGTTTTATCACCGCTTGCCACTGCTTCATAAACTGCTTTGGTAATGTTTTTTAATCGTGTTCTATAAAATCTGTTTCTTTGAGTCTTTTTTATTGTTTGTCTTGCTCTTTTTTCAGCAGATTTGTGATTCGCCATTCTTTTTTCCTTTATAAAATTGTAAGCTAAGATTATATAGGAATAAAATTAAAATTCAATTAATTTAAGCAGAATTTTAAAATAAATCATTCAAGTTTATATCCCACATTACAAGCCCAAATTTTGATAAGAATCCATACAACACGAGGCTTAAAAGTCCAGCAAAAAGTCCAGCTAGCATATCATCAAGCATTACTCCTAAACCACCTTTAACTCTTTTATCAACAGTGCCTATGATAGAAGGTTTTGTAATGTCAAAAAATCGGAAAAAAAAGAAGGCAAGAAAAAAACACCCGACAGTATTTGCCCCACTACTAGCAAGAGAGAGAGCGAAAAAAACGCCAGCAACTTCATCAATGACTATATGTTTATCATCGTGGATCTTTGCCCTGCTTTCATATTCATCGATAATACGAATGCTAACAACAAAGATCAAAACGCTCAATAAAAATAAAGTGCTTGTGCTTAAGTATTTGAGTATAAAAAAAGCAGGAATTAAAGCCGCTATTGTACCACAAGTACCGGGTGCTTTCTTAAAAGAACCTGAATAAAAAAAGGTTAAAAAAAGTTTTTGCATACTAATCCTTAGAGATGTTTTAGACCATATAAGACATTTGGTGAATTTCTAAAAGTTTTTGATAAAATTCTTCGTCTTTTTTGTATTCTAAAATGCCTTCTGTTGGGAAAAGATTGTTGTAGATTTTTTGCATATTGCGGAAGCGGTTTGGAAAAAGTGAAGCTAAAATCATACTTGAGACTTCTTTACGCACAAAAACGGCCGGAGGAATAATACCTGCTCGCAATAAATCTTTTAAAGAATCACTTCTATAATGCATATGATGGTGCGAACCGTGAGGGCAGGATTTGGTACTCACTATCATTCTGCATTCATTACAGAAAACAAATTCAGGAAGAACAATGACTTCTATGCCATAATTTTTAGAGTACTCATCAAGTATAGTTTTTGGTTGGTTTTCATCATAGAACATTCCAAGTCCGGTATGAAGTTGCCCAACAACAAGTTTTGTACAACCAAGATTTTTTGCAAGTATGCTTTCAAGTGCAGGATTAAGGTGGGCGTGGAAAATATCAATATGTTTTAAAGGAAAAACAAAAATTCTATCAGGCGGTAAATAGCTTTGAATGAATCTTTTAAGATATTTCTGTTTAAGCTCAAAATCAAAACCATTTGTGTTAAAAGATTCCACTAAAAATACTACAACTAAATCAGCTTTATCAATAGTCCAACGAAAT
Source organism: Campylobacter sp. MIT 21-1684 (assembly GCF_026241315.1). Lineage (GTDB taxonomy): Bacteria > Campylobacterota > Campylobacteria > Campylobacterales > Campylobacteraceae > Campylobacter_D. The sequence goes on along the minus strand of NZ_JAPHNA010000003.1, from coordinate 108,727 downwards.
ATCCTCTCGTGTGCTCTGTGCAGAGGATCAAAGCTTGAAACCAAGGCAGTGATTTTCTTTGCATTTAAATTCTTTTTTGTTCTATGAAAATCCTCTTTGAGTTTTTTTATTTCACAATCATAAATTTCAATTTCTCCACTCAAACAAATTCCACTTTTATTTTCTATTGAACAAACATTTGGGCTAAAAATAGTTGAAAAATTATGATTGTTTTTAAATTTACTTCCTAGCTGTATATGACCAACTTTTACATCGTCTAAAACAAGCTCACACCTGCTCCCAGCACGCAATTCTTTTAGTGTTTCTTCTTTGATTTTTGGAGCAAAGCTTAAAGGATAAGGGAGGTTTTCTTTGTTGAATTTTCCTGTTTTAAGTACTTCTTCGCTTTCTTTTTGAGTCATTAAATGCGTACAAGAACTAAGCAAACCTTCTTTAATCAGCGAAAGTATTCCAAATTCGTTTTTATCTATTGTTAAGCTTTTATTTTTTCTTGCTGATTTCATATTTTTTCCTTTTTTCCCATAAAGATTTACGAGAAATACCGAGTTTTTTTGAAAGATCAGTGTCGGGAAAGATGTTTTGATAAGTTAAGATGACAAATTTGACATATTCATCTATAGTGAGAATTTCATTGCTGTTTATATTTTTTTCATTATCGTTGAGATTAATGCATTGAAAATCTAATTCATTGTTTGTACTTGTATGTATAAGGACGTTTTTATTAGCAATGTATTCTTTAATTTTTTCTTTTTCACCATTTTTCAAAATTTGAAAATTACTTAAAAATAAGACACCATTGTGATTTGGAAGTTTAAGTACTTTTTCAACTGCATTGCTTGATGAAAGATCAATATAAGAAAGCGTTACATCGCATTCTTCAACATAGGCAAAAACAAAGGCATCAGCTGAGTTTTGTTTGTTTGATTTTAACACCAAAGGGAGTTTGAGTTTTTTAAAATTGCATTCAGGAACAGCAATGGCTTTGAGTTTTGATTTGATGTAATTTTCATAAGCTTTATTGAGAATACTTAGTTTTTGGTAGTTTTGATAGTGCTTGATTTTTCGTATCAATTCTTCTATCATAAAAGGTTTTTGTATGTAATCACTTGCTCCAAGTTTGAGCGGATTTGAAACTGTATCAGTACTTATGTATGAGATGAGCAAGATAACTATGCTATATCTAAATTGTTGTACAGCTTTTAAAAAATTACTTGTATTAGTTGAAAGCAGGATTATATCATAATGTTTATCCGTATGAAGTTCATCAATAGAGCTAACAATCTCACAGGTATAACCAACATCGCTAAGTTTAATACTAATGCTTTGAGCTAAATAAATTTCATTTTCTATAATTAAAACTTTCATAACCGTGTCCAATCAAAATATTTTAAATTTACAGAACTTAACACCGCTATACCTTCTTTTCTACCTATAAATCCTAATTTTTCTGTTGTAGTAGCTTTGACATTGATTCGAAATTCATCGACTTGAAGTGTTGCAGCAATTTTTTCTATGATGAGCTTTTTGAATTCTTTTAAGCGAGGTTCTTGAGTTATAACACAAATATCAGCATTGACAAGTTCAAAGCCATATTCTTTGATTTTCGTATAACTTTGTGCAAGCAAAGACATAGAGTCAGCATTTTTTAATTCCGCTTTGTTATCCGGAAAATGCTCTCCTATGTCTCCCAAAGAAGCTGCTCCTAGGAGTGCATCTGTTAAAGAATGAGCGAGTACATCTCCATCGCTGTGCGCCTTTACTCCTTGAGTGGGATGTATTTCAATTCCGCCTAAGAGCAAAGGTCTTTTTACTCCAAATTCGTGCACATCAAAACCATTGCCGCAAAAAATTTCAGCGCTTGGAGCTTGTAAAGGGAGTTTATGCAAGTCTTCTTTAAAAGTAATCTTTCTTGCATTTTCATCGCCTTGAACAAACCATATTTTACCATTAACAGAGGCTATGGCTGTGCTATCATCTGTAAATTCTTGTTTTTGTTTTAAAGCTTTTTTAAGCAAAGAGCTACGTGAAATTTGAGGAGTTTGAATGAGTTTGATTCTTTCTCTTTGCAGTGCCCTATCCTCAAAAAGAGTTGTGTCAGCGATTTTCAGCACAGGAGTAATGCAATCAGCCTTGTCAAGATTTTTTATTAAACGCGTAACAACATTTTTACTGACTAATACTCGTGCTACATCACTCACCATTACAAATTCGCTTTCGACAAATTCCAAAGCTTTTTTTAGAGAATCAGAACGGCTAGTGCCACCTTGAATAATTTCATAGCTTTTGCAAAAACGTTTCATATAATCAACATTACTTGAAGTAACAATGATTTTTTTAAAAGGATAAAAAGAACCCAATCGTTTTGTTGCATAAAGCCAAAGCGGGTCATTACCAAGACGGATAAATTGTTTTTTAACTTCGGTATTAAAACGAGTCGAGTCCCCAGCTGCTAACATAATTAAGCTTATATCTGCCATTATACCTCTATGTTTAATTATAATGTGTTACCATATTATACACTTAAAAAGCTAAATTTTATATTTTTGTTAGTAGAATTATTTCTTTTGAAAGGAAAATTGTATGAAAGAACAAATTCTACAAAAGCTACAAAGTGTAAAATATCCGGGTTTTGAAAAAGATATTGTAAGCTTTCATTTTGTAAAAGATATACAAATAAAAAATAACAAAGCTTTCATCGAGCTTGAAATACCTTCATCAAATCAAGAAGTGGTGCAACAACTTCGAAGCACTATCAATGAAGTTTTGCATCCTTTAGCCTTTGAACTTGCTATTAAAACTCCACACATTCCAGAAGAGAGGAGCAATTCAAAGAGCGGAAAAAATATGCTTCCACAAATTAAATACTTTGTTATGATTTCAAGCGGCAAAGGAGGGGTTGGAAAAAGCACAAGTGCTGTCAATTTAGCTATTTCTATGGCAAAAATGGGAAAAAAAGTAGGGCTTTTAGATGCTGACATTTATGGACCAAATATTCCAAGGATGCTTGCAGAAACACAAAGCCAACCTGAAGTTGTAGGACAAAGACTAAAACCTCTTTTAACGCACGGAATTTTTATGATGAGTATGGGAGTGTTGATTGAACAAGGTCAGGGTTTGATGTGGCGAGGAGCTATGGTGATGAAAGCTGTGGAACAGCTTTTAAGTGATGTGATTTGGCCAGAACTTGATGTTTTGTTTTTAGATATGCCACCCGGAACAGGCGATGCACAAATCACTTCAGCTCAAAGTATTCCTATTAGCGCAGGAGTTTGTGTTAGTACCCCACAACTTGTTTCTTTAGATGATAGCACAAGGGCTTTGGATATGTTTGAAAAACTCCACATTCCTTTAGCTGGAATCATTGAAAATATGAGTGGATTTTTATGCCCTGATAATGGCAAAGAATATGAGATTTTTGGAAAAGGTACGGCTTTGGGTATGGCTGAAAAATATAACAGTGAAGTCCTTGCTCAAATTCCGCTTGAAATGTCTGTGCGACAAGGTGGTGATGAGGGAAAACCTGTGAGTTTTTACCAACCCGAAAGTGTAAGTGCTAAGAGATATATGAGTGCAGCAGAGAAACTTTGGGATTTTATGGAAAAAAATGGCAAAGGTGATAATGCTGCTATTCAACCTGTAATGAATGGTAAAAGTGCTTGCTCTGAATAAATTTTTACAAAATAAGGAAAAAAATGATAACAACAAAAGAAGAATTTGTACTTTTTGTGAAACAAATAGAACAAAAAAAGGGTTATAAAAAGCCCAAAGCCTTTGGTATAGCAAGGCTTGATAGAGGTCAAATTCATAAAAATAAAATTCTCCAAGCCTCTTTTGCTTTTGTCAATTATGAGCAAAATTATGGTTCGGCTGCGATTATGCTTGAGGCTTTTATGCAAAGAGGAATTGAAATTGATTTTAGCAAAAGCGAATTTACTCAATGCTTAAAACTTGAAGATATAGAATTTGCTCTTTCGTGTTTTTGTCCTTTTCTCAATGAAGAAGGACATAAAAATATCGATATGCTCAAAATTATTAAAGAAAAATTTAAAGACGATGAATTCGCTTTTGTATGTTTGTTTGAAGACAAAGAACCTTTGAGTGTCGAAACAATCTATTTGAAATTATACCTACTTTCAAGTAAAAAAGCACCTTTACGAAGTCTCAATTTAAATGGAGCTTTTGGACTTTTAAGCAATGTCGCTTGGAGCGATGACAAACCAATAGAGCTTGAATTCTTACGAGCCAATGAAATGCGTCTTAAAATGAGTAATCAATATCCAAAAATCGATTTTGTCGATAAATTTCCACGTTTTTTAGCCCACATTATACCTGAAGACAATACTCGCATTCTTGAAAGCTCTAAAGTACGTATGGGAGCGGTTTTAGCAGCAGGTACAACAATAATGCCCGGGGCAAGTTATGTGAATTTTAATGCAGGTACAACAGGTGCTTGTATGGTTGAGGGTCGCATTAGTTCAAGTGCTGTGGTAGGCGAAGGAAGTGACATAGGAGGAGGAGCTTCTATTTTAGGTGTTTTGAGTGGAACAAGCGGAAATGCTATTAGTGTTGGTAAATCGTGTTTGCTTGGGGCAAATTCTGTTACAGGAATTCCTTTGGGCGATAATTGCATAGTTGATGCTGGTATTGCTGTCCTTGAGGGAACAAAATTTCTTGTTCAAGACGCTCACAATCTTGAAAAAATGAATCCGCATTTTCGTTTCGACAAAGAAATCTATAAAGCTAAAGAACTTCAAGGTTTAAATGGTTTGCATTTTAGACAAGATTCCATAAGCGGTGCGATGATAGTAAGTTGTAATAAAAAAATCATAAAGCTTAACAAAGCCTTGCATTAAAAAGCACAATTTGTGCTTTTTAGTTCAGTTTTTTAATAATGGCAGTGATTGTATTTGATTCAACTTTTTGTATTCTCTGTTTGAATTGTTTTCAAGTATGAAATAATCGCAATTAAGCTTAATAGTTAATTATTAAACAATAAGCCATTAAACTTTCTTTTTTGATACTCAAATCATCGCTTGAAAAACAAAAGAAAAAAAATAAAATAAAAAAGCAATATTTTAAAATCAAAAAGAAAAAAACATTGAAAGGAAGAAAGTCATATTGAGAATGCGTTTTTAAATTTTTATATCTATAATTTTATTTTATTAAAATATATGCTTATTTTAATATTAAATGTAATTATTTTTTATTATAATATTGCATAAAAATTATTTGAGGAGTTTTTATGGATATTGGTAATTTGAAAATTTTAACTAGAAAAACTTCTAGTGTAAATATGCAGACAGGTGAAGTTATTGAACAACGAAGACTTCGTAGAAAGAAAAGAGAGAAGTTTATGCTTCTTTATGTTGAAAATTTTAGTGTTATTGTTAGTTTGACGAGAAAATCACAAGAGGTATTAGCTCAAGTGTTAGTAAAAAAAGTTACCTATGGTACAAATGAAGTTGTTTTAGATGGTATTTTTAGAGCTGAATTGTGTGAGAAACTAAAAACTTCTCGTGCAGTTATTTCAAATTGTATTGCGGAGCTTGTTAGGAAAAAAATTTTTAAACGAGAAAAAAGAGCTGGAGGTTATATTTTTTTCTTAAATTCTTATTTGTTTGGACAGGGTGAATGGAATACAATAGAAAAACAAAGACAGCAACTTACAATAGACTATGATTTTGTTAATTATACTGCGGAAAAGGAAATCAAGACAATTACCGCTTATGAGGGATTGCCTAATCAAGAAGATATTCAAATTGTTAAAAGAGAAAATTATGTAGATGAGCAAGGCGTTGAACGACTTGATGTACTTGTAGATACAGACAGAAAGGAAAATGTAGCTATTGAAGCTGAAATAGAAGCGGAAACACCTCAAAAACAAATTGAATTGTCAAATATTCCATCAGATTTCGCTAAAGAACAAGAAATTAAAGAAATTGATTTCGCTAAAGAACAAGAAATTGCACTTTTAAAAGAAAAAAATAAAGAAAAAGAATTAAGTATTAAAGAAAAAGAATTAAGTATTAGAGAAATTGAATTGAAAATAAAAATGAAAGAGCTAGAAATCGAATAGATTAAGCTTAAAGAAAAAGATAGAAATTTATTTGATAAATGAATAATTTTTTTTTAAGATTTTTAAACTATAATGGAAAATATTTTTGACCATATTAAATAATTAATTTTGGAGTTGATGTTAATGGATAAAAACTACCATAAGGGCGGTAAATCCTTATGGTAGAGTCTTACAGAAGGCGGTTATTAGTTTTGAAAAAAGATTTTTCTTATTTCCTCTCTAAAAAGTGTAAAAAGACTTAAGTTTTTATTTCATTCATTAATTCAATGAAACAAAAAACAAATCTTTAAATTAAAATTTTGATTAATTTATCAAATTTTTACCTAAAAACCAAGTGCAAAAAGCAATAAGACTTAACCCAATTAAAATAATTCCATTAATCATTACTCTAATTCCTCTTTAGCCTTAATTATGCATTATCCAGCATTTTAACAATCATTAAAATAGATACAAAAAATGCTAACAAGGCAAATCCAGCGACAAATAAACCAATCATTCCAGCTCCTCAATTTTATTTAATACTTTAATTATCTTTTTTGTCATCACATACAAACTAATCAGCAATATTATAATTCCCAATACAATGCTTACACCTTGAAATATATCAATTTTTTGATAGTTTATAGTTGCGTAGCTAAAAATACCAAAAAGGGCAGTGGTAAATATAGCAACCAATGTGTTTAAAATTTCAAATGTTAATTTTGTTTCTCTTTTTTACTCATAGTAACATTATAACACAAATCTACCTTTATTTCTTTCCTATGCTACAAAGGCTCTCTTGCTAGATTGCTTTCTATACCTTGAGAGATTGTATTAAAAAAACCAAATTAAAATAGAGTAAAAAAGATAGATGAAATAAATTAGAACAAGAGGTAAAAAACTTGCCACAGAAAAAAATCTGCTTTTTTCTGCTCTAAAGATTCCAAATATGTATCTTATAACACAAAAATAGTAAAAGGAGAGAGTGAAAAAGAAAAAAATAGAATAATACAGAAATAGGCTGCACCTAAACCATTTGAACCTTTCATATTTTCATTTCGGTTGTAACGCATTTTTTACTATTGAATTTTACCCAATCTGTCTGTTATAAAGAATTCAAAATATTCACTAGCAAATACAACTTTTCAAAGATACACTTATAACAAAGTTACTTTATAACCAATAATCCCGTCTTTTTAGTAAAAATATATTAATTTTTTCAAAAAATACTTGTAGATTGTAAAAATTGGAATGAAACTTGCTTTTCATTTTCTAACGCATTTGCGAAGCAATATTTTAAAAAGGATTTACTATGATGAGATCACTTTGGTCTGGTGTAAGCGGACTTCAAGGACATCAAATTGCAATGGATGTTGAAGGAAATAATATTTCAAATGTAAACACCAGTGGTTATAAGTATTCTCGTGCTGATTTTGGCACTATATTCAGTCAAACTCAAAAAATTGCTACTGTTCCAACTGATGGCAGAGGTGGGCAAAATCCACTCCAAATAGGACTTGGTATGACGGTAAGCTCAACAACACGAATCCATTCTCAAGGTTCTGTACAAACTACAGATAAAAATACCGATGTAGCTATTAATGGAGATGGCTTTTTTATAGTGAGTGATGATGGGGGTTCAACAAGATATTTGACAAGAAATGGGGATTTTAAACTTGACGCTTTTGGAAATTTTGTAAATAATTCAGGTTTTGTTGTACAAGGTTGGAATATCAACTGGGATAGTCAAAGTATAGACAGCTCTCGTTCAGCACAGAATATTTTTATCGACCCGGGTATGCATATCCCAGCAGCTCAATCAACCGAAGTTTCAATCAAAGCAAATCTTAATAGCGGTGGCAATATAGGTACAAAAAGCACTCCCCTTTATGCTCTTGATTCTATTCACGGTTGGAATTCAAGGACAAGTGAAATCAAAGATGAAAATGATGAGGGTATAACTCAATTTTACACTACTTCAAAAAATTCGATAGAAGTTACAGAAAAAGGTATCGATGCAGCTTCACTTTTTAATAGTGCAGGCACAAGTCTTGGTCTAAGAGAAGGGCAGGGCATTTGGGTGAGTTATGCAGATGCGACTTTTGATACAAATGGAGTTGGTGTGAATGCCTTTGATGTCAATTTAGCTCAAAACCAAACAGCAGTTTTTTGGGGAAATTCTGATGATACAACCACGCTTGATATTACAATTAACGGTATGCGTATTCAAAACAATTCCATTCGTGGCATAGATAGTGCTATTGCTTTCATCAACACTTTTACTGCCCCAACAGACACAAGAAATGGGACAGGAGTAAGAGCGGTTAAAAGTGCTGATGGAAGTTCGATCAATTTTGTCAATGATAATTCAAATGGCACAACAGACAATATGAAAAACATCAATCTCACCGTTTTGCCTACTAACACAGCGGGTGAAGTATTTACTATTAACTATACAGCTCCTACACAAACCTTTAATTATGCAAATAAAACTCAAGTAAGTAATACTCAAGCGGGTGGTATTCCAGTGAACTCTGTAAGTATATGGACAGCTGATGGTGGTACTGCTAAAAATGGTTATACAAGAAATAATAATAGTAATGCAGTAGCAGGAGTTGGAAATGTACAAGTTATCACAGCCCATCAGTATGTTTATAGTTCAAGTCCTGTTACTCTTGATCCTATGAAAGATTTAAATGGCGGTCCAGCTTTTGTGGGAAATGGTGCAAATGCTCCAGTTGTTGGACAAAATGGTGCAACTCAAGCAGATCTCAATTTGTGGAATGCTGTAAATAGTGGTTCTTTGCTTAATACTACCGCAAGGACTTTTAGAACAACTGAGGATTTGCGTGAGCTTTTGCAAAGAGATGCAAGGTATGGGGTTGATTATAATGGAAGTGGAACTTTTGGAACAGATGATCTCAATTTTGGTGCTACTGTGGTGGTGAATGCAAGCGGAAATTTTGTCTTTGCAAATCCTGCAGGAGATACAACAACTCCTGCAGGTCTCATAGGAGCAAATGCTACTACCGTAGGTGCTAAAAATATGAGTTTTAATATCACAACTTTTAGCAATCAACAAGGCACAGTGAGTACAAATGAAGAATTTGTAAGAATTTTCAAAGGTTTTGATGGTCCTTTGACTGCTGGTGGGCAAACAAAGCAAAGTGAAATTTTAAAATTAAGCGCTTTTTCTGCTGGTCTTGAAGTCTTTGATTCCTTGGGCAGTAAGCATTCTTTGGAAGTACAATTTGTGAAAAAAACTACGACTCAAAATGGTGGGAATGAATGGCAAATGATTATCCGTGTTCCTGAGCCAGCTGAAATTAACACAAGCGGAGAAGGTCCTACAAACATTATTGTAGGAAGTGCAAGGTTTAACAATGATGGTTCTCTTGCCTCTTATACACCAAGAACAGTGAATTTTTCACCAAACAATGGAGCCGCACCAAATCAAGTTATAAGACTTTCTTTTGGAACAAGTGGAAGTAATGATGGGCTTGTAAGCTCAAATTCTGCTTCAGCTTTGACAAATCAAGCCACAGATGGATATACTTCAGGGAATCTCAAACCTGAAGCCTTACGTGTTGATGAGAAAGGAAATATTCTTGGTGAATTTACTAACGGAAAAGTTTTTGCTGTTGCAAAAATAGCAATGGGGAGTGTTGCAAATAATTCAGGACTTGAAGAAATAGGAAACAACCTTTTAAAACTTACCGCAAATAGTGGTGATCTTGTTGTAGGCGAAGCGGGTGTTGGTGGAAAAGGAGAGATGAAAACATCAGCCCTTGAAATGTCCAATGTGGATTTAAGCCGAAGTTTAACTGAACTTATCATCATACAAAGAGGTTATCAGGCAAATTCTAAGACTATTTCAACGAGTGATCAGATGTTGCAAACTCTGATTCAATTAAAACAATAAATTGTTTTTTAAAAATTAAAAATCATTCTTTTGAAAGAAATTTTGTTTCAACAAAATTTCTTTCTGAAAAGAAAAAAGCCAAAAACGAGTCTTTTAAAAAGCATATCCAAGAATGCTCAAAGTCTTGCTTTACAAGCCTATGAAAGTAGTTTTGTAATACCAGACTTAGGCTTGATGCCTTCAATTTGTTGCTAACCCGCTTTTTGCGGGTTGCAGTATAAGGTTTAGTTTCTGCAACATTTATCCCCATAGGGGGCTTGTATTCTTTTGAATTTTCTTTTATACTTTTTAGCAAAAAGAAAAGGAGTTTGAATGTTGCGTTTTCTTCTCTTAGTGCTCCCTTTTATACTTTATGCTAAGACACTTACTATTGCTGTGCCAAATCAAACAAGTCGTATTAACCCGCTCTTTAGCGAGGATCACGATTCGCTTATAGCTCTTGTTTTTTCAGGATTAACGCGCTTTGATGAGGAGATGAATCTTCAAGGGGATTTGGCTAAGAGTTGGAAAATAAGTAAAGATGGCTTAGAATATGAGTTGTATTTGCGTGAGGATGTGCTGTGGCACGATGGAGTACCCTTTAGTGCAAGTGATGTTGAATTTAGCCTTGAGGCTTTTAAGAATCCAAAGAACAATTCGTCTTTGTATGAGAACTTCAAATATATAAAAGAGATACAAATTCTCAATCCTTTCACGATAAAAATCACACTCTCACAACCCTACCCAGCTTTCTTAGACTCCTTAAGCGAAGGAATTCTCCCAAAGCATTTACTTGAAAATGAAAATTTAAACACTAGTGCCTTTAATCAAAATCCAATAGGCACAGGTCCATACAAATTCGTGCAGTGGAAAAAAGGTCAGTATTTGGAATTTGAGGCAAATGAAAGCTATCATTTAGCACAAGTACAAACCCAAAGGCTTATTGTAAAAGAACTCTTTGAACCCTCTGTGATAAGTGCAGAACTTAAAAATGGCAAACTCGATGCAGCTCTTGTTGATGTTTCTTTGTTAAATGCTTTTCAAAACGATTCCCGTTTTCGCGTTGTAAAGGAAAAATCAGCTGATTACCGTGCTTTGATGTTTAATTTAGACAATGAATTCTTACGTGATCCTCTTGTACGTCTTGCGTTGAATTATGCTATCGATAGGCAAGCCATAGTAAAGAATGTGTTGCATAATTATGGTTTTGCTGCTTCACAGCCTCTTGAAAATTCGTGGGCAAGTCCTGATTCTTTTGAAAAATTTGATTATGACATACAAAAGAGTCAAGACTTACTTCAAAAGGCTGGTTTTAGTAAAAATGCACAAGGAGAGTATGAAAAAGACGGGAGACTTTTCGAATTTAGCATCTATGCTATGAGTAATGAGCCTTTACGAGTTATTTTAGCTGGAATTTTGCAAGGTGAGTTTGCAAAACTTGGTGTACGCACTATAGTTGTGCCAAAACCTTCGGGGAGTTTTGATTATTCAATCGTTGATAGCTTTGTTATAGGTTGGGGAAGTCCGCAAGATCCTGATTTACATACCTATAGAGTCTTTTCGAGCTCTCAAGATTCTAAGATTAATGCAAATGGTTGGAATTTTGGACATTATCACAATAAACAAGTCGATACAGCTTTAGAAAAAGCTAGAACTTCTTTAGATACAGAACAAAGAAAGAAATACTACGCTGAATTTATACACGCTTTGCATAAAGATCCGCCTTTTCTTTTTCTTGTATATTTAGACTTTGCTTTAGTACATCAAGCTAATATAGAAGGCATAAAACCGCGTCTTTTAGGACATCACGGAATGGGTTTTACTTGGAATATTTATGAGTGGAGAAAGAGGTAGTGCTTCAAAGGCTTTTTTATATTTGTTTTATTGCTTTTTTCAGCACTTTTTTATGTTTTATGATGCTGTCTTTTTCAAAAGGTAGCGTGGCATTTGCAAGCCGAACAAATGCTGTAAGTTTAGAATTTAAACAAAGGATAGAGCACAATCTTGGACTTGATGAATCTTTATTACATCAGTATTCAACTTGGCTTTTAAAAGCTTTTAAAGGTGATTTTGGTGTGTCTTTATTGAGTGGAGAGAGTGTAAGTTTGCTTTTGAAGGAACATATAGGAAAGACTTTTATTTTAAGTTTTTTTTCTTTAGCACTTTTGTTTGTTTTCAGTCTTGCTCTTGCTCTTTTAGGGTATTTTTATAGAGAAACTTGGCTTGAAAAATGTATCACTTTTCTTACTTTTAGTTTCTTTGCTTTGCCTCCTTTTGCTCTGTCTTTGCTTGCTATTCTTTGTTTTGGTGTTTTATGGAAAATACTGCCTGTTTCAGGAGCAAGTGATATAGGTTTTGAAAACGATCTTTTCAACCGCTTTTTGCATTTGATTTTGCCAAGTGCTGTACTTGTTTTGTCGCATTTAGCGCTATTTTTGCGAGTGGCACGAACGAGTATTAATGAGAGTTTTGGTCATATTTTTACCTTAAATTTGTACGCACGAGGTTTAAAGGAAAGTTCTATCTATCTTTTGGTTTTAAAACACGCTTTAAATCCTATAATAGCGTATTTTGGTGCAAATGCTTTAAGTTTTATGATGAATGCTTATATTGTGGAATCTGTTTTTTCTTATGGTGGAATTGGGACATTATTTGTGCAGAGTATCCTTTTCAAAGATATTCCTGTGGTATTGTGTTTAGTATTTTTTAGTGTTGTTATAACAAGTTTTTTTACTTTGAGTGCTGATGTACTTTGCAAGATGATTAATCCCACTTTAAAAATATAATATGAGCATACGTTTTTTCTTCATTTTAGGTCCCTGTTTTCTTTTAATTCTTCTTGCACTTTTAGCTCCTGTCATCGCTCCTTTTTCTGTAAATGCTACTGATTTAAACGCCTTGCATTTGGCTCCAAATGGAAAGCAAATTCTAGGTACAGATTTTTTTGGACGCGATCTTTTTTCCAGACTGCTTTTTGCCCTAAGAAATTCCCTTTTTATAGGGATAGCAAGTTCTTTTTTAACCCTACTTTTTGCTTGTGCTTATGTTTTGCTTGCACGTCTGTGTTTTTATAGTTTTTTTATGCGAATTTTAGATCTTTGCCTTGCTTTGCCTTTTTTGCTTCTGTTGATGTTTTTTCAAAGTTTTTTTGAATCGAGTGCTTTGAAAATGATTGTTCTCATTGCTTTGGCACATTGGAGTTTTGTAGCCAAAGTAGTGGAAAGTGAGATGAAAAAAAATGAGAATTTAGATTTTTACAAAGCTGCTTTAGTGCTCGGGGCTTCAAAAACAAAACTTTTTTTTAAGGATTTGCTGCCAAGCTGCTTGTCATTGCTTTTTGTGCTTTTTTTGTTTCATATTGTACATTCTATCAATACAGAAGCAACTTTGAGTTTTTTTGGTTTGGGACTTGGCTTTGAAATTCCTAGTTTAGGTACTTTGCTTAGTGATTCTCAAAGGGCTGTTTTTATAGGAGCGTGGTGGATGATACTTTTTCCTCTTTTAATCCTTTTAATCCTTATTTTACCTTTACTATGGCTTGCCAATTCTTTACAAAAAATATGGGGTATGAGGGTATGAAAATTCAAAACCTCTCTTTAAGTTTTAGAGGTACAACATTGTTAGAAAAAATTTCTTTTTCTGTGAAAAAAGGTGAGGTTGTTGCTCTTTTGGGTGAAAGCGGATCGGGAAAAAGTCTTTTGTTAAAAGCTTTAGCAAGGCTTTTAAATTCTAATTTTCATCTTAGAGCTGATACATTTTGTGTTGAAGAAAAAAAGGTTTTAGAACTTTCAAAAAGTCAGTTGCGTGTTTTAAGAAGTGAGCTTGCTTTAATTTTACAAGATGCGCAGTTAAGCCTCTATCCTTATCTTGATGTGGGAGCTTTATTTCATTTGCTTTTAAAAACGCACACAAATTTGAATACAAAAGAGCGCAAACGAAAGGCTTTTGAATGTTTAGAAAGTTTAGGTTTTGCAGAATTAGAGCTTTTATGGCATTCTTATGTTTTTGAACTCAGCGTTGGTATGGCAAGACGCGTTAGTTTAGCCCTTGCTTTAGTGTGTGAGCCTAAGTTTTTACTTTGCGATGAAATCACTTCTTCTTTAGATGAGGAAAATACAAAAAAAATTGTACAAATTCTTAAAAATATAAAAGCAAATAAAGCTTGTATATTTGCTACTCACGATTTGAAAATAGCAAAAGAATTAAGCGATAGAGTCTTAGTACTACAACAAGGCACAATACTCCATAATATGAACACCTGTGATTTTTTTCAACAAGACACTTTTTATAGTCGTTTGTATAAGGAATTGTATGTTAGAAGTGAATAATCTTAGTAAAATTTATGAAATGCGAAAACATTGGTATTGTAAAAAAGAACAACGAGTGGTTTTTGAAAAGATTAACTTTACTCTCAAAAGTGGAGAAAATTTAATGTTGCTTGGCAAGAGTGGTGCTGGAAAAAGTACTTTAGCACGAATTCTGTGTTTTTTAGAAACCCCAAGCACAGGCAAGGTTTTGTATAAACAAAAGAATATCCACAAATTAGAAGCACGAATGCAAAAGAAAATACGTCAAGAAATCCAATATATCTTTCAAGATCAAAAACTTGCTTTAAATCCTTATAGAAAAGTCCATTCCTTACTTCTTGATGGCTTTGACAATTTTGCTTTGCCTAAAGATGAAGGATGCATAAATACTTTCTTTGATATTTTTCAATTACCAAAAAAAATTCTCCAACAAAAGCCTTTAGAATTAAGCGGCGGGGAGGCTATGAGAGTAGGGCTTATTAGAGCTTTACTTCTGCAACCATCTGTATTAATTTTAGATGAGTTAAGTTCTTCTCTTGATATAAAAAATGTGTGTGAGATTGTACAATTTTTGAAAAATTATCAAAGCAAACAGAGAATTTCTTATATTTTTATCACTCATCAAAGCGAATTTTTTGAGAATTTTTCTTGTTATAAAATCAAACTTTAATTTAAAATTATTTTATAATTAAGTTTTTATAGAGGAAAATTAAAGTAGAATATTCACAGACAGCGAATGCAAAGTTTAGCTTCAAACAAGGAGTATCAATGACTCATACGGTTGAATCACACCCTTATTTCGGTATATTTTTAATGTTGGTTTTTGCAAGTGCTATTTTTTTTCTCTTAACCTTTATAGCTTCCAAGATTGGCAATAGTTTAGCTTCCAAAAATCGTAGAAAATTAGGGCTTGGGGCATATGAGTGTGGTCCTATTCCAGTAAAACAAGCAAATAAAATCAATTCACAATTTTTTATCGTTGCTTTAATTTTTATTTTACTTGATATTGAAGTTGTATTTTTATTCCCTTGGGCTTTAATTTTTAAAGATTTAGGTTGGTTTGGGCTTTTAGAAATTTTTGTTTTTATCGTGCTTTTAGGCATAGGCTTTTTATACGCATATAAAAAAGGAGCATTTCAATGGCAGAGCATCAGGTGAGTTATGCAAGCGGTTTGCCTGTGGTTTTAACTACAGTCGATAAACTTGTGCAATGGGGTAGGAGTAATTCTTTATGGGCTTTAACATATGGTTTAGCCTGTTGTGCGATTGAAATGATGGCAGCTGGTGGTTCAAGGTATGATTTTGATAGGTTTGGTACTATTTTTCGTGCAAGTCCTAGACATTCTGAAGTGATGATAATAGCTGGTACGCTTTGCAAAAAGCATGCCGAATTTACACGAAGACTCTATGATCAAATGCCTGATCCAAAATGGGTTATTTCTATGGGAAGTTGTGCTAATACGGGTGGTATGTTTAATACCTACTCTACAGTTCAAGGTGTTGATAGGATTATTCCTGTTGATGTTTATGTACCCGGTTGCGCCCCACGTCCTGAAAGTTTTCAATTTGCCTTGATGATTTTGCAGAAAAAAATTCGTAAGCAAAAAGCAAGTCGTAAAATACTTCCAAAAAGGCTAGTGTGATGAGACGGTATGCAGACAAGAAAAATGCCCAACTTCAAAATTATTATAAAGACAGATTTTATCACGCTCCTCAAGTTGCAAGAGTTGTGATAGAAGGCAGTCAGTTTGAAGAGGATTTTCAAATTCTCAAAAATTCCATTACTCTTATCGACTCTTTTATCGAGCTTGATTTTTGGGTGATTGAAATTGCAAAAGAGGACAATGTCAGCACTTTAAAAGCATTAAAAGAACTAGGATATTGTTCTTTTACTGAAGCAAGCGCTCTTGATTTTATAGAAAGTAAAAATGGTTTTGAAGTGTTCTACCAGCTTTTAAATTTGCAAAAAAGAGCAAGAGTAAGAGTGAAAACCTTTGTGGGTATGAAAGAGAGATTGCAAAGTATAAGTCATATATTTAAAGGTGCAAATTGGAGTGAAAGAGAGATGTATGATATGTTTGGAATCTTCATTATCAATCATCCAAATTTGAAAAGAATTTTAATGCCTGATGATTGGTATGGACATCCTCTTTTAAAAAGCTATCCTTTAAAAGGTGATGAATTTGCGCAGTGGTATGAGATTGATAAAATTTTTGGAAAAGAATACAGAAAAGTAGTTGGACCAGAGCAAAGAGATCCCGGTTTTGTTGATGACAAAGATTCCTCACATTTTTCGCGAATTTATCACGAAGTTGAAAAAGGCGCACAGCAGCAAGAGCTTTCATTTAAACAGGAATATCAAGAGGAAGAAGGCGTTGTTTTTGTTAAAAAAGCAAAGAGAGAAGAAGCAAAAATTTTAGAGAAGAGACCTTAAATGCAAATTCCTAGTAAATTAAAACCTTATTATGAAAATGTCGTTTTTGAGCGCGAAGACTCAAAGATGATACTTAATCTTGGACCACAACATCCTTCGGCACACGGGAATTTACGTCTTGTGTTAGAGCTTGATGGTGAACAGGTGGTTAAAGCAAGACCTATGATAGGCTATATGCATCGTGGTATGGAAAAAATGGCTGAAAATATGATTTATCAAGAATTTATTCCTACAACAGACAGAATGGATTATATCGCCGCTTCTGCAAATAATTATGCTTACTGCGCTGCTGTTGAAAAACTTTGCGGTTTAGAAATTCCACGACGAGCTGCTGTCATACGAATGATACTTTTGGAACTTAACCGCATAGCCTCTCATTTGCTTTGGCTTGCAACTCACGCACTTGATATAGGTGCTATGACTGTATTTTTATATTGTTTTAGAGAACGTGAGTATGTGCTTGATTTGATAGAAAAATATTGTGGGGCAAGACTGACACATTCTTCAATGAGAATAGGTGGGGTTATGCTTGATTTGCCTGAAGGTTTTTTGAACGAACTTTTAGCTTTTTGTGAAAAATTTCCAAAAGATATTCAAGATTATGAAAATCTTCTTGATGATAATAGAATTTGGCGTTTAAGAACAGAGAATGTCGGTGTTGTAAGCAAAGAACAAGCTTTAAATTGGGGTTGTAGCGGAGTTATTTTAAGGGCTTGTGGAGTGCGCTATGATTTACGCAAAGAAGAGCCTTATCTTCTTTATAATGAGGTTGATTTTGGCGTACCTTATGCTACGCAAGGAGATTCCTATGCAAGGTATAAAGTATATATGCAAGAATTTCGAGAAAGCCTTTCTATACTAAAACAGTGTGCAGTACTTTACAAAGATACACCTTTAGAGCTTTTATCAAATCATCCTGAATATGTAAGTGCTTCAAAAGAGCAGATTCTTACGCAAAATTATTCTTTAATGCAGCATTTCGTATTAATTACTCAAGGTTTAAAACCTCCAAAAGGCGAAGTGTATGTGCCTACTGAAAGTCCAAAAGGTGAGCTTGGCTTTTTTATTCATTCAGATGGCAACAGCAGACCTTACAGGCTAAAGGCAAGAACGCCGAGTTTTTGGCACTGTGCTTTTTGCGAAGAAATGCTTGTAGGTGCTTATTTAGCTGATGTTATTGCTATTTTGGGAAATATTAATATTGTTTTAGGTGAGATTGACAGATGAGACGTGTAGATTTGCGAAAGAGCAAAGATCTTTTTGTGGATTTGGCACAAATTATTAAAGAAGCTTACAATGGTGAGGTTTTGGTAGTGCTTTTTGAAATAGGTGATTTTTCAAGTGTTGAAAGAAGTTTTAGTTTTGTGAAAGAGCAAAACTGCGAACTTTTGAATTCTTTAAAATTTAATCAAGTCGATTGGACTATAGTAATCAAAAAGGTAGTACAATGATTTATGAAAGAGCATTGTGCTGTGTTGATATGTTGAGTTTAAAAAACCCTTTACTCTGTCAGAAAATCGCTCCAAGCTGTGTTAATATCTCGTGTTTAGAAGACAGAAAGCTTAAAGCAAAACATTATAAATGTGAAATTGCAAGCATTAGTTTTGTTTTAGCTTTGCTGTGTAAAATGACAGGAGAGAGTGAATTTAAAGATTTAGATGAAGGATATTTAAGCGCTGAATCGTGTTTTGGTGAAGAAGAAGCAGATGAAATTATAGACTTTTTGTATAAAGCAGAATATATTATTATAGATGAGAATATTGCTTTTCATAAAGATAGTGAAAATATAAAGTATTGTTTGCATTTTTTAAGTGAAAAATTCGCCTTGACAATCCTTAATACTCAAGAATTGCAATGTGATTTTAAAACAGCGCGTTCTACAAAGCTTAAAGAGCTTGACAATTACGATGGTTTAGTACTTTTCAAAGCAAATTTGCAAGATGAAGCTCTTCATTGTTCAAAGCAGTTTTTACAGCTTTCTAAATGTAAAAATGAAAGCACGGTAGAGCTTTCTTCTAAAGATTTTAGTTTGAAAACTACCTTGCTTTTAGATGAAAATTTGCAAGGTACAATAGGTTTTTTGCATTATGAAAATCAAGGCTATGATTTTAATCAAATTCGCATAAAGGAAGCAAATGATAATTACAATAAATGGTAAAGAATGTGATTTTGAAGATGGCGAATATATTTTAAACATAGCGAGAAGAAATGACATTTTCATTCCCGCAATCTGTTATCTCAATGGCTGTAGCCCGACTTTGGCTTGTCGTATGTGTATGGTAGAGGCTGATGGAAAAAAAGTTTATTCGTGTAACACTAAAGCGAAAGACAAAATGGTTGTAGAGAGTGATTTGCGGAATTTGTGGGATGAGAGAGATGAAATAATGAGTGCTTATTGTATCAATCATCCTTTAGAATGTGGAGTATGTGATAAATCAGGTGAATGTGAGTTGCAAAATTTTACCCATAAAGCGAGAGTGAATGTGCAGAAATATTGGGTAAGAGACACACACAAACCACACCAACATTGGGGTTTTATTAACTATGATCCAGCTTTATGTATAGTTTGCGAAAGATGTGTTACTGTTTGTAAAGACAAAATAGGTGAAAGTGCTTTAAAAACAACTCCAAGAGGAGGTGATGGAGTTGATAATGTTTTTAAAGAAAGTATGGGAAAAGATGCTTATGCTATTTGGACTAAATTTCAAAAAAGTTTAATTGCTCCTGCAAATGGCGAAGTTCTTGATTGTTCTTTCTGTGGAGAATGTACGAGCGTGTGCCCGACAGGAGCTTTAATAGGTTTAAAATTCCAATACACTTCAAATATTTGGGAACTTAAAAGAATTCCAGCTTCAAATCCGCATTCAAGTGATTGTGAATTAATGTATTATGACATTAAGCAAACGAGTATTACAAATCAAAGTCCAAAAATTTACAGAGTAAGCAATGATTTTGCCTTTGCAAGTTTAAATAAGGCTGCGAGATTTGGCTTTGATACGCAAAATGAGGCAAGCAAAGACGCAATAGCTTTTGAAAAATTAGTAGCTTTGTTGAAGGAAAAAGAAATTACAAATATAAAATTTAACAGTTTCATTACAAATGAAGAAGCTTTAATATTGCAAAATCTTAAAACAAAATATGACCTCCATTTGATAAACAATGAGGCTTTAAAATTTCAAGAATTTTTAGATGAATTTATCGCAAATGCCGGAGAGTTTTATAATGCTACAAGTGATGATGTGCTTGAAAGTGATTTTTTAGTGGTAGCAGGAACCCTTTTACGTTATGATGCGCCAACTCTTAGTTATAAAATAAATAATGCTTTGGTAATGAATAAGGGTTCGGGTTTGTATTTTCATCCTCTTCACGATAGCGGAGTGGAAAAATACTCAAAAAATTTTATTTCACACACTCATAAAAGTGGAATTGAAGAAGAAATATTATATTTTTTATTACAAAAGTTTAGCAATGACGAAACGATAAAAGCGGCTTTAAGTGAATTTTTCTTTACTGAAAATAAGGAAGTAGAAGAGAGTGTTAATGAAGAACTTACAGAACTAGTAAATGAAAAAGATGAGCAGGGTAATGAAATTCAAAAAGAAGTTAAAAAAGTCGTTACGAAAAAAATAAAGAAAAATAGAGAAATATTGCGTTCAAAATTTGCAAAAAATTTAGGAATTAATGAAGATAAACTAGAAGATTTATTGCTAAAGAAAACGAAATTTACTTTTGTTGTGGGAAGCGATTTTTACTTTCACAAGAATGCAAAAAAACTTGCTAAACTTTTAGCTTTGATACAAAAAACAACTGCTTTCAAAGTATTTTTCAATCCAACCTTTACAAATACTTTAGGTGTAGCACTTCTTTGTGATTTGGCACATCATCCTAAAGAAGGCAAGATTCTAGGTTATAATGAACAAGGTGATTTTAGCTTTTCATATGAACACAATGCTGATTTGGCAAGTTCAAGTTTAAACCAGCAAGAAGGAAGTTTTGTCAATTATGATAAAAGAGTAGTTCCTACTAATGCAGCCCTTGAATTTGATGGATATTTCTTAAATGATCTTGCGAATGCTTTAGGTTTTAATGAAGAATACACGATCAATTACACAAAAAAACTTCCTACAAATAAAGGTTTTATCGCCGTTGATTTTGATAATTTAGACAACTATTATACGAATGGGGGTAAGAATCAAAGAGGGTATCTTTTGCATTTAGACTGTTTCAAACAGGAAGCTAAAGCAGAATTTGAAGCTCCAAATTCGCAAACTCTTGAAGAAAATTCAAATGAAATTTTACTTTATAGCGCAAATCCAAGTTACCAGTTTGGAAGGTTTTCAAATCGTGCAAGTGCTTTAAAAGAAGAGCTTTTTTTAGGTATCAGTGAAACCATAGCAAAAGAAAAGAAATTAGAAGAAAATCAGCGAGTAAAACTTGGTATGAAAGAGAAAACTTTAGAGCTTTGTATTCGTATTGACAAGGATATTAAAAATGGAGCCTATTTGCCTTATTTTGATGAAAAAACCGATACTTTAAGTTTGTTTGAAGAAAGATTTACTCTTGCAACAATACAAAAAGTAGGAGCAAATAATGAGTGAATTTGGCTTTTTTGCTTTGGAAACATTTATAAAATGTTTGATAGTTCTTGCTGTTTTTGCTACTTTAGCAGGTTTTGCTACTTATGCCGAAAGAAAAGTTTTAGCATATTTTCAAAGACGAATAGGTCCTGATATGGTAGGTCCTTTTGGACTTATTCAGCTTGTAGCCGATATGATAAAGCTTTTTACAAAAGAAGACATTATACCTTATAATTCTCAAAAACTTATTTTTGCTCTTGCTCCTCTTATCGCAGCAATTTGTGCCTTTGTTTCTTTAGCTGCTATCCCTATGCTTCCTACTTTTACACTTTTTGGCAGGATTATTGAGCCTATTATCGCTGATATTAACGTGGCTTTGCTTTTTGTTATCGGTACTTCCGGATTGAGTTTTTATGCTGTGTTTTTAGGTGGGCTTGCGAGTAATAATAAATATTCAATCATAGGAGCTGCAAGAAGTTTAGTAGCTATTATTTCTTATGAGAGTGTTGGAGCTTTAGCCTTAGTAGCTGTGGTGATGCTTGTTGGTTCCTTTTCTTTAATTGATATAAATGAATATCAAAATGATGGATTTTTTTCTTGGCTTATTTTTAAGCAGCCTTTAGCTTTTGTACTTTTTGTTATAGCTCTTTTCATAGAGACAAATAGAACTCCGTTATGTTTAAGTGAAAATGAGGCCGATATTGTTTCAGGTTATGGTACAGAATATTCAGGGTTTCGATGGGCTTTGTTTTTTATAGGCGAATACACTTCTATGATGGCAGGCGCTATCTTAATAACTCTTTTATTTTTAGGTGGTTTTAATGATTTTTGGATAATACCCGGTTTTATTATGATGATAGTAAAATCAAGTTTTATTTTCTTTTGGTATTTTTGGGCAAGAGCTGCATTTCCGCAATTACGTCCTGATCAGGTGATGAAAATGTGCTATATGATTTTACTGCCCCTTGCTGTACTCAATCTCTTGCTTACAGCTTTAGCAGTACTTATTTAGGATTTGAAATGAAAAATTATTACTTAGTTGATGAAAAAAGAAAAACTTCTCTTAATTCTTGGCAAAAAATTCTACAAGCTTTAAAAAGAAGTATCAAGCTTGAACTTTTCGTCGGTCTTTTTGTTGTTATGCGTGAAATGCTTAAAAGAGGTAATAGTGCGACAATAAAATATCCACTTGAAAAAGTTAAGCTTGACACACGATACAGAGCTGTACACAGACTGATGCGTTTTATAGAAAGTGAGAATGAAAGGTGTATAGGTTGTGGGCTTTGTGAGAAAATTTGTATTTCAAATTGCATAAGAATGGAAACTTCTTTAGATGAATATGGTCGTAAAAAAGTAGGTAATTATAGTATTAATTTAGGTCGTTGTATTTATTGTGGTTTTTGTGCTGAAGTTTGTCCAGAGCTTGCTATAGTGCACGGTGTAGAATATGAAAACGCAGCCCAACAGCGGTCATATTTTGGTTTTAAAGAAGACTTCTTAACTCCAATAGACACTTTGAAAAATCAAGTCGAATTTGAAGGAGCTGGGAGTTTAAGAAAGGATTCTGATATTTTAGTAAAGAAAACGCCAAACTATTATGAAGTATTGCAGCAAAGAGAAAAAGAGCTTTGCAATGATGAACATTGTGCTATTCCTGATAATACAGATGGTACTCAAGGAGAGAAACAATGATAGAACAACTTTCTTTTTATTTTTTTGCTGTTATAGTTTTAGCCTTTTTCTTAGTAGCAGTTTTAAGTAAAAATATGCTTTATGCTCTTTCGGCTCTAGCCGGTGGAATGGTTTTTCTATCGGGTATCTATTTTTTACTTGATGCTGAATTCTTAGGCGTAATTCAAATTATAATATATAGCGGTGCTGTGCTTGGGCTTTATAGTTTTGCAATGATGTTTTTTGACGCTGGAAGCTACTTTAAAGAAACATTAAAAGCAAAAAAGACTTTTTTTGTGCTTATAGTTTTAAGTACTTTTTTGCTTTTAATCGCATTTTGGACTTTTAAGTATCAAAACATTAGTACAGATTTGGCTTTGCAGGAACTTGAATTTTTTGATTCTAATAAACAACTTGCCCTTGCTCTTTTTACAAAATACCTCCTTGCCTTTGAATTTATAGCTATTTTACTTTTAATTGCTCTTGTTTGTGCCATAGTATTGACACACAAAGAGCTTAGTAAGGAAAATAAATGATAGAAAAATATTTCATACTTGCTATTTTAATGTTTGTTGTTGGTTTAATAGGCATTTTAAAAAGACAAAACCTCCTTATGCTTTTTATTTCAAGTGAAATTCTCCTCAACGGTGCAAATGTAGCTTTAGTCGCTGCTTCAAAAATGCATTCTGATTTAAATGGGCAAGTTTTTGCTCTTTTTGTAATGGGCGTAGCTGCTTGTGAAGTTGCTGTTGGCGTGGCTTTATGTGTACTTTGGTATAGAAAAAAAGGCACTTTGGAATTGAAAAGCTTGAAAGAGGAGTTATAAATGCAAAGTCTTGCTCTAGTTTCATTTTTTGCCCCTTTTATAGCATTTCTTTTTGCAAGTTGTTTTTCCCTTAGTAAAAAGAGTGTACTTGTTGGTTTTATCTGTTCTTTTCTCATTGTTTTAAGCACGGTATCTTCTTTGGTTTTGCTTGTAAAAAATGAAGATTTCAATATAAGCTTCTTCGAATGGATAAGTATTATAGGCTTAAATTTTGGTTTTGATATTGATGCTCTTTCGCTTGTGATGATGAGTGTTGTTGGTGTAGTAGCAAGCTGTGTGCATTTTTATAGTATTTTTTATATGAAAGAGGATGAGGGTTTTAATAAGTTTTTTGCTTATTTAGGACTTTTTGTCTTTGCGATGATGTTTTTAGTGATGAGCGATAATTTTCTCGGGCTTTTTGTAGGATGGGAAGGTGTTGGACTTTGTTCTTGGTTACTCATTGGTTTTTGGTATAAAAATGATAACTATTCTTTTGCTGCTAATGAAGCTTTTATAATGAACCGCGTTGCCGATTTAGGAATGCTTTTAGGTATTTTTTGGTTGTACTTACAAATGGGTACTTTAAAATACGATGAGGTTTTTAGTCTTGCTCAAAGTACAGATCATATTGCTTTGATTATAATTGCTACTTGTTTATTCATTGGAGCTATGGGTAAATCGGCACAGTTTCCTTTTCATACTTGGCTTGCTGATGCTATGGCCGGACCTACACCTGTTTCTGCTCTTATTCACGCTGCAACTATGGTAACAGCAGGTGTATATTTGGTTATACGCGCAAGTGCTATCTATGATTTAGTATTTGAAGTGAGTTATTTTATTGCTCTGCTTGGATCTTTTGTGGCACTTTTTGCTGCTTCTATGGCTTTAGTTGCAAGAGATTTAAAACGTATTATCGCTTATTCAACTCTTTCGCAGCTTGGTTATATGTTTGTTGCCGCTGGACTTGGAGCGTACAGCATAGCTTTATTTCATTTAGTTACTCACGCCTTTTTTAAATCTCTGCTTTTTTTAGGAGCAGGGAATGTGATGCACGCTATGAATGATAATTTAGATATTAAAAAAATGGGCGGGCTCTATAAAACTATGAAAATTACAGCAATTTTTATGACCATAGCTTCTTTGGCTTTGGCAGGTATTTATCCTTTTGCTGGATTTTTCTCTAAGGATTTAATTTTAGAATATGCTTTTATTTCTTTTCACCACGGAATTTTTTTGGTACTTTTAATAACAGCTTTTTTGACAGCCTTTTATAGTTTTAGACTTTTAATGCTTGTTTTCTTCACAGAACAAAGACATCATTTACATCCTCACGAAGCTAGTAAAATAGCTCTTTTTGCAATGAGTCCTTTAGTGATTTTAGCTATTATTGCAGGTTTTTTTGAACATAGTTTTTTTGAGTATGTAAGTATTAAACTTGTTTTTATTGATGCACAGACTTTTTCGGTTGTGATTTTATCAATTGTTTTTGCAGTACTTGGAGTTATTATATCTATTCTTGCTTATCAAAAATCTTGGTTTAAAGAAAGCATAGAAAAGAATACAATTCATAAACTTTTGAGTAATGATTATTATATACCGCAACTGTATCACCGTTTTTTAGTGCAAAAATATGAGAGTTTATGTACGATTTTCAAACATTGTGATGTGTATATTTTTGATGCCATTGTTGAAAAAATTGCTTGTTATATTACATTGCTTTCGCGTAAAATCATTGTTCCAAATAGTCTTTCTTTAATGCTTTATTTTCTTATTGGTAGTTTTGGACTTTTACTTTTTTTAGTGTGGGTGGTATAAAATGCTTAATTTATTAGTTTTTCTGCCTTTACTTGCTGCTTTTATTGTCTTACTTTTAAACCGTGGTGGAGTAAAAGTTTTCAGTGTTGTAGCAAGTTTGCTTATTTTGTTGCTAAATAGTATTGTGTTTAAAGATTTTTTAGCGGGTGTCAATTTTGAATACAATTTTTCCTTAGGTTTGATTCAATTTTTCAATTATCATATAGGGGTTAATAGTACAGCTCTTATTTTAATGCTTTTATGTTCTTTAATGATTTTTCTTTCTTTCGTTTTTTTAAAAATAGAACAAAAAGCAATGGTAGCTTGTATTTTCTTTCTAGAATTTGCTATGATAGGGCTTTTTGCTTCTTTAGATGGTTTGCTTTTTTATGTTTTTTGGGAATTTTCTCTTTTGCCTTTGCTTTATATTATGGGTATATATGGTAAAGATTTTAGACCCGGAGTGAAATTTTTTCTTTATGCCTTTTTTGGTTCGGTTTTAATGCTTGTCGCACTTTTGTATCAGGCTTATTTAACCTATAAACTTTTAAATATTTGGACTTTTGACTTAGAAATTTGGAAAAGTAATGCTTCTGCTACAAATTTGACCGAGCAACTTTTACTTTTTCTTGCTTTTTTTATAGCTTTTGCTATCAAATCCCCACTTTTTCCTTTTCATACTTGGGCACCAAAAGTGTATGCGAATTCTCCTATTTTAGTTTCTGTTATGCTTGTGGCTTTTAAAATGGCACCTTTTGGGTTTTTGCATTTTTCTCTCCCGCTTTTTCCTGATGCAAGTGTGTATTTTATGCCTTTAATTATAGCCTTGTGTATAGTTAGTATAGTGTATTGCGCTTTCATTGCTTATAAGGCTACACAACTAAAAGAACTTATAGCTTACAGTTCTTTTTCACATCTTGGTGTGATAATACTTGGAATTTTTTCTTTCAATGCTTTAGGTATTAGTGGTTCAGTTTTTTATATGTTTGCTCACGGGCTTGTAACGGGTGCTTTATTTTTAATGACTGAAATTTTATATCAAAAATATAAAACTCTTGATATTTCTTTCTACCATTCTTTAGCGAACAAGGCTCCTGTATTTTCTATATTTTTTCTTTTAGTTGTACTTGCAAGCATTTCTTTGCCACTGACTCTTTCTTTTGTTGGCGAATTTTTAATACTCTTAGGAGTTGCAAAACTCAATTTCCTTTATGCTCTTTTGGCTGGTTTGGTGATTATCTTAACTGCAGTATATATGTTAGCTGTATTTCGCAGAATGTTTTTTATGAGTAAAGATACTGAACTGATAGGTTTTAATCTGCATTTAAGAGAAATTTTTACCCTTATTTTTGTTGTAATTTTGATTTTTGCTTTAGGCATTGCTCCAAAAATTTTTTTAGAACCATTACACAAAGACGCTAATGTTTTATTGAAAATAATGAATGAAAGAGCTGTGGAGAGTGATTCTTTAAATTTTTTATCTCAAATAGGAGAAAACAATGTTCAATGAACTTTTAGACCTCCAAAGCCTTAATATAAGCTTGTCTTATCCTTTTTTGTTTTTAATAGCTATAGCCACTTTACTTTTGTTGTGTTCAGCATTTTATAAATTTCACTGCAGTTTTTACGTTGCCATTGGTGCTTTATCTTTATGTATATCTTTCTTTTTATTGCTTTCAAATGTTAGCAAACAAGGTTTTACTGCTAAAGCTTTTTTAGATACTTTAAACAATGATATACTTGCATTTTATGCAAGTTGTATTCTTTTGCTTTTTGCTTTTTTCTATCTTTTGATTGAAAGGGAGGAAAAGCAAGCTGAATTTTATAGTCTTTTCTTGTTTATGGTAGCTTCCTTTGAATTGATGGTCTCAAGTTCAAATTTAATACTTATTTTTATAGGTCTTGAATCTTCTTCTCTTGCCCTTTATACTCTTATAGCAATGAGAGGAACAACAAATGCTATTTCAAGTGCTATAAAATATTTCACTCTTGCAGCAGTAAGTTCTGGTTTTTTTGTACTCTCTTGTGCTTTTATTTATATGAAAACGGGTACTTTAGATCTTTCAAAAGCTTTTGTTTGGAATCGCGAAAGTAAAGACATTTTTCTTTTAAGTGCCGGTGTGTGTATCTTTGTGCTTTGTGCTTTAAAACTTTCTTTAATTCCTTTTCATTTTTGGTTACGCGACGTGTATTCTGCTGCAAGAACTAATTTAGTTGCTTTTATTTCTGTTGTACCTAAAATAGCTATTTTTGTCGTAATCATTCGTATTTTTGCTTTTTTGAGGAATACAGGTTTTGAAAGTATTGTTGTTATTGTAACGCTTTTTTCTATGTTTGTAGCTGCTCTAGCAGCTCTTGTACAAACAGATTTAAAAAAAATGTTTGCATACAGTTCCATAGTGCATTCTTCTTTTGTTTTAACTGCTTTGATTCCTTTGTTGCAAAACCAAGGAGATGATTTAAGCCCTCTTTTAAAATCTCTTTTTATCTATTGGGTGTTTTTTGCCTTTGCAAATTATGGTGTATTTTTGATTTTGAGCAGATATAAGAGAAGTTTGTATGAAAGCGTAAATGCCCTTTTATACAAAAAACCTCTTATAGCTTTTTCACTTAGTATTTGCGTGCTTTCATTGGCTGGAATTCCTCCTTTTGGAGTGTTTTGGGGTAAAGTGATGGTTTTGCAGAATATGATTAATTGGGGATATTGGTATATAGCACTTTGTATAGCATTAGTTTCTGTGATTATACTTTATGCGTATTTTAAAATCATCATTCATATTTTTTTTATCAAGGAAAGAAGTTCAAAAGCTTTAAGACTTGATATGAAGCAAAATTGTATTTTATTGCTTTGTGTATTTGCAAGTGTTTTTGCTGTATTGTTTCTATTATAAGAGTTTTGTTATAATAGATGTATGAGAATTGTAGTTATATTAATATGTACTATTATCAAACTTTTTGCTTTTGAGCTTGTTTTAAACACTGGCAGACAAGATAATGAGCCTTTTGCAATATTACATCTTACAAATGGACTTGAATTTACTTGCCAACAAAAAGATATTGAAGGGACGATGTATTTTGAATGTATTATCGCAGGTATGGTAAATAATGAACTCCAAAATCAGAATTTTGCTGCTTTTGATTTGACTTTTAACAAGGAAGAACAAAAGATTACAATCATAATCACTCCAAAAATGCGTGCAAGAATGTTTGACTTGTCTCAAAATATCTACCAAGATAAAGAACTTAGTTCTTCAATCTCTCACAAATCAAAAGGTTTTACTTTTGTTTTTACCCCTTTTCTTGATGCAGTTAAGCAAGATAATGGATTAGACTTTTCTATAGATTTTCCACACGAAAGTTTGCCTTATATTGGAGCTCTTGACTTAAATTCAGAACCTGTATTTATCCCTCAAAGTGCTGATATTAACACTTATATTCGAATCAAGAATCAATTTGAAAAAGCCAATTATGCTCAAGTTGCTGTTGATGCGCAAAATGCTATAAACCGTTACAAAAAAAGTATTTTTATGAGTGAATTTATTTTATATAAACTTAGGGCTCAAGCAAAACTTTATACAGAGGATCCATCAATACGAAATCAAGAAATTTTAGAACAAATGATACAAGAGGCAAAAAATTGGACAAGAACCTATACAAGTGATAAGAATTTTCCAGAAGTGTTAAATATTATGTTGCGTACTTATATTGTTCTTGCTCGCAGGTCAGATGTGGATTATATAATGTCTATTGTGGAAAATGAGTTTGCAGACAATTATTTTGCTGAACTTTCAAAACTTGATTATGCAGATTATATCTATAATCTAGGAGAGAAAGAAAGAGCAGTGCAGATGTATGAAAACGTTTATTTTGGTACAAAAAATTTAGATCTTGCTGCAAGAGCTGCTGTGCTTTTAGCTAAAAATGAACTTTTAAATACCAATATCCAAAGAGCTATGCAATATGTGCAGACTATTTTACAGGCAAATCCTAAGTATTTTGGCAAGGATATAAAAAAGTCTTTAGAGCTTGCCAAACTTTTTGCAGACAAGAAACATTTTGATACTAGTGCTAATATTTATAAAAATACATTTTCTGTAATGCCAAGAATCAATCCAGATTATGAAGAGACTTTAAAAAATTTGGCTTTAGTTTTAACACAGAGTTCAAATCCAAATGAAGCTGAAAAATATATCAATCTTTACAAAGATGAGTATTTTGATGGAAAGTACTTGACTGATATTAACAAAGCAAGTGATGAGGTTTTTCTTTTTCTTGGTGATAATAATGCAAGCTTATTGCATAAAAAATATCAAGATATTTTTAATCGCTATCTTGTACAGGATGAAAATATAGCTAAAAAAGCCCTTAATGAGGACATAAAACTCTATTATAAAGAAGGCAATATCAGTGCTATTTTAAATCGTAAGAATGAAATAGAAAAAGCTCAAATTCCAAGTGCAAGTAAGTTTTTAGAACAGGCAGCTGTGCAAACTTTAAAAAATCAACTTCAAGAAGATGATTGCATACAAGCTGTACAAACTTTTAATCAGTTTACTTCTTATGATATAGGACAAAAGATTGACAATAAAAAACAAATGCTTCAGTGTTTTCAAAGGACTTCAAGAAAAGAACAGGCTTTGATGTATGCAGATAAAAATTTTGATGAAGACAGTGTTTTTTATGGTTTGCAAAAAGCAAATATGCTTTTTGATGATAAGCAGTATGCAAGAGTTGTGGATATTGCGAAAAATATAGCAAATTCAAAGATTTTAAAAAGTGAAGAAGAGCAATTTAGAGCCTATTATTTGCAATTTGTTTCCTATTTAAAACAGGGAGATTATAACCAAGCCGTTAAAATTTTACAAATTTTAGAAAGTTTTACTCCAAATTTTACTCTTATTGAATCGTATGTTTCTTTACTTAATTATGCTAATGAACATAATATGCAAACTACGATTTTAAATTACGCGCCAAAGGCCATTGATTACCAGAATTTAAAAGGAGTTAATCTTTTTAGTCCAAATTTAGAATTTATGTATTTAGAAGCTTTGCAAAAAGAATCAAGTTATGATGAGTCGTTAAGTATTTTACAAGATCTTCTTAAATTAAGACTTTCAGATGAGGATAGAGCAAGAGCTTTGTATATACAAAGCAGGGTTTATGAAAAGATAAAAGATACGCAGAAGCAAAAAGAAAGTTTAAAGCTTTGTATAGAGCTTGAGACGAATTCAAGTTGGCAAGATTTGTGCCGCGATAAAAATCAAATTTTGCAAGAATAAAAAATCTTAAGACTTTGTTTTTTCCATTCTTTTTCTTTGATTTTGATCTAAATATCTTTTTCTAACTCTTATATTAAGAGGAGTTACTTCGACAAGTTCATCTTCTTCTATCCATTCTAACGCTCTTTCCAGACTTAATTTTCTTGGTGGTACAAGCTTTATGGCATCATCACTTCCACTTGCTCTAACATTAGTAAGATTTTTACCTTTGATGGGATTCACATCCAAATCATTTTGACGAGAGTGTTCGCCTATTATCATACCTGTATAAACTTTAGCACCCGGTTCTATAAAAAGCACACCTCTTTCTTGCAAATTAAAAAGAGAATATCCTAAAGCCGCACCATTTTCCATAGAAATTAAGGCTCCGTTGGCTCTTTTTTCTACAACTCCACTAAAAGGGCGAAATTCCAAAAAGCTATGATTCATCACCCCTTCACCTTTTGTATCTGTTAAAAACTGACTTCTAAAACCTATTAATCCTCGTGCAGGAATTTCAAACTCAAGTCGTGTTTGTCCATCTCCTGTAGGATTCATTGCTTTCATCTCAGCTTTTCTTTTTCCAAGTTTTTCTATAATAACTCCGCTAAATTCATCAGGTGTGTCTATGACCAAATGTTCATAAGGTTCTGTTTTTATTGAATTTTCAATTTTCACTATCACTTCAGGTCTTCCCATACAAAATTCAAAGCCTTCGCGTCTCATATTTTCTGCTAATATAGTGATTTGAAGTTCTCCTCTACCGCTGACTTTAAATTTTCCTTCCCCTCCGCTTTCAAATTTCATTGCTATATTTGTTTTCATTTCAGCTTCTAATCTTTGGGCTATTTTGTTTGAAGTAATGTGTTTTCCTTCTGTTCCACTTAAGGGTCCATCATTGACAGCAAAAACTATGCTTAAAGTCGGCTCTTCTATATGAAGAGGATCAAGTGGTTGTGGATTGTTTGGATCGACTATACTATCCCCCACATCTAAAGCTTCAAAACCTGCAATGGCGACAATATCTCCGCTATAAGCCTCATCAATATCCATTTTTTCAAGTCCCATAAACCCTATAAGCTTTGAAATTCTGCCATTAAGTTTGCTTCCATCTGCTTTTGCAAGCATAACATTTTGATTTTTTTTCACAGTACCATTAAAAATCCGTGCTATGCCTATTTTTCCAACAAAATTATCATATCCTAAAGTAAAAACTTGAAGTTGCAAAGGGTTTTCATTTGTTCCACTTGGAGCTGGAACGCGTTCTAAAATAGTTTGAAAAAGTGGTTCCATAGTAGAGCTTTGGGATTCTAAATCCAATTTCGCATAGCCATTTTTTGCTGCTGCATAAACTATGGCAAAATCAAGCTGCTCATCATTTGCCCCTAAAGCAACGAAGAGGTCGAAAATTTCATTAATCACTCTTTCAGGATCTGCTGCAATTTTATCAATTTTATTAACAACTACTATGGGCTTTAGTCCTAAAACAAGAGCTTTTTTCACGACAAATTTTGTTTGAGGCATTACACCTTCTTGTGCATCAACTAAAAGTAAAACACCATCGACCATTTTAAGCACCCTTTCAACTTCTCCGCCAAAATCAGCGTGTCCGGGAGTGTCTATAATGTTGATTTTTGTACCCTTATAAACAATAGCTGTGTTTTTTGAAAGTATAGTAATACCGCGTTCTTTTTCTATGTCATTGCTATCCATAACGCGTTCTGTGATTTGCTCTCTTTCGCTGAAAGTTCCTGATTGTTTTAACAGTTCATCGACTAGAGTTGTTTTTCCGTGATCAACGTGAGCTATAACAGCGATATTTCTAATATTTTCCAAGCTTGTCTCCAAAATTAAATTAAAAGCCTGTATTATATATGATTTTTGCTTATTATAGCATAAAATTAAAAGTTGGAATGCTTTTTGCTTTTATATGCACAAGTAATGAAATTTTAAAAAAAGAGGTGTACAATGTCAAAACCACTTAATAAAGAAATCTTAGCTGATTTTTGCGTAGAACTTGTTAATAGAAAAAGTGAAATTTTACTCCAAGCTTTAGAGCTTTTAGAACGTTTAAGAACGAATACAAGCGATTCGCTCTTGCGAATTCCAGCTGAGCTTACAGAGCTTTTAAATGGTGAAGAAAATTTTGAAAAAATTGTGAATACGAAAAATGTAGAAGAACTCGCAGAACTTTTAAGTCAATACTCTACCGATTCTATGATAAAAGTTTATGAGAATAATTATTTAAAAGCTAAATTCCCTATTTTAGCTCAAAGTCAATTTTTAGATATTTAGGAAGAAAATGTCTAATATAGTTGCACAAAAAAATGAACTTACAGCTCTAAGTAAGCTAAGTACAAGTAATTCTCACAACAAACAGAGTATTCATAAAACAGATGAGTTAGAAAATAGTGAGAGTTTTCTTCATACTTTGTTAAAAGAAAGCGATATATTCTTGTTTGATTCTTTGCAAAAAGACAAACAAGAAATTATGGGTCAAGTAATGATGAAGCTTGAAAATAGTCTTTTTGATGAAAATGATACTGTAAGTTTTTTTGAATCAGCTTCATTTATGCAAATACTCTCTTTACTTGAAAAGCTTCAAGTTGATACGAGTGAAATAAAATTCAATCAATTATCAAATCAAATAACTCAAATTCTCAAAAGTGAAGAGCAATTTAGTGCTCTCAAAGAGGTTAGTACCTTAGCTGAGCTTTTAGATATGGTTGAAGATTTAGGATTGGAGCTTAAAAATATAAAAGTTGAACATTTGTCTGATTTGAAAACTGCCTTTCCAAATTTGGAAAAGGCGCATTTTTTTACAGGCAAGATAGAAGATTCTTTTCAAAAAGTAATTAGCGAGAAAATAGCCGATATAAGCAAGAACATTCCTCAAAATGTACATTTTGAAAATATTCTTTCTAAAAAGACTGAAAAAGAACAATCTCTCCTTTCTCAAATTTTAAAAAAATTGGATTCTTTGGATAAAGAGGAGGATTTAAATGATTTGATTGTAAGGCATAAAAATGAAAAAAATCAAGGCGATCTTGTAAAAGCTAATTTAGAAAATGCAACAAAAACTCAAATCCTTTCAAATAAAGAAAATAATACAATGGCAAATGACAGCAATAGAAAGAATGAAAATAGAAATGATTTGAATAATAATATGAGTGAAAGCAAAAAAAGTGTGCCTGTAACTCAAAAAGAATTCGATAAAGTTTCTAACAAAGAATCATATAAAGAACAAAGAAAAGATTCAAGCGATCTTGTAAAAGCTAATTTAGAAAATGCAACAAAAACTCAAATCCTTTCAAATAAAGAAAATAATACAATGGCAAATGACAACTCTTTGAAAGAAGAATTGACACAACACAACAAAACGGGTAATGATTCAATGAAAAATACTTTAGATGAACTTAATTCTTTGCTTAAGGATATGAGTAAATCAGCACACAGTTCTATGAAAAATCCTGTTAAAGAAACTTTGAAGTATTTTTCTCACGATTTGAAAGAAGCTATAGAGCAGTATAAAGCACCAGTTACAAAGCTTAGTATTACTTTAAATCCTTCAAATTTAGGTGAGGTTGAGGTTACTTTAATGCAAAGAGGTAACAATTTGCATATTAGTTTTAATTCAAATACTGCTACGATGAATATTTTTATTCAAAATCAAACTGAATTTAAAAATTCGCTTGTTAATATGGGATTTACAGGACTTGAAATGAATTTTAGCGATCAGGGTAAAAAAGAACAGAATCAAGGTAAGAATCGTAGTGCTTATGGTTTTAAAGAGGCTTTAGAAAATTCTGATGAAGAACAAAAACTGAATCTAGAGTTTGTTTTAGCAAAATATTTCTAAGTTGGAATACATTTTGCTTTAATGTAATTAATTTTTATATAAGGAGTTGTTGAAATGGTAACGCAAACAGATTGGAAAGATTGGAGACAAAATACAGACACTACTGCTGCTTCAACTACTAGCACTTCTTCTAGTGGTACAGTGGCAAATCCAAAAGCTACCCTTGATAAAGATGCTTTTTTAAAACTTCTTTTAATAGAACTTCAGCATCAAGATCCAACCGAACCTATGGATAGTGAGAAAATGCTTACTCAAACCTCACAACTTGCTGCTTTGGAAATGCAGCAAAATACAAATTCAACTATGCAAAAAATGGTTGAGACAATGGACAAGCTTTCTCAATCTTTCAGCACAGCGATGAATTCTTCTGCTATTAGTGCTATTGGACGTACGGCAACTATTGATGACACAGTAAAGCTTAGTGGGCAAAATACAAATATTACAATGAGTTTTTATATGCCTGTAAGTTCAAACGAACAGGGTGTAAATTTAGAAGTGTATGACAAAGATAACAAGCTTGTATATAATACAAAATTAGATGAAGGAAAGTCTGTCGGACCAGGACTTTATAGTGTTGAATGGAATGGTAGAAATAATGATGGTGTTTATGCTGGAGACGGAGAGTATAGTGCAAAACTAGTTTATAATGACAAAGCACTTGGCCAAAAAGTTACATCAAATTATGGTAGTTATCCTATTGATGCAATTCGCTTTAAAGACGGTCAAACGATTGCAAAAATAGCTGGAAAAGAAGTGAAGTTTGATGATATAAAAGAAATTTCTGATCGAGGTTTTTATTAAAGGCAAAACAAATGATGAAGGCATTTTATAATGGAGTTTCTGGGGTAAAAAGCAGCAGTTTTGGTATTGATTTAAGTGCGCATAATATATCTAATGTTAATACTACCGGTTTTAAGTATTCTAATGCTGAATTCAAAGATATTTTTTACAGCAAGGTTAGCTCACAATCGACAAACCCTGCACAAAGCGGTTATGGTTCAACACCATCAGCCTCTAAACTTGTTTTTTCTCAAGGACCAATTAGTGCAAGTGAGGGCGAATTTGATGTGGCTTTGCAAGGCAAAGGTTTTTTTGGTGTGTTAGCACCTGATGGAAATACATATTACACAAGAAATGGTGCTTTTAGACGAGATGGAAGTAGTCGTTTAGTTGATTCGTATGGAAATTTTGTGCTTGGGACTATGAATCCTGCTTTTTCTGCCATTGCTTATAGTCAAAGAGTGTCTGGTTTAATGGGTCAATATCTCAATACAGGTGCCCCTGTTAGTAGTGGTTTTACTATCAATTCAAGTGAAAATTTTAATAGAGCCGCAAGTGGTGCCCAAAGTGTACTTTCAGTGCCTGTGAATATGTATATTCCACCACAGACAACGCAAAATATTAATTGGTATGGAAATTTAAACAGCGATACAAAATTACAAACAGTTAAAGTTGAACTTGATACAAATGAAATTACACTTACAAAAACAGCTGATAATAAATATATAGCAAGTGGTAAAGTAGGTAAAGATGAAGTTATTAGTGCTAAGGCTGGAGATATAATTATTTTAAATTTTGCTGATGATTTTGGATCAAGGACGAGTTTCGAAACCCTTTTAGATGAAAATTTGAATTTTACTAGCAACGCACTTGATATAAAAGGGCTTGATTTAAATTCTCTTAAGCTTGTTTCTGCTCAAATTGCCACAGAACAAGAAAAATCAAATCAAGATATACTTGAATCACCTGTTTATAATGCTGATGGAAGCAGGTCTTTTGTAAGAGTGGTTGTAGAAAGAATTTTGCCTCAAGTTAATGATGATATAGAGTACAAAGCAAATGCCCAAATTTATAATTCTGATAATGAGCCCCTTGGTGAAGAAGTGCAAGGGACTTTAAAATTTGATAAAAATGGGGCTTTGCGAGAAAGTACGCTTACAACTATTAACAATCCAAATGGTGGAGCTATTGCCCTGAATTTTGGTACTCCTTTTAATCCAGAGCAAGTTGGTTCGGGTTATAGCGGAGTTTATGTACAACCCGGAAAAGAAAAAAGTGTTTCTTACCGTCAAGATGGTCTTGCTGAAGGCTTTTTTAATAAATATCAAATATCTGACAGAGGCGACATAGTGGCGCAGTTTAGCAATGGCAAAACTCATATAATAGGCAAACTTGCTCTTTATAATTTTATCAATGAAGAAGGTTTATTTGCTATGGGTGATAATGTGTTTGCTGCCACACAAAAGAGCGGTGAAGCAAGTTTTATTTTAAGTAACGGCGAAGTTGTGGATACAGCCAAATTTAAAGGGGGTAATTTGGAGTTATCAAATGTTGATTTAAGCAATGAGCTTACACAGCTTATAGTTACACAAAAAGCTTTTGATGCAAGCTCTAAAAGTATTACAACAAGTGATCAGATGATACAAAGAGCCATTAATATGAAAAAATAAAGAGAATATTCATTAATATTTTCTCTCAAATGCTTTTAAGCCTTTTTAGTTATAATTTTCTCGCCTTTTCTTAGACCTGTGCAACGTCTTTTTTAAGCACCGCTTCAGGGTGGGAACACAGCAGAGCACTTGAATTTTGCGTGTGCCGCAGTCATCTGAGGGAAGGTTTATTGCTATTTTCTTCGTTTTCGTAATACATATTTTACTCTATTGATTAAGCTACGACTTTTAAGAATACTATGAAATGTTTGAAGTCGATTAGGCTTTGTTTTTATGAAATTCACAGCTTTGACACAAAGCTTCTTTGCGTTTGCCTTGTCTAAAGTCCTCTTTGATGTTTTGTAAGAATGGTGAATGCAATAAAACACTAAAATCTTCTTTAAAAACATTGCCTAAATTAATATCGCCTTGAGTGTCAAAACAACACGGCACTAAAGTTCCATCGCTTAAAATCCCTATTTGTTCTTTTAAAGCGTGACAGTATCCTTGTTCATTTTTGTTTTTGTGCTTTGGATTTGGCCACTCAAAAAGTCTTTTTTGATGGAGAATTATTTTTCTTGCAAGTTTTCTTTTTAATGTGTCAGGTTGAATTTGAACCTGAAAATGTGAGGATAAAATCGCATAAATAATTTCATTTTCTTTTGGGGCTTGATATTCTTGATTTAAATTCCATAGTCTTAAATTGATAAAAGCTTGATTTTTTTGTTCTAAGTGGGCTTTGCACAGCTTTAATATAGGGTTAAAGTATTGTTGTATACTCGTGTTTTTTTGTGAGAGAAAAGCCATTAAAGAGATGTTAATTTGGTAAATATTGTCAAATTTTAAAAGCAGGGTATGATTTTTTGGATTCAAATAAAAACCGCTTGTTGTTAGTTCAAGTTTCATTCTATGATTTTTTGCGATTTGTATGTATTCTTCTAGATTATTCAATAGCAGAGGATCGCCTAAGATATGAAAGGTAAAAAGTTCTGCTTTATCCCAAATTTGTGCGCACAAAATGGAAAATTTTTCAAGACTCATTATTCCACGAAGTTCTTTTTTTGAGGGACA
Organism: Campylobacter sp. MIT 21-1684; assembly: GCF_026241315.1. Taxonomy (GTDB): domain Bacteria; phylum Campylobacterota; class Campylobacteria; order Campylobacterales; family Campylobacteraceae; genus Campylobacter_D. Next base: position 70,563 of record NZ_JAPHNA010000003.1, on the reverse strand, counting down.
AAAAGTACATTTTAAGCCGCACTTATCGCTAAGTTCTATGTATATTTTTTTCATAGTTTATTTTTTTTGAAGATATTTGAGAGCTTTTAAAGAGAGTGCAGATAAGGGCATAGTATCGAGTTCTTCAATAGTTTTAAATTCATACTCATTAAGTCTTTGTGAAGTTTTGTAGTGATACATCTTTATGTAAAGCTTATATTTGGTATAGCTGTGTTTGAATTCCCCTAAAAACTTTGCTTTTTTATTGTTGTGTGTGGTATTTGTACAAGGAAAATTATACAGTCCATTATAGAGTTTTTCTGTGCTTTTTTGTACCGCGAATGTTGCATTGTGTTCGATGAAAAAAAGTTTTAAATCACGTCTTTGATACAGGGTTTTTTTCTTCTTATAGTATAAAGCAGGAGAGTATTTGCCTTTGCAAGTTTCATATAAAGGACAAAGCCCGCATTTTGGATTGTTGGGAAGACAAACTAAAGCACCAAGATCTAGCAAAGCTTGATTATGATTGAAAGCATCTTCTGTGTTTAAGAAAGAATCTGCTCGTGTTTGAAGTTCCTTTGGATTAGGATTTTCAAGACCAAAAAGACGACTTAAAACGCGTGCTATATTGCTGTCAAAAAAACTTACTGCTTGATTAAATCCAAAACAGGCTATGGCTCCTGCTGTGTAAGCACCAACACCACTTAAGCTTTGTAGAGCTTTTAGATCTTGAGGCAGATTTCCATTAAAGTTCTGCATACACTCAAGTGCAGATTTTTTTAGATTTCTTGCACGAGTGTAAAATCCAAGTCCTTGCCACGCCTTTAAAAGTTCATTGTCGTTAGCCTTTGCAAGACTTTCAAGATGAGGAAATTGACTCAAAAATGGGAAATAAAAATTTTCAAGCACTCTTTTTACTTGCGTTTGTTGTAGCATTATTTCGCTAATATAGACTCCATAGGCTCTTTGTATATTTTGTATTTTTTTATCACACAGAGGACTTTCTAAATTCCTCCAGGGCAAATTTTTGCGTCCATTTTTTTCATACCAAAGAAGTAAATTTGAATGCAGAATATGAAAATGGTGTTTTTTCATATTTTATACTTTATTGTGTCTGCAATCTTAGCTTTTTGAAAACCCTTGAGACGAAGTAAGCAGCTATCGCATTCTCCACACGCTTCATTTTCATTTTCATAGCAGGACCAAGTAAGCTCTAAAGGAACCTTTTCTTGGAGTGCTAAAGTAACAATTTCGTCTTTATGAAGATGTAAAAGAGGGGCTTGCAAATGTACTCTAAAGTTAGCACTTGTACCATTGTTGATAAAAAGTTCTGCTTGTTTAAGAAAGCTTTCTGTACAATCAGGATATCCACTTCCATCATCTTCAATAATTCCCAAAAAAATGCTTTCACAATATTCTTTTTCGGCTAAACTTCCTGCTATACTTAGAAAAATTCCATTGCGAAAAGGTACGTAGGTTTTTGGTAAGGAATTGTTTGTTTTGAAAAGTTCATTTTTGGGTACAGCTATATTGGTATCAGTTAAGGCATTAGCACCTATAATTTTTAAGAAATCTGCATTGAAAATAAATGATTTTTGCACCTTTAAAGCTCTGCAAATATTTTCAAAACATTCTCTTTCTTTCTTTTGAGTTCTTTGTCCATAATCAAAATGTAAAGCGATGAGTTCATACCCTTGTTTCTTTGCTAAGTATGCACTCACAGTGCTGTCCATTCCACCGCTTATTATGCAAAGTGCTTTTTTCATTCCTCTCCTTTTTGGCTATTGTAGCGAATTTTGGACTTTAAACAGATAATTTATGCTAAAATTTATAAAAAAGGATGCATTGAATGATAAAGATACAACTCATAGAACATATATTTAAAGCTGCTTCGATAAGCCGTTGGAATGATTATCCTAGAATGGCAAATTTGGTAGAACTTGACAAGCAAGCACATAAATTCATCATCGCTTATTTTATCGCTAAAATGGAAAAAGATGTGAATATGAAAGCCCTTATTGAAGGCGGGATTTTTGAGTTTTTAAGCCGCGTTATTGTTACTGACATTAGACCTGATGTCTACCATCAAATTGTTCATCAAAAAAAAGATGAGGTAAATGTTTGGGTATTAAGTCATATAGAGCCTATGGTAGAAGATATTGAGGAAGGAAATTTTTTAAAGAGATTTCAAAATTATTTACAAGGTGATTCGTATAACAAAGAAAGGCTGATATTAAAAGCTGCTTCGTATTTTGCAACCAGATGGGAGTTTAATATAGTCTATCAAACTTCAGCTTTTTTAAGTGATATTGATGAGATTAAAACAAAAGTTGAAGAGGAGCTTGAGGATTATTATGAATTGATAGGTGCAAGGAAGATAGCCTTAAATCAAAAAATCGCTAAAATTATAGATTTAAGCGGTCGTCTTCGCTTTCAAAAGAGATGGGCGCAAACCCCTCGTATCCCTGAAACTGCTGTTTTAGGACATATGCTTGTAGTGGCTGTTTTAAGTTATTTTTATTCATTGAAAATACAAGCTTGTGAAAAAAGACTTGAAAATAATTTTTATTGTGCTTTATTTCACGATTTACCAGAGAGTTTGACTCGTGATATTATAAGTCCTGTAAAATATGGTATAGACGGCTTACACACTCTTATTAATGAATATGAAATGAAACTTGTAAATGAAAAAATTTTGCCTTTTATTCCTCAGGATTTGCAAAATGAATTTTCTTATATTTTAGGCATACGTGAAGGAAGGACCGGAGAGTTTAGATTTGTAAAGAATGAGTTTGAAAATCGTACTTTTAAAAATGGTATTGTAGAGCTTTGTAGCGGAAGTTTAAGCTCTTTTAATACGAATGAATTTGGTGCTATTGACGGAAAAGCTTTAAAGTATTGTGATAAATTGGCAGCTTTTATAGAGGCGGGACTTTCTATAAGTTATGGAGTAAAATCAAAAGAGCTTGAAAATGGTTTTGAAGATATGTTTGTTTTTTTTAAGAACAATAGAACTATAGATGGGGTCAATTTTTTTGAGCTTTGTGAGAAATTACGGGACTATTTTAGAATTTAAATTGTTTTTTTGAGTTTTTACTACTTTGCAGAAGAGAATTTGTTTGAAAAATCGTTCTTAAGAAAAGTTGTATCAGTAAAAAACTTTTTCAATATTAATTCAATGGTGCCAAAAGGTATATTCTAGGTTTGTAGTAACTCTATTTTGACTAGTGTGGATATTTTTGATACTCATATCTTAAATTATTTAAACTGATGAAAGAATCATTATGATAAATGTAAAAAAATTGCCAGCCATTATAATTTTCTTTGCCCAAGTGTTTTGCTGCCATTTGATGAATACTTAATGTTTCCTCACCATCGCTCACTTTTTCATCATCAAGTAACAAGCATATATAGTTTTTGTTTTTATCGTATAATTTTGCTTTTTGAGGCAATAATTTTACATCTTGGAGTGCTTTTAAACTTACTTTTGGAGGTTTTGTTTCAAGCTTTCCTGTGCTTATATCATTTTCAATACTGCTAATCTGTCTGATTCTGCTTTCAGATATTTTGATATATGTTTCATTTTGTTCTATACCTATGTAGTGTCTTTTAAATTTCTTTGCGATTGCTCCGGTTGTGCCTGTACCAAAAAATGGATCAAGCACGATATCGCCTTTTTTTGAGCTTGAAAGTATGATTTTTTCAAGTAAGGCTTCTGGTTTTTGAGCAGAATGAATCTTTTTTCCATCCCTTCCTTTTAAACGCTCATTTCCTATGCAAATTCCTATGTTCCACACGGATTTTTCCTGCTTGTTTTCATTTAAAAATTTCATTGTTTTATAGTTAAAAGTGTATTTTGAATTTTTATTTTTTGCACACCAAATGAGTGTTTCGTGGGCGTTGCAAAATCTTGAGCCTCTAAAATTTGGCACAGGGTTTGGCTTTGACCAAATTATATCATTAAGTATCCAAAAGCCCAAATTCTGCATTATATAGCCTATTCTAAAGATATTTTGAAAAGAGCCTATAACCCAGATAGTTCCATTATCTTTAAGCACTCTTTGACACTCCTTAAGCCAAGCGGTGCAAAATGTATCATAATGTTCTAAAGAATCAAATTGATCCCACTCATCTTCCACTCCGCTAAATTTTTCTCCACTTGCACGTAAAAGCTCTCCTTGTGTTTGCATAAAATAAGGCGGGTCAGCAAAGATTACATCTATGCTTTTATCAGTTAAAGTTTTAAGAAGTTCTACACAATCTCCTTGTAAAATTACATCTTTTTTCATTTTAAAGTCCTTTTAAATTTTTGCCTGTGGGAAAAAGTTCGTTTCTTAAATCTATAAAGTCAGCTTTGTTTGAAAGTAAACTTCTGATGAGTTTTGGTTCTTGTCTTTTTATTTTTAAAAGAGCTGATTTTATTTCATCACTCGCATCAAAATCTGGCACACTAAGAATTTCAGCACTTCTTTGGTTTTTATTTGTTTGTAAATGAGAAATAATCTCGTCCCAAATATCCATCCTAGAAAATAAAATTTCAAACAATTCTTTGCCATAAAAAAGTGAAATTGCAACTTCATTATCCGTATTATTAGAGATTTGTTCTGTGTAATAGTTTTTATTTTTCTTTAGGCTATCATCGCTAAACCACATACAATTTAATTCTTTTGTTTAGAAAGTTTTGTTTTAGAGCTTTAATTTTTTTAATTAAATTTGCATATTGATCCCGTTTTTTTGTGCTGTCGTGATCATCTCTAATCTTTTGCTCTATAAGGTTATCATCCCTAGTAAAAATTTGATTGGCATTTAAACGATTAGAGTTTTCATCAACGCCTATATTTTTATCTAAATTTTCATAACCCATTTCTTGGATATAAGCGGTTAAAATTTCCTGAATAAAATCGCCAAATTTAATCTCACAACTTTGAGTGAGATTTTGAATGAGTTTTGTTTTAGTATTTGTAATTCTAAAAAGTCCTGTATATCGTTTAGGATTTTTTAACACATTGAGCACAATTTCATACTGCAAATCATCGCCAAAAATTTTAGAATGCAATTTTTTATTAAACAATTCATACTTCACTTAACCACTCCTGCAAACTTTTTACCTCTAAGTGGCTTTTGGAACGTACCGCTCTTAAGGCTTTAACTGCGGCAAAAGAAGCCCTTAAATTAGTGAAATACGGAATATTAAAGCGTAAAATGCTAGCCCGTATTTTTTTCGTGTCATCTTTAAAACTTTTTTCATCGCTAGTATTGATGACTAAATTTATCTCGCCATTTTTAAGTTTATCTTCGATATTTGGACGGCCTTCTGAAATCTTGCACACAAGCTCACATTCATAACCTGCTTCTTGTATGGCCTTGCAAGTGCCTGTTGTAGCTATAAATTCAAAGCCAAGTTTTGAGTATTCATCTGCTATTGTTTTGGCATATTTTTTATCTTTTTCTTTTAAAGAGATGAAAATTTTTCCGCTTTCAGGTAAGATATTAAAAGCTGCCATTTGGCTTTTAGCATAGGAGGTTGAAAAATCTTCACTTATGCCCATAACCTCACCGGTTGAACGCATTTCAGGACCAAGCTCTAAATCACTTCCATTCAGTTTGGTAAAAGGAAAAACCGCTTCTTTCACACTAATATGCTTTAATTTTTTTGGTTTTAAAATTCCATTTTTTTCTTCTACTACTCCAAACGAATCGTAAAATTCTAAAGCTTCTTTTAATTTACCCTGCCACATTACTCGGGTAGCAACTTTTGCAAGTGGAATTCCTGTTGCTTTGCTAACAAAAGGCACGGTTCTGCTTGCTCTTGGATTGACTTCTAAGATAAAAAGTTCTCCATTGTGTAAAGCATATTGTATATTTAAAAGTCCTACTACTCCAAGATTTATGGCAATTTCTTTTGTTTTTTGTTCGATTAAGTCTAAAGTTTTTTCATCTATGTTTATAGGAGGTAAAGTACAAGCACTATCACCAGAATGCACGCCAGCCTCTTCTATATGTTCCATAATTGCCCCTATATAAATTTCTTTTCCATCGCTAATTGCATCAACATCAAGTTCTGTGGCATTATCTAAGAATTCATCGATTAAAACAGGGCTTTTTTCGCTTACCTCAACTGCTTCTTGCATATAAAGCCTTAATTCATTTTCATTATGTACTACTCGCATTGCTCTTCCTCCTAAAACATAGCTAGGACGTACAAGCACAGGATAAGAAATCTTGCTTGCTTCAAGTACAGCTTCTTCTACGCTTTTAGCTGTAGCATTTTTTGGCTGAGAAATTCCAAGCTTATTAATAAATTCACTAAATTTTTTTCTGTCTTCAGCCCTATCTATAACTCTTGCATCTGTTCCTATAATCTTTGCTCCAAAAGCACTAAGTCTTTTTGCAAATTTTAGCGGAGTTTGTCCTCCAAAATGTACAATAAGTCCATCGGGTTTTTCTTTTTCTATCACAGCTTTTAAATGTTCAAAATCAATAGGTTCAAAATAAAGCATATCGCTTGTATCATAATCTGTTGAAACTGTTTCGGGGTTACAATTATACATTATCGTTTTTAATCCTAAATCTTTGAGTGCGAAACAAGCATGTACACAAGCATAATCAAATTCTATACCTTGTCCTATACGATTAGGTCCACCACCTATAATCATTACTTTTTTTTCTTTTTTCTTTTTCGGTTCTGTTTTGCTTTGAGTGAGTTCAGAAGTATTAATACTTGAGTACAAATAAGGCGTAAGTGCTTTAAATTCTCCAGCACAAGTATCAACCTCACTAAATTCTGCTATGATATTGTGTTTCAATCTTGCATAGTAAATGTCATTTTGCGAGAGTTCTAAATTATCTTTTTTATTGACTAAATAGGCTATCATTTTATCCGAATACCCCATTGTTTTTGCTTTTCTTAGCAAAATTTTATCATTTAAAATGTCCATACCGATTTTGTCTTCAAACATTATAAGTTCTTTAATTTGATGTAAAAACCAAGTGTCAATTTTGCAAAGTTCATACAATTCATCTACTTTAAAACCTTCTCTAAAAGCCTGTGCTATATACAATAGTCTTTTTTCATTTGCATTTCGTATATGAAAAATGAGTTCATTAGTATCTTTGAAGCTAAGTGTGTTAAAACCACTGTAATTTCTCTCTAAAGAACAAAGGGCTTTTTGCAAACTTTCTTTAAATGTGCGTCCTATTGCCATCACTTCACCCACACTTTTCATTGCTGTTGTAAGTGAGGAGTCAGCACCCGGAAATTTTTCAAAGGTCCATCGAGGAATTTTTGTAACAATATAATCAACTACCGGCTCAAAAGAAGCAGGAGTTCCGGTAATGTCATTAGTAATTTCATCAAGACGAAATCCAACAGCAAGTAAAGTGGCAACTTTCGCAATAGGATACCCGGTTGCTTTACTTGCAAGCGCACTTGAACGTGAAACACGAGGATTCATTTCAATCACTATCATTCTTCCGTTTTTCGGATTTACAGCAAATTGTACATTTGAACCACCTGTATCCACGCCAATTTCTCTTAAAATTGCAAACGAGGCATTTCTCATTACTTGATATTCTTTGTCTGTAAGTGTTAGGGCAGGAGCTATTGTAATGCTATCTCCTGTATGAATTCCCATAGGATCAATATTTTCAATAGAACAAACAATGATACAATTGTCTTTGTTATCTCTAATAACCTCCATTTCATATTCTTTCCAGCCAAGCAGACTTTCTTCAATCAAAATTTCGTGTATCGGGCTAAGAGTTAAGGCTGTGTTTGCAAGTTCTTTAAATTCATCCATATTATAAGCAACGCCACTTCCAGCCCCGCCTAAAGTATAAGAGGCGCGTATCATCAAAGGAAAACCTATTTTAGAAGTTGCTTGCAAAGCTTCATCATAAGTATAGGCATACATTGATTTTGGTAAATCCATTCCTATCTTTTTCATACTTTCTTTAAAAAGCTGTCTGTCTTCACCTTTTTTAATGGCTTCTGGTTTGGCACCAAGAAATTCTACCCCCTGTAAAAGCCCACTTTCATAAACTTCCATAGCTACATTTAGTGCCACTTGACCGCCCATAGTTGGTAAAATAGCATCAACTTGTTCTTTTTTAATAATGGCTAAAACGCTTTCTTTTGTGATAGGTTCTATGTATGTGGCGTCTGCAAATTCGGGATCTGTCATAATAGTAGCTGGATTTGAATTAACAAGTACGACACGGTAGCCGAGTTCTTTTAAGGTTTTGACCGCTTGAGTACCTGAATAATCAAATTCACAAGCTTGTCCTATGACAATAGGACCGCTTCCTAGAAGTAAAATTGTATGTATATCTGTTCTTTTTGGCATAAATATTCCTAAGCTAAGTTTATGTAATTATAACAAAGCTTAGTTTTTTAAAACTTGAAAACTCAAAAATTAGAATATTAAAAGAGAACTTTAAATAAAAGTTGTATATAACGGAGCAATGTTTGCCTTGAAGGAAGTGAAATGTTTTTTGAAAAAAATCATACAGGATTTAAAAATTTTAAAAACTTGACAATTATCACGCAATTACGGCTGTTTTTTGGATTTTATGCAAATTTTTATGATTATTGTACTCTCTTTGTGTTTGAAAAATATCTTTTTTCATCTTTTTGCAATTTTTTCATAGCTTCACGACAAAGAGCCTTAGTTACTTCTTTTACACGAAGTAGCTCATAGGGTTTTATGTAGAAAGTTGAATGATTTTTTAGGAAAATTTTGCGGGTATTTGATTTTTCAAACTTTTACGAAATACAGAATTCTTATACTATAAAACATCACAATTTTTTAGGTGTTAAAGGACAGAATCCAGATTATGAGTATTATTTAGAAACAGGGTTTTATAATGCTAAAAGCAAAAAAGAATTTGTTGTAAAACATCTTTTTTACCTTTGTGTTTCTTGCTCAACATATAAGTATCTTGCAAATTATCGGCGGTATTTTTAATTATAATGGCAATTTTTTTCCACGAAATTCACTTTCAAATCAACCAAAACACTAAGTCTTAAAAGACTTAGTGTGTTAAGGCGTTGTTTGCTCCTATACCTGTTTTTGCTCTAAAATCAAAGTCTTTAAAATTCTTTCTGTCAATAAAACTTCTTTCACTTTTATCCGTGATTGAAAAGAACCATAATAAAAAGAAAGTAAGAGGGATTGAAAAGATGGCAGGGTGATCATAAGGAAAAAGAGCTTTTTCAAAACCAAAGGTTTTCACCCACATAGAAGGGCTTAAGATAACAAAACAAACAACAGCTACAAGTCCTAATAAGCCACCTAAAAACACTCCTCTTGTGGTCAAACCTTTCCAGTAAATACAGAGTAAAATAATAGGAAAATTCACACTCCCTGCTATACCGAAAATAAGACCTACCATAAAAGCTACATTTTGATTTTCAAAAACAAAGCCTAAAAGTATGGAGAGTATTCCTAAAATAATTGTTGCTATCTTGCTTACTTTCATTTGACTTTTGCTTTCGGCTTTTCCGTTTTTAAAAGTTTGAGTGTATAAATCGTGTGCTATTGCCCCAGCTCCACTAATGCAAAGTCCAGAAACTACAGCTAAAATTGTTGCAAAAGCAACAGCAGAGATGAAGCCAAGTAAAATGTTACCACCTAGAATTTGGGCTAAGATAATGACGACCATATTTGAAGCGCCATTAAAATTACCACTAGAATCGATATAACGTGCATCACCTAGAACAAAGGCTATAGCCCCAAAACCTAAAATAAACATCAACAAGAAAAAATATGCTATAAAACAGGTAGCCCAAAAAGCTGACTTTCTTGCCTCTTTTGCATTTGATACCGTGAAAAATCTCATAAGAATATGAGGCAAACCAGCTGTTCCAAAAGTAACTGCAAGTCCTAAGGATAAAGTCGCAATAGGATCTTTAAAAAATACCCCAGCTTTCATTATGGCTTCACCTTTTGGATGGTTTGCAATAGCTAAATCAAAATAATATTTTAAATCAAAATTTGAAATGTATAGTATAAGCAGTGCCATAAAACTTGTGCCTCCGAGTAAGAGCGAGGCTTTGATGATTTGTACCCAAGTAGTAGCGTGCATTCCTCCAAAGATCACATAAGCCATCATTAAAAGTCCCACTAAGATAACAGCAAGAGAATAGGGCAAACCAAATAAGGTTTGTATGAGTTGTCCAGCACCGACCATTTGAGCAATCAAATACAAAATTACTATGCACAAGGTACTTAAAGCCGCAACAATTCGTATAGGTTTTTCAGCCAAACGCAAAGCAATAACATCTGCAAAAGTAAATTTTCCTAAATTTCTAAATCTTTCTGCGATTAAAAATAAAATTACAGGCCAAGCAATAGTCCAGCCAACAGGATAAATAAGTGCATCAAAACCATAAGAAAAAATGAGAGCTGTTAATCCTAAAAACGCTGCTGCACTCATATAATCTCCGCTAATAGCTAAACCATTGTGAAATCCTGAAATTCCACCGCCAGCTGTAAAAAAACTTTCGGTAGAATTTGTTTTTTTACTGCAATAATAAGTGATAACAAGAGTAGCTACAACAAAAAGTGCAAACATTAAAACCGCAGTAAAATTAAAAGAGCTTTTTGTAATTTCTCCTTCTGAGTCAAAAGCTGCAGCAAAAGCTATGCTATTTAAAATCAAAAAAATAAATGTTTTCATTTTTTACCCTTATAAATTCTGCTTAGTCATTCTTGCAAGAAGTTCTTCTTGCTTGCTGTCTAAGAAATAATTTACAACAAAACTATAAATTCCAGTTCCAAGCACTCCAAGCAAAATGGAGCATACACCAAAAACTATCCCTAACGTGATAGCCGAATCTCCAATTCTAATGCTTAAAAATTCAGGAAAGAATCCAACAAGAATTAAAAAAGAAAAATAAGCACCTAAAATAACAGCAGTTAAAAACAAACAGAAGCGCATTTTAAAACGTGTAAAAATTTCAAATTCTTTAAAAGCAAGTTCCTTGTCGTTTATTGTGTCAGCATTTTCATACATAATAGCTTTCCTTTCATACAATTTAGAGAGCAAATAAATCGCTAAATTCATTAAAATTGGTGTTTTCTAAATTTTTTTGATTTGCACAAAGTTCCTCAATGAGAGCACACCGTTTCACATCAAATCTTGTTGCAAGATTGTTTTTAAATTTTTCAATGAGTAAAGGAATGCCCTCATCTCGTCTTCTTTTGTGTCCTATCGGGTATTCTACTTCGATCTTTTCGCTCTTTGATCCGTCTTTATAAAAGATCTGCACAGCATTTGCTATACTTCTTTTATCGCTTTGGAGATATTCTTTTGTATATCTTTCATCAACTTCTACAACCATTTTTTCGCGAAGTTTGTCTATTCTCTCATCTTTTGCTACATTATCTTCATAATCATCAGCCACCAAACGCCCAAAAATCAAAGGCACAGCCACCATATATTGTATGCAGTGATCTCTGTCTGCTGGATTTGCTAACTGGCCTATTTTGTTTATTATCCTATGTCCTGATTCTTGTGTTGTTATGATGATTTTTTCTATTGTCTCTAAGCGATCTTTTACTTCATTATGAAGTTTTAAAGCAGCTTCAACAGCTGTTTGGGCGTGAAATTCGGCAGGAAAAGAAATTTTAAAGAGTACATTTTCCATTACATAAGAGCCAAATTCTTGCGGTATAGTAAGTTTTTGCCCTTTCATTTTTACATCTTCATAGCCCCAAAATGTAGCACTTAAAGCGGAAGGGTATCCCATTTCTCCTGTTTTTGCTTTTAAAGCTAAATCCACTCCTCTGCTTGAAGCATCTCCAGCAGCCCAACTTTTTCTTGAGCCTGTATTTGGAGCGTGGCGATAAGTTCTTAAAGCTCCACCATCTATAAAAGCGTGAGAGAGTGCATTTCTAATTTCTTCAAAAGAGCAGGTTAAAAGTTTTGCAGCGAGTGCACTTGAAGCTATGCGGACAAGTAAAACGTGATCCATTCCAACTTTATTAAAGCAATTTTCTAAAGCTAAAATTCCTTGAATTTCGTGAGCTTTTATCATAGCCTTTAAAACACAACTAACTTTTAAAGGCTCTTTACCTTCACTAATATTTTTGCGACTCATATAATCAGCCACAGCCCAAATTGCTCCTAAATTATCACTAGGATGTCCCCATTCAGCTGCAAGCCAAGTGTCGTTAAAATCAAGCCATCTTACCATAGTACCAACATTGAAAGCCCCGCGCACAGGTTCAAGTTGATAAGAAGTGCCCGGAATTTTAGCTCCCAAAGGTCTAAATTCAGCTCCAGCAACGCTAGGACCTAAAAGCTTTGTGCAAGCAGGATATTTTAGTGCTAAAAGCCCACAACCTATGGTATCCATTAAACAATACCTTGCAGTTTCAAGGGCTAAGTCGCTAGTAATTTCGTATTCATCTACATATTTTGCTATTTTTGTTAAAAGTTCATCAAAGTCAGGTCTTTTCGCATCAAGTGTCCCCATATCGCTCATCTTTTCTCCTTATCTTTCATTTATTTTTACAAATTTTCTAGGCTTTGGCCCTATGTATTGACTGTTTGGGCGTATGAGTTTGTTGTTTGCTCTTTGCTCTTTTATGTGAGCACTCCACCCACTTACCCTACTCATTATAAAAATGGGAGTGAAATAATCTGTTTTTATTCCCATAAAATGATAGGCTGAAGCACTATAAAAATCCGCATTTGGTGGTAATGATGGTCTTTTTTCTTTCATCAAATTTTCTATTGCTTCGCTTACTCGAAAGATTAAAGTATTTTCTCCTAAGCGCTTACTCCATACCTTAATCAAAGCATTTCTAGGATCTCCTCCAAGCCCATAAATTCTATGCCCAAAACCCATTAAAAGCTCTTTATTTTCAAGCTTAGCATTAACTCCTTTGATAGCATCTTCAACGCTTGAAAAACTTTCTATCAAATGCATCGCTGCTTCGTTTGCTCCTCCGTGTAAAGGTCCTCTTAACGCACCAATGGCTGCTGCTATGGAGCTAAAAATATCACTTTTTGTTGAAGCACAGATTCGTGCTGTAAAAGTTGAAGCATTAAATTCGTGTTCTGCATATAGAATCAATGAACATTGCATAGCTTTAATGAAATCTTCTTGAGGTTGTCGTTCAAGGAGTTTTTCTAAGAAATAGCCTGCTATGCTTTCTTGTTTTGAAGAAAAATCAATCTCTTTCTTATTATTTGTATAGTGATGCCAATAGCAAAGCACAGAAGGTAAAATTCCTAAAAGTCTAATAATTTTTTCATCTTGATTAGTACAATCTTCTTTTTCAGGTTCTAAACTTCCTAAAGCTGCTACGGCTGTTTGCATTACATTCATAGGATGGGCTTGTTTTGGTAAAGCTCTTAATACAGCTTTAAGTTCATCGTTTAAATTCCTTTGTGCTTGAATTTTTTTCTTGTATTCTTGTAAGGCTGCCGTGTTTGGAAGTTCTTGAAATTGAAGTAAATATGCTACTTCTTCAAATTCGCAATTTTGTGCTAGATCTTCGATACTGTATCCATAATAATTTAGCCCATTTCCCAATCCACAAGTACAAATTGCACTTTCTCCAGCTACGACTCCTGCTAAACCACCTGTTTTTTTCTTTGTTTGATTTTCACTCATTTTTTTTCCTCTTTTTTAAAAAGTTCATCAAGTTTATTTTCGAATTTGTAATAATCCAGCATTTCATAAAGCTCTTCTCTTGTTTGCATAAGATCTAACACTTCTTTTTGATGCCCTTTTTTAAGTATGCTTTCATAGACTAAAGCAGCAGCTTTGTTCATTGCCCTGTTAGCTGAGAGCGGGTATAGTACCATTGAAATGCCTGAATCTTTTAATTCTTGTGTTGTAAAGTACGGCGTCTTTCCAAATTCTGTAATATTTGCCAATACAGGTACTTTGATAAGTTTTGTAAATTGTGAGTATTCTTCTAAAGTGTGTATCGCTTCTGCAAAAATCATTTCAGCCCCTGATTCAACATAAGCTAAAGCCCTTTCAATAGCTTTTTGTTGTCCTTCTATGGCGTGAGCATCGGTACGAGCCATCACAATAAAATCATTGTCAATTTTTGCATCCATAGCCGCTTTTATTCTGTCGCACATTTCATTTATGCTTACAAGTTCTTTATTGGGTCTGTGTCCGCATCTTTTTTGTGCTACTTGATCCTCTATATGAACAGCAGCTGCTCCTGCACGTATAAGCTCTTTAATTGTTCTTGCTATGTTAAAAGCACCTCCAAACCCTGTATCTGCATCAACTAAAAGAGGGGTATCAACTCGTGAGCTAATGCGTCGTACATCAATGCAAACATCTTCTAAGCCAACTATACCAAGATCAGGAAGTCCATAACTTGTACTTGCAACTCCGCTTCCTGAAAGATACAAGGCTTTATGTCCCAATTTTGTTGCTTGTAGAGCTGAATAGGCATTGACAGCTCCAACTATTATCAAAGGAGAATTTTCTTTTAAAATTTGTCTAAATCTTTTTCCCGCACTCACTGACTTCCTCCTTGTTTTGGATACCCTAAGGCATTAATAGCTTTTTTACAATTTTCTAAAACTTTTATATCTTCAATGGTTGCAGGAACATTTAAAGGAAGTCCATCTGCAATTTCTCGTAAGTTTTTTCTTAGGATTTTTCCACTTCTTGTTTTTGGTAAAGCTTCAACAACAGTTGCTATTTTAAAAGCTGCGACAGCACCTATTTCGTGTCGCACTAAAGAAACTACCCCATCAATAATGCCTCTATGATCTCTTTCTATTCCGCTTTTTAAAACTATAAAACCCATAGGAAGTTCGCCTTTTAACTCGTCATTAACTCCAATGACAGCACATTCTGCTACATCGGGATGTTTGGCAATTATTTCCTCTATTTCACCGGTTGAGAGTCTGTGTCCTGCAACATTGATAATTCCATCCATTCTGCCCAAAACATACACATAACCATCTTTGTCAATGTAACCGGTATCACCTGTTAAATAATAGCCCGGAAATTGATCAAGATAGCCTCTACGGTATCTTTCATCATTTTCCCAAATTCCCATTAAACACGCTGGAGGTAAAGGAAGTTTTAAGCACAAGGCTCCTTTTTTTCCAGAAGGAAGCTCTTTTCCATTTTCATCTAATACTTTAAGATTAAATCCGGGCATTGCTTTTGTAGGGCTTCCAGCTTTTATAGGCAAGAGTTCAAGTCCTACAGGATTAGCTGCTATTGCCCAACCTGTTTCAGTTTGCCACCAATTATCTATGACAGGTTTTTTTGTGATTCTTTCTATCCATTTGAGTGTATCGCTATCACATCTTTCTCCAGCTACAAAAATAGTTCTTAGACTTTCAAGATTAAATTTTTTTATCCATTCTGCTTTAGGATCCTCTCTTTTGATAGCCCTAAAAGCTGTAGGAGCGGAAAAAAGTACATTTACTTTATACTCACTGATAATTCTCCAAAAAGCTGATGGATTTGGTGTTCTTACAGGTTTACCTTCATAAACAATAGTCGTACAACCATTCATCAAGGGACCATACACTATGTAAGAATGTCCTACAACCCAACCTACATCAGAAGCAGTAAAAAAAACATCACCGGCTTTTGCATTATAGATATTATCCATAGACCATTTCATAGCCACTGAATGACCTCCATTTGAGCGAATCACTCCTTTTGGTGAGCCTGTTGTTCCAGAAGTGTAAAGAATGTAAAGAGGATCAGTAGCTAAAACAGGCACTGGATCTACGGGTATAGCTTTTTCTTCTTCACTCTCCCAATCAACATCACGCCAAGGAAGCATATTTGCTTTATATTGCGGTCTTTGCCAAATAAGACAAGTACTTGGTTTATGGCTCGATTTTTTAATAGCCTCATCTAAAATAGGTTTATATTCTATAATGTTGCTTACTTCTATGCCACAACTTGCACTGATAACAAGACGCGGTTTTGCATCTTCTATTCTTGTAGCAAGTTCGTGTGCTGCAAAACCGCCAAACACAACGCTATGAATTGCCCCAAGCCTTGCACAAGCTAACATTGCTATAACAGCTTCAGGAATCATCGGCATATAAATAACAACTCTATCGCCTTTTACCACTCCTTTATTAGACAAGATTCCAGCGACTTTGGCAACCCTATCTCTG
Organism: Campylobacter sp. MIT 21-1684; assembly: GCF_026241315.1. Taxonomy (GTDB): domain Bacteria; phylum Campylobacterota; class Campylobacteria; order Campylobacterales; family Campylobacteraceae; genus Campylobacter_D. The sequence continues at coordinate 54,450 of NZ_JAPHNA010000003.1, read as the reverse complement.
AGCTGTTTGTAGGTATATTTTTTCTTTGTATCTGTTACAGGAGAGTCATAGATTAAAGCTAACTGTTCTCCTCTTCCATTGTGAATATGTAAATCGAGCGCGTTATAACAAGTGTTCATACATCCACCAACGAACCATTTATAATGTCCATCGCTATCATCAAGCACTCTATCCCATTCATTATACCAATGCACTTTTGTGGCAGCTTGTGCCCAAAAATCTTCAGGAGTTGTTAAAGATTTTTGATAAATTTCATTGTAAATCCCACTCATAAAACTTCCTTTCAATGATGATATAGGAAACATTATAAGAGTTTTGCAAAAAAAAGAAAAGGTTATGTTTTATAACATTTTGTATTGTTTCAAAACGAATAAAAATATTTTTGAACAATTTTTTAGCAATTTTTAGTTGTTTGTCAAAAATATTTGCTAGAATTTTCTTAAAATAAACAAGTTTATTGCAATTAATTATTACATAATGTAACATTTGGAGGATTTGGGATAAAATTATGTTTAATTCAAAAGAAAGATTGCTTGAAATTTTTAAAAAATCAGATTTGAGTATGAGCAAATTTGCAAATATACTTCAAAAAGATAGAAGAACAGTTACAAAATGGCTTGATGATAGAGAAGAAAAAGAGCTTGATTTTGAAAGTAAAAAGAGAATTTGTGAATTTTTTCGTTATCCTTTGGAAATTTGGGAGAGTGAAAAAGATGAATTTTACTCAATGCTACATAAAATTAAAAATGATGAAATTCGCATTATTAGCGAAGGATATGCTGAAGGTTTAAAATATATCTTTGAAAATGAAAGCGAAGGATCCCTTATTTTACATCCTGCTTTTCCAAATCCTGCTTATAGAGATTTTATAGCTCCTTCTGTGTATCATAATTTTGATAATGATGAAGCTCGATTCTACCGTATAAAAAGAGGTGAAAAAATGAGAAATTACTCTTTTATGGCAAGTGAGTGGTATTCTATAAAATCTTTACTTGAATTCTGTTTTTCTCCTTTGGGTAATTTTTACACAAGAGAGCAGAAACAAGCAATTTTAGACTTAATGATACAAATTTTTAAAGATAATCTTAATAAAAACTTATATTTTTTTGATTCTTATGATAAAAAAATTTATGGTTGGGATATGTTTTATCTTTCTATAAATATAAAGAATAATTCTTTGTTTTTTAAAGTACCTTTAGAAATGATGCTTGTGGAGATCAAAAATGCAACTCTTGTCAAAAAAATTCATCATTATTATACCAATGCAAAACACTGTCCAATTCATATTAACCCAAAAGAATCGGTTATGATAATGGAGCTTTTACTAGAATGTTTAAATCAAAATCTTAGTCTCCAACAAAGTTGTATTTTTCTTGATGAAAAAACGGAATATGGAAAATTATTTTTTAAAAGTTTAAGTGTTGATTTGTAACGAAATTACATATTGTAAAACTTATATAGTAATGTATTAGAAGCACAAATATCTAAAATTTTGTTTTAAAATTTATCAACTATGTATAAATATGAAGGTGTGTTTAATTCGGCATACGGTTTTACTTCAACGCTTTTATACATGTCCTCATTGTTGATTTTGCTTACTATACCTACGGGTATTCCCGGAAAAAAAATATTATCAAGACCGCTTGTTAGAATTTCATCATTAATATCTACTTCTGCCCATTTTGGGATATAACGAACAACAACCATTCCATTTTTTCCTTGTATGAGTCCCGGGGATTTATTTTTTCCTATATAAACAGAGAAAATACATTTCTCATCGCCTTGTAAAAGAGCCATAGCTCTTCCATCTTTGTTGATAGCAATACCTGCTGTGTATCCATTATAGATCAAGCCTTTAATTTTAGCAGATTTACTTTCAAACAAATTAAGCCAAAGTTTTTTATAGTCATTAATCTGTACATAAGAAATGGTTTTTACTAAAGAAATGTGCGGAAAATATTGAGTGGAATTCTTATCTTCTAGTAGTCTGTTAAGTTCATTGGCAAAGGTTGTAGCTAAGATGCTTGTACGTTCTAATTCCTCATTCCTTTTTTTTAAGAGGCTAATTTGTTTAGCTTGATTAAAATGTTTAGAGATTGCATTTGCGATATAATCTTTTGCTTCATAAATATTTTCTATGATGAAATTATTTACAGAAAGAACATTTTTTTTAATAAATCCTCCATAATAAAATGAAATCAAGACTAAAAAGACTAGAATAAGAATATAATGGATTTTATTCATTTGTAAGCTGTTGCAATAATATAATCTCCTCTAAAGCTTTGCCTGTTCCTTTTGCAACAGCAAGAAGCGGTTCATCAGAAACATAAACAGGTAAACGTACAACTTCGGAAAGATATTTATCAAGTCCTCGAATTAAAGCACCGCCTCCTGTTAAAACAACACCATTTTCAACAATATCTGAAGCTAAATCAGGTGGCATCATTTCAAGTACCATTTTTAAGGCATCTGCCACTTCTTTTAAATACTCTCTCATTGCTTCTCTTACATCTTCGCTTGTAAGTTCTATTCGGCTAAGCAATCCGCTAACCTGATCTCTTCCTTTTACAATTATAGAAAGTTCTTTTGGAAGTTGTATGGCTGAACCTATTGCAATTTTAATTTCTTCTGCGGTTCGCTCACCGATAACAAGATTGTATTTTTCTTTAACATAATTTATAATACTCATATCAAGTTTATCTCCAGCTGTACGTATGGATTTAGAAATAACTAAACCACCTAAAGAGATGACTCCGATCTCAGTTGTTCCACCACCAATATCTACGACTAAATTTCCTTTAGGCTCTTGTATAGGTAAATTTGCTCCAATAGCTGCTGCCATAGGTTCTTCTATTAAAAAAACCTCTCTAGCTCCAGCACTCAAAGCACTTTCTTTCACAGCTTTTCTTTCCACTTGAGTAAGACCATAAGGGACAGAGATGATGATTCTTGGTCGCAAAAAACTTTTTCTACGATGTGTTTTTTCTATAAAATAGCGAATCATTTTTTCAGTCATATCAAAATCAGCTATAACACCATCTTTCATAGGACGAATGGCTTCAATATTACCCGGAGTTTTTCCTACCATTTCTTTTGCTTCTTTGCCTACAGCGAGTATTTTAGCTTTACTTCCATATCTTTCTCGTTCTACTGCTACAACTGAGGGCTCGTTAATAACTATTCCTTTATCTTTCACTAAAACTAAAGTGTTTGCAGTGCCTAGATCTATTCCCATGTCACTTGAAAAAAATCCTATAAGCTGGTCTAATATCATTTTATATCCTTCAATTTAACTGATTTTTCTTTTTACAAGCAAGGCTTTGGCACCCTCGCAAACTACTTCTTTTGTAATGATAATATCATAATCCTTATATTCGGGCAGTTCAAACATCAAATCAATCATTATTTCTTCGATAATACTCCTTAATCCTCTCGCTCCTGTTTTTCTTTCTAAAGCTAGTTGAGCGATTGCCTGTAAAGATTCTTTTTCAAATTGTAAATTGACTCCATCGATAGCGAAAAGTTTTTGATACTGCTTGATAATAGCATTTTTTGGTTCGCTTAATATTCTTACCATATCCTTTTCATCAAGTTCGTTTAAACAAGCGATGATATGCAAACGTCCTATGAGTTCTGGGATTAAACCAAAATGTATCAAGTCATCAGGTTCTATATTTTCTAAGAGTTTTTTTTCAGTGTTTTCATTTTTCTCATCAAAAAAGCCTACAATTTTATCGCCAATTTTGCGTTTAAGTATGGTTTCGAGTCCATCAAATGCTCCACCGCAAACGAATAGAATATTTGAAGTATCAATTTGGATAAAGTCTTGATTTGGATGTTTTCTTCCACCTTTTGGTGGTATGTTCACTACACTTCCTTCTATAATTTTAAGCAAAGCTTGTTGTACTCCTTCGCCACTCACATCCCGAGTGATTGAACGATTTTCGCTCATTCTAGCGATTTTGTCAATTTCATCAATAAAAACTATACCTTTTTGTGCCTTTTCTATATCACCATCTGCTGCTTGTAAAAGTCTAGTAAGGATATTTTCGACATCCTCACCCACATATCCAGCTTCTGTAAGTGAAGTTGCATCACAAATAGCTAAAGGAAGGTCTAAAAATTTTGCTAAAGTTTGAGCAAGTAGAGTTTTTCCACTCCCTGTGGGACCTACTAGGAGAATATTTGATTTAGAAAGTTCAGTGTCATCATTTTCTAAATCGCTACGAAATAAACGTTTATAATGATTATAAACGCCTACACTAAAAATTTTTTTTGCCTTTTCTTGCCCTATAATATATTTGTCTAAATAGGCTTTGAGTTTTTTTGGAGTGAGAGTTTTAAAGTCTATATGTTCTTGATGTTGAGGTTTTTTGAAAGCTTTTTCTTCACCAAAAATAATACCATATGCTCCTTCAACACAGTACTCGCAAATGAAAGCATCATCGTGTTCATTTGCTAAAATTCTTCTTCCTGTATTTTCATTTTCAGCACAAAAACTGCATTTTCTAGCCATTATTTTTTCCTCTATACACAGGGATTCCGCGTTTGGTTTCTAGTATGAAATGACACATTTTGCGAACATTTTCATTGCTTTCATTTTGAAGCAAGATTTTTGCGTTTTCTTTTAAATCCCCTTGTCTAAATAGCATTCTATAAGCCTTAGTTAAAATTTCTACTTGTTCTTTATCAAAATGGCGACGAATTCCTACCAAATTTAAACTTCTAATACTAGCTCTGTTACCTTCTGCTAGGCAAAAAGGTACTATGTCTTGCGAAAGCGCAGAACCTCCTGCTATCATCGAATACTCCCCAATTTTGACAAATTGGTGAACAGGGGTAAGACCCCCGATAACGACATATGACCCTAGTTCTATATGCCCACCTAAAGTAGCATTATTAGCTAAAATTACATTATCGCCTAAGAGGCAATCGTGAGCTATATGCGAGTAAGCCATAATGAAAGCATTATCGCCAATGCGAGTAAAACCATCGCCTTTTGTTGTACCTGAATTGATTGTAACAAATTCTCTAATAGTAGCATTTTTTCCTATTATTACACCTGTTTTCTGTTCGTCTTTATAGGAAATGTCTTGAGGTATATCGCCTACAATAGCATAAGAAAATACCCGAGAAAAATCTCCAATAGTAGTATCTGAAAGTATCCTAGCACCTTGTTTAATAACAACTTTATTGCCTATTTTAGCTTCTTTACTCACATAGGCATATGCTTCTATGACAACATCATCGCCTAAAACAGCCCCATCTTCAACAACAGCACTTGGGTGTACTTGTCTCATTATTTATCCACTATCATAGCTTTTAGCTCAGCCTCAGCGACTAAATTTCCATCTACAAAGGCTTTACCTTTAAAAATCCACATACTCCCGCGATTTTTCATTACTTGCATTTCATAATCAAGTCTATCACCGGGGCGTACAGGATTTCTAAATTTTGCTCCGTCTATACCTGTAAAATAAACCACTTTATTTTTTGGATCAGTTTTGTTTTCCATGCTTTCAAAAGCTAAAACGCCACCTGTCTGTGCCATTCCTTCTAAGATAAGTACGCCCGGATAAATTGGATGTTGTGGGAAATGCCCTATAAATATTTGTTCATTTATACTAATATTTTTATATCCTTTAACACATTCGCCTTTTTTGAGTTCGGTAATTCTATCGACAAGTAAAAAAGGATATCGGTGCGGTAAAACCATCTGGATTTGCATCGTGTCTATCATTCTTTTTAAAAGACCTTTTTATTTTAAGAATTGAGAATTTTATTATATAAAAAATCATTTAAATTTCCATTAATAAAACAAATTTTTGCAGAAATTTTTAAGTTTTTCGTACTACAATCTTTTCTTTTACATCAAAATAAATTTCACTTTTTGCTTTTATCTCATACTTACCGCCATTAATGCGTTCTAGTATAATAATAGGAGAGAGATTATACGGACCAAAAAGTTTTTGCCTTAGTTTGATTTCTTGTTTGATTTTCAAAGGTCGTGTAAAAATTTCTTCAAAATCTTGAAATTTGTGTTTGCAAAGAGCGTTAAAATACTCAAAATCCAAAAAACATATCTCATCTTTTGTGCTTTTATACAAACCTTTGATGTCTCCATTTAAAGTGAATTTTGTATAAGAGTTTTTAAAATGAGAGTAAAATAAAATAGCACTTTTTACAGCCTTTTTATCTCTTTGCACTAAGCCGCTTAAAAGTCGGTAGTTGAGGAATTTTTCTCTTACGATTTCAAAAGTATTTTTCTTTTTTTCCAAGTCGCACACTTTTTTATAGAGAGCTATCCTTTCTTCTATGCTAGCAGGAAGAATCTGAGCATTAATAGGTGAGAGCAACTCATCAATAAGATTTTTATTTTCTTTTTGTTTTTTAAGTCCATAAAGGCATCCACAATAGTCCTGATGGTACAGCATTTCCTTTTTTGCTAAAGCAAATTGTTTTTGTGTCCCGCCATTTTTACGAAAATCAGGAGCAATAAATTCAATGCCAAACGGATCACATTCTTTTTGTAAGGCTTTTTGGAGTTGTTTTAAGTCTTTTTTTGGACTTGTTAGAAGAGTTGTTGTGAGTTTTGTTTCTTTCATCTTTTTTGCGAATTTCACAGAATCTTGCATACGGACGTCAAAACAAATTTCACACCTTGCTCCTTTTTCAGGTTCATTTTCAAATCCTTTTACAGCATTAAGCCATTTTTCATATTCGTATTTACCTTTGTAAAGTTTTATACCAAGTTTTTCGCAGCTACGTTTAACATCTAAAAATCGTAACTCATATTCACTGTAAGGATGAATATTAGGGTCGTAAAAATAAGCTATAATTTTTTCTTTTGGATATGCAAGTCTTAATTCTTGTATAAAATAGTGAGAATCAACGCTACAACAAATATGAACAAGCACTATAAATTCCCAAGTACTTTTATAGCGTGTTCTTTTACTCGCACATTGCTATAAATTTGGACTATTGTGCCTTTTTCATCGAGTATAAAAGTTGAACGAATAATTCCTTCATATTCTTTTCCATAATTTTTCTTTAACCCCCAGACTCCATAAGCTTTAGCTACTTCTTTATTTGTATCGCTTAAGAGTATATGAGACAGATTAAATTTTTTTGCAAAGTTTTTATGACTTATAGTACTGTCAGGGCTAATACCTATAATCACAGTATTTTTTTCTAAAAAGTTTTTATATAAACCGCTAAAATCACAAGCTTCTGTGGTGCAACCTGGAGTGTCATCTTTAGGATAAAAATAGATAATAACTTTTTTTCCGATAAAATTTTTTAACGATACTGCTATACCGTCTTGATCTAAAAGCTCAAATTCTGGTGCTTTGTCGCCTTTTTGTAGTATCTTCATTGTAAAGCCTTTAATAGTAATGTTTTCTTTTGTTAAAATCTCTCTCATTAAGATTTTCTGTTTTTAAACAAATGATTGTTTTTATTGTATTGAATTTTATTATACACAAAGTTTAATTTCAATAGAGAAATAAACTGAAAGCTTTTTTGAAAAATAAAAATTGTTGTATTATATCGTGTATCTATATTTATTAAATTTGAGACAATTGCAAACAGCTCTAAATGATTATAAAACATAATGTTTTTTGTAATTCTTTTGCTTTCTGAAAGTATATGCTATTATAAAGTTTAAAAAAAGGAAAAAGAATGGATGTTAAAAATTCTTATATTTATCTAGCACAAACAGATACAACAGCAGGATTTTTAAGTAAAAACAAGGAGCTTTTAAACCGTATTAAAAACAGAGCTTTAAATAAACCTTGTATAATCACTATAGCACGGTTGTGTGAGCTTCAAAATTTTACTCACATACCAAATAAATACAAAAATTTAGTCAGAAAAGCTAAAAAAACAAGTTTTATTTATCCAAATGGTAAAACCTTAAGAGTTGTTCACGAAGGCAAACACAGACAATTTTTACTTGAAAATGGGTGGTTTTACTCAAGTTCTGCAAATGCACACGGAAAAAAATTTGATGAAGCTTGGGCAAAGAAAATAATAGATAAAAATAAAGGCATTATCCTTGATGAAGAATTTTTTGAAGGGCGGTCTTCTGTTATCTACAAACTCTCAAGATTAAGACGTAGAAAAATTCGTTAAAATCTTTGAAACTGATTAGTAGCAAAGGTAAATAAATAGGGTTCTGTAATTAAAAATGAAGAAGAAATTTCAAATATTCTTTCAAGATTAAATAATGTAAATTCAAAATATCGAACTTGCAGTTGAAGTCAAATCTAAATCAAATTCAAATTCGTAGCAGTAAAGACAAGAAAAAAAACTCCAAATGAAAGTACAATAAAGAGAAATAATGCAAGTAAAAAAGCTTCTTTTCCGAATTGAGCGAAAGCTTTAATGTGAATTGTTAAACCTAAAGCAACCATTGCCGCAGTTAAAGAAAGTATGCAAAGCAATTTCAATAATTCTATGAGTTCATTTGGCAAATGAAATAGTGAATTGAGAATAATCATTGCTAAAAACCATAAAGCAAACCAAGGTATATGTAGTTTTGTTTGAGATTCTTTGTCAGTTTTGCTTAAAAAAAGTGGTACAAGTAAAAGTACAGGTACAAGTAAAAGTACTCGTACCATTTTTATAATGAGTGCGAAATTTGCACAATCTTGGCTAATTGCATTGGCTGCTGCAACGACATTTGCTACTTCGTGTAAACTAAGTCCTAAATAAATGCCTTCTTGTATAGGTGTTAAAGGGATAAAATTGAGAAGATAGAGCAATGGGTATAGCAGCATAGCAATGAAACCAAAAACAACTACACTGCTAACAGCTATAACGCTTTTTTCTTGTTTTGCTTTGATAGCACTTTCTAGGGCTAATACTGCTGCCGCACCACAAATGGCACTACCTCCACTAATTAAAATAGCAAGTTTTTTATCCATTTTAAGCCATTGTGTTCCGAAATAAATTCCTATGCACAGCACTATGAAAACTACAAGGACGCTTAAAATTATTCCTATAAATCCAACTTTTTGTATATCAAGAAGCGAAATGTTACAGCCGTATAAAATAATGCCAAATCGAAGGAGTTTTTTACTACTAAAAACAACACCTTTTTCAAATTTTTTTTGATTTTTATGATAGAATGAAGATAAAATGGCTCCAAATACAATTCCTATAATAAGTGCAGATATATGGAATTGTTTCGATAAAGAAAGAGTGCTTAAATAGAAACTAACTAAAGTAATGACACCGACAAAAATCAGACCTTTTAAATGAGAGGCGCTTAACATAAAAATCCTTCAAAAACAGAATTTAATGTTTTGAGTAGTTATAAACTTCTTTTAAAAGTTCATCAAACGCAAAACAAAATTGCTCCAAACCTTCATTTAAAAGTATATTATAAGCTTTTTCCCTTTCATTTTGATTAATAATTTTATTAAGCTGGGTGTAAATTTCAAAATTCATTAAAGGCTTTTTCAGTTCATAATCAGATTTAAAGGCAAAGAGAGCATCAAGTGGTGCTGTATTAATGGCATTTTCAAAAAGAAGTTCTTTGATATAATATTCTTTTGGCAAATCATCACCTTTAACTCCAGTACTTGCAAATAAAGCGCGTATATTTGGTTCATCGTTGCTTATTATATTATTGTAAGCTAAGTTTGCATTAAGCACACCTATACGATTTTTTTCAAGAGCTTTTTCATTTAAAAGTCTGTCAAAACGGCTCACAAATATACTAATAACAGCTTTTGGTGTTCTAAAGTTGCAAACTTGATTCATCTTGCGAAAATATTTTAAACCGGCATTTAAAGCTTCAAGGCATTTTTGACTTTGTTCTAAAGAAAAAACCAAAGTCGCATTGACATTTATACCAATTTTCATTAATTCAAACATCACTTCATAAGAAGCCTTTGTTGCTGGAATTTTTATCATAACATTATCTCTGCCCACACTCGTAAAAAGTCTTTTAGCCTCGCCAAGACTCAAGCTGGTATTTTCAGAAAAACGTGGGTCAATTTCTATACTAATAAAACCATCATTATTACAAAAGAAATTCGGTGCAAGTTTATCAGCTGCTTTTTGTATATCAGCAAGAGCTAAATTTTCATAAATTTCTTTCGCTTTCTTTCCTTTTAATTTTCTAATTTTTTGTTTATAAAAAGGTGAATTGACAATAACATTTTTAAAAATAGTTGGATTTGAAGTAGCACCGTTGATGCCTTGAGTGAGCAGTTGTGCGAAATCATTTTCTAAGAAACCGCTTTCAATGAAATCACACCAAAGAGAAAATTTTTTCATTTTATAAATTCTATTAATTCTTTCAAATCTTTTTTTTCTACACAGTAGCTTGCATTAGCTTTGAGAATTTCTTTTGCACAAAAAGCGATTTTAAGCCCACTTTCCTTAAACATTGATATATCATTTGCTCCATCTCCTACGCACATTACTTCTTCTGTTTTTATTTTCAAAAAATTCTTTAATCTTTGAAGCATTAAACCCTTAGAAGATAAAAACATCATTTCTCCGCCAACAAGGCCGCTTACAGCGTTGTTTTTATTGTGTAAATAATTTGCAAAACCTAGCTTAATCCCAAGTTTTTCCATAGCAGGATCTATCCCTTCGTGAAATCCTCCACTGAAGATAACAATAAGAATATTTTTAGAATGTAAAAATTCCACAAGTTCATAAGCTCCATTCATCAAAGGAAGTTCTTTGCCTATTTGAAGTACTTGTGTGTAAGACATTCCTTTCAATAAACTTACTCTTTCACAAAGACTTTCAAAAAAATCAAGCTCACCATTCATTGCCCTTGTTGTAATAGAGGCTGATTTTTCTCCTACTCCATAAGCAGCAGCTAAAAAATCTATGGTTTCACCATTCATTAGAGTAGAATCAAAATCAAAAATGCAAAGTTTTATCATCAAAATTCACGTTTGAGTAAAGCTTCAACTTTCAATATAGTAAGAATATTATCATCACGTTTTCCTATGCCGTAGATCATTCCTTTATCTTTGATTAAAGTTTCAGGTGGTGGATCAATTCTGTTTCTATGAATTTTAATAGCTTCTGTTAATCTGTCTATAACAAAACCTGCGTTGCAACCTACACCACTTCCTTTAGTTTCTCCACGAAGGACGATGTAACGGGTCTGGGCAGTCATTTTAGAACTGCCTAAATGAAAACGTTGGGCTAAATCAATTAAAGGCATAACATTGCCTCGCATATTAAAAACACCTAAAACATAATCAGGAACACTAGGAACTCTTGTATATTCTATAGGTTTTATAATCTCTTGTATATTAAGAATAGGAATAGCATATTCCTCATCACCGACAACAAAACCTACTAATTGAATAACATCGTCTTCTTTATGTTCTGTATCAGGACCGGCTATTTGAGCTTGTTGCTTTTGTAAAATTTGGTCTAATTTTTCATTACTCATATTCTTATCCTAGTTTCAAATTTTTTCGAACCACATTTTCCAAATATTCTGGAGAATAAGGCTTAGTAATATATTCTGTCATACCTACTTCAACACCTCTTAAGCGATCTGTTTTACTTGTTCTTGAAGTAACGGCAATAAGAGGAAGATTGCGATATTTGGAATACTTTCTAATCTCACCTGCTAAGGTATATCCGTCCATTCTTGGCATTTCAATATCAATCAACATAGCATCAATATCGTGTTCGCCTGATTTAATAATATTAAGTGCTTCAACTCCATTTGTAGCTTCAACTAAACTTACGCCTAAAGGTTCTAAAGCTTTTTGCATTAAAGTTCTATCCATTTTGGAATCATCGACAATTAATACTTTATAATCTTCAGGTTTTTCTTTAGGTTTTTTTGCTCCTGATTCAAGTTGAGTTTTTATATCAACCTTGATTTCTTTAGCCATATCCATCATCGCACCTACATCAATGATAAGAGTAACACTACCATCACCACGAATTGTAGCACCGGCTATACCTTGAATATTTTGTAAGTAATCACCCATAGATTTTATAACAATTTCTTCTTGCCCAACTAAAGTATCAACGATAATACCAAGCTTGCTTTCAGCAACACCTATGACTACAACATAAGTCTGTTCACCGCTTTCTAGCACTTGTTTTACTCCAAAGACATCAGAAAGTCTTACAAGTGAAAGCACTTCATCTCTCAAACGTAAAACATTTTTTCCTTCAATGGTATAAATATCATCAATTGGTACTCTCACAGTTTCAAGAACACTTGCAAGCGGGATAGCATAATATTCTTCTTGAGTTCCAACAAGCAAGGACTGAATAATTGCTAAAGTGAGAGGGATTTTAAGCTTAAATGAGCTTCCTTTACCAAGCTCACTATCAATTTCTATCACTCCATTGAGTTTTTCTATATTTGTTTTAACAACATCCATACCAACACCACGACCAGAAACATTCGTAACTTTAGCGGCAGTAGAAAAACCCGGTTTAAAGATTAAAGCAAAAGCTTCTTTATCAGTCATTTGATCAGCTTCTTTTTCTGTTATCAAATTCTTTTCGATAGCTTTCATTTTTAATCCATTTGCATCAAGTCCTTTTCCATCATCTGTAATTTCAACGACAATGTGATTGCCTTCATTGTATGCTTTAAGTTGAACTGTGCCTCTTTCAGGTTTGCCATTTGCTGCACGAGCAGCCGGTTCTTCAACACCGTGATCGCAAGAATTTCGAATCATATGCATAATAGGATCGCCTATTTCTTCAACGATAGATTTATCGAGTTCTGTTTCTTCACCAGTAATTTCAAGCTCAATTTGCTTACCAAGCTCACGACTCAAATCTCGTACAACTCTTGGGAATTTATTAAAAACCTTAGCAATAGGCTGCATTCTTGTTTTCATCACAGCAAGTTGTACATCTGTTGTAATAATGCTTAATTGAGATACAACTTGATTTAGTTCTTCAAGGAATTTTTCTCCTTCATATCTTTCTTCAACATCATCATAGATTTTTAACAAACGGTTTTTTCCTAGAACAAGCTCTCCTGTCAAATTCATCAAATGATCAAGTCTTTTCACTTCAACGCGTATAGTTTGATCCATACCACCACTACCGCCGCCTGAAGTTGGGACTTTTTTCTCACCACCTTCTGTCGGTTTATTTAAAGGAGCTTTTGATTGCATTGGAGTAGGATTTTGTTTTTTCTGAGCACGTCTTGCTTGATCTTCAGCTTTTCTTACTTTAAGCAACCGTTCAATTTCAGCTTCTACTTCAGAATCGCTTAAATTATTAACATCGACTTCTGGTTCATTATTTTTCTCTATCGGAGGAGGAACTTCTTCTTTTTTTGATTCATTTGGTTTTGGAGCAGACCCTGTTGGTAACTCTCCTTCTGAAATTCCTGTAAGTCTAGCACATATAGGCTCTATATCCATACCAATAGCTGTATCATTTCCATTATCACGTATGCAATTAAGCAAAGTTTTCATTTTATCGATAGATTCTAAAACTACATCCATAATATCAGGAGTTATTTTTAACTCTCCGTGTCTTGCTTTATTAAGTACATCTTCCATATGATGAGTAAGTTTTGTAAGAATATCAAAATTTAAAAAGCTTGAAGAACCTTTTACAGTGTGTGCAACACGAAAAATTCTGTTTAATAATTCTAAATCCTCAGGGCTATTTTCAAGCTCTACTAAATCGTGGTCGATTTGCTCAACTAGCTCAAAAGCTTCAACCAAAAAGTCTTCAAGTATTTCTTGCATATCTTCCATATTTTACCCCTGTTCTTGTGTTTGGTGTTTTTTTAAGATTTTAGTTATCTCACTAAAGAAATCAGTCGCATTGAATTTCACTAGATATCCTTCTCCACCAGTTTCTTCAATGGCTTTCTCACCTACATATTCATTTGATAGTGAAGAATTAAAAACTATAGGAATACCCTTGAATCTTTCATCTTCTTTAATATGTTCAGCAAAATGAAAACCATCCATTTTAGGCATTTCAACATCACTAATAATAATTTTCAATTGTTGAGATAAATTTGGTCCATAAAGTTTGCTAAGTTCTTCAAGTTTAGCCAAACCTTCAATGCCATCAAGAGCTTCAATAACCTGTAAACCTAATTTTTGCACCATATCTTTAACCCGTTTTCTTGCTGTGGAGCTATCATCTAAAATAAGAGCTGTTCCACTAAATTTTTGAAGTTTATCAAAGTCAATATCAGTTTTACTTGAATAAATTCCTAAATCTTCAACCACACTTTCAAGATCGACTATAAGCAAAACTTCATCATTTTCTATACGAGTTACTCCTGTAATTTTACCTTTATCAAGCACTCCTGCACCCCCGGAAGAAAAATTCGCAGGTTCTATATCTTTCCAACTAATTCTACGAATTCTTTTTGCCTCATGGACAATAAAACCTATAAGAATATTACTAAATTCAGTAATAATAACTCTTGGCTTTAACATAGTACTTTCTGGCTCAGTGATTTGCATCCATTTAGCAAGATTGACAACAGGTATCACGACTCCACGAAGATCAAAAATTCCTTCGATATAATCAGGTACACCCGGTAATTCTGTGAGATTTGGAATTTTAATAATTTCTTTTACTTTAGCAACATTAACTCCATAAATCCCTTCATAAATTTTGTCCTGTCCTTGCTTAAAGATACGGAAATCGACAAGCTCCATTTCATTTGAACCCGTTTTCACGATATTTTCATCAAACATTTTGTCCCCTCAACTTCAGTTCTTCAAATTTGATTTCTTGTTCATATTGTACTCTAAAAAAACTTCCCTCATATGCAAAACTACCCAAGTTAAAATATTTTATTTTTTCTTCATTGATTATATAATTTTGATGATAATGTCCTTCTACAACCCAAGCGGTATTTGTTTTGTATTTTTTGTATCTTTGACGTGCAAAATTTCCAAAATTTTTTATGCGATAAAAAAGATTTTTTTTTCTTTGTCTTGCGAGAATTTGTCGAGAAAAAAAACCACAAAAAATTGTATTTAAAAAATTGAAAAAATACAGCAAAATGTGATTTCTTAAGGTCTGTAAAAAAAATTGAGTGAGGGGATTTAAAAAAATATCTCCGTGAGCAAGAATAAAATCATAATTTTTGCCTGTACTTGTATGTAAAAGTGCATAGAAAGGTTGCAAAGAAAAAGGGAAGACTTTTACTTTATTAAAGAGAGTTGCGAGATTAAAATCGTGATTGCCTTCGAAATAAAAAATTTCTATGTCCTTTGCTAATTCTTCTAATAACAGAATATAAGGTTTTGCAAAATCGTGAGTAGTATGAATTTCTCCCACAAGCAAATCAAAAATATCACCCATTAAAATAAGTTGGGGAGTGTGGATTTGCCCTTTTTTTAAAGCTTGCAAAAATTCCCAAAACCACTGCCTGTGTTCATTTTCGTGAGCGTCTGCAATAAAAATCGCCCCTTCTTTAAGAATGCAACTTTGCATACAAAACTCTAAAATTGTAAAGGCTCATAAGAAACAGAGATAATTTCGAATTCACTTTCTCCTTTTGGAAGCTGTACTTTAAATTCATCGCCTTCTCTTTTTCCAAGCATAGCTCTAGCTAAAGGCGAAGATATGGAGATATAACCTTTCTCTAAATTCCCTTCACAAGTTCCTACAAGAGTGTATTTGCTTTCTTTTTCTGTATCCAAATCCATAATAACCACACTCGAACCAAATTTAACACTATCGTGTTTATAACTTGCAGGGTCTATGACTTGAGCTCGTGCCAAAATTTCACTTAGTTCTGCTATGCGACTTTCAATAAGAGCTTGTTTCTCTCTAGCAGCGTGATATTCAGCATTCTCTTTTAAATCCCCGTGGCTTCGTGCTGTGTCGATTTCTTGTACAACCGCAGGTCTTTGAATATCCTTTAAATTTTTTAATTCCTTTACTAATTTATCGTAACCAAATTGACTCATTGCTTCTTTTTGCATCTTTATTCCTTTTAAAGTTTGTGAAGTATTGTAGCTAATTTTCTCGCACTGCCAAATTGTAAATAGGTTTTTAAAAAATCGACCTTGGCAAAAAATCCCTTATAATCATATTTATCATAAGCATTTTGCAATTTTTTTATATTGACTTGTTGTTGCAAAAATTCAGGATGAAGAGGTTCTTTCCCTACAAAATCGCAAATGATATTTGCAAGCCCTATATGCTTTAGTTTTACAAAAAGTCTTGCAATCAAAATATCTATGGTCCTTGCTTTATAACAAAGCACAAAAGGAGTACCTACTAAAGCGGCTTCTAAAGTGGCTGTACCGCTGCAAATAAAAGCAAAATCTGCTTCCTTAAGTACTTTTGGAGTATCGCTTTTAAGTATAAAGCCATCTAAATCACCGTAAATTTCAAGTTTGCTTAAATGAAAAGGAGGCACACAAAGAATCTTCTTTCCTTTAAAATTTGCACTTAAAACTCTAAAAATAGGCATCAAACTTTGAATTTCAGCCTTTCTTGAACCGGGTAAAAAAGCAATAATTTTTTCATTTTCTTTCTTTGAAAGCAGAAGTTTTTCGTCTTCTTTTGCTTTAAATTCTTTAATTTCATCTAAGAGAGGATGTCCTACATAAATGCTTTTGCTAAAAAAATGTTTTTCAAAAGGCAAAATAGAAGCTAAAACATCAAAATGGCTTTCTATTATAGGAATTCGCCCTTTCTTCCAAGCCCAAACTTGAGGTACAATATAATAAATCCTTTTGATTTTTGAACCAGCTTTTTTTAAAGCTTTCGCAAAGGGAATATTAAAAGCAGGCGAATCGATACAAAGAACAGCATTGATCTTGTGGGAAAGATTGATGTTTTGATCTTGTGATTGAGATAAATTTTCATCTATACTTTGTTTTAAATCACTACTATTAAAAGTTTCTGTTGTCTTTAGCTTTTCAGTTTGTAAAATAAAAGCCGTGAGTTCTGCTATGGCGCGTTTAGCTTTAAAAATGAGAGGTAAAACTTCTACAAAACCCATAGCCGAAAATTCGTGTGAGCTGTAAAAAGGTTTTGTTTGTAAGTTAAATTCCTTGCACAGGGCTTCATCATATATACCTAAAAGACTAAAATTACCATATTCTTTTTGATAAACTTTTAAAACTTCTTTTAAATGTAAATTGGCTGATGGCTCTAGGGCACAAACAAAAAAAGTACGCATTAAAAATCCTCAATTTTCATATCTACAATGAAAAACACTCTCTACAATCCATATTCTAATCATAACTTACTCCATTTGTACTAAACTGAAATTATAAAAATTGAATATTGTTTTATTGTATAAATTTTTCTTATAATAGTATTGTACCAATTTTAATAATGAGGAGAAATAATGAAAATAGCAGTTTTAGCAGCTAATGGAAAAAGCGGAAGAAGTGTTACAAATGAAGCCTTAGAACAAGGTTTAGAAACTACTGCTTTTATAAGAAACAAAGCAGAATTTGATTCAAGGGTACGAGTTATTGTAAAAGATATTTTTGCACTTGAGAGAGAGGATTTACGAGATTTTGATGTTATCGTTGATTGTTTTGGAGAATGGCAAGATTTGAGTTTACATCTTAAGCATATTCAACACCTCTGCGATATTTTACAAGATAACAAAGCACTTTTTATGGTTGTAGGTGGAGCAGGGAGTTTGTATATGAATAAAGAACATACATTACAATTAATGCATACTCCTAATTTTCCGAAAGAATATTTAGGTGTAGCCAAAGCCGCAGCCGAAGTGTTAGATTTTTTGCGAACAAATGATGTTATAAACTGGCTTTACATTTCTCCCGCAGCAATTTTTTATGAAGGAAAAAGAACGCTTGATTATAAACTTATAGGCGAGGAATTTCAAACTAATGCGCAAGGGGAGAGTAAAATTTCATACCAAAACTATGCAAATGCTGTAATTAGAGTTGCAAAAGAAGGTAAATATAAACGTCAAAGAATAAGTCTTATAGAGTGTTAATGAAAACTTGATGTGAAGAAAATTGTATTGTAATTTTCTGAATTTTTTATCTCAAAATTTCTTAAAGTAACACTTCAAAAAATAAAGAATGAAGTTTAATACATTTTTTGCTTCTTTTTTATATACTTAAACATTGATATTACACTATAAGAGAGAAAAAATGATTGTTTCAACGGGAATGTTTTCTACCTTAATGATAGCTGTTGGGGCTATTTTTGTGGGAGAGTATTTACGCCTTAAATTTAATGTTTTAAAACGGTATTGCCTTCCTTCAGCTGTTGTTGGTGGCATACTTTTTGCGGGTCTTACAACTATACTACATATAAGCGAAATGGTGGTGTTTGAATTTGACTATACTACACTGAATCAGTTTTTTTATAATGTTTTTTTTGCAGCATCAGGTTTAAGTGCTTCCTTACTTTTTCTTAAAAAATCAAGCAAACTTATTTTCATTTTTACTCTTTTGGCGGCACTTTTAGCCATCTTTCAAAATATCTTGGCTTTAGAAGTGGGCTTTTTTATGGGCATTAATCCTCTTATAGCTTTAATGGCTGGGTCAATTCCTCTTACAGGAGGGCACGGAAATGCTGCTTCTTTTGCACCTATTGCTGTTTCAATGGGTGCTGATGCAGCCTTAGAAGTGGCTATTGCTTCGGCTACTTTTGGACTTGTTGCTGGATGTATTATGGCAGGACCTATAGGCAGGAGATTGATACTCAAACACAGATTAAACAATTGTGAATATATACAAACCGAAGAGCAAACAAATATGAGTAAAAAAATTCAGCATTTTGTAAGTCAAAAAAGAGCTCATAATGCTGTTTTTATATTGCTTTTAGCTTGTGGAATTGGAGAGCTTTTGTATTATGCTTTTCGCCTTGCTTTTCCTTCGCTCAATTTACCTCTTCACGTAATGAGTATGTTCGGCGGTATCCTTATGCGTCTATTTTTAGACTATAAAAAGTCTCAAAGTGAAGACAAAGAAGCTCTCTATGAAAGCATATCCATAGTAGGATCTGTATGTTTAGCTCTTTTTGTATCACTGTCTATCATAACGATGAAACTTTGGGAATTGGTTTCATTAGCAGTGCCTCTTCTTACTATATTATGTTTGCAGCTTGTGCTGATTTATTTTTTTGTTGTGTATGTTACCTTTAGACTTTGTGGTAAAAATTATGACGCAGCTATTATTAGTGTGGGTCATTGTGGTTTTGGACTCGGGGCAGTCCCTGTATCTATGGCGACTATGAGTTCTGTTTGTTCTGAATTCCGCTATTCTCCTTTAGCTTTTTTTGTTGTGCCTTTAATAGGTGGTTTTATCAGTAATATCACAAACGCTCTTATTATTACTATTTTTTTAAATGTAGCTTCAACTTAAAAGGATTGAATGGTGCAGTAAAAACTTTAATATAATGAAAAATTCATTATATTAAGTTAAAAGTATCTGTTGTGTGTTAAGTTCAAACAAATGAAAATTTATTGTTTATATCCGTATTTTGCAAAGATACTTGCAGCTTCTTTTGTACCTAAAAAATCAATAAAATCATACACTTCTTTGTTTGAGCCCTCTCTTGCAACTACATTAAAAGTTCTATATATAACCAAATCTTTTTCTATTGCAACAGCAGTTCCAATATCAGGATTTGACTTTTCCCAATCACTCCAAGTAATCCAAACATCTGCTTTATTTTCAGCGAAAAGTTTTTTCGCACTTCCACTATTTGGGACAAAGGCTACTATATGATTTCTAAAATCTTGAATTGTTTTGATATTTTGAGTTCTTCCTATCATATCTTCCCACACACCTGTACCAGAAGTATTGCTTTTTCCTGCGCCTTCAGGTACAACAATACGTGCTTTTTTTGTAATCAGGTCTTTAAGATTTTTGATTTTGAGAGGATTTCCTTTTTGTGTTAGAATAATGGCTTCTCTAAAATAAAGCGGTTTTATATTGCTTGTGTTAAAATCCCCATTAAAACTACTTGCAATAGCAAGAGCAGATTGATCTGAAGTTCCAAACAAGATATTTGCATCTTTCTTTGCTTGTTCAAACCAAGTTGCTTGAGGACCAAAATTTACATTAACCTTCATTCCTGTTTTTTCTGAAAACACTGCAGCAGCAGCTTTTAGAGCAATATGAGGACCACCTGGTCCATACAAATTTATTTCAGCTTTTGCAAAATTAAAGCTCAAAATACAAACAGCCAACAAACTTAAAAATTTTTTCATTTTTTCCTTTCTTTTTAAAATTAGGCTTATCAATGATAGGAAAAAATAATAAACATAATATAAATATAATATAAATATACAACAAAATAAAAAGTTTTTACTTTAGATGTGCTAGAATAGAAATTTATTTTTAGCCTTAAGGGAAAGAATGAAGAAGATTTTAATTACTAATGATGATGGCTTTGAAAGTGAAGGAATAAGGCAACTTGCTAAAATGCTTCGAAAAGAATTTAAAGCCCAAATCACTGTAGTTGCTCCTGCAAATGAAAAGTCGGCTTGTTCGCATTCTATCACCCTTACAAAACCTCTCAAATTTATTAAAGTGGCAAAAAGATTTTATAAACTTGACGATGGCACACCAGCTGATTGTGTTTATCTTGCGTTGTCAAAATTCTACAAAAAAGCTTTACCTGACCTTGTCATAAGCGGAATTAACAAAGGCGCAAATGTTGGTGAGGATATTACTTATTCTGGTACTTGTGCAGGGGCTATGGAAGCGGTGCTGCACGGAATTCCAGCGATTGCTCTTTCGCAGTTTTATCAAAAAAATGAAAAAAAAATTGATTTCACTAAGGCTTTAAAAATCACAAAAAAACTTCTTCGTAAAATATTCACTCAAGGATTTCCTTTAAAGAAAAAAGAATTCTTAAATATTAATTTTCCTTCTGCGAAAAGGAAATTGAAAGGAATGAAAGTATGCAAAGCTGCTAAAAGAGTCTATAATTTCAAGGCTCATTCAAACATCAATCCTAGAGGTGTAGAATATTTTTGGCTTGCCGATTCAAGTTTGAAATTTGAGAACGAGAGCTACTGTGATCTTGCTCTTTTAAAAAAGGGTTACATAACTGTTACACCTATAATGCTTGATTTAACTGCATACAAAAGAATGAAAAAGGTAAAAAAATGGATCAAAAAGAAACTGACAGATACACAAGAGTAAAATGGCTTCTTGGAGAAGAGAATTTCAATCAATTTTGCACTACAAAAGTGCTTGTTTGTGGTCTAGGTGGTGTTGGTGGAATGTGTGTTGAAGCTCTTTATCGTACAGGTTTTACAAGGCTTAGTGTGCTTGATGGTGATAGCTTTGAAGTAAGTAACCAAAACCGCCAAATTCATAGTGAGTATTTAAATGAAAACAAGGCTGATGTTTTTGGGAGAATTTATAAAATTCAACATTTTGTCGCAAAGATAGATGAAAATTTTTTAGCTGATTTTACACTCAATGAATTTGATCTTATCATCGATGCTATCGATGATATACCTGCTAAAGTGGCTTTGGCTAAAAGAGTTGATTTTACAAAACAAATTTTCATTTCCTCAACAGGAGGGGCAAGAAAGCTTGATCCTACCCGCATTAAAAGTGCAAGTATTTTTAAAACTCACGGCGATGCTTTAGCAAAAAAATTCCGTTATGAGTTAAGAAAGGCAGGATTTAAAGGAGATTTTGATGTCATCTTTTCTGATGAAACCCCTCACTGTAAAAATCTTGGCTCTTTTATGGGTGTTACTGCCTCTTTTGGCTTAGCTCTAGCAAGTTTGGCTGTAAAAAAAGTACTTGAAAAAAATCAAAAAAAATTGTAAAAACATACTTCATTTTTTTTAAAATAATGCCGATTTGATAAATCGTTAAAGAGAAATTTAAGAATTTATCAAGGAGAGAATTATGAAAAAAATAGCATTTCTTGCTGTGTTTTTAAGCCTCACTTCATTTCAAAATGTACAAGCTAATGAGGACAGGAGATATACTTACCATACCAACCCTTACTCTGTTCACAGACCTTATAGACCGGGATATTTTGGTATGAACAATTACTATGATAATGAGGCTCGTTGTGCTAAATACTTTGGAAGAGGAACTCTGGCTTATCAATATTGTATGAGTTTGCCACATTCGATACGATAATGACAACCTTTGCTCTTTTTGCCTCTTGGAATCCTTATCATAAAATTGTTGATGACAGACGTTCACAAGAACATAACATATACAAGGCTGACATTAATTCAGTTATTGTTCAAAGAGATAAAGAAGAACTCCAAGCTTTAGATGAAAAAATTTCTAAGCTTGAGTCTTCTGTGAGTGAGGAACAAGCACAAATGGAAGAAGGATTATTAAAAGTGTATTTTGCAAATGCTGGAGGAGAGATAACAAGCATAGCTTTAAGCTCACAAAGTGTTTTTGCCCTAGAAAGAAATTTTGGCGAAGTGCATAAAAGAAAAGATGGAAGCTATCTTTTAAATGGCGAGAGTTCAGCCTTTGTAAGCGGTTGGTATAGGATAATCGCCCAGAGTGCAAATTACTTAAAAGCTGATAAAGACGCAAATGGGATTATAGATGATGAAGAGAATTTAAAGCTGAAAACAGTATTCTTTCCAGCTAGTTTCTGTTTGGATTATGCAAGTCCTGTTTTAGAGACTTTTGGATTAAAAACATACAGAGAATTTGGCAGTTTAAATGAAGAACAAAGGAAGCAATTTAAAGAAGTTTTTGTCAGCGATACTTTAAATTTAGCCCTTGATAAGGTTTTAAAACAAGACTTTGATTTTGATGGAGAGATATTCTATAAAGAAATGGATACGGGCTTTCGAGATTCTTATGTGAAGGCTTTAGTGATGCCTATTGTCGAAGAAAATCTTGAAAGTCTGCTTAGTCAAGAAGAACTCAATAAAAGAATAGAAGAACAAAAAGCAAAAATAGTTGCTGAAGTAAAGAAAAGAAGTGAGGAGAAGTTTAACATTGATGAAAATGATGAAAACAGAGAAGAACTTCGACTCAAACTTCTTCAACAAGGCTTTGAAAATTTAACTTTTAATGAAAAAATTCTTGCACAAAAATACTTTCCTCATATGTTTAAAGAGAAAGAATTGAATCAAGAAGATTCTAAGACTTTTACAAAGCTTGTTTTTGAGATAGAGCAAAACATTAGCAAGGCAAAAATTCAAAGCACGAACTCACAAAACTTACTTGACTTTGAAATTTAAATTTCAAATAAAAATACTTACAAAGACAAGCAAAAATAATCTCTTTAAAAAACGAAACAAAAGACCCAAAATTCTGTATTACTGAGCAAAATAAAAAATTTTGAGATAAAAAGCAAAATTTAAAGAATAATTACTTCTTCTTCTAAACCCACACCAAATTCTTCAAAAACTCTTTTTTTTGCAAGTTCTATGAGATACAAAGCATCCTCGAAAGTAGCATTTCTTTTATTGATCAAAAAATTGGCGTGCTGATGGCTAATCATAGCATCATTTTTACAAAAACCTTTTAGTCCAACTGCTTCTATTAATCGGGCTGCAAAATTATTTTTAGGATTTTTAAAAATAGAGCCAAAGCTTGCCCCTTTTGGCTGATTGTCCCTTAGTTGTTGTAATAGTGTATCTTTAGAGAAATCAAAACCGAATTCAAGTTTAAATTTCGCCCAAAAAAAAGGCATTTTTAAAGGGCAAGAACGGTATGAAAAAGCTATATCTTCTTTAAAAATTTCACCTTGGGAAGTACAGATTGAAAGCAAATGTTTGCTGATAGTTTCATCTTTTAATCCAGCATTCATCTTTAAAAGCCCTCCTAAGAGTCCGGGAATTTTAGTAAGAAATTCAAAACCGCTTAAATTTTGTTGTTTTGCAAAATGATACAGAGTCTTTGAACGTGTTGCACAACCAATTTTTACAATCATACAGTCTTGTAGGTGTTCAATAAGTTCAATAAAATCAAATTTCTGCCCTAAAATAGCTAAATTTTTAGGAGCGTCGCTAATGAGTAAATTGTTTGCCCCACCTATAATAAAACCATCAAATTCACAAAGAGAATCTAAAACTTCTACTTCAAATTCAGTGCCTATTTTTACAGAAGAATATTTTTTAAAATCAATTTTCATTTAATAAAAGTTGGAATTTGATTGAGAATATTTTCGGTAAAATCAATCATAGTTGTAGCCATCCAAGGCATTAAAAAAATAATTACAATAACGACTAAAATAATCTTTGGCACAAAAGATAAAGTCATTTCATTAATTTGTGTTGTGGCTTGAAAAATACTAATGATAAGCCCTGCAATTAATCCAGCTAGAAGCATAGGTAAAGAAAGCATAAGTGTAATTTTAAAAGTAGCAACACCGAGTGCAACTAAAGTACTTTGTTCCATATTTTTTCCTTAAGAATTCCTTGCTTTTTCATATTCGCTAGGGATAAGATAATCTTCTACTTTAATACACTTTTCATAAAAATTATGTTCATATCCCAAAGCAAATAAAGCATCTAAAGCCCTCAATTGATTCGTATTCATAGACACAGAATTTGCATTTGCATACAAATGCAAATAAACATCAAGTTTTTCCCTATCAACTCTAACAAGCTTACGTTCCTCAAGCATAGAAGCTAAAATGTAACGATTTTTATCAGCTACTCTTACAGCATTAGTAAGTTCTTTTTCTATAAGAATAGCATCGCTAAGTGGTAAAGAGCGACGCAAAGCCATACCACCTAAAGGCAAAGGGAGATCTTCTTTAATCAATTCACACCATATATCCCAAAATTCAGATTCAACACATAAAGTTGTATCAAATTCTAAAATACTCTCGTGTATCAAGACTCCCGCATCAACTTCTCCTTGCAAAACCGCTTTTTCAATCTCAAGGAAATTTGTATAAACAATTCTTGCTTGCGGATATTTTATTCGAAAAAGTAAAGCATTGGTAGTGTTTTCTCCACTCAAAGCAACTTTAAAATTTCTTTTCAAATGAGTGTGTTTTTTTTTGATAAGCTTAGGACCATACCCTTGTCCGAAACTTACTGCTGTACGCAAAAGAGCGTATTCATTTGCAATCAAAGGATATAAAGCAAAAGAAATGGCACTGACGTCATATTCATTTTGTAAAGCATAGTGGTTTAAAGTTTGAATATCAAGTGCTACATTCTCATATTTAAAAGTACTATCTATCCAACCAAATTGCATCGCCATATACATAAAAATATCGTCTGCATCAGGTGAATGTGCTACTGTGATTTTTTTCATTACAATCCTACAATTCAAATCAAGTCCTATTGTATAAAAATTCTCTTAAAGTTTTTCTAAAATTAAAGCCTGAAATTTTTTCTAATATTAGAATAAAACAATCATTATAAAAATGAAATTCTTAATCAAATTAATTTTTCTCTACGAAATTTAAAAAATAAACTCTTCTTTAATTTTATTTTGTTAGAATTTGTTTCTACATTTCTTAAGGAAAAATTGATGGATGAAAGCAAAAAAAAATCTCTAGAAGCAGCCCTTAAAAGTCTTGATAAAACTTTTGGAAAAGGAACAATTTTACGCTTAGGTGATAAAGAAATCGAACACATTGAAAGTATAAGTACAGGTTCTGTTGGACTTGATTTAGCGCTTGGTATTGGCGGAGTGCCAAAAGGAAGGATTGTTGAAATTTATGGACCCGAAAGTTCTGGCAAGACCACTCTTACTTTACATCTCATTGCAGAGTGTCAGAAAACCGGTGGTGTTTGTGCTTTTGTCGATGCTGAACATGCTTTAGATGTAAAATATGCAAAAAATTTAGGCGTGGATACGGATAATCTTTACATATCTCAACCTGATTTTGGAGAGCAAGCTTTAGAAATAGTGGAAACGATAGCAAGAAGCGGGGCTATTGATTTGATTGTAGTTGATAGTGTTGCAGCTCTTACTCCAAAAGCTGAAATAGAAGGCGATATGGGAGACCAACATGTAGGACTTCAAGCAAGATTAATGAGTCAAGCATTGAGAAAACTTACAGGTATAGTACATAAAATGAATACCACAGTTGTTTTTATTAACCAAATTCGTATGAAAATAGGTACTATGGGTTATGGCACACCGGAAACTACTACAGGAGGAAATGCTTTAAAATTTTATTCTTCTGTACGTTTAGATGTTCGTAAAGTTGCAACTTTAAAACAAAGTGAAGAACCTATTGGGAACCGCGTGAAAGTCAAGGTGGTTAAAAATAAAGTTGCTCCACCTTTTAAACAAGCTGAATTTGACGTGATGTTTGGTGAAGGGATAAGTCGTGAAGGTGAGCTTATAGATTATGGAGTAAAACTTGATATTATAGATAAAAGTGGAGCTTGGTTTTCTTATAAAGACAGAAAACTTGGTCAAGGCAGAGAAAATTCTAAAATTTTTCTGAGAGAAAATGCTGAAATTGCTGAAGAGATTACTAAGGCTATTCAAAATTCTATAGGAGTGGAGGGTATAATAGCTGTCAATGAAGATGGAGAAGAGGAATGAAAATTATCGAAGATATAAAGGCTTTTGAAGTTTTAGATAGCAGAGGTAATCCAACTGTAAAAACAGAAATCACTCTCAATGATGGTAGCAAAGGGACTGCTATTGTACCAAGTGGCGCAAGTACTGGTTCAAAAGAAGCTTTAGAACTAAGAGATAAAGAAGCACGGTTTTTTGGGAAAGGTGTGCTGAAAGCTATCACAAAAGTGAATGAAGATATAGCAGATGCAATTTTAGGGCTTGACGCTTTTAATCAAAGTCAGCTTGATGAAATTTTACAAGAACTTGATGGCACAAAAAATTACTCACACTTGGGAGCAAATGCAACTCTCTCTGTTTCAATGGCAGTTGCTAGAGCAGCAGCCAATTCTCTTAATATACCTTTATACCGATATTTGGGTGGGGCGAATGCAAGTGTTTTACCTATACCTATGTGCAATATCATAAATGGCGGAGTTCATGCTGATAATACTATTGATTTTCAAGAATTTATGATTATGCCTTTTGGCTTTACAAGCTTTAAAGAAGCTTTGCGTTCGGTATGTGAAATTTATGCCCTTCTTAAACAGGAGTTAAAAGCACAAGGATATTCTACTGCTTTAGGTGATGAGGGTGGTTTTGCTCCAAATATGGCAAACAACACAGAACCTATAGAATTTTTAATGACCTGCATTCAAAAAGCAGGTTATGAAAACAAAGTAAAAATTGCTTTAGATGTTGCAAGTAGTGAATTTTTTAAAGACGGTGTTTATTCAATAGAAAACAACAATTTTACAAGTGATGAACTTATAGAAAAGTATGTAGAGCTCTGTAAAAAATATCCAATTTATAGCATAGAAGATGCCTTAGCAGAAGATGATTTTGAAGGATGGAAAAAACTTACTCAAAAACTTGGAAATACAATTCAACTTGTGGGAGATGATTTATTTGTAACAAATGAAGAGCTTCTCAAAGAAGGTATAACTCAAAAAATGGCAAATGCTATTCTTATCAAGCCAAATCAAATAGGCACATTAACACAAACTATGAGAACAGTGCGTCTAGCACAAAGAAATAATTACAAGTGTGTAATGTCTCATAGAAGTGGAGAAAGCGAGGATAGCTTTATTGCTGATTTTGCAGTAGCATTAAATACAGGGCAAATCAAAACAGGAGCTTTAGCAAGAGGGGAAAGAACAGCAAAATATAACCGTTTACTTGAAATAGAATTGGATAACGATGAATATTTAGGAGAAAAACTTTGAGCGATTTACTCAAAGAATATGATGAGAGTACGAAAAAAAGAGGATACTATGCTCATATTATAAAATTAAGCTTTTATAGTTTGCTTGTTATTATTGCGGCTATATATTTTGGTAATATGTTTTTTGGACAGTATTCTTTAGACACGCTGCTTTCTTTAGAATCTCTCAAAACACAATTAAATCAAAAAATTAATTTCCTTAAGCAGCAAAATTCAAATGCTCAAAAAGATTATTTTGAATTGCAAGGACTATTACCACAATGAAACGAATTTTTCTTGGATTTTTTATAATTTTAATGCTTTATGCGAATGAAAATCCATTTAAAATGGAAACAAAAAATCAAATTGTCTTGCCAGAAATTTTTGAGAGAAAAACAGTAAAATTTAATTCGGAAGCAAGAATTTTAAAAAGCATTAGTTTTCATTATATTAATCTAGACGGAAATGAAGCTGTACTTAACATAGATATTAATAAAAGCATAGATTGGCACGATTCTTATACTCTTTTGCGTACAAAAACCCCTGAAGCTTCTAAAATATTTGATGTTTCTGTAACTATACCAGAAAAAAATAGTTCCAATACAGAAAGTCTTACAAATATAGAAATTCCTACTCAAACGGGAAAAATTTATGATTTTATTAGCTACACTACTTACAAAAACAAAATTAAACTCAGTACAACCGATGAAATAATCTCTGATTTTTCTATAGGAAATCCTAGTAAGATTGTTATTGATTTTAAATCAAATCAAATCAATCTTACAAAAAATATTCGACTCTATAATTCCCTTTTTAAGCGAATCAATTTTGGTTCTCACAAAGGTTACTACCGATTAGTCATCTATCTTGATGGAAAGTATGATTATAGAATTCAAAAAGATTCCACAGGATATATGATAAATCTTTTTTAAATTGACTCGCAATTTTAAATTAAAATTTTTAGAATGCTACAATTAGCTAACTCTTAGTTTTATTGACTTATAAACTTTTTTGTATTACAATGTTAGCTTTTATATTTTATCGGGGTGTAGCGCAGTCTGGTTAGCGTACCTGGTTTGGGACCAGGGGGCCGAAGGTTCGAATCCTTTCACCCCGACCATTTCAACAATGGTGAGTGTAGCTCAGTCGGTTAGAGCATCAGATTGTGGTCCTGAGGGTCGTGGGTTCGATTCCCATCACTCACCCCATAAGCGCTCGTAGCTCAACTGGATAGAGCGACAGACTTCGGATCTGTAGGCTATGGGTTCAATTCCTATCGAGCGCACCACCAGAATTCTATGCGTTCATAGCTCAGCTGGATAGAGCAACGGCCTTCTAAGCCGTAGGTCAGAGGTTCGAATCCTCTTGAGCGTACCATTTCGCGGATGTGGTGAAATTGGCAGACACGCCAGACTTAGGATCTGGTGCAGCAATGCGTGAAGGTTCAAGTCCTTTCATCCGCACCACTTCACAGCTTTCTAAAAGAATACAAGTCTTTTAATAAAAGGTACGCTAAATAATGAAAGGAAATAATGAAAAAACAATTTCTCATTCTTGTTTTTATATCTATTGTATTTGCAGAAAATAAAACAATACAGCTTTATGAAAGTCCTTATTGTGGTTGTTGTGAGCTTTGGGGAAATTATATGCAAAACAATGGTTATAAAATTCAGATTCATAAAATTGCCGATCTTAAAGTTTTAAAAGATAAATTTGCTATTAAAAATGAATATCAAAGTTGCCATACTGCAGTCATTCAAGACTATATCATAGAAGGACATGTACCAGAAAATGCTATATCTTGGCTTTTGGAAAATAAGCCAAATGGAGTTTTTGGTATAGCAGCACCGGGGATGCCTCAAGGAAGTCTGGGTATGGAACAAGGCTATGAAGAGGAATATCCTGTTATTTTATTAAATAAAGATGGTTCTCATACAGTTTATGGCTATTTTAAAGGCAAAGAGCTTCTACGAAAATCATCTTATTAAGTCAATATTTAGTTTTTTAGACAGCGCAATGTAACATCAAAAACAAGTTTTTTGTTCTCTTATAAATTTATATTTATTTAAGTTTTTTAGTACTATACTTAGGCTAAGCATTATTTTGATAATAAATATTATTTTTTAATATATGAATAATTTTTTAAGGAAAAAACACAATCAATGAAAATTCTGAAAAATGCTTTTTTTTTCATTAGTATATTCCTTGTGAATTTAAGTTTTGCAAGAGTTGATGATTATATTGCTGAGGCAAATATTATAAAAGAATTATTACAACAAAGTATAGAGCTGTATAAAAAAGACGATAATCAAGCTGCTAAAAAAATGATTGAAGATGCGTATTTTCAGCATTTTGAAAATATGGAAGGAGCCATAGGACGTAATATAGGGCGTAAATCTCTTACGATGGAAAGAAAATTTTCTACTTTGCGTCGTATGTATAAAGAAAAAGCGGATTTGGATCAAATTAAGGCCTTAATTGAAACTCTTTCTTACGATTTAGATGAAGTTAGTCCTCTTTTACAAAACGGCTATCGCTTAAAAGCAGAGAAAAGTGATACAAACGATGATGAAGAAGCAATTCAAACTTCATCTATACAAGCGAATAAACAGCGCGAAAAAGACGCAGAGGCATTAATTGCCTCTATAATGGGTGAAAACCCTGATAGCGATTCGCAAACAGACACAAATAGAGTAAATAAACAAGATGATGATTTGCAAAATGCAGCGGCAATGGATATGAAATTGCAATACATTTTAGATTCTATTTCAACAAAATTTAGTCAAAGTGCTACTGCTTTCAAAGAGAAACATTATGAACAAAGTAAGAATTTTTTACAAGAAGCTTTATTTAATGATTATCGTAATACTAAAGTAGAAATTCTTGTTAATAAATTTACTCAAGTTGGCAATGATCAAAAAATCCAACAAAGTATCAGAGCACTTATTCGCAAGATCAACGAAAATTCTATTAATGAGAAAGATTTAAGAACAAATTTAGATGCTATCGAAGAACAGCTTTTTGATATTTTTTTACAAATTCCAAAAGAACAGCTTAATCTTCTTGCTATCGATGGTTTTGCAGACACAAGCATAGGAAAGGACTATAATAAAGTAGCTGATGATATTAAAGACGCTTTGAATGAAATTTTAAGGAATTATGAAGGTTTCAATCTCTCTACTATTGATGATTTGCAAAATATATATTTAGACATATTTGAAGCAAGTGGTATGGAGAATAAAATTGGTGCTGTTGATAGTACTTTAAAACTTAAAATCGAAAGCACTTTCTCACAAGGACTTGCTCTTATAAAGGCAAGTGCGGATAAGCAAACTTTGGAAAAATCATTTAATGAACTTGACAGTCTCATTAGGCTTGGTGCAAGCAAAATTACAGATTCAACCCCGTATTCCCTTTTTATTTGGGCTCTATCAATTCTTCTGAGAGAAGGATTGGAGGCTTTGATTATAGTTGTTGCTATAGTTTCATATCTGCTTCAAAGTGGAAACAAAAAACACCTTAGTATAGCTTATTCAGCACTTTGGACAGGAATAATCTTGAGTTTTATAACAGCTTTTTGTGTTTCTTGGCTTTTTAAAGAAAATGCTGGACAAAGTAGAGAACTTATAGAAGGTTTCACTATGCTTGTTGCAGTTGTTTTGCTCTTTTATGTGGGTTTTTGGTTGCTTTCAAATGCGCAAAATAAAAAATGGGCAAGTTTTATTAAAGAAAATGCCATCGCAGCTCTTTCTAAGAATTCGGCAAAAACACTTTGGTTTACCGTGTTTTTAGCTGTATATAGAGAAGGGGCTGAAACTATACTTTTTTATCAAGCATTATTTTTTGATGCAAAAACAAATACAGATTATGGAGCAATTTTTGCCGGGTTAGGACTAGGGATTATAGGTTTAATTGTTTTATATTATCTTTTGAAAGCAGGGGCTATTCGTATTCCTATAAAACAATTTTTTTATATTACTTCATACATTATTTTTTATATGATTTTTGTTTTTACAGGCAAAGCTATTGCAGAGTTAATAGAAGGAAAACTTATCACTCCGACTCTTATAGGTGTAAATTTTGAACCAATTTTATGGCTTGGGATTTATCCTTACTATGAAACACTTATTCCCCAAGCCATAGTTTTAGTAATGCTTGTTATTGGTGTTTGTATAACAATAAAATTTACAAATATTGATAAGAAGTTTGAACAATAATCAGTTTTTGTAAAATTAATTTCAATAAAAAGGAGTACATAATGGTAAAAAAAATTTTATCAACAGTTGTCGTAGCAACGACTTTAAGTTTGAATGCTTTTGCAGGAGAAGCGCCAATTGGCGATCCAAAAGAACTTAATGGTATGGAAATAGCCGCTGTTTATCTTCAGCCTATTGAAATGGAGCCTCGCGGGATTGATTTAGCAGCATCTTTAGCTGATATTCACTTAGAAGCTGATATTCACGCCCTCAAAAACAATCCTAATGGCTTTCCAGAAGGTTTTTGGATACCTTATCTGACTATAGCGTATGAGCTTAAGAATACAGATACCGGAGCTGTTAAAAAAGGAACTTTAATGCCTATGGTAGCAGATGATGGTCCTCATTATGGGGCAAATATTGCTATGGAAAAAGATAAAAAAGGTGGCTTTGGAGTAGGAAATTACCAACTTACTTTTTATATTACAAATCCGGAAAAACAAGGATTTGGTCGCCATACTGATGAAGAAACAGGTGTTGGTAAATGGTTTGAACCGTTTAAAGTTGATTATAAATTTAAATACACAGGTACACCGAAGTAATTTTTACTCGGTTCTACCGAGTATTAGAAGGACATTATGAGTATTTATTTTGTACATTTTCTTTCTTCTTTTCTTCCTCTTACTGTCTTTACTGCCTTTTTACGGCAACAAAAAAGTATAGCTAAAACTTTTTTGGCTGTTTTTTTGGGTTTTTTATTTGCTTATTTTGCTTTTTTTATTGCAGCCCAATATTTACAGACACAAAATTTAATTTTTAATGTTAATTTTCTTTTTTTAGGTCTTTTACTCTTTTCCTTTCTTTTCTATTTTTGGCATAAAATTGAAATTCTTTCTCTTATTTTTGTCGCAGCTTTAAGTTTTTGTTTTGCAAATTTTTACCTTTTCCTTTCACAAGATTTTCCTCTTTTTAATAATTCTTTACTTGATACGCAAAACATTAGTTCTTTGGCTTTTTTTGTCTTAGCGCTTTTGCTGTGTATTGTATTGTTCTTTTTTTTAGCTTGGCAAAGCAAGATAAATGTAAAAAGCTCTTTTCTTTTTTATCTTTTAATCTTTCTTTACGAAGCTAACAAAGCATTTTCAAGTATTATGCTTACTTTAATGAGAGAAAATATCATCAATACCTATGAAATTTTACTTTCTTATGTAGCAAAAAGTGTTTATTTAAATACTTATAGCACTTATTTCTTTTTTGTTTATATATTCTTTTTAATTTTTTTAAGTCTAAAAACAGTTCCGAAAAATAGGAGTAAGCAATTTATTTTAGATATACAGTTTCGCGTTCAAAATGCTCAAGCATATTTAATTAAAAATTATTGTGGAGGCGCTTTTATTGCTTGTATTCTTAGTATTTTTATCTTTGCATATTTTCATAATGTTTCTTCAAAACCTTTGAAAATAGATCCTCCAACTGAAATTATTCCAAATGAACAGGGACAATTTGTCTTTAACATAGAACTTCTAAGAGATAATAAACTCCATCGCTTTGCTTATATTACTAATGAAGGCAAGGTTGTACGCTTTTTTTTGATGAATAAAAGAGAAGATAGAGATTCTCCTGTGGCTGTTTTTGATGCTTGTATGATTTGTGGAGATATGGGGTATATTAAAAAAGATTCTGAACTTATTTGTATTTCTTGTAATGTAAGAATTTTTCTTCCAAGCGTAGGAAAAGCTGGAGGATGTAATCCTATCCCTCTTTCCTATATTTATGATGGAAAGACTGTTAGTGTGAATGTAAAAGATGTAGTGGCTGGTTCAAATTATTTTAATGAGATTAAAGAAAAAGAAGTACAAGATCCTGTTTCAAATGAAAAGCTTATTAATTTACAAGCTCCATTCTCTTATACTTATAAAGGCATTACATATTATTTTAGTAATGAAAAAAATTATGAAATTTTTAAAAAAGAACCTCAAAAATTTGTATCAGAAGAAGCACAATTTTTAATACAAAGGAGAAATGATGTTGGTTAGAATGCTAAAAAATTCTCTTTTTAGAAATAAAATTCAAAAATCCCTCACTTTTCTTACTTGTTTGCTTGCCACCCTTTTACTTTGTACACTACTAAATATAACTTTAAGTATCAACGATGAAGTAACAAAACAACTTAGAAGTTATGGTTCAAATATACTTATACTTCCTAAAGGTTCGAGTCTTAGTATAGAAATAGGGAATCAAATTTATGAGCCGCTTAAAAATAAAAACTACCTCTATGAAGAGGATTTGCACATTATAAAAGAGATTTTTTGGCGTAATAATATTACCGCTTTTGCTCCTTTTTTAGAAGGAAAAATACAAGTTAGAAATCCTTTAAACAATCAAATAAAAGAAGCCCTCTTAACAGGAACGTATTTTCAAAAATTCTTAAATATTGCCGATGAAGAAGATTTTAGCACAGGTATTAAAACTTTATACCCTTTTTTAGAGGTAAATGGTAGATGGGCAAAAGATGATAGCTTAGATGAAGTTATGATAGGTGAAGATTTTGCAAAAAATAATGGTTTGCAAATTAATGATACTCTTGTTTTAGAAAGTGCTACAAAAAAACAAAGTGTCAAAATTGTAGGAATCGTATTGCACGCTGATAAAATGTCAAATAAAATCATAAGCTCTCTTGCACTTGCCCAAAATCTATTTGACAAAAAGAATATGTATTCAAGGGCTGAAGTTTCAGCTTTAACCATACCTGAAAATGACTTAGCCCAAAAAGCAAGACGTGATGTGGGTAGTTTAAATCAGCTTGAATACGATACTTGGTATTGTACCGCCTATGTGGGTTCTATTGCTTATCAAATTGAAGAAGATTTAAAAGGTGCAAGTGCAAAGCCTTTAAATGCTATAAGTGATGCTGAAAGTTTAGTAGTAAAAAAAATACAAACTTTGCTTAGTGTAACAAGTCTTCTTTGTCTCATAGTCGCAAGCATAGCTATTTCAAGTCTTATGAGTTCTGAAATTCATCGCCGAAAAAAAGAAATAGGGCTTTTAAAAGTTTTAGGGGCGAATACTTTTGAAATTTATTTCTTGTTTGCAAGTGAAAATCTTGTAGTTGCTTTAATAGCAGCGTTTTTTGGTTTTATTTTCGGTATAGGGCTTTGTGAGCTTATAAGTTTAAGCATTTTTGGACATTTTGTTGGTATTGCTTTTGCAACTTTGCCACTTAGTCTTGTCTTTGCAGGAATAATCGTCCTACTTGGTTGCTTATTGCCTTTAAAAAATATCACAAATCTCGCTCCAGCTGAGGTGCTTTATGGCAGATAAATTTTTCTTTACTGAAGTCTATAAAAGCATTAGTTTTTCATATCAGAGACTTTTTATTATCCTCTTGTCCGTATTCATTGGAGCTCTAACTTGCTCTGCATTTTTAAACATCTATTTTGATATAGATACAAAACTTTCTAAAGAATTAAAAGCTTACGGTGCAAACGTTATGCTTAATCCAAAAGAGGAGCAAAATTTTATCTCAAATGATGAATTTGAAAGATTAAAGCAAGATTTACAAGCAAAAGCGGTGAGTCCTTTCCTTTTTGAATTTTTTAATCTAGGCAGTACAAGTGCTATAGTGCTTGGAACAGATTTTAAAGCTTTGAAAATCACAAAACCTTTTATGGAGCTCAAAAGTGGTTCTTTATCTTTAAATGATTTAGATGACAAATCAGCAATTTTAGGTGTTGATTTAGCAAAACAGCTTGAAAAAAAAGTTGGCGATGAAGTACAAATTTATAATCAGAATAATGGAAAAAGTCTCAAGCTTACTATAAAAGCTATTGTTAGTTCTAGTGATGAATTTGATTCTTTGCTTTTAGCAACTTTAAGTGTAGTGCAAAATTTAAGCGATACACAAGGTATAAATTATGCTAATGCTGTGGTTTATGGAGATTATGAAAGTATAAACGCCAAAGCCCAAACATTGACTAATGACAGCACAGAAGTAAAACCTATATCATCAGTATCTCTAAGTGAAAGCTTTGTGCTTAATAAAATAAAAGCCTTAATGTTTCTTATAATTTTAGTTATTTTAATTATAGTTACAACAAGTGTTAATACTACTTTAAGCGCTATTATCTTTTCACGTAAAAAAGAAATAGCTTTGCGTTTAGCCTTAGGGGCTACAAAAAGTCAAATCATCACACTTTTTGCTAGTGAGTGTTTTGTAGTTAGTCTGGTGGCAAGTATTATGGGGGCATTATGTGGTATAGTGTTAGCGAATGTTTTTGGCATTATAATTTTTAATGCACATATTGATTTTCGTTTTAAAGCTCTTTTTGCAGCTTGTATCATTTCTTTAATTTTTGCACTTATTGCCGCTGTATTTCCATTAAGACAGGCTTTAAAAATTAATGTTTGTGAAAATTTGAAAGGCGAATGATGAAAGAATTAATTTTGATAAAACACTTGTGTAAAGAATTTGGAAAAGTCAAAGCTTTGAATGATATAAATTTATCTATTCATCAAGGTGAATGGCTAACTATTATGGGACCTTCTGGAAGTGGAAAATCTACTCTTGTCAATATACTTTCCTTAATGGACAACCCAAGTAGTGGAGAATATATTTTAAATGGCACAAATTTAGAGCAATTAAGCGAAGAGGCTAAAAGAAAGATTCGCCGTGAAAAAATAGGGCTTATATTCCAACAGTTTCACCTCATACCTTATCTCAATGCTCTTGAAAATGTAATGCTTTCGCAGTACTATCACTCAAGTATAGATGAAGAGGATGCAAGAAATGTACTTGAAAAAGTTGGTTTGGGACACCGTCTTAATCATTTGCCAAATGAACTCAGTGGCGGAGAACAACAAAGAGTATGTATAGCTAGAGCTTTAATCAATAATCCAGAACTCTTGCTTGCTGATGAACCTACAGGAAATTTAGATGAAGCTAATGAACAGATTGTTCTTGAAGTACTTCAAAAATTAAAAAAAGAAGGAAGAACTATTATTTTAATCACTCACAATCCAAAACTTGCAGAATTTGCAGATCGTTGTGTGCATTTACATTATGGAGTACTTCGATGAAACAGATCATTCTATTAATGTTTTTTCTTCTTGCTGCTTGTTCTTTTGAGAATAAAGAAGCAAAAATAGGTGAAAAAAGCAAAGAGCTTTCAGCAAGAGATATTCAAGGCAATCCCGTTTTTCTCAAAGACAGTCAAGAAAAAGTGAAGGTTATTGTTTTTTTTCAAAATGGTTGTACTTCGTGTCTTAAGGAACTTCCAATGTTTGATGCATTTATAGAGCAAAATAAAGACAAAATAGCTGTCTATGCTGTAAATTCTTTTGATAATGCTGAAGTTATTGCGACCTTAGCCCAACAGCTTGAACTCAAAAATATTAAAGTTCTTAAAGATGATTTAAACATTACTTCACAACGTTACCAAATTTTTGCCACACCAACAACAATCTTCATCAAAGATGGGATAATTCAGCAAAGAATTTTAGGAGAAAAATCTTGGGAATTTATAGAATCAAAACTTATTGCTTTGTTGTAATATTTCTTTTTGGTTGCAATACAGGAGAGAATTTTAAGGCTATCAATAGTAATAAAAATTATACTTTTTCTTATAATGGTTTTGAAAAGAGTTTATTTTTAGATGAAGAAGTAAAAAATTTTGCTCTTGTATTTTTTACAAAGGATTGTGGAGTATGCAAAGAGCAAATTCCTATTTTAGAAAATTTAGCACGAAACAATATTTTTGACATTTTCATTGTTTTAGCCGATGCACAAAATCAACAAGATGCTTTGAATTGGGCGAATGCAAAAAGACTTACCTTGCCAATGTTTTATGAAAAAAAAGCAGTATATTTTTTTTCTAAAGCAGTTGAAAATATTTATGGTGTACCTGTAATAAGCTTTTTTAAAGATAGTAAAATGCACAAAAAATTTATAGGCTTAACGCCATTGAGCGTACTTGAAAATGAATTCAAACAAATAAGCTTTAAAAATCTTTAATAAGCTCTTCTCTGTCAAGGTATCTTTCTAAGCCATCAGCAAAAATTGTTACAATAGTTTTACTTTGCACTTTTTCTGCAAGTTTTAAACAAGCACTTAAACAAGCTCCAGATGAAATTCCAGCTAAAATACCCTCCTGTTTTGCAAGAATCTTTACTCCATTATAAGCTTGTTCATCTTGCATTTTAATAACCTCATCAATCAAAGAAGTATCCATAGTCTCAGGAATAAAAGTATTACCTATCCCTTCAATATGAGATTCACCATAAGGATTACCTCCTATAATAGATTCACAAGGATCGCATAAAATACATTTGATAGCAGGATTTTTTTCCTTTAAAAATCGACTTACTCCGCTAAAAACTCCACCACTTCCAGCACCGCTTACAAAAAGATCTATTTCGCCATTAGCATCTTCATAAAGCTCTCTTGCTGTATTTTTATAATGAGTTTCGGGATTATACAAGCTCTCAAATTGATCAAAATAAAAAGCATTTTTCTCATTTTTTGCAAAATCTTTTGCTAATTTCATAGCTTCTTGCATACCTCCTTGCGTATTGACAATACTAGCTCCTAAGGCTTTAATAAGTAATTGTTTTTGAAGACTAAATTTGTTCGGAATAAACAACAAGGTTTTTAAATCATACTTCACGCAAGCTAAAGCTAAACCAAGACCTGTATTTCCAGCACTCGCACTTACTATTATACTTTTTTTATGGATAATTTTTTCTTCTAAAAGCTTTTCAAGAGCGTATAATCCTATCCTGTCTTTCACAGATCCTGCAGGATTAAAAAATTCACATTTTGCTAAGATGCGATTTGCATTTGCAATTTGAATATTTTTGAGTTCTATTAAAGGAGTATTGCCTATGCTTTGACATATATGAGTATAAAGCACATTATGCCTTTGAACTTTTCAAAGCTTGTTCAATATCTTTTATCAAATCATCATAATTTTCAATCCCAACACTTAAACGAATAAGATTTTCAGTAATTCCAAGTTTTTCTCTTAATTCTTTAGGAATGCTTGCGTGCGTCATAGAGGCTGGATGACAAAGTAAAGATTCAACACCACCTAAACTTTCTGCAAGAGCAATCAATTTACAAGATTTTAC
Organism: Campylobacter sp. MIT 21-1684; assembly: GCF_026241315.1. Taxonomy (GTDB): domain Bacteria; phylum Campylobacterota; class Campylobacteria; order Campylobacterales; family Campylobacteraceae; genus Campylobacter_D. The sequence continues at coordinate 15,487 of NZ_JAPHNA010000003.1, read as the reverse complement.
AAATTTTTTATAATCACAACCTTTTTTTAAGATAAAGCTTAACATCCCTCCGCCCATACTCGCTTGTTTTTTATGCACACTAGCATTTTCACCAAATAGAGGGTAAAAGACTTTTTCAACATCTTGATGGTTTTGAAGATATGAGGCAAGCTCAAAAGCATTTTCGCTATGTCTTTGCATTCTCAATCCTAAGGTTTTGAGTCCTCGAATAAGCAAAAAACTTTCAAAAGGACTAAGAATAGCACCTATGCTGTTTTGTAAAAAAGCTATTTTTGTAGCAAGCTGTTCTTCATTTACAACTATAAGACCGGCAATTAAATCGCTATGACCGCCAAGATATTTTGTTGCTGAATGTAAAACTATATCAATACCAAATTCCAAAGGTCTTTGCAAATAAGGTGTCATAAAAGTATTATCAACTATACTAATTAAACCTTTTTTCTTTGCAAAATTTGCAATTTGCTCTATATCGCTTACCCCCATTAAAGGATTTGCAGGTGTTTCAATCAAAATTCCCTTAACTTGTTTATCCATAGCGTTTTCGAGTTCATTTAGATTATTCGTATCAACTATTTTATAAGAGATATTAAACTGTGAAAATACTTTGTCTAAGACTCTAAAAGTACCCCCATAAACATTTTGAGAAATGAGAATACTCTCTCCGCTTCGAAATAGGGCAAGTGCTGTTGAGATTGCTGCCATACCCGAAGAAAAAGCAAAACCATATTTGCCATTTTCAAGTTCTGCTATGAGACTTTCAATTCCATCTCGTGTAGGATTTTTTGTCCTTGAATATTCATAACCTGAATTCTCTCCTAAAGCCTGTTGTTTAAAGGTTGAGGTTTGGTAAATAGGAGTATTGACAGCTCCTGTTCTTGAATCAGTAGTCATCCCTGCGTGTATCAAAGCCGTATCTAAATGCATATTATATCCTATTCTATAAAGCCACTTGCTATGACTCTATCATTATCATAAAATACCGCCATTTGGCCACTAGCTAAGCCATAAACAGGTTCGTTTAAAATAATTTTTGCACTTTTATCTGTGTTGATAGCGACCTTGCACGGTGTTGATTTTGAACGGTAACGAATTTTTACTTCACAATCAAGTTCATCAGCTTCCACAAAAAGATTGATATTTTTAAGACTAAATTCCTTAGTTTGTAATTCTTCTTTTTTTCCTACTACAATCTGATTTTGCTCTGGATTAATCTTCAAAACAAAATGTGGCTCGTGTGCCCCTTTTACTTCAAATCCTCGTCTTTTTCCTATAGTATAGTGCATATACCCTTCGTGTTTTCCGACAACTTTACCTTCGCTATTCAGTACTTCCCCGGGAATTTTTGTATTCATAAATTGCTCTAAAACCTGCACGTAAGTGTTTTCAACAAAACAAATTTCGCTACTTTCTTTTTGAGTAGCAAAAGATTTTAAGACTTCTATGGTAGAAGCGAATTTTTTTACTTCCTCTTTTTTCAACTCCCCTAAAGGAAAAATCAAATATTTTAAAGCCTCTTTTTCTGCACTTGCTAAAAAATAACTTTGATCTTTGCTTTCATCATAAGCTGTCTTAATACATCCATTTTCAAGCCTTGCATAATGTCCTGTTGCAAGTTTCTCGCATCCTAAACTTTTTGCAAATTCCAAAAGCTTTCCAAGTTTAATAAAACGGTTGCACAAAGCGCAAGGATTTGGAGTTTTCCCTTCTTTGTAAGTTGAAACAAAAGGCATATACACTTTAGCTTTAAAATCTTCTTGTAAATCTAAAATATGATAGGGGATATTTAAAAAATTAGCTACTTTTTCGACTTTTTTTATGTTTTCTTCGTGATAGTTTGGTTTGCCGTGAAGTTTCATATAGCAACCTATTACTTCGTGCCCTGCATTTTTGAGTTTATAGGCACTCACTGTGCTATCAACACCTCCACTCATCGCGACTAGTATTTTCATCATTACTCCTTAGATAGTCTTTAAAATTTGTAGTATATAATCCAAGTCGTCAGTGATTTGATATTTTAATTCATCGCCTTTAGAAATAACTTCAAGCCTTAGTAAAGAATCCCTGACGAATTCGTCAAAAGCTTGCCAAAATTCTTTACCGAACAGAAGAATAGGAACATCTTTTTTAAATTCAAGCTGTTTTAAGGTAAGTACAGCACACAATTCATCCAAGGTTCCAAAGCCGCCCGGGAAAATCACAAAAGCTAAACTCTTTTCCATAAGAGCCATTTTGCGAATGGCTAAGCTCTCAAAAGTAATATTATACTCTACAAAGTCATTAAGTTTTTGTTCATTTGGTAAAAAAATGTTAAAACCTATTGAATTTATAGCAATTTTATCTTTTTTTTTCATAAAAGCGCCTTGATTGGCAGCTTTCATAATCCCACCACCACCACCACTCATCACACAAAAACCTAAATCAACGCATTTTTCGGCAAGAATTTTTGCTTGTTGGTAATAAAAGCTTTCCTCTTTTAATCTTGCTGAACCAAAAAAGGTAATGGGTTTATGAAAATGCGGAATAGTTTCAAATTTGTCTAAATCAGAACGAAAATGTTTCACCTCAGTTGTTCTAACCTCTCTTTTTTACTACCTATTTCTGTAACCTGTACTCCAAAATTTCCATCAACAATAACTACTTCACCATAGGCTACTCTTTTGTCGCCAATGAGAATTTCTAAAGGATCGTTTGCAAGCTGATTTAACTCAACAACTGAACCTATGTCCATACCCAAAACATCTTTTAAAAGCATTTTTTTATTGCCGATTCGAACACGTACCGGGAGACGTACATCCATAATTAGATTAATATTTTTTAATTCTTCACTAAGAACAGTTGTTTTTCCTTCCTCATCACCTTCTGCAGAATTTTCTGTATTTTTACCGGTTAAAACATTATAAAGTTTTTGGTCCATAACTAAGGAAAGTTGTTCATTTAACTCATCGATTTTAACATCAAAGAAATACAGCTTGATAAAATCTTTAAGATCAACATTTTCAGCAATAAATTCACAAGAATTAAGTTCAAATTCCATTTTTGGAAGTTCTTTTTGAGCACCAAGATTTGTAGAAAACGCTGAAATAATATTTTGCATAGCTTCTTTTGCAGCATCAATTTCTTCAGGTCCTAATTGTTCATTTTTTGAAATATTCTCTTCTCCCATCATCCATTCACCAATAGCACCCATCAAAACGGCTGTTGCTAAAATCCCTAGCTGCCCTATATTTTTAATAGAAAATTTGGCATAGACTAAAGGAGGCTTTAATGTATCTTGTTCAGAAACATCAAATTCTTTATATTCGCTAAATTCAGCGTTTTTTCCAGTTAAACCTTCAATGGTACTTACACACTCATTAGTAAATAATCGTAAAAAGTCATTAATCATATTTCTTCCTCCTCAACATCATCAGGCTCATTATATACATTTGCTTTTGCTTTTCTTTCTTCTTCGTATTTTTCAAGAATTTCTTTAATTTCATCTTTATCTGTTCGTACAAGTTCTAAGATTTTAATAGATTTTCTAAAGCGATGCAAGCCAACTTGCGCAAAGAAAACTTCTTTTTTATCTATGCTCACAATAGCTTTATCATCAGCCTCTCTATCAAGTTTTAAAATGTCGCCTTGTTTGAGTTCTAAAAATTCATTAACACTAATAAAAGTTTTTCCTAAAATAGCTTCATACACAACTTCTGCACGACCTATTAAAGTTTTAAGTTCTTTATTGCGAGATTTTTTTGCCGAAGTTTCGCCCATCATAATATCACGATTTGCTAAACGGCTTAAAATACTTTCTAAATGTACAACAGGATAACAAATATTTACCATACCACTTGAATTGCCTATGATAATCTCCATAACAACCATTATAACAATTTCATTTTGGGATACTATTTGGACAACATTTGGACTTGATTCTTTGGCTTCAATACTAGGATAAATTTCAGTAACAGTTGTCCAACTTTCTTTCAATCTTTGCATAATGATACGTAATATAGAATCAAGGAGATTAAGTTCAATATCAGTAAGCTCACGAGAGGCCTCATAACTATCACCTTGCCCACCTAAAAGTCTATCTATCATAGGAAAAGCTATGCTTGGATTGATTTCTAAGACACAATTTCCATCTAAAGGTTTAATTGAAAAAACATTAAAGCTTGTTGGACTTGGCAAAGACATTAAAAATTCTCCATAAGTCATTTGATCAACTGAATGGAGTTTTGTCTCAACTATACTTCTCATTATAGATGAAATTTGCGAAGCTAGATTTCTTGCAAGTTTATCGTGTATGCCTCTTATTGTCCGAAGTTGTTCTTTTGAAACCCTATTTGGACGTTTGAAATCATAAACAACTATATTTCTTTCATCTTTTTCATCTCTAGAGTTAGAACTTACTGCTGTGTCTGTATTATCATCAACAACTTCAAGCAGAGCATCTATTTCTTCTTGGGAGAGTATCTCTGCCATTAGACAAGCCTTTCTCTAAGTTTCTTAAGAAGTTTTTTATGAATTTGTGAAATTCTACTTTCGCTAATGTTTAAAATTTCGCTAATTTCTTTAAGGTTTAACTCCTCATAGTAATACAACTGAATAATAAGCTGCTCTCTCTCCTTTAAATCATCCAAAACCTCATTAATTTTTTCAACAAGCTGCTGGTGTTCAAGTTTTTCAAGTGTATCATCTTCATTATAAAGTTCAATTTGTTCATCAAGCGGCAAAGTGTAGCTGATAGCATAAGCTGTTCTCACTTCTCTAAGTTTTTCTTTATCTAAACCGAGTTTATCAGCTATATACTGTTCATCAGGTTCGCATTCATATTTTTGATAATATTCATCTAAAAGAGCGTCAATATCTTTTAAAATTTTGCGATTATTTCTGCTCATTACATCAAGACTCCGCAAATAATCAAGCATAGCCCCATTGACTCTCTTTCTAGCAAAACCCCAAAAACTATCATTTTGTTCTCTATCATAACGGCGTGAAAGCTTTATCATTTCTTCTACACCTATGCTAATAAGATCATTAACATCTATATTTGAAGGCAAACGTTCTTTAAGTCGAAATGCCATTTTGCGTAAAGCTGGCATATAAGCTAAAACAAGTTCATCTTGTTCGTTTTTGAGTATTTGTACATAAGCTTTAGGCGGCTCTTTTAGCATTGAAACTTCCATTTTTATTATTTTTACGTTTTTCTTTTGCTTCATTCTTTTTAAGTTCTTGACGTTCTTCGTCAAGTTTCTCTAAAATCATATCCATTTTCTTTTCGCGTATAACTAAATCGTTGATAATATTATTGCTTGATTTTTCATAGTCGTTTTTATCAAAGATTCTTCCACTAATCTTTTTCACATCAATAAAATTCATAATAACAACATGTACAAAAATATAAAATACAAAAGTTATAAAACAAGTAAAAAATAAAATATCAAAAGCTTCATCTACACTTACAATGCTAAAAGCAAGTCCTATGAAAAATCCACAAACTGTTAAAAAAGCGACATAATTTTCTGGTTTCATACTTTCTTCTTTGTTGCTAAAATCTCTCGATAATTTTTCTTAAAAAGCCTGAAAAACTACGAGTATTTGTATTATCAAGCACTTTCTGTTCCAATCTGTATAAAAGCTTAGAAGCTAGTGCTTTGAGCTCATCGCTTGAACTTGTATTTTCATCAGTAAAAAGGGTACGCTTTTTAATACTCCCACTTACTTCCTTTGAGGCACTTAAATGTCCTAAAAGTTCTAAGTTAAGAGGATTTTTAATATTAGAATCAGCAACTTTTTTAATATTTTCAAAAACCCTTAAGGCTTCATTTTCATTTTTAACTACATTTAAAACCATCAATAAATTCTCTTTTGTTTTTGAAGTTGTTTTAATCGTTGCATACGCATCTGTAATAGCGGCAGGATCAGGAACAGTAACAACAATGACTTCATCAGACATTTCTAAAAAATGCAAGATATTGCCGCCTATACCTGCTCCTGTATCAATGATAAGGAAGTCAAGCTCATCTAATATACTTACTTGATTGAGAAATCTTTCATAAATATTTTTATCGCTGTATTTTAAAATTTCATCTCCACTTTCACCCGGAATAAGCCATAAATTTGGTTTTACCTCAATTAAAATATCTTCTAAGGAGCATTCACCTCTTAAAACGTGGAGTAAATTTTTCTGTATGCGAACATTTAAAATGACATCTAAATTTGCAAGTCCAATATCTGCATCAAAAAGTCCTACTTTATAGTTATTATCTGCTAAAACATTGGCTAAATTGGCACTAATAGTACTCTTACCTACTCCCCCTTTTCCACTTGTGATTGCTATAAAATGGGTATCTTTGACTCTTTTATTTTTGTTTTCATTCATTAAATTTTTTAGTTTGCTAGCTTGGTTTTGCATCAATTTTTCCTTGGAGTAAAGCCTTCTAAAATACAATGTACTAAGAAATCACTGTTTGCCACTTCTAAGTCATCAGGGACTTCTTGACCTATGGAAAAAAAACTAAGCGGAATGCGCGTTTCGTAGATAAGCGAAAAAATATTCCCAAAAACTTTTGTTTCATCAAATTTAGTAATAATTAAAGTATCAATATTTAAAAAAGAAAAATTAGTATAAATTTCCATTAAGTCTTCATATTTTGTATTTGCAGAAATTACCAAATGAACAGCAATTTCAGTATTGGAATGTGTTAAAAATTCTTTTGTTTTAGCAAGTTTGCTTTTATCATATTGGGAATTTCCCATAGTATCAACAAGAATAACTTCACAGTTGCTCAAACTCTTTATTCCTTCGTGCAAATCATTTGGTTCGATAATGTCAATAATAGGAAGTTTCATCATATTTGCATATTGAAAAAGCTGCTCCACAGCACCTATTCTATAAGTATCTAATGTAATAATAGCTGTTTTGTATGGCCTAGGTCCATAAGCATAATGAAAAGCAAGTTTAGCTAAAGTGGTTGTTTTTCCTACACCGGTTGGACCAACAAGCATCATAATTTTTTGTTTTTTTAATTCTCCTTCAGCACGGCAGGGCAAGATATTGCGTAAAAGTGAGTAAAAATACCTTTGTACAGCATCTTTATTACTCTTCATAGAGCTCGGCATATTCTCAATAGTCGCTTTCATAATAGCTTCTAAATGAGTTTCAAGCATACCACTTTCTTTTGCCTGTTTATAAATACTTGCAAATTCTGGCGGAATGATCAAATTTTTTCTCGCTTCAGCCTTATCATCCCACATCATATCAGCAAGTAAATCGATTTTATCGTTGAGTTTATTAATCTGCTTTTCAAAATTTTCAATTTTTTTATTATATCCTAGATTGGATTCTTGTAAATGGGTATTTGTTACCTTTGAAATTTCGCTACTTACTTCACTTAACCTTTCTTTGAAGTCATCAAAATGAGTGCTCATTTGAGTAGCTTTGTTCTGGGAAAAAGTATTTTCGGTTTTAGAATTCAATGTATCTTTATTAATTCTTTTGGTTGAAAAATCAAGAATAACATCTTCATCTTCTTTTTGCATTGCTAAATCAGATATATTTGGATTTGCTTGGGTTTTTAAAGGAGCATTTTTTTTGGTTGGTAATATTTTTCCTAGTTTTTTAAGATGTTCTTCATAATCAGCCTCTTCTATGGCTACCATTACTTCATAAATTGCTTTGCGATTGATAGTTTTAGGTCTAATCTGTTTGTTCGTGATAATCATAGCTTTGTCGCCATAATCATTCTTAACTTTAGGAATAATTTCTTCAGTATCTTCAACGGTAAAGGTATGGATAAGTTGTCCCATTTGCTTTTCCTTTATAATAAGCCTAAAGGCAAAATTACGCTTATTCTTTCTTTAACCCCATTATGAGGCACCATACACGATATGTCTTGTTTCACCTTTTGAGAAAAATACAAAAGGTCTAAATCAAGCGTACGAGGAGCGTTTTTAAAAATTCTTTTTCGTTTAAATTTAAGTTCATAGTAAAGTAGAACTTTCAAAAAAGCTCTTGCGTGTAAATTAGTTTGTATCAACATTACAGCATTAGTAAAATCTTTCTGTGCTTCATATCCAAAAGCCTTATTGACAAGGCAAGGTGAAGTACTTACAACCCTAAACCTTTTTTCATCCATCAACTTCCTAAAGAGAATATTGAAAATTTTTTTTTCATTTGATATATTACTTCCTAAACCAACAAGAGCATAATACTTAAAAGTGCTTAAGCATTTGCTAGAATAAGGAAAAAAACGACTTTTTTCAAACCTTCTTGCTCCTCGAATTTTTAACATTTATCCATTTTGTTGTGCATTACGCATATTTTTAATTTGTTCGCAAATCTGTAAGATGCCTATTAAAGCTAAATGATATCCAAAAGGACCAAAACCAACAATACTGCCAGAACAAACAGGTGCAATTAAACTCTTTTGACGAAATTCTTCTCTTCTATATATATTTGAAATATGTACTTCTATAGTAGGTAAAGATACAGCTGCAAGAGCATCGCGAAGTGCCACAGAAGTATGAGTATAAGCAGCAGCGTTAATGATGATACCATCAAAAACACCTAAACATTCTTGAATTTTATCTACAAGCTCACCTTCAAAATTACTTTGAAAAAATTCAAGCTCTACATTGTTTTGTGAAGCGGCAATTTTCATCTGTTCGTGAATTTCTTCCATTTTCATTGCACCGTAAATTCCTACTTCTCTAATACCCAACATATTAATATTAGGACCCTGTATAACCATTATCTTCATTATGAAACCTTTGAATTTTAGCTTATAGCCAGATTATAACATTTTAAAATAAATTTTGGCTACAATATCTTTAATGAAAGGAAAAAAAGCGTGTTTCTTATCAGTGCAAAAAACATCTTTGTGTGCAATAAGAGCTTTGATATTTTAGAAAATCAAGCTTTTGTTTTTGAAGATACAATTAAAGAATTTGGAACTTTGGAAGCTTTACGAAGAAAATATCCACAAGCAACAGTACTGAAAACTCCTAAAAATTCTGTTATTCTTCCGTCTTTTATTAATGTGCATACGCATTTAGAATTTAGTGCAAATACGACAGCTTTACATTTTGGAGAATTTCTATCTTGGTTGAATTCAGTAGTAAGAAGCCGTCCTTCATTAAGTCAAGAAGCTACATTTGGATTAATTAGCAAGAATTTAAAAAAAATGCAAAAAAGTGGAATAGGTACTATTGGAGAGATTTCAAGTTTTGGAAAAGATTTGAATGCTTGTGTTACAGAGTCGATGCGTGGAATGAGAATAGTATTTTTTAATGAAATTTTAGGAACAAATGAAGAACAAAATGAAAGAAAAAAAGCAGAATTTCTTCAACGTTTTGAAAAGAGTTTAGAGTGTAAGAGTGAATTATTTATTCCTGCAGTCTCAATTCATTCCCCTTATTCTACTAATGTAGAACTTGCATCTTTTGCTCTTGATCTAGCTAAAAAATACAAGATGCCTGTAAGTACTCATTTTTTAGAAAGCAAGGTTGAAAACACTTGGCTACGAAAAGGCAAAGGGAAATTACGACAATGGCTCAAATTTTTTAGCACAGACCCTAAGCCTTTTTATTCTCTAACTGAATTTATAGAACTTTTTAAAGGGGTGCGAACACTTTGGACTCACTGTGTTTATTTACAAGAAAAGGAGTATAATTTACTTGATTCAAACATTCATTCACTGACACATTGTGCTTTTTCAAATTTTCTTTTGAGTCAAAAAAGTCTTAATTTAAAAAAAGCCTTGAAAAATGGTTTGAATGTACATATAGGTACCGATGGCTTAAGCTCGAATATTTCTTTGTCAATGCTTGATGAGTTGCGTGCAAATTTGCTCATTCATAAAGATTTTGACCCTCGAATTCTTGCACCCAAGCTTTTACAAATGGCAACTCTCTATCCTGCACAAGCTTTAAATATAAACGCAGGAGAATTAATAAAAGGAAAAAGTGCTGATTTTAGTATTTTTACTCTTGATGAATGTGTGAGAGAGCAACTTCCTTTGCAATTTCTTTTGCACGCAAATGAAGTTACAGCTTTATACATTAAAGGAAGAAAACTTCTTTAAAACAAAGCAATTTAATCATCAAATTTTTGTCCTAAAACATTCCCATTAAAATCAGTATAAACTTCCATTCTATTATTAAAGTTAAATTTATATCCTTGTATTTTCTTCTCTACTTTTAAAATCTGTGCATTTGGTTGGGTAGCTTTAACAGTATTGACAATTTGAGCAGGTAAAAAATCTGTTGGGATGGCTTTGTATTTTCCATCAACTTCTTCCCATTCGCCATTTATTACAAAATCAATCTCTGTACCATCATTTAAAACAACATCAAAAGAATCTAAATCTTGCTTCACTAGACTTATTTGAATTCCCTTAAAGTATGTATGAATGAAATTTTGTGCATTTTGAGGCAAAGCAGTTGCTGGAACTATCATATCAGAAGCGTATAGGATAGCTGTGCAAAGTAAAGATGCGAGAGTAAATTGAATTTTCATAGTATCTCCTGATTTTTGAATTTCAAAACTATAACACTTTTTTGTGAATCAAATGTGAATACATTTTTTATACCGCCTAAAACTTTTTGAAACAAGTTTTTAATGAATGCTTGTAATAACAAAAAGAGATATTTTAAATATGATAATTACTATTGATTAATTTTGCTTGAATACAATGCCTTATTGACTTATTAATAATTTGGAGTAAAGCTATGGAATTTTTGAAAAATTATATTGATATAATTATCTTTATTATACTTGGAATTATGGCTTTTATAGCATTATGGTGTGTAATCGAAAGAATACTATTTTTGCGCAAAATTGATTTTGAGGAATATACTAGTCAGGAAGATTTTGATAATGTTATTAGTGAAAACTTAACTACTTTAAACATTATCTATTCAAATGCTCCTTATGTTGGCCTTTTAGGAACTGTTGTGGGGATAATGATAACTTTTTATGAAATGGGTTTGGCTGGCAATATTGAAGTAAAATCAATAGTTATAGGACTTTCTTTAGCGCTTAAAGCCACTGCTTTAGGACTTTTAGTTGCTATTCCTACTTTAATGGCTTATAATGGTTTGCTTCGCAGAGTTTCACTTTTAAGTAATTCTTATAAAGCGTATAAAAATGCTTAAACTTCCTAAAAATGAAGGGCTAAATATAGTTCCTTTTATAGACATTATGCTTGTTTTGCTTGCTATTGTGCTTAGTATCTCAACCTTTATTGTTCAAGGAAAAATTCAAATCGAGCTTCCTCAAAGTCAAAGTGCTTTAAGCGATACAAATGAAAACAAATTTCTTATAGTTATAGATGCTGATAATACTTTTTACATTAATGATGTAAAAACTGATTTAGAAAGTTTAAAAAATGCTATCGATTCTTTAAATAGAAAAACTGTAGTTGAGTTAAAAAGTGATAAAAATGCCAAATTTGAAAGTTTTATACAAATTATTGATTTACTTAAAGCAAAAGGTCACGAAAATTTCCAAATCATTACAGAAAAACAGCAATAAAACAATTATTTTTTTGAAAACTTTTGACTTTCAAAGTTATTTTCAAGGATATAAACCTATAATTGTAAATAAAGGAGTACAGTATGGTAGCATTTTTTAAAGGAATAGGGGTAGGTTTTTTAGGTTTAGTGCTTTTTGTTTTAGGCGTTGTATTTAACGTAGAATTTTTAAATCAAAACAAACAGGAAGGAAATATTTCAAATTTAGATATTTCGCGAAATATCGAAACAAGTATCAAAATAAAACCTGATATTTTACGTACTCATATTTATTTTTATCTCAATGAAAAACTTAATATACCACTTAATAGTCAGGTAAAAGAGCAACTTGTTACAAGTTTTAATCAAATAACACAACGAGTAAAAGAGCAAGATTTTTGCACTCTAACAGATTTTTCTCTCCAACCAAACTCTTATAAAGAGGATACAGAAATATCGCAGAAAATGAGTGGATATATTGATTGTAAATTGAGCACTCAAAAACTTGATTCGTTTAATGCTTTCTTTAGTGATTTGCAAAATATTGTTGCTAAAAATGAATTTATAAGTATGAGAGTGTCTGCTTTAGAACCACAATTTTCACCTGAATTCATTGCGCAAAGTAAAGAAAAACTCTATGATGAGCTTGTACGTCAAGCTTTTGAATACGAAAAAAGCTATTCTACAGATCTTAATCAGTCTTGTGTGTTGAAATTTATAGATCTTTATGCCAATCAAAGTAATTTCAGTTTTGATCCAAGCACTGTGAAAGATAATGCACTTGAATTCTTTCTGCCATCTACAATAGAAGAGGACTTAAAAATAGAGGCTTTCGTAAGATTTTCGTGCAAGTAACTTAAAACAAAATAAACTGCTTTTAAGTTTGTTTTGTTAAAATTTTCTCTTTAATTTTTAAGCGGGAATAGCTCAGGGGTAGAGCACAACCTTGCCAAGGTTGGGGTCGCGAGTTCGAATCTCGTTTCCCGCTCCACTGCCCGGGTGGTGGAATTGGTAGACACAAGGGACTTAAAATCCCTCGGAATTTTTCTTCCGTGCCGGTTCAAGTCCGGCTTCGGGCACCATTACTATATTTTTATCAGGGCGACATAGCTAAGTGGTAAGGCATAGGCCTGCAAAGCCTTGATCTCCGGTTCGAATCCGGATGTCGCCTCCAAGGCAAACAGTATCGGGAGATGGCTGAGTGGTCGAAAGCGGCGGTCTTGAAAACCGTTGAGGTGCAAGCCTCCAGGGGTTCGAATCCCTTTCTCCCGGCCATTTTCTTTGACATATCTCAAATTCCTCAATAGTGATTCTAGATTTTATAATTTTTAATCTTATTACAATGCTTGTTTTAATTTTAAATAAGTCGCAAAACTTAAAAAATAATGATTAAAAAGAGTTATAATAGAAAAAACAAAAGGCAGTAGATGAAAGAATTGTATATGCAGCTTGCTTTTGATGAAGCGTGGAAGTATCAATTTTTAACTTATCCAAATCCAGCTGTTGGTTGTGTTATACTTGATACATTCGGAAAAATCTTAAGCATTAAAGCACACGAAAAGGCAGGAGAAGCTCACGCTGAACTTAACGCTATTAAAGAGGCTTTTATAGAACTTACAGGGGAAAGAAAACTTCCAAAACAAGCTAATGCTTTGCATCAATTTTTACTTCAAAACCACAATAATATCTTTAAAGGTGCAAGTGCTTTTGTAACTCTTGAGCCTTGTAATCACCAGGGAAAAACTCCACCTTGTGCTGAACTTTTTGCAACGCTTGGTTTTGAAAAGGTTTTTATTAGTCTTAAAGATGAAAATTCAAAAGCAAGTGGAGGGGCAGAATTTTTAAAGCATAGAGGAGTTGAAGTTGAAATTGGAATTTCAGCAAACAAGGGATTACAACTTATAAAACCTTTTTTAAAATGGCAAAAAGGAACTTTTAAACTATTTAAACTTGCTCTTAGTATGAATGGCTCACCATTTGGTACAATAATTAGCAATGAATTGAGTCGTACTTATGCTCATAAAATTCGCTCTGTTGTTGATATTTTAGCAGTTGGTGGTGAAACAGTGCGTAAAGACAGACCTCTGCTTGATTCAAGACTTGCACAAGGAAAAAATCCAAACCTCTGTATTTTTACACAGAAAACTCTTGATAGTTTTGATCAAACTATTCCTCTTTTTAGAGTCTCTAATCGCAAAATTTTTACTCAAATTCCACAAGAGGCAAAGTTTATAATGTATGAAGGTGGGCAAAATTTCTTACAAAATCTCAAAGCAGAAATGGATATGTTTTTGATTTTTCAAAGCTCAAAGTGTTATAATGAAATGAATATTCAAGCACAGTTACATTTTACTCCTCTTTATAGAGGGTTTTTAGGGGATGATAATTATGGAATTTATGAACTTTAAAAATATTCTCTATCCAAAAGATAGAGTACATTTTTTTACAATTAAAAGAAAGAATGTACTTAAGCTTCTATTTATAAATGATTATACTCTTGCTTCACAAAGTCAGTCTGAAGAAATTTTTTCTTATAAAAGTTTGGAGGAGGATTTATTTCAAGAAAATGATGAAATTCTTGCTTTATCACACGGTAAAAAGATTATCCTTTTTAAAAATTTTACTCAAAATACAAACAATTTTAAATCATTTCTTTTAAGTCAATTTATACTTTTAATGTTCTTATTTGTAGCAAGTCTTTTTTTTCTTTTTGTAGTACTGAATAGCTTTTCATTTTTTGATTTGTTTTTTTTGCTTGTTTGTTTAATGCTTTTTTCAATAAGCTTTATCAATCTTAGCATTCTTATAAAACACATTTGCCTTTTAAAGAAGTTTGACAAAGAGAAAGCAAAGAATTTACGAAACGAAAAATAGCTTTCAGCTCATTATGATAAAGTTTTTTTAAGTCTTTCCAAGTTTTCTAAGAGTCTTTTTTCATCACCAAAACCTTTGCTTTCGTAAAATTTCAAAGGACGTTTGAGATATTTTTGTTCCACCCAACCGTTAAAATCGTGAGGATAAAGATAGTTTGTTTTCTCGCTATGATTATTATTGAGATACTGCGGAATTTCAAGCGGGGCAGAATTTTTTACAAAATCTAAAGCCTTGTTAATAGCTACATAGCTTGAATTTGACTTGAAGGCACTTGCTAAATATACAACACATTGGGACAATAGTATCCTTGCTTCAGGATAGCCTATACTTTTAATTGCATTTAAAGTTGAAACAGAAAGATTGAGAGCATTTGAATCAGCATTCCCTATATCTTCGCTTGCAAAAATAACAAGTCTTCTTGCAATAAAATCTGCACTCTCTCCAGCTTCAATCAATCGTGCAAGATAATATAAAGAAGCATCTATATCACTCCCTCTTAAACTTTTTATCAAGGCACTTGTTAATACATAGTGTGTATCTTTACTGCTTGCACCTTCTGTGCTAGGAAGAGAACGTATTTTTTTAAGATTTTCTAAAGAAATGTGTTGAGAATCTAAAACAAGCGCAAATTCTAAAACATTAAGCACAGCTCTAGCATCACCGCTTTGAAGTAAAAAATCTTTAGCTTCATTACTTATAGTAAATTGCAGTTTTTCCTTGACTCTTTCAAGCAGAATTTCAAGATCTTTTGTTTTGAGGGCTTTAAATTCAAAAAGCATACTACGACTTCGTATGCCAGAGCTTAAAACAAAATACGGATTTTCAGTACTTGCTCCTATGCAAATACAGCGATAATTTTCCATAGGAATTAAAAGCGTTTCTTGTTGGGTTTTAGACAATCTATGAATTTCATCGATAAAGATTAAAGGTTTGTATAAACTATCTTTGTATCTGTCTATAATTTTTCTAAGTTCTTCAAGTTTAAAATTGCCACCATCAAATTCATAAAAATCCAAACCAAATTCTTTTGCAAGAGCTCTTGCAAAAGTTGTTTTTCCAGAACCTGAAACACCAAAAAACATACTATGTGGCAATTTTTGTAGAGCAATAAATTTTT
>NZ_JAPHNA010000029.1 GCF_026241315.1 Campylobacter sp. MIT 21-1684 | reverse complement strand
TAAGAAACCACCGTTGTGTTTTATAACCATTTAAAGCAAAAAATAGAATATAAACATAGCACAACATAGGCACAAAATATGAAAGAAGCAAATTACTCTGATCAGGTATTAAACCTTGTACTGGTGGTACATACGAAAGAAGCGAAGGTTTGTGATCAGCTACCAAACCTTGTACTGGTGGTATAATAGCACCTCCAACAATAGCCATACAAATAAGTCCCGAAGCCTGACTTGTAAATTTGCCTAAATTCTTTGTCGCTAAAGAAAAAATAGTAGGAAACATAATAGAATTAAAAAAGCCTATCGTTAGCAAGGCCCACATAGCAATTTCTCCACCACTAATAATAGCTATCAAGGTTAAGAAAATAATCATAATTGCGTTAAAAGCTAAGCACTTGTTTGGAGCTATTTTTGTCATTATAGCACTACCTATGAATCTTCCAACCATAGCACCACCCCAATAAAAAGCTATATATTTCGCTCCTAAGTTTTTATGTATATTAGCTACATCTTCCATAGTCAAAATCAAAAAAGAACCGATAGAAACCTCTGCGCCTACATAAAAGAAAATAGCAGCAGCACCTAAAACAAGATGCGGATACTCAAATATACTTGTTTTTCCATCCTGATTTTGTTCACTAATCTCTTCAGCTCTTCCTCTTACATCTGGAAGTTTTAACAAATACACAACAATAGCAAGTAAAATTAATACACCGGCTATACCTAAATACGGAATTTGTACTGATTGAGCCTCTTGTGCTTTGCTAACATATTCAACAGTATCTGAAAGAATAAATGCAGCACCAAAAAGTGGTCCTAATGTTGTACCTAAAGAATTAAAAGCTTGAACAAGAGTAAGAGAACTTGCCTCTTTTCCCGGTGTCAATAATGTTACAAAAGGATTTCCAGCTGTTTGAAGCAACACAACTCCACTTGCTAAAACAAATAATGCACCTAAGAAAATAGGATAATACTCTGTGGAAGCAGCTGGATAAAAAAGAATACAACCTGAAGCCGTTAAAAGAAATCCTAAAATGACTCCAAGAGGATAACCAATTTTTTCCAAAAATTTTCCAAAAAAACCACCTGTTATAAAATAGGCACCAAAAAAACAAGACTGAATTAAAGCTACTTCAAAATGATTCAACTCAAAAACAACTTTCAAATGTGCTATTAAAATATCATTTAACACTGTAATAAAGCCCATAGCAAAAAACAAAGCTGTTAAAGTTGCCAAGGCAAAAGTATTTGATTTTTTTTGCATATTTATCCTTTAAATTGAATTGAATGTTTTATAAATTTGTATTAAATGTTGCGTTGAACTGTCATTTTCTATAGCACTATCCTCGCCTTTAAGCTCACTTAAAATATCCTTAGCCAATTCTTTGCCAAGTTCAACACCCCATTGGTCAAAACTATTAATATCCCAAATTACCCCTTGAACGAAAATTTTATGTTCATACAAAGCAACTAAAGAACCCACGCTTTGCGGACAAATTTCATCAAGCAAAAGAATATTACTTGGACGGTTACCCGAAAAAACTCTATGCGGTGCGAGTTTTTTTATCTCTTGCTCACTGATTCCTTTTTTACGCATTTGCATACACACTTCATCATACGTTCTTCCGCGCATAAAAGCTTGTGCTTGTGCAAAGACATTGCTTAATAAAATTTCGTGATGTCCGGGTAAATTTCCCTTTTTACTTAAAGAAACAATTAAATCAATGGGGCTTAAATGAGTGCCTTGATGTAAAAGCTGAAAAAAGGCATGTTGAGCATTTATACCCATATCACCCCATATTATAGGACCTGTATCATACTCAACTTTTTTACCATTCTTACGTACGCCTTTGCCATTACTTTCCATATCAAGCTGTTGAATAAATTTAGGAAAATACCGAAGATGTTGATCATAAGGAGCTATGATATGACTTCCTGCATCGAAAAAATTAACATACCAAATCCCAAGTAAAGCTAAAATAACAGGGAGGTTTTTACTAAAATCTTCATTATAAAAATGCTCATCCATTAAAAAAGCCCCTTCAAGCAAAGAAGTAAAATTCTCTTTGCCTAAATAAATCATAATTGCAAGTCCTATAGCAGACCAAAGACTAAACCTACCACCAACCCAATTCCAAAATTCAAACATATTATTTTCATCTATTCCAAAAGCTTTTACCGCCTCCTTATTTGTAGAAACAGCAACAAAATGTTTAGCAATACATTTTTCATCTAAAGAATGTTGTAAAAACCATTTCCTAGCCGTAAGAGCATTAGTTAATGTTTCTTGTGTTGAAAAAGTTTTTGAAGCGACTATAAAAAGCGTTGTTTCTGGATGAACTTGATTTAAAACCCCTTGAAGCTGAACTCCATCAACATTAGAAACAAAATACATATTTAAACGAGGATGTCCAAATTTCTTTAAAGCTTTGCAGACCATCAAAGCACCTAAATCAGAACCTCCTATGCCTATATTCACAACATCAGTGATGACTTGATTTGTATATCCCAGCCACTTTCCTATACGAACAGCATTTGAAAATTCTCCCATTCTATAAAGCACATCAGCTACATTTGGCATAATATCTAATCCATCAACATAAATAGCATTTTTATTTTGATTTCTCAAAGCTGTATGTAAAACAGCTCTCTTTTCTGTTGTATTAATTTTTTCACCATTAAACATTGCGATGATTTTTTCTTTCAAAGCACACTCTTTTGCTAAATCAATAAGCAAGCTAAGAGTAGTATCATTGATACGATTTTTAGAATAATCAAGCCTCAATTTTCCTATGCTGCAAAAATATCTCTTTGCTCTTTGAGTATCTTCTTCAAACATCGCTCTCATATGGACATTTTTTATCTCTTTAAAATGTTGCAATAAAGCTTTATAAGTTTTTAAATGTGTAAGCATTCTCATCTCAAATCTTTTTCTCTCAAATAATTCTCTAATGCAACACCAACTCCATAAATCCCGGGATATTTCGCTAAAACAACATAAACAGGGATAGCAGCTAAATATGGATCAAACCTGCCTTTATTTTCAAAACGTGTTCTAAAAGGTGAGTTTTTAAAATATTCAATAAATCTCGGTATAATCCCTCCACACAAATACACTCCCGACCTTGCCCCTAAAGTTAAAGCTAAATTTGATGAAACGGTTCCAAGCATTGCACAAAAAATGTCTAAAGTTAAACGACATAAAGGCGATGTACCGCTTAAAGCTTGTTCGCTAATAAGTGCTGGAGTCATTTTAGAGCTTTTAATACCTTCTCTTTGTGCTAAAGCTTCATAAATCAACACAAGTCCTGAACCACTTAAAAATCTTTCAGCAGAAACATGCCCAAATTTTTTCCTTGCATATTCCCAAATCATCACTTCAGTATCATCAAAAGGAGCAAAGCTAACATGCCCACCCTCACCTGCTAAAGCTATATAATTTCCATTTTGACAAGGGATTAACCCGCTCACACCAAGCCCCGTTCCCGGTCCTAAAACAGCTTTTGGGGCAGACACTTCAGATGCCACACCTCCGATTTGCACCAGTTCTCTTGTATCCATTTTTGCAATAGCAAAAGCTTGAGCAGTAAAATCATTGATAAGAATTAAAACTTCTAATTTCAAAGCCTGTCGTGTTGTTTCTATCGAAAAAGTCCAATGGTGATTAATCATTTGAACCCAATCGCCTATTACCGGATTTGCAATAGCAAAAGCTGCAAATCGTATTTCAGGCTCACCTGCCTTTTTCAAATATGCCTTTACCGCATCAACAACACTATTGTAATCATTGCAAGATAAAACTTCTATATATTTGAGTTCTCCACTTAAAAATTCTAAAGCAAAACGAGCATTTGTACCGCCTATATCTGCTAAAAGTCTAGGATAAGATTTTTTACTATGCAAAATAAACATCACATTCTACCTCTTTTGAATGAAGAATATATGATAGAGGTAAAGACTTGTTTTTACTAAGTGCTGCTTTATCAAAAATTTCACGTTTTTGAGCTCCTGCTATACTTAAAAAAAGTTTTTTACACTTAAATAAAGCAGCAAAACTCATACTCAATCTTTGATATGGAGCATTTTTTGGATTTATGAGTACAATATTCTCATCTGTTTGCAAAGCATTTTCAAACTCATCAGCCTCAGAAAACAAAGACGCTGTATGTCCGTCCAAACCCATACCAAGCACAGCGAAATCAGGTTGTTTGTATGATTTATTTGCTACATTGAGAAGTTCTTGTGGGCTTAGATTTGGATTTTCAAGCAAAGGAGTAAAATGTGCCTCAACTGCAAAATTTTGCAAAAGATACTTTTCTAAAAAATGGGCATTGCTTTCATCAGAGTTACATTCAACAATTCTTTCATCAACCAAAGAAAGATACATTTTTGACCACTGCCATTTTTGCTGACTTAAAAGTTTAAAAAAAGCAAGCGGTGATTTTCCTCCAGAAAGATTAAGTCGTGCATAATCTTTTTCTTTTATGCTTTGTGAGCAAAGTATATGAAGCGCCTCTATTAAAGCAAAATTACATTTTGTTGCATCGGCAAATTCATAAATTTTAAATGCCATTTTTCAATCCCTCATTCATCATATCAAAGCTTAACAATTTTATGCAAAAAAGACAAGAACTACAAACAAACATAAAAGCTTTTTTGTCAATATGTTTCAAATATTCTCATATTAAAAAAAATTGTTACTATTATACCATTCAAAACCATCATTTTCTATAAGAGAGAAAGCTTCTTGTGGTCCCCAGCTCAAAGACGGATAGTAAAAGAGTTTCTTTGTATGCCAAGTTTGCAAAAGAGGATTAAGCCAAGTCCAAGCAGCCTCAAGTTCTTCTTTATGATTGAAAGAGACAAGATTGGCTTCTATCGCATCTAATATTAAGCTTTCATAAGGATACATAGAATTTTGTTCGTCTAAATTTAGCAATAAAGCCTGTTCTTGCGTTTGCATACTTCTACCACTTTGTTTAAGTTGTATTGTAATATAGAGTTCATTTCTAGGTTGCAAAGAAATGATGAGTTTATTTGCCTTAATATTTGGCTTTGATTTAAAGTGAAGTACAATGTGAGCAAAAGAATTAGCCATTCTCTTTCCTGTTCTAAGATAAAAAGGTACTCCAAGCCAGTTTGTATCTAAAATTTCAGTCTTTAAAGCAACAAAAGTTTCTGTTTGACTATGAGCTTGCACATTTAATTCTTCCAAATAGCCTTTGCATTGTTTGTTTGCTGTATATTGAGCTTTAATGACTTGAGTTTGTAAAGCCTTTTCATCAAAAGGCTTTAAACTTTGTAAAAGCTTTAATTTCGCAGCTCTTAAAGACTGTGCGTCCAATGTTTTAGGAAGTTGCATTGCTACCAAGCAAAGAATTTGTAGCATATGATTTTGCAACATATCTCTTAAAGCACCCATTCTGTCATAAAATTCCCCGCGTGCTTGAATTCCTAATGTTTCAAAAACAGAAATTTCAACACAGGCTATGTGTTCTTTATTCCACACAGAGGAAAAAAGCGGATTGTATGCCCTTAAAAACATAATATTTTGGACACTCTCTTTGCCTAAATAATGATCTATTCTATAAATTTGCTCCTCCTGATAGTACCGTGCGATCTTATCATTAATCTCTTTACAAGAATGCAAATCAACTCCTAAAGGTTTTTCAAGCACTATTCTTACTCTTGAAGTATTGAGCCCAATACGAGCTAAATTTTCACACGTCTTGATAAAAAATTCAGGAGAAATTGAAAAATATATCACAAGATCTTCATTTTCATTGCATACTATTTCTTTTAAAATATAAAAATCTTCCATTCGATTTAAATCAATGCTTAAGTAATGAATTTTTGCTACAAATTCCTCCCATTTTTTTTCATCACAATCTTGAATATGAATTTTTGACTTAGCTTCTAATTCTTCCAAAAAGCCTTTATCATCTAAAATGGTCCTACCTGTGGCAATAAATCTTGCATTCTTATGCAATAAATCCTTTTTATACGCCTCATAAAGGGCTGGAAAAATTTTTCTCATAGCTAAATCGCCGGTAGCTCCAAATAAGACAAAAGAAAAATCCCGCATTTGTTTTCCTTAATAAAATCTAGAGAAATTCAAGCTTTTTTAAAGCTCTCATTAGAAATTTGTCTGTAAAATATAACACAGTTACTAAAACAAAAACATAATCAATAAATGGAAAAGTATGGCAAAGGCAGAACTTATAAAAATCACTCAAAAAATTTTTCAAAGAAGTCAAAAAACACGAGAAAGTTATTTAGAAAGGATGCAAAAACACAAAGGTAAAATTCACCGCCAAGATTTAGGCTGTGCAAATTTAGCTCACGCTTATGCAAGCATTCCTTCCAATATTAAAAGAAAAATAATAGAGAGTGAGAGATTAAATTTTGCCATTGTTTCAGCTTATAATGATATGCTTTCAGCCCATCAGCCCTTCAAAGACTATCCTGATATTCTAAAAAAGGAACTTTTTAAATACGGTGCCTACGCACAATTTGCCGGAGGGGTACCTGCTATGTGCGATGGGATAACTCAAGGTTATGAAGGAATGGAATTATCGCTTTTTTCGCGTGATACTATTGCTATGAGTGTAGCCATAGCACTTTCACATAATGTCTTTGACGGGGCATTCTATCTTGGTGTCTGCGATAAAATTGTACCCGGTCTTTTAATCGGGGCTTTAAGTTTCGGATACCTACCAAGTATCTTTGTTCCAAGTGGTCCTATGAAAAGTGGTATCTCTAATGATGAAAAATCAAAAGCAAGAGAGCTCTTCGCTCAAGCAAAGATTACAAGAGAACAACTTTTAGAAAGTGAGATGAAATCGTATCACGATGTTGGCACTTGTACTTTTTATGGTACAGCCAATTCAAATCAAATGATGATGGAACTTATGGGTTTGCATTTAC
Organism: Campylobacter sp. MIT 21-1684; assembly: GCF_026241315.1. Classification (GTDB taxonomy): domain Bacteria; phylum Campylobacterota; class Campylobacteria; order Campylobacterales; family Campylobacteraceae; genus Campylobacter_D. The sequence continues at coordinate 1,613 of NZ_JAPHNA010000029.1, read as the reverse complement.
CAAATTCAGCCTTTATTAATCCAAATACAAGCCTAAGAAAAGCCCTTACAAAAGAAGCTGCAAGAATAATGACTCAAAACACAATAAAACCAATAGGTGAAATGATAAGTGAAAAAAACATTATCAATGCTATGGTAGGACTTATGGCAACAGGTGGTTCAACAAATCACACTATACATCTTGTGGCCATAGCACGAGCGGCTGGAATTATAATCAATTGGGACGATTTTGATGCTATTTCAAGCATAACTCCGCTTTTAGCAAGAGTATATCCTAATGGTAAAGCCGATGTGAATCAATTTTTTGCTGCTGGAGGGTTAGCTTTTATTGTGAGAGAGCTTTTAAACTTCGGGCTTTTGCACGAAGATGCTCATACTGTAATGGGAGAAGGTATGCACTTTTATACAAAAGATCCATTTTTTATCGATGAAAAACTTGTTTTTAAAGAAAATCGTGAAAACTCAAAAGATGAAAATATACTAAGAACAATAAAAAAACCTTTTTCACAAGATGGGGGAGTAAAAATTTTACGCGGAAACATAGGCAGAGCTGTGATCAAAATTTCAGCCGTTAAAGAAGAACATCAAATTATAAAAGCACCTGCCTTAGTCTTTCACTCCCAACAAGAATTTTTAGAAGCTTTTGAAAAAAAACAACTTCAAAAAGATTTTATCGCTGTAATAGCCTTTCAAGGACCAAGAGCAAATGGAATGCCCGAGCTTCATAAACTCACCCCGCCTTTAGGTATTCTACAAGAACAAGGTTTTAAAGTTGCATTGATAACAGACGGAAGGATGTCAGGTGCCTCAGGAAAAGTTCCTGCAGCCATACACTTAAGTCCAGAAGCTTCAATGGGTGGAAATATTGCAAAAATTCAAAATGGAGATATGATATTGCTTGATGCAAAAAATGGGATTCTTCAAATACTCCTCGATGAGCAAGAATTCTCACAAAGAAAAACTACAAAATTTAAAAAAGAAGAAATATTTGGCTGTGGCAGAGAGCTTTTTGCAGCCTTTAGAAGTCAAAGCTCAAGTGCAGAAAGCGGTGCTATGAGTTTTGGTGGTTATTTTTGTTAAGGAAAGAACAATGAAAGCAAAGCAAATATTACAGAAAAGCAAAATTATCCCTGTGATTGTTGTTGAAGAGCTTGAAAGTACTTTAGAATTAGCCAAAATTTTGGTAGATTCAGGCATAGAAATACTAGAAATTACCCTCCGCACTCAAAATGCTTTTGAAGCCATCAAATGTATTAGCAAAGAAATACCTAATGCCATTATTGGTGCTGGAACTGTGCTAAATGCTAAACAGCTAGAATTAGCTCTTAAAGCAGGAGCACAGTTTGCTATCAGTCCGGGTTTTAATGCAACACTTGCACAAGAAGCCTTAAAAACAAAAACAGTCTTTATACCCGGAATTGCAACGCCGAGTGAGCTTATGCAAGCTTTGGAATTTGGCTTTGAAGAACTAAAATTTTTTCCTGCACAACTTTGCGGAGGAATAGCAATGCTTAATACCTTTGCTTCTGTCTTTAATCAAGTGCAGTTTTGCCCAACAGGAGGGATAAACTATGAAAATATGGATAAGTATTTAAGTCTTAAAAATGTTCTTTG
>NZ_JAPHNA010000028.1 GCF_026241315.1 Campylobacter sp. MIT 21-1684 | reverse complement strand
ACAAAAGCATACATCAAAAAGCTAAAACAAAGTACCTGCTATAAATTTGAAATTCAATTCAAATTTATACTCTTTTATCTTTTGCAAGAAAAGACAGAATCATAAAGCAAAAATTTCCATAAAACATCACATAAAGACTTAAAAAATAATAAAAAACGAAAGTTGATAAATTAAGGCTAAAAGGTAATCTATATTTTATTTTCTTCTTTTTCTCTAAGGTTTTCTTGTATAGTAGTATTTTGGTTTAATCCTTTAAGAAATTCTTGTAATTCTGGAGATGGAGCTATATCCATAATTTTTGCACAATTTTCCATTGTTCCCCAACCGCTTTTTTGTAAAATATCTATACCAATTTTTGTTGGCATTCTTAAATATTTGTCATACCTTTCTGATAATTTTTTAAAAAATTCTTTCTTTGTATCTAAACTTTTTTCAAGCTCTATGCGTCCAATTTCTCTTAAATGATTCAAACCTTTTGTAAAATGCCCTTGTCCAAGAGGAATTTTTAATGTTTCTAGTTCCCCTTTATTATTTTCTGGATTTGGATAACAGAGTTTTAATTGAATAAATTTATTTTGTATCTTTCCATCATTAATATTTTTTTCTTGTTGCACTTTATCAATATGAGCAAGATGAGAAAATAATTCTCCAATTTCCTCTTCATTAGTATATGGTTGCTTTTCTAAAAGATTAGCCAATTCTTTGTCAATATTTTTATCAATTTCTACATTAAAGTAGTCATATTTTTTCATAGATTTTTTCTCCTTGTGAATTTACAAAGTTTATGAATATTCTTGTTTTAATTTTTCATAATATTTTTTAATTTTATCTCCTTTATATTGTTCTAAATTCTTTAAAAAATCTTGCTCAAATTTTTCATTATAAAGAAGAATATCTAAAAGAGAATCTAAAAACTCTTGGCGTATTTTTTGAATTCTTTCTTCTTCTTTTTTTATAGCTTTGTTAAGCTTTTCCTCATATTCTTTTCTTAGATTTTTGATTAAGTTTGATTTCCAATTAATTCTTACAAAAATCGATTTATTGTACTGCAAAAAAGAAACAAAAGCTGATTATGAAGAAGCAATAGAAGGTGTTTTAAACTCACTCTATCCACAAGACATTAAAGTCGTCATTGATAGAAAGCCTTATGAGGATTTTATTGCTAAACTTCAAAATGAAAAGCTCTTAATAGGCGAGGACAAAAACATCACTCAAGCTTTTTTAAATGAGCTTTTTGATGAAAAAGGTTTAAGCTTTAAAGAGCTGAACAATTTAAGAAAGAATCTCAATGCTTACACTAAAAGCATTCAAAATCCTACTTTAAAAGACTATCTTAAAACTGCTATACAAAAAGATATAAGAAACACAATAGACAGCGCAATAGGACAAATCTTTGCAAGTGATAAAAGCAAGTATGCAAAGGCTAAAGATTTGTATGAAAATGCTTTAAATGAATATGGCTTGATGAAAGATTTGCTCAAAACTACTAAAGATTTAAAGCTTTTTGATGAAGCAAAGAGCTATGAAAAAGTGCTTGATACTTTGCTTTCTTATGTGCAAGGTCAAGGCAGTGCCAAACTTTCAAACTTAGAAAGGCTTACCTCCTCTTTAAGCAAAGAAAATAAAGCTGTAGTAGAGCTGAACCTTTTAAATGGACTTTTTAGCAAATATATAAGAAAATTTGATAATATAGAAGTTTTTGACTCACAGAACTTCCTTGATAAGCTTAGAGCCAAGCAGAAATAGCAGACAAACTTCTCGGTACTTTAAAAAGACAAAGTTATTTTATATTATTCTATTTTTGATTAATTTTTTCTTTTCTCGGAGATGTTACCAAAGCAAACTAATTAGCAAGAAAATCCTAAGGTTTTGAAATAGGATAATTTGTTTTAATAAGCGGTGATGCTGAAAAGCAAAGACAACTTTTTGAATACGCTTTGAAGTATAAATTCAATTGTAATTTTTGTAAGAAAACTTCTCAAACAATTTTTTGCTATACTAATCTTAAATAAATATTTAAAAGGTTTTGTATTATGGCAGCAGATGATCAAGAAAAAACAGAAGAACCAACTTCCAAAAAGATAGAAGATGCTCGAAATGATGGAAATGTTCCAAAAAGTCAAGACGCTTCTGCTGTTGTAACATTGCTTGTAGCCATTGTTGTTACACTTCTTGTTTTAAGTTTTATTGGTGAAAGAATTACGAATTTATATAGATATTATCAAAGTTTTATCGGTGTTGAAATGGATTTTCGTATTGTACAAGCTGTGATAATGAAAAGCATCTTTGAAGTTTTGCTCATGCTTGCACCAATAGTTTTAAGTATTATGGTAGCTGGAATTTTAGGTAATGTTATGCAATTTGGTTTTATTTTTACAACAAAGCCTATTACACCAAATTTAGACAAAATCAATCCTTTAAAAGGATTTAAGAATATTTTTTCTCTCAAAAAACTTATTGAAAGTGTAAAAATCATTTTAAAAGTTGGTGTTGTTTTTGCAGTGGCTTTTGTTGTTTTACTTCATTTTATGAAAGAATTACCACGAGTAGAACTTTATGATATTGTATCTCAAATGATTTGGTTGAGAGATAAGGCTATTATTTTAGCTGCTATTATTATTATAGCTTTTATCATAATTGCAGTTTTAGATATATTTTTAGTACGTTTTCAGTATTTTAAAGGACTTAGAATGAGCAAACAGGAGATTAAAGATGAATACAAACAAATGGAAGGAGATCCGCAAGTAAAAGGGAGAATTCGACGTTTACAGATGGAAGCAGCTCGACGTAGAATGGTACAAGATGTTGCCGGAGCTGATGTTGTGATTACAAATCCAACTCATTATGCTGTTGCAATTCGTTATGATACTCTTAGGGAAGAGGCACCTCGTGTAGTGGCTAAAGGTGTTGATTTTTTAGCTTTTCGTATCAAAGAAGTAGCGTATCAAAATAATATTATTGTGTATGAAAACCCTCCTTTGGCACGAGAGCTTTATAAATTGTGTGATGTTGATGATATTATCCCAAGAGAACTCTTTAAAGCTGTCGCCGAAGTCTTAGGATTTGTTTATAATGCCAACAAAACCAATAAAAAAAGCCGTTTAGTTGCACAAAGAGGTATATAAAACTATTTGGAATTTTCAATTTCCACTTTGCTGAATAAATTGAAGAACTGATTGTTTAGCATCGGCGTCTTCTGTGTCTATTTTGAAATAAATTTCAACACGGTTATTTTCTAAAGCTTGAGGATTGTTATCAATCGGTTCATTAAGACCATAGCTTTGAAGAGTAAGATTTTTTGCATCTACTCCGCCATCAAGAAAATATTTTGAAACAGCTTCAGCTCTTGTATATCCTAGATTAAAACTACGCAAAATTGTATCACTGTTGTCAGTATAACCGCGAATTTCTATTTTTACTTGCGGAGGTAAACGTAAAGAAAGCTGTGCCATACGTTTAAGAAAATCTTGAATATCAGTAGATTCTATTAATGCACTCCCTTGAGCAAATTCAACCTTCGAAGGGAGATTAAGAGCGATTTGATTATCTGATTGATCAAGGGCTGCTTGAAGTCTTTTGATTGTTTCTTGTTGAGTCATTGTCATTTGTCGAAGTGATTTCATCTCATCACTTTCTTCTCTTGCCGCACCTTTATATTTTTCTTGTTGCTTACTTTCTTCCTTTACAGTTTGAGTAGCAGTATAATCAAAAATTTTTATAAATTCAGTTTTTAAAGCTTCAACTTTTGCAGGATTTGTCTTAGAGATAGCCCATAGTGCTATAAAAAGCGCTAGAAGCAAACTTAAGAAATCAGCATACGGTACAGCCCATTTTTCACCAGCTGGACATTCTGGACACTTGTGTTTTGCCATTATAAATCCTATTTATCAAATTGCGAAATTCTAACATCATCGTGGCTTAGAAAATTAAAGAGTTTTGCTTCTAAGTCTCTTGGATTTGCACCTTCTGCTATACCTTTAATGCCTTCTGTGATAACAATTTGTTCTTTTACTATATCCATACCATTAGCTTTAAGTTTTTTACCCCAAGGTGCAAAAAGTGCGTAGGCTCCAAATATACCAGTAACAGTTGCTGTAAAAGCTCCTGAAATCCCAGCAGCCATTGCTTGTGGATTATCCAAGAGTTTTAGAGCCAGAATTAAACCAAAAACTGCTCCAACAAGCCCCATAGTAGGGCAAGTTTCTCCAAAAACTATCCAATATTCAGAACATTCTTTATAATGTTCTTCAAGCTGTTCAGTTTGAATTTCCATACTTTCGTGAATTTCATCAAAACTCTTACCATCAACAAGCATCATCATAGCATTTTTTAAAAATTCATTTTCAATTTCATTTGTTTTAGATTCTAAAGCTAGAAGACCATCTCTACGAGCGACTATGGCATATTCTATAAGTTGAGCAATACGTTCTGGTAAATTGACTCCAGAACCCTTAAAAACAATTTTTAGTTCTTTATAGGCTGCTTTTACAATTTTTTTATGTGTGGAAGTCATAGCACAAAAAGCTGCTGTTGGCATCACGATAAGAAACGAAGACAAGTGGATAACGTGCAGGGGATTTCCTCCTTCAAGTATATCTCCAACAGAGATGCTTGTTATCGCAAGTACCATTCCAAGTATGGTTGAAAGATCCATTCAGAATTCTCCTTATTTTAATTCGCCCCAATTTTTAGCGATATTTGATGAGATTTTTAAATTGACTTTTAATTTTACTATATTTTCCATAATATCACTAACTTTTTTTATGAAATTTTCGCACAATTCGTCCTTAACTTCAAAAAGCAATTCATCGTGAATTTGTAAGATGAGTTTTTTTTCTTCGTTTAAATCTTTTGCAATTTCAAGCATAGCAAGTTTAATAATATCAGCTGCAGAACCTTGTAAAATAGAATTGATACTCTCTCTCTCATACATAGCAAGCATCATAGGTTTTGCATTTTCAAAATCAAAATACCTTTTTCTCCCAAGTAAGGTTTTAATAAATCCATTCTTTTTTGCTTCATTTTTTACTGTTTCAAAATAGCTTTTGATACTTGTAAAATTTTCAAAATATTTTTCTATATATTCCTTTGCTAGATTGGCTTGGATTTTTAAATTTCGACTCAAAGTTTTATAGCCCATTCCATAGATAAGTCCAAAATTGATGCTTTTAGCTATACTTCGTGTCTCATAATCGCTTCTACCAAAGATCATAATTGCCGTTTTAGCGTGTATATCTTCATTATTTTTGAAGGCTTCTAAAAGCTTGATATCTTCACTAAAATGCGCAAGCATTCTTAGTTCGATTTGTGAGTAGTCAAAACTTATAAAACTGAAACCATTTTTGGCTATAAAACAAGACTTATAGTCTTTTGCGTATTGTCCTCGTGCCGGGATATTTTGCAAATTTGGATCTCTTGAGGAAAGTCTGCCTGTTGCTGTTCCTGTTTGCAGAAAACTTGAATAAATTCTTGAATTTTTATCTTTTAAGGCAAGTTTTAAAAGCGGTTCGCAATAAGTAGAGTAAAGCTTGGCAAGTTCGCGATAATGAAGAATTTTACTGACAACAGGATGTTTATCTTTCAGTTCTTTTAGAACTTTTTCATCAGTAGAATACCCTGTTTTACTTTTTTTACCGCTTGGAAGTTTTAATTTATCAAATAAAATATCACCTATTTGTTTAGGTGAATTGAGATTAAATTTTTCTCCACAAAGTGTGTATATTTCATTGCTTAAATTTTTTATTTCTTTGTCAAATTTTTGCATTAAAGCTTTTAAAAGATTTGTGTCAAGCTGTATTCCATTTTTTTCAATCATCATTATAATTTTAATAAAATCAAATTCATATTTTTTGGCAATTTCAAGTAAATTTGATTCTAGGTTATTAAGAAAATAAAGATAGAAACGAAGTGTTATATAAACATCTTCACCAGCATATTTGCAAGCCTTATTAATTTCAACATTTGCAAAATTTTCTCCTTTTTTTACAAGTTCTTCAAAATGAATGGTTTTGTATCTAAACAGTCTTAAGGCTAAATCGTCCATATTGATTCTAAGACCCGGATTATGAAGCCACGCTAATATAAGAGTGTCGGCATATTTTTTAGGAGGAGTTAAACCGAAATTATTTTCTATAATTTCGAAGTCATATTTTAGATTATGTCCTACAATAAAATGTTCATAGATATTTTGTAAAATCTTTTTAGCACTTTCTAAGGAAAGTTGCTTGCCCACGCCTAAATAATTATGTGCCAAAGGTACATAAAAGGCTTGTTGTTCGTTGAAACAAAAGCTAAAACCTACTATTTTTGCTTCTTTTGTATCAAGTCCTGTGGTTTCAGTATCAAAAGCTATAATATTTTCATTGTCTATGCTGTTTAAGAGCTCAAAAAGAGTATTTTCATCTGTAAGTACTCTTGTTTCGAAATTTAAATTATTCTCTTTATTTTGAGGATTTGAGTGTATTTTTTTTAACAAGGAATGTAATTCATAATGCTTTAAAATGTCAAGTATCTTTAATAAGGGTTCATCTTTAGGAAAAGAGGAGCTTAAAAGCAAGTGCTTTACTTCTAAATTCTCATACAAAGAAGCAAGTTTTTTGCTTAAAAACGCATTTTCTTTTCCTTCAATAAGAAGTTTTTTTGTCCTTTCTTGCCGAATAAGAGTTAGATTTTCATAAATTCCTTCAAGACTTTCAAATTCCTGTAACAAGTTTTTTGCACCTTTTTGTCCTATACCTTTAATTCCGGGTATGTTATCAGAACTATCACCACATAATGCAAGAAAATCTTGAATTTGGTGTGGTTTTACTCCATACTTTTCAAAACACGCTTCTTCGTTGTAGTCATTTTTTGAAATTGGACTGTATATGCTTACTTTATCGTTTTTAATGAGCTGATATAAATCTTTATCTTGACTAACGATTCTGATAAAAAGTTCTTTATTTTCACATTCTCTTACTACTGAAGCGATAATATCATCAGCTTCATACCCTTCACAAGAATAGCTTGTGAAACCCATTTTTTCTATCATTTGGATGCAAATTGGAAGTTGTGCTAAAAGTTCAGGCGGAGGCGGAGTTCGGTTTATTTTGTAGTTTGGATCAAGTTCGTTTCTAAAAGTTTTTCCTTTGCTATCAAGGGCAAAGATAATATAATCGCTTTGAAATTCGTCTTTAAGATTGTAAATGAAATTTGCAAAACCAGCAATCATTCCGCTTGGTTCGCCTTTAGAATTGTGTAGATTTTTAAGAGCATAGTACAATCGAAAAAAAAAGCCAAAAGTATCAATAAGAGTTAAAGTTTTCATAATTTCCTTTGTGTGTTACTGAGTTTTTCTTTAGTGAAGTTGTGTTGTATTTGCAATTCCTCTTGCGTGTTTGCTTGTTCCATTTTTTCCTTATACTTAATTTTTGTATTAAAAATTATAGAGTTTGAAAGCTCATAAAAACTTTAATTTACTTTATACTCTTTTTATTTATTCCCTTCATTTTAGTTCAAATGCAATAATATAGCCTATAAGTAAAAAATAGCTCTAAAAACTTTTTAAATGAAATTGTATTACTTTAGTAATTAAAATCGATTTAAAAGAGTTTTGCTAAAAATAGAATAAGCACATAACGCCCTGTCTTTCCTAATGCCACAAAGAAAGCACATTTTATAAAAGGATACTTTGCAAAACCGAGTGCTAAAGCAAAAATATCTCCAATAAAAGGTAAAAAGGTTAAAAAAGCAAAGAGACTTCCAAATTTTGTAAAATTTGTATTGAAATTTGTAAGTTTTTTGAGAGAATTTGGGAAGTATTTTTGAAGTATTTTTTCTTTTCCAAAATACGCTAAGCCATAGGTACTCAAAGTACCTAAAGTATTGCCTAAGCTTGCAACAAAAAGTACAAGATAGCTATTAAAACCAAACTGTATAAAAGTAAGTACAAAAGCTTCACTTGCTAAGGGTATAAGCGTACTTGAAAGAAAAGATATGATAAAAAGCATAGGATAACTAAAAGTTTCAAGCATCTTTTAATCTTTAAAAAAGATACAATTATAGCAAAATTTACTATAATTAGCTTTTTATAGAGTATTTTTAGAAGTGTTTTATCAATAATTATTTCAATAATACAAACGATAAACTAGATTTATGTAGTCTAGGAGTTAAAGTCATTCAAATGGTTTTAGAAACGAATCAAAGGTAAGCAACTTGTATATTCCTCTCTATTCAAAACTCAGAGCAAAACTAGAATCTAAAGGCTTAGATTCTATTACAAGAGGATAAATCTGTTTTTGTCCTAACAATTCGTAGAGAATATATCAAAAAGCTGCATACAGAATCTACTCTTGCTTATGATGATGATTTATCAAAAATCCTTATCAATCTTGATTCTTTGGTTGCACAAGATTTAGTGAGATTTCTAACAAGTTTTCCTGATAAAAAAATTAACCTTTAAAGATTTTTGTGAAATCAAAGCATATAAAAGCTATAAGGATAAAACTATCATTTCAAGACAAAAAAGAGAAGTTATTAAAGCAAAAGATAAGCTCATAGAGTATTGTACCTTGCACCTCTTTATACAACTCCATCTTAAGAACTATTGAGACAATTAGCGAGATTAAAAAGTTTAATCTCAATATCATTGTTTTAATTACAGATTGGAATAGCGAAGCAGATAAAAAT
>NZ_JAPHNA010000027.1 GCF_026241315.1 Campylobacter sp. MIT 21-1684 | reverse complement strand
TTAGAGATTTGTCCAAATTCATCATTGCTTTTTACATCGATTGTTGTAATGTTTTTTGTTTTGTGATTGATAAAGTCAAAGAAAGAATTGAGACCTTTTTGTATAGCAACTAAAGGAGAGATGAAATGAGAAATAATAAAATAGAGCAAGATAATACTTAAAGCTATAATTATTATTACCGCTACAGTTTGTATATAAGCTATTTTTAGTACCGGGTCATTAATAATTTTTATATCTTCAGCTATACAAGTTGTATAATCAGATGCTGGAGCACATATAGCAAATCTTTCAATTCCATCGTTTCTTGTGTAATAGAACAATTCATTTTCTTTTACCTTTGAATATTCTTCTTTTAAAATTAGGATATTAGGATCTTTTCCTTTAAAACTATGGTCTGATGAAACTACAATACTATTGTCTTTATCAAAGGCAAAAACTCTACCCGGAAGTCGGTCATAGGTGTCTTGTAGCTCTGTTAGTGGTTCATCAACAGCTATAACACCTATTAATTTTCCGTCTTTATAAAAAGCTTTGGAAAAAGTGAATACGAGTTCTTTTGTTGCTGAATCGGTATAAATAGGAGAAATATAAACTTCTTTCGTTTTTAAAGCAGAATTATACCAATCTCTAGTTCTTGAGTCGTAATTGTCTATATTAGGACCGCTACGAACTGTCCTTAACTTTTTTTTGTCGCTATCAATGTCGCTAGAGAGTTTATCGCCATTTGGAAATCCTATGTACACTGCCATAAAACCTCCCCCATCTTTGAAATCCTTGAATGTCATACTAAGAAAATCTTCAAATTCTTTTTGAGAATTGTATTGAGCAGAAGAAATGCTTTCGTTCAATTTTTCAAGACTTTTGACATTTTTTTCGATAAAAAGCTCTATAGCGTCTTTTCCATTTTCAACATAACTTTTTTCTGCAGAAACAACTTGCGAAAATAAAGCATTTTTATTGAAATAAAAACTAATGATGCCTAGGCAAAGCAATGCTACTATTGATATAGCACTTGCTATTAAAGAGAGTTTGATTTTAAGACTACTCATATTGTTGATCCTTGTTCTTTAAATATATTATAACATTGAGCATTGTAACTCAAAAATTTAAATTTAATTCAAAAAATACAAAAAATTCTTAAATTTCTTTTATTATATTGTTACTTTGAATTTTTAATAATATATTAAAATTTTTCTGTTGAGTTTTTATTAAGCCATCAATTTTGCAAAACAATTTATAGTCTTGAAAGACTAGGTGAAAGTTTTATAATTGCAAGTTATATTATTAAACGAAAGGAAAAAAATGTTTAATTTCTTTATGAAGTTTCTGTTTTTGAGTTTTGTATTGCTTTGCTCAAGCAATGCTTCAGAAAAACAAATTCAACAAATACAAAAAGCCGATTCTTTTCAAAATTTTTCAGGTAGTGCTGAGAATTTTAGCGGTAAAGTTAAGGTTTCTTTGCTTGTTGAAAGGAATGAATGGAGAGATTTTAATGTAGCCTTAGTTGAATTTAGCCCACAAGCAAGGAGCGGATGGCATACACATCCTCAAGGGCAAACTCTTATAGTTACTGAAGGTGAAATTCTTGCTAAAGTACAAGGACAAAAAGCTAGTATAGCTAAAAAGGGTGATGTGATTTCTTGTCCTCCGGGTGTAAAGCATTTTCACGGAGCGACACATTCAAAAGGAGCACATTTAGCACTTCAAGGTTTTAAAGATGGAAAGAATGTAGAGTGGCTTGAGCTTGTGAGTGATGAGGAATACAAACAAGCTTTGCAAGAAATACAAGAATAAGAGGAGATGATACTAATGAATAAACGAAGAATTTTTTTAAAAAACTCTGCAAAATTTACAGGAGCCTTAGCGACTGTCGGATTTGCAAGTTCTCTTTTTGCTCAAACACCTTCAAATCAGTCTGTTAAATCAGCAAGTTTTTTCAAAGAAGGAGAGCCAATCCCATCTTTAGGATATGCAGCTCATTCAAAAGAGTGGAAATTTAAACCTTTTTCTTTTACAAGACATCCTTTGGGTGAAAATGATGTTTTAATCAAGATTTTGTATGCAGGTATTTGTCATAGCGACTTGCACGCAGTTAGAGGCGAACACGGTAAGGCAAACTATCCTATGGTACCCGGACACGAAATTGCAGGTACAGTTGTAGCTATTGGTAAAAAAGTACGCAAATTTCGAGTTGGAGACTTTGCAGGAGTTGGTTGTATGGTCAATTCGTGTGGAGTTTGTGAAGCTTGCAAGGAGAGTAGAGAGCAGTACTGTGTCAATGCGAAAACTGTCTTTACTTACAATAGTAAAGATGTTTTTCATAATGGTGAAATAACATATGGGGGCTACTCAAATAATATCGTTGTGAATGAAAATTTTGTAATTAAAGTACCGAAAAATGCTCAAATTGAAAAACTTGCTCCTTTGCTTTGTGCAGGCATTACTACTTATAGTCCAATCAGATTTAGCAAAGTTGCAAAAGGAGATAAGGTTGCTGTTACTGGAGTTGGTGGTTTGGGGCATATGGCTTTGCAGTATTTAGTGGCTTTAGGAGCTGAAGTAACGTGTTTTGATATTTTAGATAAAAGCAAAGCTGTAATGGCACTTGGGGCTAAAAAGTTCGTCAATGTTGCAAGTGAGGAATTTAAAAATATACGAAATGAATTTTCTTTTATTATTTCAACTATTCCTTATCATTATAATATACAAGATTACCATAGAATGCTTCGATTTGGTGGTGAAATGGCCATAGTAGGTCTTCCAAGCCCCCAAGAAGCCCCTAGTATAGATTCTCAAAGTTTCATTTGGAATTTTCAAAATAAAAGAATATATCCTTCTTTAATCGGAGGTATCAAGGAGACACAAGAAATGCTTGAATATTCGGTTAAAAATAAGATTTATCCTAAAGTACAAATCATTCCTATACAGAGCTTGGATGAAGCCTATAAGAAAGTGGCTAGAGGAGAGGCTGATTTTCGTTTTGTTATCGATATGAGTACTTTAGCAGATTCTTAAATGCCTTTTTTATTTGGCTTGTAGTGAAGTTCAAATACATTTACATTTGTGCTTAATACGAGCCTTTTTTGCATTTCATTTATATAAAATGTTTTTGTTGTAGTTTTGCTAGCATTTATATTCTACTTGAGTTGAGTTTTTAAAATTATACAGAAAACTTGAGCTACATTTTCGCAATTCTTTAAATATTATGAGAAGTTCAAATTCGCTTTAGTATTTTGTTTAATCAAAACAAAGTGCTAGAGTGAAACTCCTCGAATTCTTATACTGCTTTTGCTATAAAACAATTTTTTATATTTTTTGATGTTCTACACAATGAGATTTTTTACAAACAGCTATTGTCTGTTGAGATTTTCACAATGTAAAAAAATAAAGCCTTTCATAATCCCAAGTTTTTATTTATTATAAATAAAAATTTAATTTAATTTTAAAATTTTTTTGTTATCAATTATTTCATTTATTATTAATAACAATTATCACTATTTAATAATAAAAATTCTTTATAAGGTTTTAAATGAAAATTGTATTTCTTGTTGTATTTTTTCTCAATCTAGTTCTGGCAAAAGATATTGAACTTCCAGCTTCTCTGTTGCGATATACAAGTCAAAAAAGTGTTTATCAAAGCGGTTTTAACTTGCCCTCTTTTCTTTTAGAGTCTCTTCCTTCAGGAAATGGCGATATAGGTTCTGCCTTTAAAATAATGCCTAATGTGCAATTTGACAACACTCAATTTATAAGCAATGTACAAGGAGAGATTGATCCTGCAAATATTTCTGTAAGTGGAGGGCTTTTTTACCAAAATAATTTTAATTTAGATGGATTTAATATTAACAATGATTTAGATCCTATAGGAGGCGGTGTTGCAGGTATGGGTGGGGCTTCTCAAGGTTTAAGAGGAAATAAAAGTCAAGGCTTTCATATAGATACTTCCCTTTTAAAATCTCTTAGTTTGCAAGATTCTAATATAGGCGCAGCTTATGGCGGATTTACCGGCGGTGTGATTGAAGCTACTCTTAAAGAGCCTAGAAGCGATGGATTCCACGGAAGAATCAGTTATCAATACACATCAGATAAGCTTACGAGGTTTCATATTGATGAGAGTTTGTATGAGACATTTCTTAACAGTTCTGATGAAAACAATCAGCCTTTGTTTTCAAAACATCTTGTTAAAGCGAGCTTTGAAGGTTATCTTAGAGAGAATTTAGGATTGATTGGATCTTTTTCTACTACCCGTTCCTTTATCCCTCTTCGAGCGTATTCTGATGTTTTTAGAAGAAACACTCAAGGCACACAACGAAACTCAATGCACAAACAAAAGAGAATTAGTGATAATTATTATCTAAAAGCTTATTATTACCCAACAGAGAATTTTAATCTAGAAACAAATTTGGCTTATATGCCTCAAAACAATAGCTATTTTAATAATATTGCTAAAGACAGTTTCTATACTATGAAGAGCGGAGGGTTGCAGAGTGGTATTAAGGGATCTTGGGAAAATGCATTTGGGTTTTGGACAAATACCTTAGGTTATTCTTCTATTGCAAGTTCAAGAAGATCTGAAAAAAATTATAGGCTTTTTTGGAGGTATTCACAAGATGATAAAAATTGGGCAGTTTCAGGGAGAGATCCCAATCTCTATGCTAGTGAAGGAGGTGTGAGTGATATTGATCGCAATCAAAATACATTCAATTATAAATCAGATATGATTTTTAACACTTTTTCTTTGCAGCAAAGTTCTCATACATTCAGACTAGGTTTTGAAATTAATTATCAAAATGTTGCAAGGGAAATTTTAAAAGACTATTATTATAGCGGTGGATCAAGCTCACAAGGACTTGTTGGAGATCTTCAAGGTGTTCCTTGCCAAGGCGATATTTTTGGTCTTTCGCTTTGTTCTACGGCTGTAACTTCAAATAATTTTAACGGACAGTTTATAAAAAGAATCAATGTGATTAAAGCGGGGAAAGTAGGTTTTGATACTTTATCTTATGGAACGTACCTTGAAGATGATATTAAGTGGGATTTGAATCAATTTGGAATTCTTCATACAAGATTTGGAATTCGACTTGATGGAGATGATTATATGCGTAAAAAGACTCTCGCTCCAAGACTAAGTATAAATTATACAGCCCCTTGGCAAACTTATGCAAGTTCTTTGATTTCAGGCATTAATAGGTATTATGGACGCAATCTCTTCTCATACAGACTCTATGATAGTATAGTAGCAGCTACAAGCCAGTATAATAGAACTTCTATTGATTCACAATGGGTGTTAAGTGATATTAAGAGAAGCTCTGGATTTAAATTCAGCGAGCTTGATGTGCCTTATGATGATGAGTTTGTTTTAGGTTTTAATCAAAATATTTGGCTTTTTAATGTGACTCTTAAACATATTTACAGACAAGGTAAAGATGAAATTATAAGGAGACGAAGAACTCCAAATAATGCACCGGCTTTGGATAATTATTCAAGTTCTTATAATTTTTATACCAATGATGGCAGCTCTCAAAGCCATATAACAACTTTGATGTTAAGCAATTCACAAGCAATAGAAAGTTTTGGGATAAAGCATTATTATTTATTGAGTTTTGATCTTAGCGATGTAAAACGAAGTTACAATCTCTTTGCAGCAGATGAACTGTATTATGACAATGAGGAAATACTCTATGATGGTAAAGTGATACGATATAGAGAAAGACCTACGGAAAATTATAACCGTCCTTATACTTTGAGATTGAATACAATTCATACTTTTACTACGCAAGGTATTCGATGGCTGTTAAACAACTTCTTGCGTTACCGTGCAAGTTATGAGAGAATGATTCAGTTGAGCAAGAATGATAGCAGATATGATTCAAATTTTGATGGGAATCAGTATGTCAAAGCAAAGATTAAAGGAGCGTTTTCTTGGGATATGAGAGTAGGTTTTGAGTTTGGTAAGAAAAATATATTTTTTATGAATGTAGATATTTACAATATACTCAACAGAAAAAATATGACAAGTTTGAGTAGAGCAGGAACAAGTACGGCTGTGGCTGTGTATGAAGCAGGACGACAATTCTGGCTTGAAGCAGGGTATAAATTTTAAAAATTCTTTATGAAAATTTGCATACAATTATTTTAGCAGTAGAAGAAAACAAAGGAGTAAAAAATGGCAAATCGTAGAAAGTTTTTCAAAAATTCTTTAACCTTGGCAGCTCTAGCGCTCTCTCAAGGAGCTCTTCAAGCCTATGAAGCAAATTATAATCACCTAGAACAAGATGGCGAATTTGAAGAACTTTTTACAAATTTTATCAATGATGAGGTGAGTAAACATAATATTTTAGATACTCAAACTACTTTTTTAGTTAAGATTGCGGCTTTAATTGCAGTGCAAAGCCAAGAGCTTTTTAAAATACAATGCAAAGAGGCTTTAGCATTTGGGGTGGAAGCTGTGGCTTTAAAAGAGCTTTTATATCAAAGTGTGCCTTATGTAGGTTTTGCGAAAGTTTATGATTTTTTTGGAGCTTTAAACGAGGTTTTGAAAAATCAAGGTGTGAGTTTGCCTTTGCCAAAAACAGGGACAACCACAAAACAAAATCGTTATGAAGAGGGTTTAAAAATCCAAATAAAGTTTTTTGGTGAAAGTATTTTGCAAGGCAATCAAAATACCCCAGATGATATGAAACATATAAGAGAATTTTTAAGTGCAAATTGTTTTGGAGATTATTATACAAGAAAAGGGCTTGATTTGAAAACTAGAGAGTTACTAACTTTTATTTTTTTAGCCTCTCTTGGTGGGTGCGAATCACAACTTAAAGCCCACACTTTAGGAAATTTTGCAAGTGGTAATGACAGAAAAGTTCTCATTAGCGCTCTTACTCAAATTTTGCCTTTTGTTGGTTATCCAAGAAGTTTAAATGCTTTTGGTGTGATTAATGAAATGAATAAAAATTAAACTGTTATTTTTTGTATTAAAAATAGAGGTAAAAAGCAGGATAATGTATCAAAAGAGTTTTAGAAGCAGTTTTTATAAATTGTGTAATAATAATTTGATCGATTTTTTTATACTTACCTTTTCGTTTTTCTTATCATTATTTATCTTGACTGAATTGAAAAATATTTAATAAATAATTTTTAAATAAATTACTACAACAGAAAAATTTGAAATTTATATCGATACAAGTTATAAGTTTTTAACTTATAAGATATAGATTTATAATAACCTACTGTTTTTTATTTCCTTTTAGTTTCTCGCTAATTCTTAATATTATTTCTACAAAAATAAATAAATAATAAATATTTTTAAAAAAATATATAAAAAATTCTTTATTTTTAATAAATTATTAATAATATATTTACTATTATTTTGATTAATATTAAAAATTTATTGTTTAATGTTTATTTTTTATTAAATTAAAAAATAAACATTTTTAAAAAAGAGCTTGTGATGAGAATATAGAAAATTTTAAAGAAATGGGGGGGGGTATCATGTTTTTATATAAAAATTGTGTTTTTGCGACAGCTTTTACGAGATTATTGTTTTTTCTTTTTTTAGTTTCTTCCCCTCTTAAAGCCGAGCTGACAGGATATTCGTGTGAGAAATTTAATGCTAATGGCTATAGTATTCCTGTTTCAAATTGTACTGTTCATGATCCAAATGGAGTGTTTTCTTATGGGCAAGCGTCTCAGCCTTACATAGCATTAAACAGTATAAATTCTTTAACAATAACGACTCGTATTTATGATGCAATTGTTGCTCAAGGCAATCAAGTTTTTCCTTTACCTGTAAATCAGATGGGACTTATCAATGTCATGAAAAATACAACCTTAAATCTTTCAATCGGGCCACAAGCTAACATAGGATATTCTAAAAACTCAAACCAACAAAATAGAGGAGCAAAAACGAGTATTAAAAATATAGGAGGTAATTTATTTATAGCCAATTCAGGACAAATACAAGGTTTTATTGATAATACAAATAATAACTCTATTTTGAGAATAGAAAATGAAGGGACTATACAAGGTGGTATAAAAAATACCCAGACTATAAACGAATTGATTCAAAAATCAAATTCCACACTCTATGTAGACGGAGAAGTGAATAAAAAAGGAAAAATAGGCAAAATCGTAGTAAAAGATAATAAAGCTGTGAATCTTGAAAATACCGAATTAACACTTCAAGGCAATTCGATTTTTGAATCAGGTAGCACTTTAACGAGTAGTAAAAATGTAGATATTGATTCAACAGACACAAATTCAAAACTGACTAATAAAGGAAATATACGAACTACTTTAAATAATATTAATAAAATTGGTAGTGTAGATAATTCAGGTTCTTTACAAAGTTTTATTAACGCAAATAATGCCAATGTTAATTCTTTTTCTAACTCAGGTCGAGTAGCACTCAACAATTTTGGCACTATTGATTCTCTTTCTAATTCAAATGCTATGATTTATTCAGGAAGAAATGGAAAGATTTTAGATACTTTAACTAATTCTAAAAATCTGACTTTAAGTTCTTCTTTGAATTTTGAAGGAAATAAATTTGAAAATCAGCAACAAGGAGTGATTTCATCAAATAATTCTTCAGATGGAGTCATCATCAAAAAAGCACAAAATGTAACTAATTCTGGAAATATTAAAACAAAGCTTGATATTTTAGGATCATCTTCTATAAAAAGTTTTAACAACACAGGAAATATAGAAGGAATAGTAAAAAATCAAGGCAATATTCAATCATTCAGCAATTCTAAAGGAAACTTACAAAATATTCTTAATGATGGCACTATTAATAGTTTAAATAATCTTGGTACTATTAATACCCTAGTTAATAATAACCAAAAAACCATTGAAAAATTTTACAATAACAAAGACATAAATACCTTTGAAAACAAAGGTACTATAAATACTTTAAACAATTCAGGTGCTTTCAAATCAACTCTAACAAACAAAGGTACTATCAGTACTTTTAGCAATACAGGAAAGATAGAAGGCAATTTTATCAATGATACAGGCAGAACTATTAAAAACTTTTCTAATAATGCGAATGGAAATATAAGTGGTATATTTGAAAATAAAGGTATTATAAACACATTTGAAAATTCGCAAAATAACACTATAAATAAACTAACTAATTCTGGAAATATTAATAAATTAATTCAAAAAGGGACTATAAATTCATTTGTGAATAGAGATAAAGGACAAATAGACTTATTTCAAAATTCTGGAACAATACAGTTGTTAAGAAACACTCCAAATGCAAAAAAATTAAATTTAACAAATACAAACATTATTGAAAATTTTGAAAATCTAGGTACAGCAGTCTTAAACAATCAAGGAAATATAAGCAATTTTAAAAATTTAAATCTTGCTGTAATTTCTTCTCGTGCCGTTTTAAC
>NZ_JAPHNA010000026.1 GCF_026241315.1 Campylobacter sp. MIT 21-1684 | reverse complement strand
CATCTAGTATTGCCTTATCTTTTCTTTCGGTAAATATATTAGGCATTACTTATTCTCTCTTGTTTTAAAAAGTCTCTATAATCTCCATAGTCTTTTTGTTCTCCTACAATACTTTGAGCAAAATACTTTGGATAATCATTAAAAATATTTTCTTGAATTTGTATTGCTAAAGGATAAGGGTTTTTTTCAAAAAGTATAGGCTGTTCATACCATAAGGCTATATTATGACTAGGAGTATTTCTATCATAGCTAAATTCGCTAAAAGCAAATTGACTTTGAGAGTCAGCTTTTAAGTATTGCTTTTTTTCCTCATCATAAAGAATCAAAGCAACTTCTGTTTGTAAATTGGGCATATATTTTAATCTGTCTTGGAAGTAAGAAGCTATACAAAAATGTGTGTTTAAATGCATATTAACATCATCTTCTTTTGCTTCTATCTCTGCATTCCTTGCTAAAGATTTGAGTTGGTTATTGGTAGTATGATTTGTGAGGCGATTGAGTCTGGTATCATTTAAAAGATTGCTTTGTAAGAGAAATTCACAATATTGATTGAAGGCTTTTAGTCCCTCTTCACAACCCCAAGTAGAATCCATACTGCATAGCGTAGAGTAGTTTTGGTAGTAAAGTTCAACATCGTAGAGCAATAAAGAAATTCTATCACCTTGAGAGAGTGGTTTTTTATAAGTGCCTTTTCGGTTATTATGTCGATTAAATATCATATTTTGAATATGAACAATAACATCATAAGGGACAAGAGTGGTTATTTTATCAAATTCACTTGCTCCTATTAATTGAAGCTTATCCATTACAAAATCAACACAAGAATTACCCACTACCTTATAATCTTTAAATGTATTTCTTGTATCACCAAAAACTTTAGAATTTCCTCTTATTTTATCGCTTGTTAAGAGAGTTTGAAAAAGAATGCTTTTACAGATTTCTTTATATTGACTTTCGCTAATGCTCATTACTTCGCTTTGGCGTTCTTGGAATGTTTTTAAAGGACGAAGTGTAGTAAGGGTGAAGTCTTTGCTGTAAATGAGGTATTGTTTGTCGTCAGTGTTTAATGGGATTCTAGGGAGTGGTTTGTTTTTAAATTCCCTTTGAATCTCATCGTATTTATCTTGTGTCTTTGTATTTTTACCTATATCTTTTCTAAAATCATCATTCCAATGATTATTTTGAAACACCTTGCCACCTGTTATATGTTTGTTTTCTTCATAGTTGTTAAATAATCCTGATTCATAAGGTCCAAAGCCAAAGAAACCTTCAATAGAATCTGTATTGCTATATGACGATTGTATAAATTCTCCAAAGAGCTTCTCAAACTCATCAAAATTCATTTTAGTTTGCAGGTAACTATCATCTATATTTTTGATATTTTTTACCCAAATAAAGAATGGCTCTGTAATATCCCCATAGCATTGTCTAAGAAATGTAAAATCTTTATTAAAGGTTTCTCGTAAAACTTTGTCAAAGTCTTTGTTGTCATTTAAGTCAGTATCGCTCCACGTTTTAAAGTTCTTATGACTTGTAAGAGTATAGTTATATTTGCTTAATTCTTGTCGTAAATCTTCTAGGGTAGTATCATTAATGAAGCATTGCATAGTATCTAGTTCTTTTTTACATTCATTGGCTTTTTCTTGCATATTATATTTAAAGAAATATTCATACATTTCTTGTTTTATTTGTATTTGCACTTCATTGCATTTTACTTTTTCTTTCTTTAATCCTAAAAATACATGAGGCATACCACTACCACCATTAGAAGTAAAATTTCTATTGACATAAATACCCAAAGAGTATTTATGGGTGTGAGTCATTGGAATTCCTTTGTTTTAAAATTTGTTGCTTTTCGTAGTATTTATCTATAACAGTTTTCCAACTTATATTAGGATTAAAAATCATCTCTTCATATTCCTTACCTATATACTCTTTATTATTGAAAGCTATGTTTTTTATTATAGCATATTCTTCTTTCCAATCTTTACCATAGAGTAAAGGTTCGCATTCAATATATTGTTTAGTAGTGTCAAACACTATGATGTAGGTTTTCCCACTCCAACCTGTATAGTATCTAAAACCTGCTATATACATATAGTAGTAGTCGTGTTGGACTTCTTTTACACTTCCTAATATAAGAGATACAAACTCTCCTAATGGTATTTCAAAGTCAAGATAAACCATATCCTCCAACTTCACCCCTTCTCCCACAGGTCTTGCATACACTACCTTACCTATCTCTTCTTTACACAATCTCTGGAATTCTTTATAGTCAGAATCTAAAGCTTTAGGGATAAAAGCACGATAGCTTGTAGGATAATAACAACCTTTTATCATCACTATAATCAAGATTGCAAATATGCCTAAGATTGCATAAAACACTTTACGCATTGTTATAAAAAATAGTACTATCAAGATTACAAATATTATTAAGAGAATATGAAGAAAATAGCTAAAATAGACCTTTTCAGGTACTGTCATAAAAAGTACTATCAAGATTGCAAATATTGCTAAGAGAATATAGGTTATTTTACGCATACTTTCTCACTTGTAATGAGTTTAAATCAGATTCTAAAATCATAAGGAATACCTCCTAAATTTTTATGATTAAATCAGAATCTAACATAAAAAAACAATGAAATTACTTAATTAGAGATACAAAAAACTTATTCATACATTTTGATACACATCAAATGGTATTTTTTCTTAAAATTCCCCAATGCCAATCCCCATCCAAGTTTTGCTACGCTTTCATCACCTAAAATAAAATTCATTTTTTCATTGTGGTTAATACGCAAATACAAGTCAATACAAAATTGATGATTAATAAGAAATAGTATGCTCTCTTTGAGTTCTTTGTGTTTATTTTGATTAGGCAAATATTCTACGGCTGTATAATATTCAATGTCTTTGATATAAACACCTATTTTGCTCTGATATGAGAGGAATTTACCTCCTAAAATAAAATTTTTACCTAAAACATTATTTTTAACACCTAATTTATTTTTTTGAGAAGGAGCGATAAGAATCTGATGCGGGAGATTTTCAATAATATACAATTTGTTTTGCAAATTAAAATTACTTTGCAATACTTTTTCTATATAATATTTAGGACGAGAGGAGCTTAAAAGCAAAGGTGCAAAAGGGAGATAATTTTTAGCTATTTCTCTATCGTTAATACCCAATATAAAAAATAAAATCTTTGAAATAGAATCGCTAAAGTCTTTTTTGAAACTTCTAGGATAATTCCTCAAATTCACACTTTCAAAAAAGAGCCAAAGAATATAATGATTAAAAAAGTCAAAAAATAAGGTCCAACCAGAGCCTCCATCTTCATTCCTTGAGAGCCTATCAAGCATATAAGAGGGCAGTTGTGATGTATTGCCTTGTAAGCCCATAAAATTAACCATTATTTCAATCAAAAATTCTTTATTCTCTTCAATGTATTCAATTTCTTTATGAGGGTGTTTAAGGCTTTTATTAGTTCTTAAAAAAATATCCTTTTTGTCGTATTTTTTAAGAAGTCTGTGAAGAAGTCTGTGGAAAGTAAAATAAGTTGTATTGTTCATAAAGAAACTTTTTTGCCGCGAGTAGCTGGATAATACAAAATATCTTTACTATCCAAGCATTTTATCTTTAATTCACAAAAAGAATTGATACTCACAAAAGAAGCAAAAAATTTAGATATTACAAGCCCTAATTTATAAACCTCTCCCAAAGAATAAAAATTAGAATCCTTAATACCCATTATACAAAGCGTTCCTTTCTTTGTAATGTATTCATCTATAAGATAGGTAGATTTAGAATCTATATATAGAATAGAATTCTTTAAACGCTTGTAAGTTTCTTCATTTTCTTTATCATTGACAAAACTATAACTTTCTAATACCCCAAAAAATGAAGCTACATTAAGAAGACTTTGATAATTAAAAGAGAGTATAGATACAAGCTTCCAAAGCAAATGTCCATCAACACTATATTCTCTCATAATACTTGGGGTTTTAATATTTTTAGTAGATACATCTTGAAAATCAATATGATTTATATCGCCTAGCTTCAGTTTTGAAGGTAGATTCTTATTACAACACAAAGCATCAATGGTAATTATCTCATTGTAAGAATATTCTGAAAAAAAAGAAATTTCTTTATAGGTTTCGCCTTTAGAATTTTTTTTAACACTTATATTATAAAATTCATTTTGATTGTCTTTTAAAAACTCAAAACGTTCAAAACTCTTATAATTTTTAAGAATCCTTCTTCCGCTATCGCTATTGTGAGCTTTGACTTGATTAATCTTTATAATTTCATAAGAATCTAAATGTGCTCTATCTACAAAAATCCTATACCCGTCTTTGGTATGGTCATTAATAATTGATTCTGCATTTTTAGGAAATATATTCACAATAGGAGTAACGCTCAAAGAAAATAAATCTGCTCTAACAATGCAGTTCTTTGGAAAAATTTTATTAAACTTAAACTGAATGCTTAAATTTTTGCCTTGACAATCCCTTAAAATATCTAAACCTTGTATTTTTATAAAATTAAATTTTTCAGGGATAAAAAAATACTCTCTAAGCAAAGAAAAAGCCTCAAACCCTAAATCATCATAATTTAAACAACTCTCATTTGGTTCAAGTCCTATTACTTTAATGTTGTAAGGATTGAGTTTAAATTCTTCAGAAGTATCATAAGAGATAATTTTTATCTCCTCTAAATAGAGGTGAATGAATAAAAGTAAAGTTGCAGAAGTGTAGATATCATCTCCAAGATATAAATTGAAACAATCTAATCCTATATCGCAAATCTTTAAATCAGACTTATTGATTTTTAGCCTTAAATCCATTGTATGATATTGTTTTTCACTACTCATAAATACTTCATCAATATCTAAAGGGTAAAGATAAACATCATAAACTGTTCTAAACTCACACTCAATTTGCTCTATGGTAATGGACTGAAGCCGACTTCCTTTTGAAATAACAACCTTATTTTTTTTGCTATCTTTATTTAAAAAAAATTCTTGCAAACACAAAGATGGTAGTGGATTAGTATAGTTAGGAGAAACTACATTCAGTAAAGATTCTGCTATGTAGGGAATATTTTGCTCCATTTCTTGATGAATTTTAGAAGTCAAAATAGCAAGATTTTCAATAATTCTCTCAATATCTGGGTCCTTGCTATCAAGAGCTAAAAATGGTGCGAGTTTTGGAAATTTTTTGACAAAATATTCTCTTGTCTGATAGAGAGAAGAAAGCTCTTTTTGGTAGTAAAATACATCTTCATTATTCACTAAATAACCTCACAATATCTGTCATTTTTAAAAACAATTTCCAAACTAAATTCTTTGAAATGATTTTCAAGAAAATTACATTGTAAAAAAAATGAAATTCGCCAAGGTGTTAAAGAATTGTCATAATGAATAGATAAAACTCTAATTCTTTGTTCATATTTACTTATAAGAAAATGAATCTCTTTAGCCATTTTAAAACACAAATCGCTTGCGTTTAAGTTAGATTCCACAACATTTGACAAACCAAAATCATTAGCTACAATGCAATCATCTAACTTCGTATTAAGCAAAACCTGAATATTGTTCTTAATATCCTCAAATTCATTTTGATAGAAAGGAATGTTTTGACATTGCTCATCTAATTGATGAATAATTTTGCCAAGCAACGACATCTTTACTCTTTATCAAGTTTGCCCACTAATGAGAGTTCAAAGTTCCCGCCCATATATTTAAAATGAGGACGAACGCTAAGTGCTATCTTATACCAACCGGGCTCTCCAGCTACATTATCTACTTTAATTTGAGCTCCTCTAAATGGTCTCCTACTTCTGACTTCAGGAGGGGGATTTTCTTGATCTGAAATATATTGTCTTACCCATTCATTCAATCCATTTTCAATATCAGTCCTTTCCCTCCAACTACCTATTTCTTCTCTTTGTAAGACCTTAAGATAGTGTGCCAATCTTGATATAAGGAATATATAAGGAAGTTGTGTTCCCAGACGATAATTTGTTTCTGCCTCTTTACCTTCAGGTGTATTTGGAAATATTTTGGGCTTTAAAGCAGAATTTGCAGAAAAAAAGGCTGCATTATTACTATCTCTTCTTAAAGTTAAAGTAATAAATCCTGCCTCAGCAAGTTCATACTCTCTTCTATCTGTAATAAGTACTTCGGTTGGAATTTTAGACTTCATAGTACCAAAACTTTCATAAAGATAAGTTGGTAAATCTTTCACACTCCCTCCGCTCTTTGGACCTATAATACTTCCACACCATCTATACTTTGCAAAACTTTCAGTCAATCTTGTAGCAAAAGCATAAGCTGAATTACCCCATAACAAATGATTATGCGAATTATGGACATTTTCTTTATAGTTAAAACTTTTGATAGGATTTTCTTCAGGACTATAAGGAGAACGTGTTAAAAATCTTGTTACCATAAGTCCTGTATATTTTGAATCTTCATTTTCTCTAAATGTTCTCCATCTCATATACTGAGGACCTTGGAGCAAACCTCCTAAATCTTGTATATTTGCTAATTCTGAATAATTTTCTAATCCAAAAAAACTAGGGGCGCAAGAAGTTAAAAATGGTGAATGGCTCATTGCAGCAATGCTTGCCATTTTATTTAAAAAAGTCATATCCGGACTATTTGCACTAAGTTGATAATCCCCTATAATAGCACCAACAGGTTCTCCACCAAATTGTCCATATTCTGAAGAGTAGATATTTTTATAAATGACACTTTGAGTAATATCAGGATTATTTTCAAAATCTTCTAAAGCTTCTTCTTTGGTTACATCAAAAAGATTAATTTTGATATTTTCATTAAAATCTGTTCTCTCTACCAAGAAATACAAACCTCTCCACACAGACTCTAGTTGTTGAAAATCCTCATTATGCAAAATCTCATCCATTTGCTTAGATACTAAATCATCAATATGTGCTATCATCTCATCTAAAGCAAATTTATTGATTTTATCTTCTACATCATCATTCTCAACAATGGCAGAAATAAATTCAGCAACACCTCTTTTAGCTATACTATAACTTTCATCATTCTTTGAATACTTACTCTTCTCCATAATACTTTCAATAACAGATGTATCAATCACTTTATCATTTGACATTTTCTCTCCTATTCTTTGACTTCTTCTTTAATTTCCAAAAGCAATTTCTCTTTTGTTTTTTTATCTTTTAAAGCAGTCAAAACTGCTTTTCTAAAATCTGGGATATTACCCATAGGTCCTTTTAAAGCTACTAGAGCTTCTCTTAATTGTATAAGTTTATTAAGTTCTGGAATTTGCCTTACTATGCTATCGGGGGAAAAATCTTTCATACTAGAAATTTTAAGATTAACATCTAACTCTTCTGCTCCTGTGCCTAAAGTATTTTTGACATTAAACTTAGAAGCAATGTTTAACTTCTGCATTACTTGATTAAAATTAATCTTATTGATTTGCAGAGTTTCTCGTTCTTCTAAAGGTAACTTATTGCCTCCTGTTAAATTTGTCATTACCATTAATTTTAAGGGCAATTCAACATCTGCTTGTTGCCCATTCGTTTTTGCTTTGTATGTTATATTGATACGCTCTTTTGGAGCATTAGAACCATCAGACATTACCAAATCCTTTTTTTGTTAAATTTTCTCAGTGTATTGTAACTAAATTATATAAAAATCTAAACTAAGTTTTTACATTTTTTTCGCTTTTTATTGTAATTTTTGAATAATCCTCTAATAAATAATCTTTCAATAATGTTTTCTCCATTAAATCTTTTATCCGAATATAAAGTATCCTAGCATTATTTTGCATATTTTTCTCTTCAAAAAGTCTAGCCATCTCAATCAAAGCATTTATATCTGAAAATAAAGAATTATTATAATTGCGAGTATTTATATCTAATAAAATTTCATCTATTTTATTCTGCTTGTTTTTCTTTGTTTTAGATTTTATATGATCAAAATCTATGTCTTGCCTCAAAAAATAATTAAGAATCTGCTCTTCACATATAGATTTGCCATTACTAAACTTAAGATTAGAAATCTCCTTGAATTGAATAAGAAATTCTCTAGTCAAAGTATTAAGCAATTTAGAAGCATTTAGTCTATTATACTTGTGTAAAAATTCACAAAAAAACTTTAAACCCTCTATCCAAAAAGGATTTAACACAAGATTTGACATAAAACGCTTAATATGCTCTAATTCATCAGTATCATTTTGAAGCAAAATTTGTGTTAAGTTTTTATCTGGACACTTAAT
Source organism: Campylobacter sp. MIT 21-1684 (assembly GCF_026241315.1). Lineage (GTDB taxonomy): Bacteria > Campylobacterota > Campylobacteria > Campylobacterales > Campylobacteraceae > Campylobacter_D. The sequence continues at coordinate 3,631 of NZ_JAPHNA010000026.1, read as the reverse complement.
TTGAGTAATACCTTCATTATGAGTAGGAAGCGTTCTAATCCTCCCCCACATTGCTTCAACAAACATAGCATAAGCATTAAGATTATCTTTATTATTTTCTAAAAGTTCAAAAGCTAAATTATTAAAAAATACTCTGTATTCTCTATCATTTAAGGAATTGGTATTTGGACTTTGGGTATGAAATTCAACCTGTTTTACGGTTGATGATATAACTTCACTTTTTTGTAACTCTTGTTTAACTTGAATCTCCTTAAAATCACATTCTAAAATTTTTCCTAAAATCTTGAATGTATGATTGAAATCTATTATAATTTGAGGATAATGTGATAAATTAAGTCTATCAGTTTCTATTATAAAATGTTCAACAACACTCTTTATCTTCTTTTTTTGAGCATTTAAAATACCAGCATTTTTCCCTAAATTTTGAGGAGAATTTTGCAAAATATCAACCAAAAATTCAAATAGCTTACTCATTATCCTAAAAGATTCTTCATTATTTAATGCTATACACGATAAAACAAAATAATTAGAGATCCTAGCGTCCATAGAAAATTGTTGCAGGATCTCTAAAGAATGCTCATAGACCTTGTCCCATTTTATATCCTCGTGATTCAATGTTTTATATTTTGACATCTCATCTTCAAGAAAATGATAAATTTCTAAGTTATCCAAATTATCTTTTAAATGACTAAAAAACTGCATTGATCTAATTCCTTATCAAACATTTTATAAAAATTTTAGCAATCAAATACTAAAATAGTATCTTATTAAAGGTTTAGAAAAATTGAAAGAGGAAAATATTATTAATGTATCCAAAAATACTGATTTTAGTTTTATGTCTTTTATTTATGGCTTGCTCAAACACTGTGAGTGTAAAAATTAGTAATATCGAAAAATCAAATCTTAACAATAGGCTTGATGATGTCCCTATCACCCTTATGATTTATAAACTTGAGAATATTGAAAAATTTGAAAATGCAAGCGATGAAGATTTGATTACTCGGGAAGATGGTGTTCTTGGTAAAGATAAGATAGATTCAATTAAATTACAAATTGCCCCAAAAAACGAAATTGTGGCAATAAAAGTTGATGACAAAGAAGTTCCTTATATTGGTATTTTAGCCTTATTTGCCAATGATACAAAAAAAGTAACTAAAATTTGGGCAAAAACGAAAGATGCAAGTGGATTTTGGAGTGAAAAAACACTACAATTTGAAATCTCACAAGAGGGAATTAAAGCAATCCAATGAATTCTAGGATATTAACATTATGGCAAATCGACTAAAAGTTGCTTGGTTTAATGGCTCAAATATTGACAAAATTCATTTTGAACAACAAGAAAGATATTTCCAAAGAAATATAGATTTAAAAACAATTGAAGTCTCAAGTAATCTTTATGGGATTATTGATTTAAAATTTTCTGACGAAATGCTTATACAGGGTAAAATTGCATTAGAAAAAATTTCTGGAATAGCTAAAGATGGGAGCATTTTTAATGCTCCAGAACAAGATTTACTTCCAGAACCTTTAGAAATCAATTATGAATCATTGGAAAATTCAGTTATAGTATTAAAGATTCCTTTGGGCACTGCTAGTATTATTGATGTTGCTTTACAAAATAATTTTCCTAATTCTAAATATCTGACCTTAAGAAGCATTATTGCCTCAAGAATCTATGATGACCATAGTGGGAGTATTTCAAAGGAATTAGAAGATGAAAGAGATTTACAAAATACAACTTTTACTCAAGAAAAAATCAACTTAACTCTTGCAAGCTTAAGATTGAAACTCGGAATTTTAGGTAATGCAACTCCGGATGAACTTGAGATTCCTATCGCTAAAATCAAAAATATAGATTCAAATAAAAAAATAGAACTTGAAGGAAATTTTATCCCAACTTGCATCAATATCAATAAAGTTTCTATTGTTAAGTCTTTTTTAGAAGAAACATTATATTCTATAAAACAACACAAAGAAATACTTGAAGGAATCTTCAAAGGTATTGACCAAACAAAAAACACTTTAGATTTTAGCACTTATTTATCTTTAAATCTTCTTAAAAAATGGTTTTTAATTTTTTCTTGTCTTATCCACAAAGATAAATTACACCCTGAATATTTATATGAAAAACTTATTGAATTTCAAGGAGAACTTGGAGCATTTGGCGTTGAAAATTCTTTTTTAGAATTTATTCCCTATCAACACGATAATTTAAATGAAACTTTTTTTCCTTTAATTAATAATATAAAGATTTTATTTGCTAAAATCACCTCTCCGAAATATTCAATGGCAAAACTTATAGATAATGGTAACGGTTTCTACGATTTGTTGTTTGATAACGCTGGAATTTTAGAAGAAGCTGAACTTTTCTTAGCTATTAATGCTGATGTTAATTACGAATATTTGTTAAAAAACTTTAAAACACAAAGTAAAATCCATACGCAAAGCAAAATCAAAAATATAGTAGCTACTCAACTTAAAGGACTAAATATTATCCAAATTCCAAATGTTCCTTCGGCCATCCCTTATTTAAATGGTTATATTTATTATAAACTAGACAAACAAGATGAATTGTTTAAACATTTTAAAGGAGAAAACGCTATAAGTATCTACCTCACGCATAATATTAAAAACCCTGATATAAAAATGTGGGCAGTGTTTTAAGGAAATAAAATGCAAAAACAATCAAATACAGAAACACAAGAATTTAGCTTACTTTTAAGCTCTGATTTAAGCGGGCTTAAAAACAATAAAGTTGTTGATTATTGTTTAGAACTCCTTTTGCTTTCTTTTAGATTATCTAAAGTAAGCTTACTTGATACAAGCGCTATAGAATCCCTTAGAGAAAAAATTGTCAATGATATTTTGACTTGGAGCTCCAAACTTAGCGCTTTAAAAGAATATGATGAGAAAGACATTATTAGGCTTAGATATTGCCTTTGTGTTTTTATTGATGAGATGTTAATGAAAAATGAACTTTTTATTAATAGCTCTTGGGCAAACAATACACTAACAGTGCGTTTATTTGACGAAACCTTAGGAGGGGATAACTTTTATGATATAACATCTTCTTGGCTTAATAATCCTGCAAAAAATAAAGATTTTTTAGAATTTATTTATGCCTGTCTTGTATTTGGTTATAAAGGCAAATACTCAAATAATAAAGATGTGGAAGAGAGAATTTTATTCTTTTGCAATAATATCGCTTCTTCACTCACACCATTATATGATGTTGGTGAAGAACTAGCCTTTACAAAAGCTTATAATGGAATTACCAAAGAGGGTTTTTGGCAAAATTTTCAAAGAGTGTATCTTAAAAAAATTTTAATTTCTTTGCCTCTATGTATTATTGTGGGAGTTTTTGTCTATGTTGTATTTGATCTTGAAGTTAATAACATACGAATACAAAACAATGTGAATGAAATTATCAAAAGTCGTTGAGATTAAGATCTTCCTTTCTCAAATTTTGCTTACAATTCTTTTTTTTGTATTTTATAAAGTTCATTGGTTTTTTACATTTTTCTCTGCGTTTATCAGTCTTTTTAAAACATATCAATACTATTGTATTAATCTTTCTTTATAATCCATCTTTTATTATGAGTTTGTTTTTTATCAATCCTTTATATTCTGT
>NZ_JAPHNA010000025.1 GCF_026241315.1 Campylobacter sp. MIT 21-1684 | reverse complement strand
ATAATTGATATATTTGAAGAAGTGTAATAAAACATTTTTAATCTTTTCAACAGGAGCAATAAGCTTTCTAATAAAGAGAAATAATAAAAATACCCCTATACCAAGAATTAAAATAGAAATAACGACACTATAAAAGAAATATTTATTAATCGCATTTGTATAATCTTCAGTTTTTGAAGAAACGACTATAGTCCAACCAAAAGGAAATTGTCTATAAACTCCTAAACGTTCTTGTCCATGAGAATCAAAATAAACAAATTCTCCATTTGTAGATTTTTTAAGTTCTGAAGAAAGTTGAACTTCCTGAGGACTAAGACTTGTATCGGCAACAATAGCAAGATCTCTGTGGGAAAAAATATTTCCCGTTGAATCAGTTATATATACATCTAGACTTGGTAATTCTTCTCTTCGAAAATTTTCAAAACGTTCTTGAAAATTTTCAACAAAGAAATCTATACCAATTACACCAATAAACCGGCCGTTTTTAATCAGAGGATAGGTTGCAGTACTCATCATTTTACCAGCATAAATACCACCTTGATTAATATAAGTTGGTGTTATAATTCCTTGTTGTTGTTGTTTAGTTTTTTGATACCAATCTCTTGTTCGTAAATCTCCTTCATTATCAAAATTCGGTGAAAGCGATTGAACGCTCTTGCTCGTATCATAATCTTGAACAATCAAACTTCCATCATCCTCATAAACAATATAAATTGAAGGATATTTAATAAGTTCTTCTGCTCTGAGTAAAACTCTTCTTTGCGATATAATATCATGTTTATCAAGTTCCAATATAGATCGTGATATAGCATCTAGATGCTGCTTAGCTTCAATATTCATAGTAATATTGATGGTTGTATAAGAGGCGTCCAAGACAGTTTCTTGTATAGTTTTATAAAGGTTTTGCACCTCGATCGAGGTTGTTTTATAATTATAAGTCATAACTATGACAATAGCAATAACAAATATACCTGCAACTGAAATAATCAGTTTTCCTCCTAAAGTTCTAATCATAGCAGTAGTTCCTTTACTTTATTTATTTGTTAGTAAAAATTTTAATTTATAATATTTTAATATAAAAAATTAAAATATTCAAGGCTTGAACATTATTAAGCAAGAATTCAAATCGAAGAATATAAGAAAATTATACATTGAATTTTTTCTGTTATTATAATAAAAATTTCTAAAGCTAGATATGAAGGAAGGTGATATATGAAACAGCTAATTTTACTAAGTTTGATTTGTATCTTTTTATATTCAAAACCTCTTGTAAGCGTAAGCATTGCTCCGCAAGCTTTTTTTGTAGAAAAAATTGCAAATGATACTGTAAATGTCAATATTTTACTGCCCCAAAATGTTGATGAACATACTTTTGAATTTAAACCAAATACTCTAAAACAACTTGAAAAAAGTGATATTTATTTTACCGTTGGCCTAGAATTTGAAAAAATTTTCAACGATAAATTTCATCGTAATTTTCCCAAACTTCGTTTTGTTAATTCGCAAGAAAATATCTCTTTAGTTGCAATAAAAGACACTCATTCACACAAAGAAGATAAAGATGAAAAACACACTAACCTTGATATTCATACTTGGCTTGATCCTATTTTGGTACAAACTATGGCGATGAATATTTTTAAAGCACTTGCTCAGCAATATCCAGAACATAAAGCTTTCTATGAAACAAATCTTAACACATTTCTAGCCGAACTTGACAGCCTCAATTTGCAAATCGCTTCCAAACTTCGTACGATAAAAAATCGTAAATTTATTGTATATCATCCTTCTTGGGGATATTTTGCAAGTCGTTATAATTTAGAACAAATTCCTGTTGAAATTGAAGGTAAAGAACCAAAACTGAAAGATTTACAAGAACTTATACAAGAAGCAAAAGAAGAAAATGTAAAAGTCATCTTCGTACAACCGGGCTTTCCTGAAAACGCAGTAAAAGTACTTTCTAAAGAACTTGATGCCCATATAGTACAGATTAATCACTTGGCAAGAGCTTGGGAAAGCGAACTGCTAAAAAGTGTCGATCAATTAGCAACAAATCTTCAATGAAACACCTCCTCTTTTTTTTCTTTTTTACTCCAAAACTCTTAGCTTGTGCTTTATGTGCAAGCTATACTCCAACTGCTTTCATTTCTCTTGACTTTCAAAAAGATTTAAAAAGCATTAATGTCACTTGGGATCTTTCAAATGAATTTACCAAAATTCTGCTTCATAGTTATGATTCAAATTATAATGATAGTTTGGATGAAGATGAATTAAAAGCTATCCAAGAAGCCTTTTATCAGTATATTATCCCAAGAGAGCATTTAAGTGAAATAATTTTTTATGATAATGGCAAAGAAAGAAAAGTAAATATTCACTTTAGCAATGACCAGTTCTTTTTAAAGCAAGACACACTATCATACAGCTATACTTTATCTTTTGATGAAATTTTAAAAAAAGGTGATATTTTTAGTTTAAACATCAAAGATACTGAAGGGTATTTTAGCTTTAAATTTCATAATCTTAGCAATATTGCTTTAAATGATGAACTCTATCTTCAAAGCAATCCAAATTCAGAGCTTGTTTTCTTTGAGGTTGTACAAGGAAATATCCAAAACCGTGCTCTTACAAACACTCTTTTTGATGAAATACCAAGTGAATTCAATTGGTTTGAAAAGCTCACAAACACTCTATTTGATTTTCTTAAACAGCTTGTCCGCGATGGATATTCTTTTACAAACCTCTTTTTTGTACTTGGAATAGCTTTTTTATATGGAATGTTTCACGCTAGTGCGCCCGGACACTCGAAAGCACTTACAAGCTCTTATTTTCTTACACAAAAAAGCTCATACAGAAAAATTGCAATTTTTTGTCTTAAAATAGGGCTAGTGCATATTTTATCAGCCTTTATAATTGTAAGCATAGCTGTTTTTACACTTAATTTACTTCTTAGTTCATTCAGTTCAAACACACATTATATCATTACAAAACTTTCAAGCTTGATGATTATCATCATTGCCTTATATATGTTAGGTAAAAAAATTCTCACAAAACATCAACAAAGTTGCGATTGCAATCATTGTACAACAAATAAATTAAGCGAATGGGGTATTGTCAATGCTGCTGGAATTATACCTTGCCCTGGTATGCTCTTGCTTTTTTTATTTGCCTATGAATTCAATTTCACTCTTGCAGTTTTATCAGCCTTTTTTGTAGGACTTGGAATGAGTTTTGTCTTATTTGTTTTTGCACTTATTGCAAATACATTCCATAAGAGAGTGTATAATGTAAAATTAAGAACAAGTTTAGAATATTTTGGTATTACTGCAATGCTCATCTTTGGAATTTTTCTTTTTACGAGTACTAGAATGGGAATTTTTTAATGCAATTTTTTCACATTTCAAACCTTACTTATGCCTATAAAGATGAAACTGTTTTACACAACATTACTCTTGAATATGATAGTAAAGATTTTTTAACTATTATAGGACCAAATGGCGGTGGCAAATCTACTCTATTAAAACTTATTTTGGGTTTATTGGAATATAAAAATAGTATTTGCTTTTCAAATATCACCAAAGAAGAAATTGGGTATGTACCACAAAACAATTTTATCAATCCTAATTTTCCTGCACGGGTGCTTGAAATAGTACTTATGGGATTAGTTGGAAAAAAGAATTTTGGTTTTTATAACAAAAAAGACAAACAAAAAGCTTTAGAAGCCCTAGACAAAGTTGCAATGGCTGATTTTTCAGAAAGAAAAATCACTGAATTAAGCGGAGGACAAAGACAAAGAGTTTTAATAGCTAGAACTCTTATTGATGAATGTAAAATGCTTCTTTTAGATGAACCAACAACAAGCGTAGATACAAAAAATGCTGTACAAATTTTTGAACTTTTACAGAGTTTGCACAAACAAGGTATAGGTATAATTGCAGTATGTCACGATATTAACATAGTCCTTGCATACAGTGATGTTATCGCTTATCTTAACAAAGAACTTTTTTTACATTCTAATCCCAAAGAAAAACAAAAAAGTGAATTTTTAAAACATTTATACGAAAACCATTCTCATTTTTGTGATGTGGAATTGAGTTTAAATGCTTGTTTTTGCGAACAAAGTTGTGAAAACAAAGAATTGTGTGAAAAAGAGTGTAAAAAGGTTAATAATGCTTGAACTTTTCTCCTTGACTTTCTTTCAAAATGCTATTGTCGCAGCTGTTTTAGTAAGTATTGTTTGCGGGATTATAGGGGTACTTATTATGATTAACCGTCTTTTTTCTATGGCAGGAGGTATTACTCACGGGGCTTTTGGCGGTATAGGTTTAGCCTTTTATTTTTCCTTGCCAATTCTTCTAAGTACAAGCATTTGGACTTTATTTTTAGCTTTTTTTCTTGCTTACCTTAACAAATACTATAAAAACAGAAGTGATAATATAATAGCTGTTATTTGGGCTTTTGGAATGGCTTTTGGAATTATACTTATTGATTTAAGTCCGGGATATAACACAGATTTAATGGCATATTTATTTGGAAATATTTTAGCCGTTTCTGCAAATGATTTATGGCTTATGGGAAGTGTCGATGTACTTGTTATAGCACTTATTATCTGTTTTTACAGACAATTTGAGGTTTTAAGTTTTGATGAAGAATTTGCTAAAGTTAAAGGAATTCATACAACTTTTTTTCATTTTCTTTTAATTGCAATGATGGCATTTTGCATAGTCATCTCTATGCGTTTGGTTGGACTTATCTTGATTATGGCTTTATTAAGCATACCAAGTTTTATTGCCGAAAATCTTACAAAAAAATTAGGTAGTATGATGACAGTATCTGCGATTTTAAGTGCGATTTTTTGTATGCTTGGTTTGATAGTAAGTTATTCTTTTAATCTTGCGAGTGGAGCTTGTATTATAGCAGTTGCTTGTTTGGCTTTTGTAATAAATTTCATTTGCAGCAATTTTTTATTTTTCAAAAAAAACTAAACACAATTTTATACTTAAAACAATGTATTAACAATATCTGTAATCATTGCATCAACAATCCAAAATTCCTTATTAAAACCCAGAAATATCTCTAAAACAGCTTTTAAACTAATTCTTATTAAATAAAGTTGTACTAAAAAATCAAAAACTTCAAAAGCACTAAGTTTTTAATCATTTTTTTTAATACAATCCAAATCACCAAAATTCACTCTAAAGCATTATAAACAGCTTGTTTTTATTCTAAGAGCACTCCCTCATTGAGCACTACTTCACCAATGAGAAAAGCATCTGAATTTTCAAGCACTTGTGATACCTTATCACTGCTAACTACAAGAACCATTCCAACACCCATATTAAATGTTCTATACATTTCATCCTCTTCTACACATTGACCTATTGTGTAGAAAATTTGTTGTGTCTTAAGATGGTGCTTACGAATGCACGCTCCTATACCTTTTGGAAAAATACGCGGCAAATTTTCTACCAATCCTCCACCGGTAATATGAGCAAGGGCGTTGATATAAGGCTTGAGTTTCAAAAAATCTTTCACATAAATTCTCGTTGGTTCAAGCAAAATATCAACAAGTTTCTTACCCTCAAATTCATCATCTAATTTCATTTTCAAAGTTTCAAAAAGCACTTTTCTAGCTAAAGAATAGCCATTTGAATGGAGTCCTGAACTTGGCAAAGCCAAAAGCAAATCCCCATTTTTTACAAAATGTGTTCTATCAATCTCATTTTCTTCAGCGATTCCAACAGCAAAACCAGCCAAATCAAAATCATTTTGATAATACATTCCGGGCATTTCAGCTGTTTCACCACCTATCAAAGCACAGCCTGCAAGTTCGCAAGCTTGTGCTATACTTTTCACAACACTTTTTGCGATCTCAATTTTAAGTTTAGCACTCGCATAATAATCCAAAAAAAACAGAGGCGTAGCAAAATTACAAATCAAATCATTCACACACATTGCTACTAAATCCTGTCCTATGGTATCATACTTTTGTGCTTGAAGTGCTAAACGAAGTTTGGTACCAACACCATCAGTAGCGGCAAGCATTACAGGATTTTTATAACCACTAGGAAGTTTAAAAGCCCCGGAAAATGAACCTATCCCTCCTAAAACATTTTCAGTGAAAGTTTTTTGTACAAAAGGTTTAATTTCTTGTACAAAAGCATTGCCATTTTCTATACTTACACCAGAGTCTTCGTATGAAATTCTCATTTATCTTCCTTTAAGAGATTAAAAGGTATTGTAACTAAAAAAGTTTTAACGAAGGCATAAAATGCAAAACGCTTTTTTAGTAACAGCTTCCATAGGTTGCGGAAAAAGTGCTTTTATAAAAATAGCTAATTCTTTAGGTTTTAAAAGCATAAGTGCTGATGAAATTTCTCATCAAATTTTAGATGAAAATGCAAAGGAACTTGCTTTTATTTTCAATGATACAAAACTTCTTTATAAGCAAAAGATTGACAGAAAATACTTAGGAAATCTAGTTTTTAGCGATAATATAGCAAAAAAAAGACTTGAAGAATTCATTCTTCCAAAAATTCGAAAAGAACTCCTTGAACAAATGACAATTTTAAACAAAAAGAATCAATTTTTTTTTGTTGAAATTCCTTTACTTTTTGAAAGTAGGGCTTATGAAAATCTAGGCAAAACCATACTGATTTATAGCACTAAAGAGCAAAGTCTTGCAAGAATCATACAAAGAGATAATTTAAGCAAGGAAGAAGCAAAAAAACGTTTAAATGCACAAATGGATATTGAAGAAAAACTACTTTTAGCCGATTTTGTTCTTTACAACACTTCAAGTTATGAGGATTTTAAACAAAAATGTATTCTTTTTTTGGAAAAACTTTCTAAAGGCAAACTTTGAAATTCTATAAATACTATGTCAATGGCAATGATTTTATCCTTTTCACTGCAGAACATAAAGAAAATCGAAGCGAACTTGCTCGCAAACTTTGCAACCGCTACGAAGGCATAGGAGCTGATGGTTTCATTGTACTTTTACCCCATCATCAATATGATTTCGAATGGGAATTTTACAATTGCGATGGGAGTACGCCTTTGATGTGTGGTAACGGTTCAAGAGCTGCTGCACATTTTGCTCATCACTATAAAGGCATACAAGCACAGATGAATTTTCTAACAGGTGCAGGAGTCATTAAAGCAAAAGTGCAAAATGATGAAGTTGAGCTCTCTTTAGGAAAAGCTACAAAGGTAAAAAACAATTTTGAAAAAGAAGGAAAAATTTGGCAATTTTGCGATACAGGAGTGCCGCATCTGGTACATTTTTGTGAAAATATTGATGATTTTGACACAGAACTTTGTCAAAGACTAAGAAAAGAATTTAACGCGAATGTTAATTTCGCAACAGTCCTTAAGAAAGACTGTATAAAAGTGCGCACCTATGAACGCGGTGTTGAAAATGAAACTCTAGCTTGTGGTACAGGAATGGGAGCCTGTTTTTATTTAGCCTCTTTAAATCAATTGATTGACAAAAAAGCTTTCGTATTACCAAAAAGTAATGAAAAAGTGCTCTTTAGACTTGAGAATGAAGAAATATTCTTTAAAGGAAGGGTGAGGTGCTGTTTTGAAGCATATTATCATTTTTCTTAGTTGCTGTATTTTTTCATTTGGCATAGATGCAGAAGGTTTTGGAAAAAACTATTATGAACTTAAACCTGAAGAAAAAAGAATGGTTTTTTTTGCAAAAATGAATGAAATGTTTGATATTTCTTTTCAAGGTATCGAGCAAGAGAGGTCTTTTGCTTTAGCTTTTTTAAATGAAAGCGCTAAAAATGCTTTTCGAATTTCAAATCAAAAAGCCTTAGAAAGACTTATAGAACTGAAAAACAAGTACCGCATTGAAAATCTTTTTGATATAAGTGAATATAAAAAACGGATACAAAAAATACCTAAATCAATGGGTATAGCTCAAGCTTTAGTAGAAAGTGCTACGGGTACAAGCCGTTTTGCAAGAGAAGCAAACAATCTCTTTGGGGAATGGACTTGGGGAGATAAAGGCTTAATACCAAAAAAACGGCAAAGCAATAAAAAACATAAAATTAAAATCTTTGACAACCTGCAAGAAAGCGTAGATTCATACGTTTTAAATTTAAACAGACATTATTCTTATCAAAATTTTCGCGAACTGCGGGCAGATTTTTTAAAAAAAGGCAAAAACATTTCAGGTTTAGAAGCAATTAAAGTCTTAAATTCATATTCTGAACTTAAAGGAGATTATATAAAACTTATCTCTAATATTATCAAACAATACAAACTTGAAAAATATGATAGTATGGATAATTTTTCTCTTTAAAAACTCAAAGCCCATTTTTCAAAAGGCACAATTTCAAATTTAACCCCTTGCTCAAAAAAACTCTTCTCGCTTGAAAGAGTGATAAAAAAAATATGAAAAACACCAAGTTCTAAAGCTTTAGGAAGAATTTTTCTTGCACGAATTGTAATCAAATCAACATCCAAAGTAGCACTTGCAATATAAGCTGTTTTTGAATTTTTGATATAGAAAGTAAAAAATTTATTGTAAAAAATTTGAGTTTTAAGCTTAAAAAGCTCTGTTAAAATAGCATTTTCAAACAAAGCCTTAAAATCCTTTTGTATGCAAAGAGCGTTTCTGAAAGCAAAATCTCTAAAATATACCTTTTTGAGATTTTTTTCATCGTGAAACACAACATACAAAAGAAAGGAATTTTCTAAGACTTTTATAGCCTGATACACACTATCTTTGGAAACTTTTGATTTCTTTTTTAATTCTAAAAAAAGCTTACGAATGCTTATTTGATGGGCTAAATTTTTTGCAATATATTTAAGAATTTCAAGTTCAAGTCGGCTAAAAATACATCTTATATCTTTTTCTTTTAAGCCTGAACGTCCTGTTTGCAAAAACAAACCTAACATAGAATTGATAGGCAAATTTTTTTTACTTAAACTAATAAATTCCTCAAAATCAAAATAATCAAGCTCAAGTTCATTAAAACCAACTATACTTAAATCTTTCCTCTGAGTGCTTGCAATAATAGGAATCTTGATACCTTTTATATCAAAAACAAAATCCAAATTACACATACAAAGAATTTGAATCTTTGTATGCAATTGTAAAAATTGTACTAAATTTTCAAGACTCGAAAGTTCAAAACGTATATCATACAAATCTAAAAATAAGATTTGCTCTTGAGTATAAGCAGAAAGATAATTATATATTAATGTTTTTTTACCGCAATGTCTGGGTCCTTTGATTAAAACATTTGGCTTGATAATTTGTACTTTTCTTTCATAACTCGTTTCAAGTTTTTGGTAATTTTCATAAAAAAAATTCAACACTTTCATAAAAATTGTCCTTATAAAAAGACAATTATAGCAAATTTAGAGACTACAAAAACTCGAGGTACAATTCAAATTTATAAAAAATTGCGACAAAAATATTTTATCTTTTCTCTTATGATCATTTTATTGTAATTCTGCTTTAGCTAAATCAACTATAGTTTGGACTATATGTGAGTCTTCTAAAGTAGAAACATCCTGTTTAATCTCCTCACCTCTAGCAATAGTTCTTAAAATTCTACGCATAATTTTCCCACTTCTTGTCTTTGGTAAACCCGGAGTATAAAGTATTTTTTCAATCTTTGCAATAGGTCCAATCTCTACACGTAAAATATCATTCAGCTCTTTAAGTGTTTCGATCCCTACACCCAACTCACAACTTGAAGAAGGATTTAATACTACAAAAGCAAATAAAGCTTCACCTCTAATTGCATCAAGAATGCTTACAACAGCAGACTCTGCAACATTAGGATGCTTAGATATAGCAGATTCTATTTCTGCTGTACCAATGCGATGTCCTGCTATATTTACCACATCATCAGTTCTACCTGTGATAGTAATATAATTATTTTCATCATAAAAAGCTCCATCGCCACTAAAATACACAAACTCTCCATTCTTTTTTACTTGTGAAAAATAGCTTTCTTTATACCGATCCTCATCGCCCCAAATCCCACGAATCATAGAAGGCCAAGGTTTTGTAATACAAAGCAAACCATCTTCACCTGTTTTTTTGACATTACCTTCCTCATCAAGAATTTCAGCAAAAATCCCCGGTAAAGGCAAAGTCGCACAGCCGGGTTTCAAAGGGGTGGCTCCGGGCAAAGGTGTTATCATATGACCTCCAGTTTCAGTCTGCCACCAAGTATCAACTATAGGGCATTTTGAATTTCCAACTTCATCATAAAACCAGTTCCAAGCACTAGGATTTATAGGTTCTCCAACAGTTCCAAGCACTTCAAGTACATTTAAATCATATTTTTTAGGTTCCTGAGGAGCATCAGCGTGCAGCATTCGTATAGCCGTAGGAGAAGTATAAAATTTTGTTACTTGATATTCCTCTATCATTCTCCACCAACGTCCAGAATTTGGATAAGTAGGAGTTCCTTCGTGCATAACAGTAGTCGCTCCACACGCTAAAGGTCCATACACAACATAAGTATGTCCCGTAATCCAACCTACATCAGCACTACACCAATAATTATCGCTATCTTTGATATCAAATACCCATTCCATAGTCATTTGAGCCCATAAAATATATCCGGCACTTGCGTGCATTACTCCTTTTGGTTTTCCAGTAGAACCTGAAGTGTAAAGCAAAAAGAGCAAATCTTCACTATCCATAATTTCAGGTTCACACTTATACGATTCATTTTTAAGAAGCTCATTATACACGTAATCACGCCCTTTAACATACTCTATAGGCTCTTTGTTGCGAATGACTATTAGCACTTTTTCGACACATTCACACCCCTGACTCAAAGCCTTATCAACGGCTGGTTTTAGCATATAAGGCTTCCCGCGTCTAAAAGCTCCATCGGCAGTAATGACAAGTTTTGCTTGCGCATCAACAATCCTATCTCGCAAAGCTTCTGGAGAAAAACCACCAAAAACAACACTATGGATAGCACCAATTCTTGCACACGCAAGCATAGCAATTGCAGTTTCAGGGATCATAGGCATATAAATAACAACTCTGTCTCCTTTTTTTACTCCAAATTTTTTCAATAAATTCGCAGCTTTACAAACCTCGTGAAAGAGACGTCGGTAAGTATAAACATCATAATCACCCATTTCACCTTCAAAAATAATGGCAGCCTTATTTTTACGAGTTTTTATATGACGGTCAAGGCATTGATAGCTTACATTCAATGTCCCACCTTCAAACCATTTATAAAAAGGTTTCTTTTCTTCGTTTAAAACTTTTGAAAAAGGCGAAAACCAGTGTATCTTTTCTAAAGCCTGTTTTTTCCAAAATTCTTCAAAATTTTCTTTGACATCATCACACAAATCATAATACTCACAAAGATTCTTGATATAGGCTTGACGCGAAAGCTTTTTATTTGGTTTGACAAGTTTATTTATATTTTGAAGTTGCATTGTAATTCCTTAATTTTGTCGTTTTAAACATTATACAAGATTTTCTAAAGAGCTATGTTTGTATTCAATTAATTAAGATAAATTTAAAGATAAATGTTAATTTTGGTAATTTTTAAAGAAAAGTAAACAAAAAATGCTAAACCCTGTAACATTATTTTTGTGCAAGAGTTGTTATACAGAAAGAAGTTTATCAAAACAACAATTTTAAACAAGACATTCTTTTAAATGTTTTTCATAAGCTTTAAGATACAAAGGCACTTGAGGATTTTTTATTACATCTGTACATAAAAAAGTTTTTAAAGCACTCATTCCTATAAACTCGTGAGCTTTATGTAAATGCAAATACACCCCATCAATTCCAATTCCATTAAAAAATTCATCTTTATCTGTAAAAGCCTCAAGAGGAGCATTCCAAGTAAGAGAAAACATATATTTTTTACCTTGTAACAACCCACCTTTACCATAATTCTTTGTTGGACTAGTATGACTTCTCCCATCATTTTTAAAGAATACGCCATATCCTGCAGTCAAAACTTCATCAATATATTTTTTTACTATCCAAGGCTCACCCATCCACCAAGCAGGCATCTGCCAAATCAAAACATCAGCTTGAAGTATCTTTTGTACTTCAAGTTCTGCTTCATAGCCTTCATCTATAATAGTCTCATCAATCTCAAAACCTAAATTTTGCAATGTTTTTTTTGCAAAATTGTGCAAAGTCTCATTAAGTTTGCCTTGGGAACTGCCAAAATTTTTTGCTCCATTAAGAAGTATAATCTTTCTCATTATTTTCCTTTCCATATTTTATAAAAACAAGTACATACTACAATCTTATAAAAAATGCTTTTTTTTAATAACATCAATGTAAAAATTTAAATATAGAGTGCTTTATTCACTTTTACTCATATCAATCACATAACGAAATTTTGCCTTACCTGTTGTAAGCTTTTCATAAGCTTCATCAATTTGATTTGGACAGATAAGTTCTATTTCAGGATAAATATTATGTTGAAATGAAAAATCAAGCATTTCTTGAGTTTCTTTAATGCCGCCTATAAGTGAGCCATATACTTTTTTTCCAGCCTTAAAAACAAGGTCGCTAATAGCGATACTAGGACTTAGTTCATATGGTGGAAGTCCCACGATAGCCATTTCACCGCCAAATTTCAATAAATTGAGATACTCACTAGGATTATATGGGGTAGGAATGGTTGAAAGAATAAAATCAAATCGCTCCTTAGCATCACTTGTTTTTGTATAAAATTCGCTCACACCCATATCAAAAGCTTCACTCTTTTTATTCTCATTGCGAGCAAATACACTGACCTTTGCTCCCATTTTTACAGCATATTTTACAGCCATCATTCCAAGCCCACCAAAACCAGCAACAGCGACTTTTGAACCTTCTTTAACACGAGAAAATTTCAAAGGCGAATACGTCGTAATACCTGCACAAAGTAAAGGAGCAACCTTTTGAAGTGGCACATCTTTTTTTACTTGAAGAGTAAAATTTTCATTGACAACAATATTATTTGAATATCCCCCATAAGTATTCTCTCCACCGTGAAAAATATCTTTACTATTGTACGTAAAAACAGTTTGCCCTTTTTGACAAAACTGCTCTTGACTTTCTTTACAAGTTTCACAAACTCCACACGAATTGACCATACAACCAACTCCAGCAAAATCACCAACTTTGAAACGAGTAACTTTCTTTCCTATTGCCACAATTTCACCCGCTATCTCGTGACCCGGAACACAAGGATATACAGCTTCACCCCACTCACTCTTTGCTGTGTGAATATCACTATGACAAATACCTGCATAAAGAATTTTAATTAAAACATCATTTTCACCAAGTGCGTGGCGGGTAAATTCAAAAGGACTGAATTTCGAATCCTTGTGTAACATTGCATATCCCTTGCTTTGGATACGTCCGTTTTCTAAAATTATAGAATTCATTTGTTCTCCTTAAAAATTTACATAATTATAAAACATTAGAGTAAGTCTTGGTCAAGTCTTTTACATAGTTTTTTTAAAAAGTCTATATGGGGTCATTTTTGACTCAAAAATTTCAGCCAAAAATGATTGTTAATTAAGAAAATAATTCAAAGTTATATATCCGTTATGATTCAAACCTGTTCTTGCTCCCGAACCTTGATATGAGAGATTGAACTCTACATTGTTTGAAATTTTCATTCCAACACTTGCATTAAAATACGCATAAAAAGATGGCATTCTAAGAATATAAGGAAAATCTTTTCCCTCAACATTTACTGTTGTTTTTAAATCAGGATTAATATATTTTCTCATCGCACCTTCCAAAGAAATTTTCAAACCCTTTGGAAAATAATGGATATATTTTGTACCTAGACGCAAATAAGCCAAATTCGCAGGCTCTGGCTTGTAGCGTATACTAGGATCGTAATTCATTTTAAAACTTTTCATTACAGAACCAAAATATCCAAAACCAAGAAAAGTAGAAAAAGTCTTTTTCTTATAGATTGTATCGACAACAAAATCTAAATCTGCAGAATACCCATAAGACTTAGTTTTAGCAACTCCTCTTGAAGAAACAATGTGTGTATTAATAACAGTTCCTGTTATCTGAGCTCTTAAACTATTTGCAAAACGCTCATTTTCATCTAAAAGCCATATATATCTTAAACCTCCACTGGCTCCTTCATTATCAAACAAACCATCAAAATCAATACTATTACCATCAAGACGTTTATAAACATTTGCCGATTCATCATAAGAAAAAAATGTTGTTAATGTTGAACCATTAACATAATCAGCATTTAATCCTGTTAAGAAACTTTTATAATGTGCTGTAATTTGGGAGCTTTTATCATCACTTTTGATAGAACTATACCCATAAGCTGGTAAGAAGAAAAAGCGATAATTAGTATTATTTAAATCATACACTCTGTTTGCTGCAAACATAGAATCTTGTAATAAAGACTTTATCACACCCGAAACTACAGAACTCTTCGCAAAAACAGCACCAAAGCCTTTTGAAGGATCTACGCCTATTCTAAATGTTCCCTCACGACTGCCTCGTTCTATAGTATATAAACTCTCATAAGCGCTAAGATGGGTAATATCTAAACCTTTATTGTTATTCACAACACTGCTATCACTACCATAACCAATACCTTTGAGAGTTCCATTATCATTTTTAAAAACTACATTTTTAAAATCATAATCCTTTCTAAAAGAGAAACCTTCAAGAGGATTTACAACCAAAGAACCTTTAGCAAAAGAAATATTTTGTGTTTTACTTCCAGCAACAACTAAATGTCCATTATCAGAATTTGAAAGTAAAGAAATATCTGGGGTCTTATTGTAAGCTGTATCGCTTTTACTGATATTTAAGATGATTGAATTTGAGAGTATATTAATCTTTCCATTATCATTTTTAAAATGAAATTTTTCATTATTATTTGCCGTATTCCAAGCGATCCTTTTTACATCACTTTTTGTTTTATTATAAGAAGCTTTATAGTAAAGTAAAGAATTAACTCCTTGATTTTGTATGCCTTGTGTAAAAATACCCTCATTATCAATAGTTACATTAGCATTATTATTCTTGAAACTTTCAATCGTACCTTTATTTTTAAGTTCAACTTTTCCGCCGCTTATGTTCAAATTTTTAAGCGTTCCGCTGTTTGTTATATTTGAAAACCCGCTACTTTGTTCAAATGCATTAACATCGCCTTTTGTATCAAGATTAACAGTCCCAGAATTTTTGAATTGAGCAATAGTAGCACTATTGTTTAAATTCTCAATAAGACCACTATTATTAAATTCACTCACAAGTCCTGTATTGGTTGTACCAACTTTAGGTGTATTATTAAAAACTTTTATCGTTCCATGGTTTTCAATCTTAGCAAAGCGTCCTGTATTATCAACGATATCCACTGTTTTACCTGCATTATTTGTAAAAGTTTTTAAAGTATTCATACTTGTATTGATCATTCTTTTTATAGATGCTCTATTCTCTAAAGACATTATTGTACCGTGATTAACAATGCTTGCATCCGGACTGTAATTGATAATATAAGTATCTATTTCTGAACTTTCAAAACTATTTAATAGACTAAAATTTCTACCATTTAAAAATATTGGCTTTTTGGTAATAATATTTTGATTATTAATAATGGCAGAAATATAACCTTCATTGCTCAACGAACCTTCTAAATTCACATTATCACTATTAGAAGCTGATACAAAGCCTCCTTCTTGTCCAACAAATAAATCTCCAGCTATCACTCCTGTCCCGTAATAAGTCAATCGTCCTTTATGTACTTTCACATCGTAGATAGTGCCTTCATTATTAAGAAGAGTATTATCTTGGCGATTTTTGGCTTGATTAATAAAATTCCTTATGTATCCCTTAGCTTCATTTTTTATTAATT
>NZ_JAPHNA010000024.1 GCF_026241315.1 Campylobacter sp. MIT 21-1684 | reverse complement strand
TACACAATGATAAAGATTGGTATGAAATTAAAATATAACTCTAATAATCCAAGCAATTCATCTAATGTTCGCTTAAATATATTGTTTTAAAGCCTATTAAAGTAGCTCTCACACAAGATTGCCTGCCACAAGCTCGGCTTGAGCTATAACTCTATCTACTGCAAGTTTTTGCATATCAGGCGGATAACCATAAGCTTTAAGCACCTTTTTTACCGCCACACGAAGCTTTGCTCGCACACTTTCTTTATGTTGCCAATCTAATGTGATATTTTTCTTTAGAGTCTCAAAAATCGCTATGGCAAGTGCTTTTAGCTCTTGTTGCTGCATAAGCTCTTTTGCACTTTCATTTTGAGCAATCGCCTCATAAAAGGCATATTCATAGTCCTTTAGCCCCAAATCCTTTCTCTGCGTATCACTTGCGATGAGTTCCTTGCTCAAAACAATCAGCTCCTCTATGGCTTCAACCACACTAATAAGGTTGTTTTGGTATTTGCGCATTGTTTTTTGAAGTCGCTCTATCAAACTTTTTGCAGAAAGTGCAGAATTAAGGCGCGCACTTAATTCGTCATTTAAAAGCTTTTGCAAAGTCTGCAAGGTAAGGTTTTTGTGCTGATGATTTGCAAGTTCATTCAAAAACTCTTCTGACAAAATAGAAAGATTTGGCTTTTGTATCCCCGCATTATCCAACAGATTCACCACTCCCTCACTGATAATTGCGTCATTAATGATTTGCTTGATTGCACCTTGAGAGGTTAGAATCTGCTCCTCCCCGCTCCTCTCGTATTTTTTCAAAGTCCTTTTGATTAAATCAAAAAACGCCATATCTTTGGCAATTCTATCTGCTTCCACACAGGGCAGAGCTATTGCATAGGATTTTAAAAGCCTTGTTACATTATCCAAAAATCGCTTTTTACCATTTTCTTGTGCGAGGATACATTCTAAAACTTGGGCGATAAACTTTAATTTATCCTGTGCTTTGAACGCAAAATAGCGCAAATAGTCCATTCCTTGTAGCATTTGCGCAGTGATTTCATAGTTTTCTTGCATTTTCTCTATGATTTTTGCTTTATTTTGCACAAACTCGCCCCTGCCTCCGCTTTGCGTATAAAACTCTAGCGCAGTCTTTAACTCATTGGCAATCCCTAAATAATCCACCACTAGCCCTGCGGGTTTGTCTTTATACACATGATTCACTCTCGCTATGGCTTGCATCAGATTATGTCCGCTTAAAAATTTATCCATATAGAGCGTGTGCAATGGTGGCACATCAAAGCCTGTAAGCCACATATCGCACACAATCACCATTTCTAGCTCATCATCAATGCTTTTAAACCTTTTGGCAATCTCACTTCGTTGCGCCTTGCTCGTGTGGTGCTTGCTTATCTTTTCTCCATCATCACTATTTGCGGTAATAATGACTTTGATTTTGCCCTGTGTATGCTCCTCACTATGCCACGAGGGCTTTAAATGCACGATTTGCTCATATAAAGACACTGCGATTTCTCGGCTCATACAAACAATCATCGCCTTGCCTCGCAAAATCTCCTGTCTCTGCGTAAAATGCTCTAAAATATCTTTTGCAACTGCCCTAAGCCGCTCTTTAGCCCCGATAATCTCACATAGCCTCGTGGCTTTGGCATTGATTTTCTCCTGCTCTTCACTTGGAATAAGTTTAGAATCTAATTCGCTTAAAATCCTCTGTCCCTCTGCGCTCAAAGCGATTTTAGCTAAGCGACTTTCATAAAAAATTGGCAAAGTGGCATTATCCTCTACTGCCCTAGCAATATCATAAATATCAATATATTCTCCAAAAACGCGCCGCGTGTCTGCGTCTGCCTTTTCAATAGGTGTGCCGCTAAAGCCTAGATAAGTGGCATTTGGCAGAGCGTCTCGCAAATACTTCGCATAGCCATAGCGAAGTTGCGCCTCCTCATCAAGTCGCGCTTCAAAGCCATATTGGCTTCTATGGGCTTCATCGCACAGCACAAGGATATTTTCTCTGTTGCTTAAACACTCAAAAGTAGCCGATTCGCTTCTAAATTTCTGAATCGTGCTAAAGATAATGCCCCCACTTGCTCTTTTAAGCTTGGCTTTCAAATCTTGTGTGCTTGTTGCAAATGTAGGTTCTGTGCGTAAAAGCTCCTTTGCCTTTGCAAAAGTGCTAAAAAGCTGCTCATCAAGATCGTTTCTATCCGTGATAATTAAAAGCGTGGGATTGGCAAAGTGCGCAATCGCCTTTGCGCTAAAAAATACCATTGTGAGACTTTTGCCGCTGCCTTGCGTATGCCACACTACCCCGCCTCTTTTATCCCCACACATCGCACTTTTGGCAGATTCTATGGCTTTTTGCACCGCGTAGTATTGATGATAAGCAGCGATTTTTTTGTTGATTTGTGTCGTGGATAAGCCCGATTTGTCATAAAAACTCTCTTTTTCAAAGAGAACAAAAAAGCGCGTAAATTCTAAAAGATTGTGAAGCTTTAGGACATCAAGCATTTGTGTATAAGATTTATCCTCATTTCTCCACTGCATAAACCGCTCATAATCCGCACTCACGCTCCCTACCTTGCTATTTAGCCCATCACTTACCATACATAGCACATTGGGGATAAAAAGTGCGGGAATCTGCGCCTTGTAGGTTTGGAGTTGATTGTAGGCATTTTGCAAAGTGGCATTTTCGCTCAAAGGATTTTTCAGCTCACACACCACCACAGGGAAACCATTGATAAATAGCACAACATCGGGGCGTTTAGGCAGTTTGGCATTAAAATGGAGTTGATTACACGCAAGGAAAGTGTTATTTTGTGGGTTGGTAAAATCAAGCAAATGCAGCAACACGCCTCGCATTTGCCCCTCACACAAAACCTCAAGCGTAATGCCTTGCGTGAGATAAGCAGTGCATTGCTCGTTTGCCTCTAAAAGCGGGAGATTTTCAAGGGCTTTGAGCTTGTTGAGGGCTTCATCAAGTAGCCGCTCTTGTGTTTCATAGTTGAGATTTAGCGTGTGGAGATGAGAGGTAGAATCTGTAAAGTTAATCTTTCGCACCGACTCTTTAAATGCGCCCTTTAGTAGCCAATCATTGCTTTTGCACTCTAAATCTTTGCCGCTTGTAGTTTCATACCCCGCATTTGCTAAATGCTCTAAAAGCAAAGATTCTATGGCTACTTCATTAAGTTTTTGCATTATTCGCCTTAGTTTTTAAAGAGGGTGTGTTAATGATTAAAGTCATTCTCTCTCCTTGCTTTGTGCCTTTAGGATTCCACATTTTCGGGGTATTATAGCGAAAATTTGATGGAAAGTGGGCAAGACATTAACGCAAATTCAAATGAAATAAGATATAATATTTGCCTACTTAAGAGGTTTTATAATAAAGAGTTTGAGAGGGAATGCTGTGGTTTTAGATAGTGGAAATAGCAAAGTGATAAGAAGTATTCCATACCAAGAAAGTGATATTGTAAAAATTTTTGGTAAGAGAAAAGCACAAGAGTTTCAAGACTTTATCAATCAAATCTCTAAAACCTTTGAAACCACGACTGAAAAACTCATAAAACTTGCGAATCATTTTAATATCCCATTTGCTTATCTCTTTTTGGAAAAAATACCCGAATCACAAGAATCTTTGCCAGATTTTAGAAAAAATGGCACAGAATTTAGTCAAAATCTTAAATCTTGTATTGCCTCAAGCAAGAAAAAACAAGAATGGTTTAGAAATCATCTTATAAGAAATGGACATAACAAATTTTTAACAAATCAGAATCTTACTTCAGATAAGGAAATTATCCAAGCTATCAAGCAAATTACACAATTTGATAAAGTAAAAAATCACTCAAAAGGGCAAAGGCTCAATGCTCTTAAAAATAATATTGAGCAATACAATATCATCGTGCAACAAAGTGGAATCTCTCAAAATAACACAAGCAAAGCCATTAGCTTTAATGAATGCAGAGGCTATGCTATTTATGATGAATATGCACCCCTTATATTTATAAATTCAAAAGATACAAGCGAAAATGGGAAAATTTTTACCCTTTTGCACGAATTAGCACATATTTTACTCAAACACAGCGGTGTAAGCTCTTATGATTTTGACTTGCAAGAAGAGTATCGTTGTAATGAGATTGCAGGGGAAATTCTAATGCCGAGCGAAACCTTTAAATCAAAATGGAAACGACAAATTCCCATTCAAGTAAATATTGAAAGATTAAAAAATGATTTTGAAATAGTAAGCCCTCTAGCACTTGCTACCAAAGCACTTTTGCTTAGATTGGTAGGCTATGAGCAATATGAGGATTTTAAAAATGCAGAGCTAGGAAAATTTGCGAATACAAAGGCTTCAAGTGGTGGTAAATATTACTCCAATATCATTGCTTCCAATAGTAGAAATTTTGCTAAAAGCGTCATCATTGATACCCTCAATGGCTATGAAACTTACAAAGAAGCAACCAAGTTGCTCAATATTAAACTTGAAAAATTTAATAATCTTGCCAAAGAACTAAAGGTAATCCAATGAATAAATATTTGATTGATACAAATATTTTTATAGAATCCGCTTATAGATTTTATGCCTTTGATATATGTCCGGGATTTTGGGACTTTTTAGATAAATGCTCTCAACTAGATTCTATAAAATCTATTAACAAAGTGTATGACGAAATAACTTCTGATAACACCAACTTGCAAGATTTCAAAGAAAAATTAAAAAATAGAGGATTTTTCTTACCCATAGGAAGCATTACTCCTAGCTCTTATACAAAAATTTCTCAAACATTACAAACAATGCAATACACACAACAAGCAGTAACTGATTTTTCTAGTGGCGCAGATTATTTTCTTGTAGCACTTGCTTATCAAGAATCCTATACTATCGTAACGCACGAAGCCAAAAGCAGCAATAATGCCAAAAACACGATAAAGATTCCTAATGTCTGTGAAAGATTAGAGATTAACTGCATAGATATAGCAGAGTTTTTAAGACGCGAACAAGCAAGGTTTATCTTAGAGCATACAACACAACAAAAATCTTAAAAACCCTTACACCTCCACTTCTCCGCTTAAGAGTTTGGGTAGCATTATATCACGCATTGCTTGGAGATTCTGAATCTGCTTAGAATTATTTTCTATTTTATTTTCAAAGTCTAAAACAATTTTGCTAAATTCTTTTATAATATCAAGGTTTGGCTTTAAAAAATCTGCACCATATAACCCTTCAATCGTAACTTGTGGTTGGGCTGAACCTGAAACATATATAGAAAAATTATTAGACAAACACCAATATTTCAAATATTCAAAGGTTATATCCTTATCTTTAACTCTTTCCAAAATTAAAGAATTATTTGTTACAAATGACTTCCTTTCTGACACATTTACTTTGCCCGAAGCTTCACCTCTGCAAGAAATCAAAACTTGAGATTCTTCATAAAGAAATTTATTATAATGTCCTATTTTGCCATTTCCCCCAAATACTGCATACCCCTGCTTAAGCAAATTTTTAGTTGGTAGATTTTTACCATAAACTATATTTACATAATCACCCAATTTTCCCATTCCCACTCGTTGCGTTTGGGATTGTCTATGAAGTAATGCCTAAAGAGTGTAAAGGCAAGAGATTCTAAAGTTTTGTTTTGATTATGAAGCAACTCTATCTTATCATCAAAACTACTTAGAATCTCCGCTATTTTCTGCTGTGTTTCAAGGGGCGGCAGAGGAAAACTAAAATCAGCAAACTGCTTTGCATTTGCATTGGGTTGAGCTGAACCGCCAATAATTCCTTCTACAAATCCTTTCCAAGCTAAAGATTGTAAATGATAAAAAACAAAATATGGATTAGCTAAATCCAAATTAATTTTATATCTAATGAGGTATGAAGCAAAAACAGCCTGAATATCATTTTGTTTTATAATTTTATTATATCCTGTAGTAGCACCTGTCCTAGCGATAACAATATCGCCTCTTTCTAATAGGTATTTTTCTTTTTTATCAAAATTTATTTCACAATATGGAACAGAATCCCAATTTATGATATTTGGAACTATATCTGTAATTCTAAGAAATTTAACTCCCGTATTTAAATTCGTAGCACTTGTTGTGTATCCATAATCAATAGTTGAACAAATCTCCTCTAATTTTACCCTTTGCCAAGTAGTTTTATTCATTGTGCGCCTTTGTATGTTTTATGTATTTTTAAGGTATTAATGCTACAATTTCTGCTCATTCACGGCGGTGCTTTACCGCCCTTTACACAATTCTTTTATCTCGCAATCAAAACAATCCAACATATCATTTAAAAATCCCTCAATATTTATCTGCTTCTATACCAACTAGCATTTTGTTTTTCCAAAGACTAGGCAAGTAGAAAGTCTAGGTGTGCCATTGGGATTTTTCTTGAAAAGATTTTCAAAATGAAAAGCACGATTACGAATTGTGCGAAATAATGAGTATGCAATGGTTACTTTTTGATAATTTCTCATTTTATCTTTTTTGTTAAAAGAAGAATAGGCTTGAAAGCTTAGATGTTCCATATTTATAAGTTGGTTATGTAGTTTGTGTTTTTGTATCTTCTCACACCAATACCCTAGAGTCTGCGCAGAAATGAATTCATCATCTAGCACAAGAAGCAAAGAGGCGATTTTATTTCTTGTAACAATTTCTAAAAGTCCTATTTTAATACTTAAGAGACTAATAAGTAAAAAATTTTCATAGTGTTGCTTGAGGGATTCATAGCTTTGTAGTCTTTTCTTAGAAAAAAGTTTGTGTTGTTTTTCTAGTTCCATTATTGCTCCTCAAGCTCTAGGCTAAAATGTCGCATTTATCCCCTTTGTTAAACCTGTGTTTAAAATAATTATACTACAATTCTACAATTCAGAGAGCTTGACTAGCGATGAATCGCGGGTGCTTGTTAGCTCGGCTAATAAGAGGTTACTCTGAATTTTAATTTATTTTTATTGATTGCGCCTATTATCCCCCAATTTTACCCTTTGCCAAGCGATTTTATTCATCATCACTTGCTCTTAAACATCTTGTATATTTTGCTTCTGTGATTTATATCTACTACCACGATGATAAGCTCATTTTGTTGTATCTTACAAAGCAGTCTATAATCCCCCGACACGATAACGCCAATAATTTTTCAAATTCCCACTTAGAGCCTTGCCAAAGTCTCTAGGATTCTCTAAATTTTCAATTTTCTTAAGATATTTTAGAATCTGTATTTGTGCAGATTTTGCGAGAGCTAGAAACTCTTTCTCTGCTTTGGCTTCAAATTTCACTTGCATTAAGTTTTGCCTTTTTTGCTAAATCCTCAATGCCAATAAAAGAAGTGCCGCTAAGTAGTCGCTTCTCTGCTTCTTGTGCGCTTTTATAATCCTCCAAATCCTCTAAATAATTTGCCAATACCTTTGTGATAATCTCATCTAGGGGCTGTTTCGTATTTTCTTGTGCGAGATGAAGCAAGTTTTGTGCTTCTTTGGATAAGGTGATATTCATTATATTTCCTTTATTTATTTTCTAGGCATTATAGCAGATTATAACGAAGTTTTTGTATCAAGCACAACACCTTGCGTATCAATATTGAATCCCCCAACTTTACCCTTTGCCAAGTGGTTTTAGTCATTGTGTGCCTTTTTGTGTTTTATGTATTCTTAAGGTATTAATGCTACAACTTCTGCTCATTCGTGGCGGTGCTTTACCGCTTGTGCAGATTCTTTTATTTTTCTATCAAGGCAAGATTGGCTAGAATCCTTTGATTTAAAGCCTTTTCCTCTTGCATTTGGGATTTTAACTCATCTTTTAAACGCGTAAATTCTGTTTCAAAGTCAAAGCCTTGTTCCTCTTCCTCCAAGCCTACAAATCTCCCGGGCGTGAGTGTATAGCCAAGTGCAGCGACTTCCTCTAAGGAAGCGGATTTACAAAAGCCTTTGATGTCAGCATAGGTGCTATTAGAATTTTGCTTGAATTTTATATGTTGGGATTCTTCGCTTTGCTTAGAATGACAAACTAGATTTTGAGAATCCACACCTTGCGGATTCTGTGCTTTTCGCCACGCGTGGTAAGTGTGGCTTATCTTTTGTATATCCTCTTGCGTGAGAATGCGATTTTTGGGATTAATCAGCTCTCCGCAGTTCCTCGCGTCTATAAAAAGGATTTCTTTATTAGTTTTAGAGCGGCGGACAAACCACAGACAAGCCGGAATCTGCGTGTTTAAGAAAAGTTTAGCAGGGAGATTAACAATGCAATCAATGAGATTAGATTCTATCAAAGCTTTGCGGATTGCGCCTTCATTGGCGGTGTTGCTCGTCAGACTACCTTTAGCAAGGACAAATCCCGCTACACCTTTAGGAGAGAGATGATAGATGAAGTGCTGTATCCACGCGTAATTCGCATTTGTGATAGGTGGTGTGCCAAACTTCCAACGTCCATCATTACGCAAGAGTTCGCCACTATAATCCGAATCATTAAAAGGCGGGTTTGCGATGACAAAATCGGCTTTCAAGTCCTTGTGTACGTCATTTAAGAAACTGCCCTCGCTATTCCATTTCACTTGTGAAGAGTCAATTTGACGAATCGCAAGATTCATTTTTGCAAGTCGCCAAGTCGTTTGGTTGCTCTCTTGCCCATAGATTGAGATGTCATCAATACTGCCTTGATGAATTTGCACGAAAAGCTCACTTTGCACAAACATTCCCCCACTGCCACAGCACGGGTCAAACACACGCCCTTTATAAGGCTCTAGCATTGCCACAAGGAGTTCTACGACACTTTTTGGCGTGTAAAATTGCCCGCCCTTTTTGCCCTCACTTAAAGCAAACTCGCCTAAGAAATATTCAAAAATATGCCCCAAAATATCGCTACTTTGGGATTGCTCACCCTGCAAAGAGAGATTGGAAAGCAAGTCAATCAATCCACCAAGTGCAATAGAATCTAGATTCTCTTTGGCATAGACTTTGGGCAAAACGCCCTTGAGACTTGCGTTTTCTTGCTCTATTGCCTGCATTGCACTATCTAAAATCGTGCCGATGTTGCTTTGCTTTGCATTGTCCATTATGTAACTCCACCGCGCCTTTGTCGGCACGAAAAACGCATTGTAGGCGAGGTATTCGTCTTTATCTTCGGTGTCGCCACCCTCACTTTTGATAAGCTCAAAAGTGCTTAAAAAGCTATCAGAGATGTATTTTAAGAAAACTAAGCCTAAAACAATGTGCTTGTATTCAGCAGCGTCAATGTTTTTGCGCAGTTTATCAGCGGATTTAAAAAGCGTTTGTGCTAAATTTTTATAAGAATGTGTCATAAAAAACCTCTTTGTGATGAATCTTGTACATATTTTGACATAATTTTGCTTATGAATGAAATTGTGGATTCTCTATCCAAGTCAAAGCATATAATTTTACGAACATTGAATTTGCAAGAGTTAGTGTATAAATTCTGCTACATTTCAAGCAAAGAGCTTTAATGTTTCATCTCACTTCTATACAGGAACAAAATAAAACTTTTCAATAAAACAGATTATATTTTTATTACAAAATTTTGATTATAAAATTACGAAAGAAACTTAGTTTTTGTGGCTCAGTCGTAATGAGTAAATGTTTTGTCAAAATCCTACAATTTAGCCATTGTAGGATTTTATTTCCATATATTGGAAGAATAAAAATACAATAAATATGTAATCAATTTAAATTCATAGTAGCATTCTTAATTAGATTCCTAATAATTCGTCCAAGAAAAGGAGCTTTTATTCGTATCAAGCTCTTTAAGAATCTGCTATAATACCTATTTACCCAAAACAAAGAAGCACAATGACAAAAGAGTATTTCATCATTTTAAAAGGCAAGGACAAAAGTGCAGAGATTGAGCATTGCAGTCTTGAAGATGAAAATCTCAAAGTAGTATTTAAGAACAATCCACAAATTTACACCTACCAAAAAGAAAATTTTATGCTTGTAAAAAAAGCTACAAGCTATAAACTCTTTAACTACCTCAAAGAGCTTTGCACACTTTCAGAAATGCAAACACCAGAGGGCAGTTTAAATATGTTGCTTAAAGAATATGGGAGAATCCAAACTATCCCCAAACAATCTGCCTTGTCTCTCTACCTCAATCCCTCATCGCTAAAGCAAGATTGCGTAAATGAATCTCCACTCATCTTTCCTTTTGGTACGAACAAATCCCAATACGAAGCGGTGCAAAATGCAATGTGTAGCCAAATAAGTGTTATTGAGGGACCTCCGGGCACAGGCAAAACGCAGACGATTTTAAACATCATCGCAAATCTCATTTGTCAAAACAAAACTATTGCGATGCTCTCTAATAATAACTCCGCTACGCAAAATGTTTTTGAAAAGCTTGAGAGCTATGGGTTTGGATTTGTTTGCGCGACTTTAGGTAAAAAGGACAATAAAGAAAGCTTTATCATTAATCAAAGTGGCACTTATCCCTCCTTTGATATGCCCACGATAGAGACGACAAAGCTTAAAGCCCAGCTTGCAAACCTTAATCAAAAGGCATTAGAGAGTTTTCATCTTACCAACGAGTTAGCCAAGCAAAAAGCATTTTTAAATGCGTTAAGATTGGAATATGAGTATTTTAAAACACAAGAAAACACCTCACTCTTAAAAATAAAAAACTCTACAAAATTAACAAGTGAGAAGATTCTTAAAGCCAAAGTGCAAATTGAGCAGAGGCAAAATCTCTCCTTCTGGCTAAAACTTAAACTCATTTTTTTAGACAAAGTGGGGGATTTTAGATTCTATAAAGCCTCTTTAAAAGAAATTTTACACACATTAGATTCTTACTATTATGAGCTTAAAAGTTTGGAATTTTCACAATCTATTGAAACTTTGCAGTCTATGCTTCAAACTATGCAGCAAGAAAACCCTGTGCAAAAGCTTAAAGAGCACTCTTTGCTATTATTAAAATCTCATCTTAAGACAAAATACCAAAACAAGCAACAAAGAGTGCGATTTGAACTTTCTGATTTAAGCCAAAATGCAAAGACTTTCTTGCAAGAATACCCCGTGATTCTAAGCACTACGCATTCTATCAAATCCTCACTCAATCTTAAAGACACATTGTTTGATTATGTGATTATTGATGAGGCTTCGCAAGTGGATTTGGTTACAGGTTTTTTGGCATTAAGTAGCGCAAAAAACGCCATTATTGTGGGTGATACAAAACAGCTTCCTAATGTAATTTCCCAAGATAAAAAGCCTCTTATTGAATCACTCACGCGAAAATATCACATTCCTTTGCATTATGATTTTTTAGCACAAAGCTTATTAAGCTCTATAATAGCGACTTTACCTAATGTATCAAAAGTAATGCTTAAAGAGCATTATCGCTGCCACCCTAAAATCATTGGATTTTGTAATAAAAAATTCTATAACAATGAACTCATTATCCTAAGCGAGGATAAGGGTGAAAATGATGTGATACAAGCATTTATTACGCAAAAGGGCAATCACGCAAGGGGGCATTATAACCAAAGGGAAATTGATGTGATAATAAAAGAAATTTTGCCACCCCTGCAAGAAAAACTCACAAAGGAGCAAATCGGCATTATCTCACCCTTTAGAAAGCAAAAAGCGCATTTGCAAGAGAGTGTGGGCGGACTAGAAATAGATACCATTCACAAATATCAAGGACAAGAAAAAGAGGCGATTATTCTAAGCACGGTAGAGAATGAAATCAGCGATTTTATCAATGATGTCAATTTACTCAATGTCGCCATAAGCCGCGCTAAGAGGTTTTTACGAATTGTCATCTCTGCGCAAATTTGCGAATCTAAAAGCCATTTAAAAGATTTAATCGCCTATATGCAATACCATAATTTTGAAATCACTCAAAGCAAGGTGAAATCTATCTTTGACTTGCTTTATAAGGCAAATGCGGAGGCAAGGCGCAAATACCTTAAGGGCAAGAAAAGAATCTCTGCTTATGATTCTGAAAACCTTGCCTATCACAAGCTCAAAGAGTGCATTAGCCCTTATGGGAACTTAGATATTGCTACGCATATCCCACTGCATAGAATCATAAATATCACTCAAAGTTTGAGCGAACAAGAAACGAAGTTTGTGCAAAGCTCAAGCCATATTGATTTGCTCATTTTTAACACAATGGATAAACTTCCTGTGCTTGCCATAGAAGTAGATGGCTTTAGCTATCACAAGGAAGATTCTAAGCAAAGCAAAAGAGATGAGATTAAAAATGCGATTTTACAAAAATGTGGCATTCCACTACTAAGGCTTAGCACAATAGGAAGTGATGAGATAGGGAGAGTGAAGGAATATTTGGATAAAATAAATTTTCAATGACACTCAAAGGCTTAAAATACCTAAAAAGAGCCAAGTAAATTGCAAAACCAAAGCATATAAGAGCGTTCAGCTTATGAAATTATTAGATAATTTTGTTAAAATGCAAATATTTTTGTTTAAGGGGTAAATTTGAACGAAGAAAATGTCAAAACGCGTTTGATTACGCCAAGTTTGCAAAAAGCTGGTTGGAAGTTGGAGCAGCTTGATATGGAGTTTGGCTACAAGTGTAGATATGAGTTTAGCAACGGACGTGTAGAGTTTGTAGGCTCTAAGATCAAAAGAGGAAAAAAGAAAAAGGTAGATTATCTCTTGCTTTTGCCAGAATGTCAGCTCAAACTCGCCATTATTGAAGCAAAAGCTTATGATAAGCCCTTAAGTGAGGGTTTAAGCCAAGTGCAAAACTATGCTAAAGACTTAGATGTGCCTTTTTGCTATTCTAGCAATGGTAGCGGTTTTATAGAATATGATTTTTTCACGGGAAAGATAAGAGAATTAAAACTTGATGAGTTTCCCACACAAGAGGAACTTTGTGAGCGATACATCAAGGGCAAAAATTTTGATGAAAATCAAGCTAAACTCTTAAAGACTCCCTACTATTTAAAAGAAAAATCACCAAGATATTACCAAACAAATGCGATTAACAAAACCTTTGAAGCCATTATTCAAGGACAAAAGAGAATCTTACTTGTAATGGCAACAGGCACAGGCAAAACCTATACCGCTTTTCAAATCGTGCATAGGCTCTATAAAGCAAGGTTAGCTAAAAAGATTCTTTATCTTGCCGATAGAAATGTGTTGATAGACCAAAGTGTGCAAAATGACTTTAAGTCGTTTAACAAAATCTATACAAAAATTGAAAATCATAATTTTGACCCATCGTATGAGCTTTATTTTGGGCTTTATCAGCAATTTATCTCTTATGATGACAAGGACAACCCTACCTACCATTACAAAAAAGAAAATGGCGGTTTTGCGCCTGATTTTTTTGATTTGATTATCATTGATGAGTGCCACAGAGGAAGTGCAAGAGAGGATTCTACTTGGCGAGAGATTTTAGAATATTTTGCTCCTGCAGTGCAAATAGGACTTACTGCCACGCCAAATTATAAACAAGCCCCTAACACAACCAATAAGACCATTTATACAAAAGACAAAAAAGTTTATATTTCCTCAAATATAGATTATTTTGGCACACCACTTTATACTTATAGTTTAAAACAAGGTATAGACGATGGATTCTTAGCTCCTTATAAAGTCGTGCGGAGTTTTATCAACAAAGACATCACAGGCTATCGCCCAGAAAAAGGCAAAAGAGACAAAGAGGGGAATAAAATCCCAGATAAAGAATATGAGGCAAAAGATTTTAATCGTAAAATTTATATTGAAGAGCGCACTAAGCTTGTAGCTCAAAGGGTAAGTGAGTTTTTATCCCACACACTTAAAGACCCAAATACAAAAACCATAGTTTTTTGCGAAGATACCATTCACGCCCTTGATATGAAGGACGCCTTGATAAGCGCAAACCCTATACAAATGCAAAAAAATCATAAATACATAATGCGTATTACAGGTGGAGATGAGGAGGGCAAGGCGGAATTAGAGAATTTTATTTCCACAAAAAGCACTTATCCTGTGATTGCCACCACCTCAAAGCTCCTCACCACAGGCGTGGATACGAAGCTTTTAAAGCTTATTGTGATTGATAAGGAGATTAAATCTTTAAGTGAGTTTAAGCAAATCATCGGGCGAGGCACGAGGCTTTTTGAAAACTTAGGTAAAAACTATTTTACGATTTTAGATTTCACAGGTGCGACCAAGCTTTTTGCAGACCCAGAATTTGATGGGGAGGATTTTGCAGAATTTACTTTACTAGAGAATGGAAAAATCACAGACGCAGAAGATTCAAAAAATCCTGTGGATATAGCGGAATCTTTTCCACCCCAAGAGCCAGATTTAACCAATCTAAACAAAAAGAAGCTTCACGTTAATGGGGTAGAATGCTATATCGTTTATGAGCTAGAACAAATTTTAGATGAAAATGGCAAACTCATAAGCAATGATTTTAAAGCCTATTCTAAAGAGAATTTTAACAAGAATTTCCAAAGCCTTAAAGACTTTTTAGAGCTATGGAATAAAGAACCTAAGAAAGATAAAATCCTCCAAGAGTTTGAAGAAAAAGGCATTTTGATTGAAGAGTTACGCATAAGAGCAGAGTTTAAGGATTTAGATGAGTTTGATATATTATTGAATCTAGGTTTCAATCAAGCCACGCTTACACGCAAAGAAAGAGCAAAGAGGACAAATAAGATTTTGCAAGATTATGAGGGTAAGGCAAGGGAGATTTTAAAGCTTTTGCTTGAAAAATACGCAGAATTTGGTATCAAAGAAATAGAAAATCCAAAAATTTATCAAAATGAGCCTTTTGCCTCTACCTTTGGCACTCTAAATGATATTATAAACATTTTTGGTGGCACTGATAAATACAAAGAAGCTATTATACAGCTTAAAGCCGAAATTTACGCACAAGAAGCGTCTTAAGGAGCATCAATGCTAAATATCAAAAAGATTCAAGACATTATGCGTAATGACGCAGGAGTAAATGGAGACGCACAGAGGATTGAGCAAATCGTATGGATTTTGTTTTTAAAGCTTTATGATGAATATGAAAAAATATGGAAGCTAGAAGCCGAAGTAGAATATCAAACCTATACTTCTATTATCCCAAGTCCTTTTTCTTGGGATTCTTGGGCGAAAGATAATAGCGATGGTAGAGCAAAAACAGGCGAAGATTTGCTAAAGTTTATCAATACCGAGCTTTTCCCTAGTCTTAAAAATCTCAATATCACAGAGCAAACACCACTCAATCAACGCATTGTCCAACAAGCCTTTGAGGATACTAACAACTATATGAAAGATGGAATCCTTTTGCGTCAAGTAGTCAATGAAATTGATTTGATAAAGATAAAACAAAGCAGAGAAGACCAAGCCAACTTAAGCTTAACTTATGAGACTTTTCTTAAAGCCTTACAAAGTGCAGGTAATGCAGGAGAGTTTTACACACCACGGGCAATTACAGAATTTGTAATGCGTATTTTAAAGCCAAGCTTAAGTGATAAAATCGCAGATTTAGCTTGTGGCACAGGGGGATTCCTCATCTCCGCATATCATTATTTAGAATCCCAATGCAAAACCGCTAATGATAGAGTTGCACTCAATAACGCTTTTTATGGCATTGAGAAAAAGTCCTTGCCTTTTATCCTATGTGCCACAGGCTTTTTGATTAATGGCTTAGAAAATCCAAACCTAAGACATACCAATGCCTTTGATACCTCTTTTGATGATTTATCTAGTGCGCCTAAGTTTGACATCATAGCGATGAATCCCCCTTATGGAAGCTCTGAAAAGAAACAAATCCAAGAGCATTTCCCTAAAATATATCGCTCTAGCGAAACAGCGGATTTATTTATGGCAATCATCACCGAGCGATTAAGCGAGCGTGGCAAAGCCGCAGTGGTGCTGCCTGATGGATTCCTTTTTGGTAACGATACAGCTAAGATTAACCTCAAAAAGCGGCTTTTGGAGGAATTTAACCTGCACCTTATCGTGCGACTTCCCGCAGGTGTATTTGCACCCTATACAAGCATTACGACTAATCTTTTATTTTTTGACAAATCCCCGCAAGGCACACAACAAACTTGGTTTTATCGCCTTGATATGCCAGAGGGTATTAAAAGCTTTGGCAAAACAAAAGCGATGAAACTAGAGCATTTCGCGCCCTTTTGGCAATGGGATAAAAACCGCACCACCCTAGAGGAAGCACAAGGTAACTTCAAGGCACAAGTTTATAGCAAACAAGAGCTTGAAGCAAGAAATTATAATTTTGACCTTTGCGGCTTTGTGAGTGAGGAGGAAGAGATTTTAGAGCCTTTTGAACTCATAGGGCAAATCAAATCCGAACGAGAGCGACTCAACACTACGCTCAATAGCCTAATGGATAAAATTTCTGATATAATTAAAGAGAATGGGTAAGGAGCGAGTTTTGCGCAATTCACTTCAAACACAGCTTTTTTCACAAAATCGCCTTAGAGACTATACCGATACAAAAGAACACGAGGATAATTTGTGTTTAATCGCTCATATCGCACATAAAATAGGAATTTTAGAGATTATCATACGCAACAAAATAGATTCTTTACTTTTGCGGCAAGATTCACAATGGCTTGAAAAGATTGTTTTACAAGAACAAAGTAGAGACAAAATAATCTCTACTCAAAATCTAGGATTTTGGCTTAAAGTGGTAGATTTTTACAAAATCCATAATGTGATTTTTGATACAGATTTTTTAGATACTTTAGACTTTAAGAAATATTTTATAAAAAATCCGCACTACTTTTACAGCACAAATTTAATGCGACATCACAAAGCAAAAGCGATTTTACAACTTTTGCGCCTCATTCGCAATCGTGCCTTTCATTTTGAAAATCTCTATAAAATCGTAGGTAATGGCTATCCGAGATTAAACATAAAAATCACAAATAAATATGATGAAGCAGTTTATATAGCAATCCACCCAAACAAAATTATAGAATTCTTAGACGATTTGCTGATAAGTTTTCATAAGGATTTGGTGCATTATGGAGAAAGTTAAAAGTGGGGACAAGTGCCCCCTAGATAGAACCGACATTATAATGCAAAATTTTAAATTTGAACTTAAACAAGGGGCGAAATGAAAACATCTGTTTTGAAAAAATCTTTGCTTGATTATGCGATTAAGGGGCATTTAAGTGCAAAATGGCGCAGATTGCACCCAAACGCTAACGCCTTTGATGAAATCAATGTTTATAACGCCCAAATTTTAAAAGACAAAAAGGCAAAGCAAGGCGAACTCACCAAGCTAGAAAATAAGCTAAAAAAGGAAAAAGACAAAGAAAGAAAACAAGATTTAAAAACAACAATACAAAATCTCAAAAAAGAAATCGCAAAGTTAAAGACGATTGCTCCTTTAAATTCTCCTTGCCATTTTGAACCAAAAGCTAAAGAATCTCAACACAACACTATCACTTTAACCCAAAATCAAAACTTATTTTCTCAAAAAGAAAAAGGGTTTATCCCCTCCCCGCTCCCCTTAGCCCCAAAAAGAACAAAGTCGCCACTTTTTCTCATTCAAGGGGAGAGCCTCGCCAATCCACTTCTAGCAAAAAATCGGGCAGGAGGCACTACTGCTCCTGCTTTTTCCGATTTTTCACACCACGAAGTGGGCGAGAATCCCACACTACCTTTTGAGATTCCTCCCACTTGGGTGTGGGTAAGATTAGGCGATATTGGAGAGGTTTTTACAGGAATAACTCCAAAAACTAGCAAAATGGATAACTTTGGCACTTTTATCCCTTTTTTGGGACCAGGTGATATTGATGAGTTGGGCAATGTTTGTTATGACAATAAAGGATTATCCCAAATGGGCTTAAAAGAAGCAAGAAAAATTCAACCAAATTCTATTCTTGTAACCTGCATTGGTGGGTTGATTGGTAAATCTTGTATAGTTGATAGGGAATGCACTTGCAATCAACAAATTAATATTATTTCCCCTTGTGGCTGTATAAATTTTAAAATGCTTTATTATTTTATTAATAGCCAATATTTTCAAATTTTAATGCAAGAAAATTCCACAGGGACTGCAACCCCAATCATAAATAAAACACTTTTTGAAAATCTTTTAATTCCCCTGCCACCTTTAGCGGAGCAAAAAGAGCTTGTGCGGATTCTAGATTCTCTTATTACTTTAGCCAATGAGTTTGACAAAACCAAAGAGGAATTAAAGAGGATAGAAAAGAGGATAGAAAAGAGCTTGCTCAAATATGCCACAGAAGGCAATTTAAGCAAGCTTTTTCGCACACTCCACCCAAGCCTTAACGCCTTTGATGAAATCAACGCCTACAACACACAGATTC
>NZ_JAPHNA010000023.1 GCF_026241315.1 Campylobacter sp. MIT 21-1684 | reverse complement strand
GAGGCAGTTTGCTTAAGGACTTAAATTAAAGTATGCTTTAAAACCTCATCGAAGGTGCTTACAAAGTTTGAAATAATATAAGCCACTCTTGCATTATCTGTTCTTTAGAAAATTTCTTCAAAGCAATTTCTTTTGCTCTTTTACCAAATTTCTCTCTTAAACAACTATCTTGCATTAATAATGCAAGACTTTTAGCATAAAGTTGTAAATCATTATCAGGTATCAAAAAACCACTTCTTTCATCTTCTATAATATCACTTGGTCCTGTAAGTATGTCAAAAGATATACAAGCTAAAGCGTACGAACTTGCCTCTAAAAGCACCGTAGGAAGACCTTCATTTTTACTTGTTAAACAGTAAATGCTTGCATTGAGGTATTCTTTAGAAATTTCTTGTGTAAAAGGCTTTAAGAGTATTGAATTTTCAAGTCCTAACTCTTTAATCTTCTTTTGCAAATACCCTCTAAAGTCTCCTTCACCCACTATATGAAGTCGCCATTCTTTAAAATATTCTTGTTTTTGCAACAAATTCCAAATGTCAATCAAACGTACAAAGCCCTTTATATCATCTTTACTCATTCTACCTACGCTTAAAACAACTTTTGAATAAATATCTGCATTCTCTTTTGGGATAGTAGAAAGAAAATTATGAATAAGAAAAACATTTTTGAATTTTCTTTTCCACTGCTCAAGTTCTTTAGAAGAAATAACAATCAAAGCATCAAAAATTTTATCTTTTACACTATAAGTATTTTTAAAATGTGAATGTTTTATTTTAAAATATCGTGTCGTTTTGTTCTTAAAATAAGGGTAAAAATAGCAATTGTATATCGCAATATCAACATCTTTATAAGCTTTTTTCATTTTAAAAGCGACAAAAAAGCGGTAAAGAGTTTTTGCAAAAAAACGCAAAAAAGGTTTTTTAGTGTGAATATCTAAAAACGGCTTATAGAAAGTAAGCTTGATAGTTGGATTTAAAGCATATTTACAGCATTCTTCGCTTGCATAAAAACTAAGAATTTCGACTTCAAACCCAAGCTCATCAAAAGCATTTGCTAAATTGACAACAACTCTTTCAACACCTCCAATTACAGTGATGTCATTGCTTGTAAGGAGAATTTTCACAGATCTTTCCAAGTTGTTTTTTTGTTTTGTATGGTTTCTAAGTAGAGAGTATGATTTGTTTCAAAAAGAGACCTATCTCTATTTTTATTGCTCTCATCGTGATAAAGATGAGAGGCTATTGCTTTAAATTTCAATCTTCTTAATTCCCCACCATTAAAAAGAAACCTAGCGACAAATTCACTATCATCACGTCCCCAAGCATTAAATCTCTCATTAAAACCTTCTATTGCAGCCCAATCCTTTTTAAAGAAACTCATATTACACCCTCGAATGCCTTTAATGAGTTCTTTTTTTTCAAAATAAGAAGCAGTGATTTTAGAAGAAAAATAAATACACTTTGCTATAAAACAATTTCTTTTAAAAAAAGAAAAAGATGCAATTTCTTTATTTGTGAGTGCATTTTTACTTTTCTTTGCATCTAAAAGAATACGAGAGCCTTGCAAATACACTTTTTCTTTAGAATACTCCAAATGGTCTTTGATGAAATTTTTATCTAAAATCATATCCCCATCAATAACAATGATATACTCACAACTTGCTGCATTAATTCCGTTATTGCGACTTTGATTAAGACGATACCCTTTGTCCTCCTGCCAAATATGTTTTAAAGGACAAGGAAAATCTTTTTTGAATTCTTTGATTAAATCAGCTGTTTTTTCTGTACTTCCATCATCTGCAACAATAACTTCATTTGGCAGATATTCTAACTTTCTCACACTTTCAAGCACAAGTTTAAGGTAGTCTTCGTTATTATAAGTAGTAATTATAAGAGAAGCAGAAGGCATTTGATGAGTGAGTTCATAAAGTTTTGCATATTTAAAAAACACACCCAAAGCATTACAAACACTGATCATAAAACCCTTATATCCATACAAAAAACCTTTTTTAAAAAAATAATCCCGAAAGAATTTCCACCCGCTACGTACAACACTTTCAATCATAGAAGATTTTTTCTTTACATTTTGTTGTGCCCAAAGAGATGAATACCTTTGGCATTTTTCTAAAAGAGTATCGATACTATCATAAGCATAATGTTTCAAACCATTTTGAAATTTTACAATTTCAGCATTGCTTGGAATTATCACAGATTCGTGAATGAGACTCTTATTAAACTGCGTAAATTTTTTATTAAAGATTCTATAAACAAAATCCGGACTCCAACCACAAGCCTTTATCCATTCATTTTTATAAAGATTTTTACGCGGCAGAGCGATAATAGAATTGTCCTTTAAATGGACAGTTTCTAACTCTTCTTTTGTACTAATTTCCAACACTTCATCAGCATCAATACTCAAAATAAAATCATTTTTTGTATAAGAAATAGCTAGGTTTCTTAATGCACCAAAGCCTATAAATTTACTATGAAAGACTTTAAGATTATCAAATTTTTCGTTATATTCCTTTGCAATTTCTAGTGTAGAGTCTGTGCTACCATTATCTAAAAGAACAATCTCATCAAAATTCTTTAGAGACTGTAAGCATTTTTGTAATGTTTTTTCAGCATTTTTAACAATGATAATTACACTAATATTTTTTAGATTCATTAATAAAACTCTAGCAAGAAAGTCTAAATAGAGTATAAAATAAATCTTATCTTAAAGCAAATCCAACAAGAATAGCTTTTATATTGAATTTATAAAAATTCAAAAAACACATTTTTTACTCTAGCAACACACTCTTAAAACATTGAAGACCGCAATAAAACTTTCAGAACAAAATCATAGAAAAATTCTTGAGTATCTCAAACTCTCTTTAAAGACTTTTGATGCAAAATTTTTAAGACGATTATTTGCATAGAACTTGCAAAAACCCTAAAAAATAAAGTGTTTCATTGATGAAAAATTGTCATTGGAGAACATTTCTAAAATACTACTATTAGAAATGATTGTTTTACTCTAAAAAATTTATTAATCAAAAATTTACAAATAAGGTTTAATTGAATGAGAAATCTGATCTAAAATACGTGCTTTTTTATAATTTGCAAACCA
Organism: Campylobacter sp. MIT 21-1684; assembly: GCF_026241315.1. Taxonomy (GTDB): domain Bacteria; phylum Campylobacterota; class Campylobacteria; order Campylobacterales; family Campylobacteraceae; genus Campylobacter_D. Next base: position 15,143 of record NZ_JAPHNA010000023.1, on the reverse strand, counting down.
AGAGATAATCCAACTTGGCAAAGCCTCTTTTTGCTTCCAATTTGTAACGCTAGCATAACTCATATCTACCATAAGCGCAAATTCTTTTTTACTTAAATCCACTCTTTCAAGCTCTTTTTCAAATTCTTCATAATTCATTTTTTATCCTGCTTATACTATTAAACATAACCGTGTCAAAATGATAGTATAACATATCAATTTAAAAATAAAATTTAAACTTTAAATAAATATATAAAATTTTTCTAAGAAGACAAAATGAAACTAACTTGAGCTTTAAAATTCATTTTTTAGCTTAAAATAATTGTGCAGTCAAGTAAAATAATTATGAAACAAACGATACTAATAAAACAAAATTACAATACTTATAATTATCAGGTTATTTTATTTCGATCAAATTTTTGTTTCTGTAAAATTTAATAGCTTTTATTGAGAGAAAAGTCGGATTCTTTTTAATATTATTATTAAATACAAAAGAAATCTTTCATTTTGCTTACACAATTTTTAGCAAAACCCTAAAAAAAGGATTTTGTAAAAAGCTATTCTTTTTCTTTGAGCTTCAGTTTTTGCTCGCTGTAAAGCCCTGTTCCTACAGGTATCATACGACCTAAGATAACATTTTCTTTTAAATCTTCTAAATAATCGAATTTACCAGCTATACTTGCCTCAGTTAAAACTTTTGTTGTTTCTTGAAAAGAGGCGGCTGAAATAACACTATCACTACCAATAGCCGCTCTTGTAACACCAAGCAAAACAGGCTCTGCTATGGCTGGTTCTCCACCCATTTGAAGTATTCTTCTATTTTCTTCTTTAAATTTACGTCTTGAAACTAAGTCCCCTTCAATGAATTTTGTATGTCCACTATCAATAACTCTCACCTGTCGTAACATTTGTGAAACTATCACTTCAATATGTTTGTCTGAAATAACAACACCTTGACCTCGATACACTTGCTGAATTTCAGAAATAAGATAATGGTGCAGTGCTTTCTCACCTAATATTTTTAAAACATCGTGACTTGAAACAATACCATCAGTAAGCTTCTCTCCTGCGTGGATAAATTCACCATCTCTCACTTGAATATGTCTTGATTTATCAATCAAATATTCAACATTGACACCATCTTCTGTTTGAATAATAATCCTTTCTTTTGAACGCAAAGGTTTATCAAACCGTACCACACCATCAACTTCAGCAATTACAGCTGAATTCTTTGGTTTCCTTGCTTCAAAAAGTTCTGAAACTCTTGGTAAACCTCCTGTGATGTCTTTTGACTTTGCTGCTGCTTTTGGTGTTTTTGCTAAAATATCTGCCTGAGCAACTTTATCTCCGTCGTGGATAAAAATAACTGTTCTAGGTTCAAGCTGATAACGTACAGTCTTTTCTGCTTTACCTGCAATAATCAAAGTTGGACGAACTCCACTTGGTAAGTATTCATTAATAACCAAAGATCTTGTTCCTGTTGCTTCATCAACTTGTTCATCAGCACTGTAACCGATTTCTATATCCTCAAAACTAACCGTTCCTGCCATTTCAGCGATAATAGTATTATTATAAGCGTCCCATTCAGCTATCACAATTTTTTCATTCTTTGTAGCACTAGCTATAATAGCATTAGCATCGCCAACAAAAGAGCTATCATCAAATTCTATTCGAGATTCTCTTGGAATATAATGTCTTTTTGCTTCTCTATCATTTTCATCAGCTATGACTACAAAAAAACCTTTTTCTTTTACTATATCACCTTTTTTAACATTACGAATTCTATCAAGACCATCGCCTTTAAGTATATAAAATTTTAAAGTACCTTTCTCACCTGCTTTAATATTTTGCACCACAGGATCTCCATCTTTAACTAAAATTTCACTCACAAAAGGAATACGATTTGGTACATTCCAGTCCTCTTTAATAACTTCAACTATGCTTTCATTTTCATCAACTTCACTCCCATTCTGATAAGGTAAATAAAGCTTTCCTTCTATATTTCCACTTACTCCTGCAAGTTCATTTGGTTTTGCTAAATCATATTTTCTTAAAATAAATTTTGCTTCTTGTTTTTTATTTTTAAGTGAAATAACAACATCTTCATAAACATTTTCTATGTTTATAATACCCTTAAACGGAGCTTTAATTTTTGGTTCGACAAGCAAAATAGCAGCATTCCTACGATTTGCAACTATATTTTTACCTTCTTTATTTTTATAAGTTTTAAGATTATAAAATCTTATAAAGCCTTCTTTTTGGGCACTTACTTGTCTGTCTTGCAAGTCAGTACTCGCCGTTCCACCACTATGAAAAGTTCTAAGTGTAAGTTGAGTTCCGGGCTCACCTATTGATTGAGCTGAAATGATTCCAACAGCTTCTCCGGGTTTTACAAGTTTTCCTTCTCCTAAATTCACACCATAACATTTCGCACAAATACCTTTTTTTGCCTTGCAAGTAATAGGAGTGCGTATATTAACACTTTTTATACCGCTCTCGCTTAAAACCCTTGTTTTTTCCTCATCTATTAAAGTACCTTCAGCAAAAAGTACTGAATTTGTAATCGGTTCTATCACATCTTCAGCCAAAACTCTGCCTAAAATTCTTTCCTCTAGTGTTTCAATAATAGAACTATCAGCTGTAATCTCGTTAATTTCAACGCCTTCGTGAGTACCGCAATCCTCTATTGTAATCTTAACATTTTGGGCAACATCAATAAGTTTTCTTGTTAAATATCCTGCATTTGCAGTTTTAAGCGCTGTATCAGCCAAACCTTTTCTAGCACCGTGGGTTGAAATAAAGTACTCTAACACATTTAAACCTTCGCGGAAATTAGAAATAATTGGCGTCTCTATAATAGAACCATCAGGTTTTGTCATCAATCCTCTCATAGCTGCAAGTTGAGAAATTTGAGCTGCACTTCCTCTTGCACCAGAATCGGCCATCATATAGATAGAATTAAAACCTTCTTTATCTTTTTCAACTAAATCCATCATTTCTTTAGAAAGCAAATTATTTGTACTTTTCCAAATATCAATAATTTTATTATACCTCTCTCCTGAAGTGATTAAACCTAAATTATATGAATTTTGAATTTCACGCACTTGCTTTTTAGCATCATCGATGGCTTTCTTTTTATCATTTGGCACAATAATATCAGCAATAGATATAGAAATACCTGCTTTAGTAGCATATTCAAAACCAAGATTTTTCAATCTGTCTAAAAAACTTGCTGTAATTTCTAAACCACCTTGCTTATATACAAGATCAACCAAAGCAGCTATATCTTTCTTTTTTAGAACTTTATTCCAGCTATGCTCTGGTATAAAATCTGGCAAAATTGATTTAATAATCAATCTTCCTGCTGTAGTTATAATCTTACGTCCATCAATCATAGTTTGAATACTTGCGTGAATATCAAGACATTTCGACTCTAAAGCCATCATAACTTCATCAATACCCGTACAAATCTTATGCGAACCTTTAGCATTTGATTTTTCGAGTGAAAGATAATAAATCCCTAAAACCATATCTTGTGAAGGCACAGTAACAGATTTACCGCTAGCAGGAAGTAAAATATTCATAGAAGAAAGCATTAATACCTTGCATTCTGCTATCGCTTCTTGCGATAAAGGTACATGCACAGCCATTTGGTCTCCATCAAAATCGGCATTAAACGCTGCACATACTAAAGGATGAAGTTGTATAGCTTTGCCTTCTACAAGCACAGGATGAAAAGCTTGAATAGAAAGTTTATGCAAAGTTGGAGCACGGTTTAGCATTACCGGGTGTCCATCTACAACTTCTTCTAAGCATTCCCATACTTCATTAGTTTTATTTTCTATCATTTTTTTTGCTTGTTTGACTGTTGTGGCATAACCTTTTTCTTCAAGTTTCGCCAAAAGATGTGGCTTGAAAAGCTCCAAAGCCATTTTTTTAGGCAAACCACACTGATCCATTTTTAATTTTGGTCCTACAACAATAACACTACGACCTGAAAAATCTACCCTCTTTCCAAGTAAATTCTGACGAAACCTTCCTTGTTTTCCTTTAATAATTTCACTTAAAGATTTTAATGGTCTTTTATTTGCCCCTTTAACAGCATTTGCTCTACGTCCATTGTCAAAAAGTGCATCAACCGCTTCTTGTAGCATTCTTTTTTCATTTCTAATGATGATTTCAGGTGCATCAAGCTCCATAAGTTTTTTCAACCGCGTATTCCTATTAATCACTCTTCGGTATAAATCATTTACATCAGAAACAGCAAATTTTCCTCCATCTAAAGCAACTAAAGGACGTAAATCTGGTGGTAAAACAGGCAAATTAGTAATCATCATCCACTCGGGACGATTTGGAACGGCTTCTTCATCTGTTCTATTAGTGTTAAAATTAGAATTTAAAAAATTTTCTACGACTTTTAAACGTTTGATAATTGTTTTCTTTTTTGCTTCAGAACCAGTAGCTTGCATTTGTTCCTTAAGCTGGTTTAAAAGCTCGACAAGATCTAAATTTGCAAGCAAATCGCGTACAACCTCTCCGCCCATTCTTGCCTTAAAACCGCTATTTTCATATCTTTGCATCAAATTTTGATACTGCTCTTCGTTTAACACATCACAAAATTCAACCTTCTTTGTGCTCTCATTATCATAATACGCATCTCCGGGATTCTCCACAATATACGCTTCATAATACAACACACGTTCTAAATCTTTCATTTTCACACCAAGTAAAGTTCCTATACGACTTGGCAAGGAATTTACATACCAAATATGTGCCACAGGTGTAACAAGTTCAATATGCCCCATCCGCGAACGACGGACTTTAGAATTGGCAACTTCAACCCCACATTTTTCGCATTTTACACCTTTAAAACGCATTTTTTTATATTTTCCACAAAGACATTCATAATCTCTAATAGGTCCAAAAATTTTCGCACAAAACAAGCCGTCTCGTTCTGGTTTTAATGTCCTATAATTAATAGTTTCTGGCTTTTTCACTTCACCATAAGACCAAGATTTAATTTTTTCTGGACTTGCTAATCGTAATTGAAAAGCTTCAAAATCTTTAGGTCGTGTTTCTTCTTTAATTTCTATGATCTTAAATTTACTCATTGTCTTCATCCTTATTAAAAATCTCCACATCTAAAGCAAGGGATTTTAATTCGTTTGTTAAAACAAAAAATGTTTCTGGAATTCCTGTTGTCGGGACATTTTCACCTTTAGTTAATGCCTTATAAGCACTAAATCTTCCTTCTACATCATCAGATTTTATCGTAAGCATTTCTCTTAAAGTATGTGCAGCTCCATAAGCTTCCAATGCCCAAACTTCCATTTCTCCAAATCTTTGCCCACCAAAAAGCGCTTTCCCGCCAACAGGCTGTTGCGTAACTAAACTGTAAGGACCTGTACTTCTTGCGTGTACTTTCTCATCAACCAGATGATGGAGTTTTAACATATACATACAACCTATATGCACTCTTTCTGCTATTTTATCACCTGTACGTCCATCATAAAGCTCACTCTTACCGTCCATATCAACTTTTGCCATTTCAAAAAGTTTGCTAAATTCATCTATATTTACCCCTTCAAATACAGGAGTAGCGAATTTCACGCCAGCACACCAATCTCTTGCATATTCTAAAAGCTCATTATCTTCTAAACTTTTAAGAAATTTTTTCTCTTGTTCAAGTCTTGGAATTGAACAAATTTCAAGCATTTTATTCCGCAATTCTTTGACAAAATCTTTCTGTTTTTTATCAAAAATTTCTTGGATTTGCTCACCTAAACGAAACCCTATAAGTCCTAAATGACTCTCTAAAATTTGTCCTATATTCATACGACTTGGCACCCCAAGTGGATTAAGAACTATATCAACACTTTTTCCATCTGCAAGATAAGGCATATCAACTTCTGGGACGATAGTTGAAACTATACCTTTATTACCGTGTCTCCCTGCCATTTTATCGCCAACTTTTAATTTTCGTTTTGTTGCGATATAGACTTTAACAAGCTTCACAACGCCACTTGGTAAAATATCATCTTTTTCCAAAATTTCAAGTTTTTCGTCGTGTTCAGCTTTGAGCTTTTTCTTTTCATTCTGAAAATGATTTTTCAGATCTTCATAATGTTTTTGAATTTCTTTAGAATACGCTTTTATCAATGTTGTCAAAGTAAAACGATTGATCTTTTCTAAATCCTCAATCTTAACTTTATCACCTTTTTGATAATTTGTACCATTTATTTTTTGATTTGTATTCAAAGAAGCTTTTGCTAAAAGTGAGCAAACTCTCAACATCTCTTCCCTATCCATCATTAAAAGTCTGTCGTGATGTTCTTTTTCTAAAGCCATTTTTTCTTTATCGTAAGATTTCATAGCCCTATCATCTTTTTCATACCCTTTTTTTGTAAAAATTTTTACATCAACAACAACACCTTCCAAAGAAGCAGTGGCATATAAAGACTTATTCACAACATGCCCTGCTTTCTCTCCAAATATCGCCCTTAAAAGTCTTTCTTCTGGTGTTGGTTTCACTTCGCCTTTTGGAGACACTTTCCCAACTAAAATCATACCCGGTTTGATATGAGTACCTATTTTAGCAATACCACTTTCATCAAGATGCGCAATATCTTCTTCTTTTATGTTTGGAAGATCTTTAGTTATCTCTTCAATGCCATCTTTTAACTCTCTAGCTTCAATCTCTTTTTCATAAATATGCACACTAGTAAAAGTATCTTCACGTATAATTCTCTCACTAACAACAATAGCATCTTCATAATTATAACCATTCCACGGCATAAAGGCTATAAGTACATTTTTACCAATGGCTAATTCACCTTGTTCCATACTCGGACCATCTGCGATAATCTGTCCTTTCTTAACAAATTCACCTTTTTTCACTATAGGATGTTGTATGAGATTGGTATTTTGATTCGTTCGTAAATTTTTCTCCATTATATAATGGTCGATAAAAGGCCCTTTTTCATCTTCTCCCATAATAAAAATGCTCTTATTATCAACTTTCTCAACTGTTCCACTTCGCTTTACTTTAATAGCCTCCCACGCATCACGAGCAATGATTTTTTCCATTCCCGTACCTACAATTGGAGCACTTGAAATTAAAAGCGGTACAGCTTGTCTTTGCATATTTGAACCCATTAAAGCTCTGTTTGCATCATCGTGTTCTAAAAAAGGAATAAGAGATGCAGCAACACCAACAACCATTCCGGAGCAGAGATCGATGAGTTGCACTTCTTCACGTCTTGCAAGTATAGTTTCACCATCCTGTCTAGCTTCTATAAATTCTTCAACAATACCACCTTTAGAATCAAGTTTTGTCGAAGCCGGAGCGATAAAAAGTCCTTCTTCTTGTGTGGCTGTCAAATAAACAATTTCATTACTCACCTTGCCATTAATAACTTTTTTATAAGGAGCTTCAACAAAACCAAGTTCATTGACCTTTGCATAAGTTGAAAGAGTATTAATTAAACCTATATTTTGCCCTTCTGGTGTTTCAACAGGACAAATACGTCCATAATGTGTTGAATGCACATCACGCACTTCAAAACCTGCTCTTTCCTTGACTAATCCACCTTCTCCAAGAGCAGAAAGCCGCCTTTTATGAGTAACTTCACTTAAAGGATTTGTTTGATCCATAAACTGACTCAATTGCCCGCCAGTGAAAAATTCAACTATAGTTGTTGTGATCATTTTTGGATTGATTAAATCATAAGGCATTACTTTTTCAATATCAGTATTCAAAGAAGTAAATTTATCACGAATAGCTTTTTGCATTTTTGTAAGACCTAAATGAAGTTCATTTGCCAAAAGCTCACCTATAGAACGAATACGACGATTGCCAAGATGATCCCTATCGTCGATATGGCCTTTACCATTTTTTACTTTGATAAGATATTTGGCAGTTTTAATAATGTCTTCATTTGTGAGAACTGTAACATATTCAGGCACTTCAAGTCCAAGTTTATGATTCATTTTCATACGACCTACTCTCGTTAAATCATAACGTTCAGCATTGAAAAATAAATCATTTACAAAAGCCTTTGCAGCATCTTTGACAACAGGTTCACCCGGACGCATAACCTTATAAATTCGAATGGCTGCTAAATCATTTTCATCATCTATATTTTCACTCTGCTTCAAAAGTTTCAAAGTCTCATTGTCTTGAGCGAAAGAATTGATAATAGCAGTATCAACACCATTTGCCAAATCATTAGCTATATCAAAACTTTTTTGTTCTTTAATCTTGGCAAGTTTATTTTCATCGATCAAAGTTAAAGAATCAAATAAAAGCTCTCCGCTTTCTTTATCAACAATAGGATTAGCTAAATAACGATTGATGAGAATTTCAAAAGGATATTCTATCCATTTGAGACCATCTTTAACAAGTTGTTCTGCTTTTTTCTTTGTAAGCCTTTTTCCTGCTTGATGGATAACTTTGCCTTTTTCATCTTTAATATCGTATTCAATTCTGTCCATAAAATCATTAGGATTAAACTCTGTAAGGAATTTATCTTTTTTCACATAGATAGTCTGAATAGGATAAAACAATTTTATAATATCTTGTTTTTTATATCCTAAAGCCCTAAAAAGCATCGTTACAGGAACTTTTCTTCTTTTATTGATTCGAACATACAGTACATCTTTAGCATCATATTCAAAATACAACCACGAACCGCGGTCTGGAATAATTTGGGCTGTATAGACAAGTTTGTTTGCTACTGTTGAACTTTCTTCTTCTTTAAAGATAACACCCGGACTTCTATGAAGCTGATTGACAACAACTCTTTCTACACCATTAATAATAAAAGAAACCCTATCTGTCATAAGTGGGATTTCTCGAATATAAATTTCTTGCTCTTTAATGTCTTTTACACCAACTTTTTCGCCTGTTTTTTCATCTTTTTCGTGCAAAGTAAGTCTAATTTTCATTTTTAAATTTACAGAATACGTCAAACCTCTTTCCATACACTCTCGTATTGTATATTTAGGTTTGCCTATCTCACTGCTTACATATTCCAAAGAAAGTCTATTTTGTGGATCGTGTATAGGAAAAACGGATTTAAAAACCTTTTCTATGCCACTTTCATTATTCGCTTCACTAAGATTTAAAAAATAATCAAAACTTGCTTTTTGTAATTGGAGGAGATTGGGGATTTCTATCTGTTTTGAAATGTTTGAAAAATCCACTCTTAAACGATTTCCTAATTTATTATCTGACATTTTGATATACCTCGTGGTAAATTTTGTAAATTTAAAAAAGAAGACCTAAAATATTTAGGTAAAAATAAAAAAAGACTTGATTGACAAGCCTTTTTTAAACATTAAAGTTATTTAAGTTCTACTTTAGCACCAGCTTCCTCTAATTGTTTTTTTGCTTCTTCAGCTTCAGCTTTAGCAATGCCTTCTTTTAAAGTAGAAGGGGTTTGCTCCACTGCATCTTTAGCTTCTTTAAGCCCAAGACCTGTTAAAGCGCGAACGATTTTAATCACTTCAATTTTTTTAGCCCCGCTGTCAGTTAAAACAAGATTAAATTCTGTTTTTTCCTCAACACCTGCTGTAGCTCCAGCAGCAACTCCAGCTCCAGCTACCATTACAGGAGCAGCTGAAACTCCAAATTTTTCTTCAAATTCTTTTACAAGTTCTGATAACTCAAGAACACTTAAATTTGAAATATATTCTAATACATCTTCTTTAGAAATTGCCATTGTTTCTCCTTTTATTCTTCTGATTCTTTTTTCTGTTTAAGAGCATTTAAACCAATAGTAAAATTGGTGATTGGTGCATTCCAAACTTGCAAAAGCATAGCAAGCAACTCATTACGTGAAGGCATTTTAGCAAGAGCTTTCACTTTTTCAACATCTACAACTTCACCATCGATAAAGGCAGTTTTTATTTGAAAAAACTCATTATTGTTCTCTTCAAATTTGGCTGCTGTTTTTGAAACATTAAGCTGATCTTTTCCCCAAAGATAAATATTTGCATCTTTAAGTTCAAGACCTGTTTTACCGGAATTTTTGAGAGCAATATTTACCAAAGTATTTTTAATAACCTGAACTTTGACTTTATTTTCTCTTGCAACTTCTCTCAACTGTTCAAGTTTTTTAGTGCTAAGCCCTTTGTAATTACAAACTACAATCGCTTCGCTTAAACTAAAACTTTCTTGAAGTTTTGCAATGAGCTCAATTTTTTCTGTTTTAGTCATATCTTCTCCTTTCCGATTGAGATTTCAAGCAGAGCGGTTGTACCATTTAAGCTTACGCCTCGACTTTCTTCAATCTAAAATAAACATATCAAAGAAATAATTTTCTTTCAGATGTTTATTTATATTAAATAAAAAGTTGCTCTTGCAACTTTTTATCATTTTATATCAAGCAACTCTTGTGTTTCAAGTTTTAATGAAGGACTCATTGTCAAAGATAAAACAGCATTTTTAATATATCTCCCTTTTGCAGCAGCTGGTTTATGTTTATTAATTGCTTTGATAAAAGTTGAAACATTTTCCCAAAGCTGTTCTTTTGAAAAACTTACTTTTCCAAGTCCAGCGTGAATATTACCCTGTTTATCAACACGGAAATTTACCTGACCGCTTTTTGCATTTGAAACAGCTTGGGCTACATCTAAAGTGACTGTACCTGTTTTAGGATTTGGCATTAATCCTTTTGGACCTAAAATACGACCAACTTTCCCAACAAGTCCCATTAAATTTGGCGTAGCGATTAAAACATCAAATTCTATATTTCCTTTTTGAATTTGTTCAATCAAATCATCACTACCGACAATATCAGCACCTGCATTTTTTGCTTCATCTGCTTTTGCATCTTTAGCAACAACCCCAACACGTACTTTTTTTCCAGTGCCTGCAGGCAACACCACAGAACCTCTAATCATCTGATCAGCGTGTCTTGGATCAACATTTAATTTTAAAGCAATTTCAACAGTTTCATCAAATTTAGCTGAAGCTAAAGTTTTAACAATTTCAATTGCTTCATTGAGATTATAATTTTTACTTGAATCAATCTTTTGAGACAATTCTTGTAGTCTTTTTGCTATTTTTGCCATTCTTTTCTCCGCATTATAAAGTGCTACCACCTTTTATACCTTAGGTGGTATAAGGTTTTTCAATCTATAACTTCCACACCCATAGAACGAGCTGATCCTGCAATGATTTTTACAGCCTGTTCTTTATCTTTAGTGTTTAAATCTGCAAGTTTTTTTTCGACAATTTCTAAAACTTGTTTCTTGGTAAGCTGCCCTACTTTATTTTTAAGAGGATTATCCGCACCTTTTGTAATTCCTGCTGCCTTTTTAATTAAATCCGTAGCAGGAGGTTGTTTGGTAATAAAAGTAAAACTTTTGTCTGCATACACAGTAATCACAACAGGAATATTAAAGCCTGCCATATCTTTTGTTTTCTCGTTAAAAGCTTTACAAAATTCCATAATATTCACTCCTTGTTGTCCTAAAGCAGGACCAACAGGAGGCGATGGATTCGCTTTTGTTGCAGCAATTTGCAATTTAATCTCACCCACGACTTTTTTAGCCATAACACCTCTCCTTTGATCTATAAATTAAATAATTTTTTCAACTTGAGAATATAAAATTTCTACCGGAGTTGAACGTCCAAAAATAGAAACGTTTAATTTTAATAAACCTCGTACCATATCATATTCTTCAACCATACCTGTAAAATTCGCAAATGGACCCTCAATAATTCTAACATTTTCTCCTTCTTCAAAAGAAATTTTAGGTTTAGGAGCAGCACGGTTGTGTGCTTTTTCTAAAATTAAATTGATATCTTTTTCCGTTAAAGGAGTAGGTTTCTTTGACTCCCCGATAAAACGACCTACTTTTGGAAGAGATTGAATACGATGCCAAAGTTCCGTGTTTAAATCAAGATGTGCAAAAACATATCCAGAATACAGACTCCTTTCACTTATCTTCTCTTTTCCATTTTTAAATTCAATAACATCTTCAGTTGGAACAACTATTTCTTTTAGTTGCCATTCAACTCCATTATCTTTAACCAAATTTTCAATAGCTTTTTTCACAGCCATTTCACTTCCTGCATAAGTCTGTATTGCGTACCATCTATAAGCACTCATCATTTTTTTCCTTAAACTATGGCAGAAACAAGAGAAGACATAATCCAATCTACCAATGTTAAAAACAAAGAGACTACTACAACTACAATAAATACAGCAATATAAGCATTGCGAACCTGCTCTTTTAAAGGAAAAATTACTTTCCTTAGTTCAGCTTTAGATGTTTTTAAATAAGTTATTAATTTTTCCATCAAATAAACCTTAAATATGGCAGGGCAAGAGGGATTCGAACCCCCAACCATCGGATTTGGAATCCGGTGCTCTACCGTTAGAGCTATTGCCCTAAAGCACACGCACTTAACTTTTTAGTTTAACTTCTTTGTGAAGTGTATGCTTTTTTAATCTTGGACAGTATTTTTTTAATTCTAGTTTTTCACTTGTATTTTTACTATTTTTATATGTACTATAATTAATATCACCGCATTCTTCACATTTTAAACCAACTTTAATCCTCATCACTTTTCCTTATACGATAAAAAGCTAAGAATTGATCTTAGCTTTAGCGAAATAATCATTTAATAATCTTAGAAACAACACCAGAACCGACAGTTTTACCACCTTCGCGAATAGCAAAACGAGTTCCTTCTTCAAGTGCTACCGGAGCAATAAGACTGACAGTAATTCTCACATTTTCACCCGGCATAACCATTTCAACACCATCAGCTAATTTAATAGAACCTGTAACATCTGTTGTTCTAACATAAAATTGTGGTCTATAATTATTAAAGAAAGGAGTGTGTCGGCCACCTTCATCTTTATTTAAAATATAAACTTCAGCTTCAAAATCTGTATGAGGAGTGATTGATTTTGGCTTTGCTAAAACCATTCCACGAAGAACTTCTTCTTTTTTGGTACCACGAAGCAAAACACCAACATTATCACCAGCCTCACCTTGTTCCATTTCTTTTCTAAACATTTCAACACCGGTAACAGTAGTGGTTTGAGTATCTTTAATACCTACTATCTCAATAGTATCACCCACTTTAACTATACCTTTTTCAATTCTCCCTGTAACAACGGTTCCACGACCTGAAATAGAAAAAACATCTTCGATAGGCATTAAGAAATCTTTTTCAGTATCGCGCACAGGAGTTGGTATATAACTATCCACAGCAGACATAAGATCTAAAACCTTGTTAGACCACTCCCCATCTTGTCCGGCCTTAGCTTCTTCTAAAGCTTTCAAAGCAGAACCAGAAATAATAGGAGTATCATCACCGGGAAAATCATAAGAACTTAAAAGTTCTCTAATCTCCATTTCAACAAGTTCTAAAAGCTCTGCATCATCAACCATATCTGCCTTATTCATAAAAACAACAATATAAGGCACACCAACCTGACGGGAAAGTAAAATATGTTCTCTTGTTTGCGGCATAGGTCCATCAGCAGCAGAAACAACAAGTATAGCTCCATCCATTTGCGCAGCACCTGTAATCATATTTTTAACATAATCAGCATGTCCGGGACAATCTACGTGTGCATAATGACGATTATCGGTTTCGTACTCAATATGAGAAGTAGCAATAGTGATCCCTCTTTCTTTTTCTTCTGGAGCATTATCGATATTATCATAATCTTTAAGCTCTGCCAAACCCTTTCTTGATAAAACAGCAGAAATAGCAGCTGTTAAAGTAGTTTTACCATGATCAACATGACCAATAGTTCCTATATTCACATGTGGCTTATTGCGAGAAAATTTTTCTTTAGCCATTTTAATCCTCCGTATAAAATTGAATTATTCTAAAACCAAGTCTCTCATTATTTATATATAATTTCTTCAAATTATGGAGCTCATAGCGGGAATTGAACCCGCGACCTCTCCCTTACCAAGGGAGTGCTCTACCTCTGAGCCATACGAGCGCTCAGAAAAACCATACACAAATACAGACAACTAAAAGCAAGGAAATTCTGTAAGTTTTTTAAGAAAATACAGCTCCCAGTTTGAACTTTGGAGCGGGAAACGGGACTCGAACCCGCGACCCTCAGCTTGGAAGGCTGATGCTCTAGCCAACTGAGCTATTCCCGCAAAGCATGGTGGTGAGTCGTGGATTCGAACCACGGAAGGCGAAAGCCAGCAGATTTACAGTCTGCCCTCGTTGGCCACTTGAGTAACTCACCTTAAATAAAAAACATTGATTTTTTTCAATATTCTGGTCAAACACTGCTAAATTAATGGAGCTGGTTAAGGGACTTGAACCCCCGACCTGCTGCTTACAAGGCAGCTGCTCTACCAACTGAGCTAAACCAGCACATATATTAGATAAAAACTGATATCATAGCTTAAAAAAGAAAAAATGTCAAGGTTGGAAACCTAACAATACACCTAAAAAACATAGACTATCTCTATTACTATAGTCGCTTTCAAAAAATTCTTCATCAAAACGCTTTTTTACAAGAAAAAAGTAAATTAACAAAAAACAATTTTTCATTTACAAAAAGTATTATTTTATAATATTAAATAAAGAACAATACTCATTATGAAAAATTTTTAAATGAGTGAATAATTGTTATCAATTTTGGACTACAAATTCAATATACCTTGAACAAACAAACTAGATTTTATATATTTACTCTAAAAGAACTTAAACTTGTAAGGTTGAATATTGTCCGTTAAAATAATTTCTAGTTTATATTAGGTCAATTATCTTAATCTTTGGAATTTGTTTGATAATTCTTTACAATATATCCTAAAAACTATTATTACCAAAATACACAAAGAATTAAAATGAAAGCAATAAAAAATCTCTAAAATATGACAAGCAAAGAAGTGCAAAAAAAATCGCAAGTAAAAAAATAACATATTCCTATTGGACTCGATAGAACTAAAAAGTAATAACATTGCAACATTAATACAATTTTTGAGAGTAGATACACATCCATAATCAAAGAAGAAATCTAAGAAACAAAGAGATAATGGGCAAAATACTGCTTCAGAATATGCAGAACTACCTGTTGTAGTACATTTGCATAACCTAAAACCAATGCTTGCCTCAGCACCTAAGCACAAAATAAGGTACAACCAAACTATCTTGAAAAAATACCCTT
>NZ_JAPHNA010000022.1 GCF_026241315.1 Campylobacter sp. MIT 21-1684 | reverse complement strand
GGAGATGGTGTTGAGGAATTACAACGGCTTGGAAGATTTTAATTTTCCTAAGATAAAGATTTCAACCTCAGTAGGCACAGGTCTTGGTGCTTTAGCTGAAGAGATTAACAGAGTATCAGACAAAACAGGCGTTCGTGCGAGTTTTAATGTGCAAACCATAGGAAGCAAACCTATACAAGAAGGTACGACAAGTGATACTTTCGCGATTAATGGTGTAATCATTGGCAAAATATCATATAAAAATAATGATGATAATGGAGCTTTGATTGCTGCTATTAATAGCGTCAAAGACACTACCGGTGTTGAAGCAGCTAAAGATCAAAATGGCAATCTTGTTCTTACTTCTAGAGAGGGTAGGGGTATTAGCATCACAGGTAGTATAGGTGCTGGTGCAGGTATAGCTGTAAATATGTTTGAGAATTACGGACGTCTTTCTTTGGTGAAGAATGATGGTAGGGATATAGCCGTGGGAGGAACTGGTTTTGGTTTTGATTCTGACAAACTCGTTGCTCAAAATTCTATTTCCTTAAGGGAAACTAAGGGTCAAATTTCACAAGTTTTAGCAGAATCCATAGGTTTTAATTCAGTTGATAGACTTGCGAGTATAGAAGTAGGTGTTTCTGCTTTATCAGCTTTAGCTGGGACAGGTTTAAGCCATATCACCACTTTGGTTCATAGTGCCGGTAGTGGTTTGAGCACCTTTGTTACCTCAAGAGTTTCTATGATAGGGCAGATGATAGATATAGGTCCTGGTTTAGGACAACTCTCTACCTTAAGTTTAAGCACAAAAGGTTTTTCAGCACTTTTGACTGTGCTTTCAGCTGTGAGGTTTTCAAATGTATATAGTGTGTCTTTGAGTGCTGTTTCAACTGTAAATGGAGATCTTAAAATTCGAAATTCAGCAGCAGCTACCGGCGGTTTTAGTGTGGCTATCTCAGCTCTTTCTTTGCAAAGAGGGGTTGTGGCAAAAGAGCAAATGGGAGTGAAACAAACAGCCGGAGTTACCACTTTAAAAGGTGCTATGGCAGTTATGGATGTTGCTGAAACTGCTACAACGAATTTGGATCAAATTCGTGCAGATATCGGTTCAGTACAAAACCAACTTCAAGTTACAATCAATAATATCACTGTTACTCAAGTAAATGTGAAAGCTGCTGAATCTACTATTAGAGATGTGGATTTTGCAAGTGAGAGTGCAGCCTTTTCTAAAGCAAATATTCTTGCCCAATCAGGTTCTTATGCTATGAGTCAGGCTAATGCTGTACAACAAAATGTTTTGAGATTGTTGCAGTAATTCTTAAAGCACTTAGTGCTTTAAGAAGCTTTATCAGCTTTAGCTGGGACAGGTTTAAGCCATATCACAAGACTTGTTCATTCAGCAGGTAGCAATCTTAGTACTTTTATTACTTCAAGAGTTTCTATGATAGGACAAATGATAGATATAGGTCCTGGTTTAGGACGAATTTCTACCCTAAGTTTAAGTACCAAAGGTTTTTCTAGTATCGGCAACTCTTTATCAGCTTTGAAATTCTCTTTTGTATATAGTACTACTCTTAGTACTCTTTCAAGTGTCAATGGTGCTCTTAAAATTCGAAATTCAGCTGTTGCTGGTGGTTTAAGTGTAGCTCTAACAGCTATGCCATATCACAAGACTTGTTCACGGAGCTAATAGCAATCTTAGTACTTTTATTACTTCAACAGTGTCTATGATAGGACAAATGATAGATATAGGTCCTGGTTTAGGACGAATTTCTACCCTAAGTTTAAGTACCAAAGGTTTTGCAGGTATTCGCGGTTCTTTATCAGCTTTGAAATTCTCAAATGTATATAGTGTAGGTATGAGCGCACTTTCAAGTGTCAATGGTACTCTTAAAATTCGAAATTCAGCTGTTGCTGCTGCTGGTTTAAGTGTAGCCTAACAGCTATGCCATATCACAAGACTTGTTCACGCAGGTGGTAGCAATCTTAGTACTTTTGTTACCTCAAGAGTTTCTATGATAGGGCAGATGATAGATATAGGTCCTGGTTTAGGACGAATTTCTACCCTAAGTTTAAATACCAAAGGTTTTACAGGTATTTCTGCTTCTTTATCAGCTTTGAAATTCTCTTTTGTATATAGTACTACTCTTAACACTCTTTCAACTGTCAGAGGTGATCTTAAAATTCGAATTTCAAATATTGCTGCTGGTGGTTTAAGTGTAGCCCTAACAGCTGTACTTGGAATACAAAGAGGCACAGAAGCAAAAGATAATATAGGTTCAGTTCAAACAGCCGGAGTTACCACTTTAAAAGGTGCTATGGCAGTTATGGATGTTGACTACAACTAACTTGGTACTATAAAGTAAAATTAAATTACTCCTCGTTTTTCTAGAAGATCTCGTAAAGGTACTATGGTTTTTTTAAGGGTTTCATTTTGCAAGAGAACAAGATTGTGAATTTCATCAATCAAAGCTTCACTTGAATAAATCCACGCTACAAGTTTGTTTTGTTTTTCACTCTCATTTTCTACATTTTGCAGAAATAAAGGAGCAAAAGAGTTTTCATTATGAAAAACAGAAGGTCCTAGAATTTCATTAAGAAAATTATATTTTGAAGTGCCTAATCTGTCTTTGAGTTTATCTATACTATGAAAAATAGTATCAAGGGAATATTTTTGTTTATTAGCTTGAGTGAGAGTAGAGATTTGTTTTCCTACTTTTTTACATTCTTTAATGATAGTTTCACTTTGTCGAATATGTGTTTTAATTTTTTTATAGGAATATAGCATTAGTTCGTTTTGTTTTCTTTTTGGATAAGCTTTAAGTTTTGTAAGGGGTTTTTTTACTTCCTTAGTGAGTAAGTTTTGGCATAGTTCTTTAAAAGGTTTTTCTATCGTCCCTTCTATCCTTGCACCACCTTCTGTGGCATTGTAAATTTTGATGTCTTTTGGAGCAGATTGTACAAGATTGTCAAAAATTTCTTTAAAAAGTTTCCAGATTTCAGTTGTTTGTACAAAACCTTTTCCTCCATAAGCTTTAAGTTTCGTTCTCGGTAAATTTTGAATGCTTTTTTCTTCTCCTCGCGAATAGCCTTTTGAATGAGATGTGCCGTCTTGACTAAAAGCTAAATCCTGTCCTATGAGAATGATATTTTTGTGTTCTAAATACATCGCAAGTTGAAAAGACATATGAGCCACGCTCATTCCGCTAAGTTCTCCAAAACCTTTAGGACGTACATCAACAGAAAAAGGTAAAGAACGAGGTACGAGCATATATTTTCTTTTATTTCTTTCTAAAAATTCTAAACTTGCAGGATGGGTTAAAGTAAGCAAAATAAATAAAATATCATCATCAAATGAACCAAAGTCATTGTCAAAAAAATCAGAAGTTGCACGAATTCTTTCAAGACTTAAAACATAATCAGGTTTAATCTTATGTTTTGCTAAGATAGGATAACTTGCATCAAGACAGAAAATACTAGCTTTTTTAGAATATTTTTTGAGCAAAGGCAGTTGTTTTGTTAGTGAGGGACCTGTTGAAACGATGATGGCAGTTTGTACTTTGCCTTTGCGTTTTGTAAGGAGTTCATCAAAACTTGGACGTATTAGCATTTTTGGCAAATTTTCGGTAAATTGTGCTATACCTTGTAAAGCATCTTTTGGGTCGTTGCCTTGATGGAGTGAAGAGGTGATGATGCTGTTTTTATTTATTGTGTTAATTCTTAGTATATCTTTGTGGTATCTTGCGTAAAAATCGCAGTGTAAATGCAAATAATATGAGCGTAAAAGCAGTTTTAATTCGTTTGATTTAAAGATAACATTTGAAAGTGAAGGGCTAAATTCAGCACTTAGAAGTAAAACCAAGCGACCACTTAAGAGTTCTTGGGTAAAATCTGCTAAGTTTAAAGCCAAAAAGAGAAGTTCAAGTTCTTTTTCAAAAACAATAATTCTTTTAAAATTTTTATTTTGTAATAAAATTTTATACAAATACCCATTTCCTACTCCATAAAAAAACAAGACAGGGTGTGTAATGAAATTTTGATTAATGTGTGCTAAAAAGTTTTCAAGTTCTTCTAGGGGATTTTTATAAAGTTTTTTTTTGGTTTTCATTTCTAAAATATTCAGATTTAAAGGGTCTAAATCAAGCAAGGGTTCAAATTTCTTACTCTCTTTCATTCTTTTAAGCTTACTTAGCAAAGATACATATAATGGCATTTTGAGAGCATTTAAATTTTTTTCAAAAAGTGGCGAACTCTTCATTTTCTTCCTTTAGAACTTTTCTTTTTATTTGTATGATTTGTTTCTTAAATCCACGTTGTTGTAATTCCTTTTCAAGCACAAGTATATTTTTTCTTAGAGCTAATTCTTGAGCTTTGCAGTGTTTGATTGCCATATCGATATAAGAAAAATGTTCATCAATCCACGTCACCTTTTTTTCTAAAGCTTCTTGGCTATTTTTAGGAGAAAAAACATAAATTCGTGCTAAATTGAGTTCAAATTGTATCATAAAAGGAGAAAGTATTTCATATAAATGCAGCGATTTTTCAAGTGCTTTTATCTCATTTTTAACTTCTTCAAGTTCTTGTATAAGTTCTTTGAATGCTTGTTCTTCTGTAAAATTTTTTTTTGCTTGAAGTCTTTGCAAATCTTTTTGGAATTTTTGGCTTAAAGTATGACATTCTTTAATGCTATGTAAAACTTTGGCATACGCTTTGAAAAGGAATTCGTTTTGTTTATGGGTATGAAGGGTTGCTGGAATTTCAAAAACAGGTTTTGTTTCGTTTAATAATTTTTCGCAGAGCTCTTTAAAGGGTTTTTCTTGCATAGTTTCTATCCGCACGCCTCCTTCTGTGGCATTGTAAATATTTCCTTTATAAGCTGCTGATTCGCTTATAATCAAATTAAAAATCATAAGAAACATTCTCCACACTCTATGAGTTAAAACTGTACCTTGCCCTTTATATGCTTGAATTTCAAATTTTTCATCGTAACTCTCATAGTCAGCTTTGTATTGATATTCCTTTGGGTGAGAATCTCCGGTATCTCCAAAAGCTAAATCCTGTCCTATAAAAATAATATTTTCAAAATCCAAAGCCATAGCACTTACCAAACACAGATGGGCTACACTTGCGATTTTATCAAAATAACTAAAATGTTTTAAGTCGCAATAAATATTAAAGCCAAGCAATTTTTGCACAAGTATGTACTTTCTTTCGTATTTTTCGAGATATTCAATGGCTTTTTTATCTATGAGTGAAGTGCAAAGAAAGATGATGTTTTTATCAAAATCCCTGCCAAAATCGTGATGAAAAAATTCGGCTGTTATCTCACTTCTTTCGACCATACAAACATAATCAGGCACAATACCATTCTTTGCAAGTATGCTATAAGCACTATCAGCACAAAAAATAACTGCCTTTTCTTGTACTTCTTTTAAAGTTGTAAGCTGTTTTGTCAGTGAGGGACCTGTTGAAACGATGATGGCTGTCTTAGCTTTAGCCTTTCTTAGTCGTATGAGTTCTTTAAAAGCGGGATTTGTAATCATTTTTGTAAGATTATGCACATAATTTTCTATCCCTTCTAAAGCATCAAGCGGGTCATTACCTCTTGATATTACAGCATTTGCGATAGACTTTGTAAGAAGTTGTGTTGTTGCAAGAATATTTTGACTAAAATGATCTTGGTAGTATTGAGAGTGAATTTCTAAAACAAAGGTGCGACAAAAAACGAAAAAAGCAGTAGTTTCATTGTAGAAATTTGAAAGTTCTGTTTCATTTAAACTTTCTGTATAGAGGATTATCATTCTTTTGCTTTCAAGCTCTTTTGAAAAGTCTAAGAGATGAAAAGACAGATAGAGTATCTCAAGTTCTTGTTCTAAAATAACACAATGGTTGAGATTTTTATTTTGTAATAAGGCTTTGTAGAGGATTCCATTGCCAAAGCCATAAAAATATAAAATTGGGTGCAAGGGATATTTTTCTTGTATCAAATGGAGAGAATTTTGCATTTGACTCAATTCCCCCCCCCCTAGAGTAGAGAAAACTCTTTGTAAGTTTGTCTTTAAAGTTAATATCCAAAGAATCCTGTCCAAATCGCAATTCATATCTTTTCGCCTTTTTTATTTGTTTGAGTTTTTCTTTTAGCTCTTTATTATCAAGAGCCTTAAGATTCTTTTTAAAAAGTTCTTTGTCCATTTTCTGTCCTTAAAAAATTTTCTATGATTTCATTTTGTGCTTTAAGGGCACTTTGAATTTCTTTATAGTAGCGTATTTTTTCTGTTAGAGTTTCGAAAATATTTGTATTTAAAGCTTCAAGTTTAATGCTTTGACACTCAAAATGAAAGCACAGAGCAGTAAAAACTTCAGTATAAAAATTGTGATGATAAAGAGAGGTACTTAGAGTGTCAAGCTGTTTTTCATAGTGCTGCAAAGCTTTAGTATCTGGTTTGTGTTTTGAGAGTTCTTGTGTGGTTTGTTCTAGTATGTGAGTAAATTCTATGAGAAAAGTTTTGGCTTGTGAAAACATATTCTGAAGTTTTTGCATAACTCTTTTTTTAAAAACTTCTTTATCTTTGCAGTGAAAATCCTCTCTTACAATGTTTTTCTTTTTATTGAGAATTTCTTTACAAATTTTTTTAAAAGGTTTTTCTATTGTACCTTCTATCCTTGCGCCACCTTCTGTGCAATTATATGTTGTGATATGAAGTTTTTCTTTTGCTAAAAAAATATCTCTTTGCAAACCCTCACGAAATAAATTCCAAACTAAAGAGCTTTGCACGAAATGTCCTCCCCCATAGCCAAGAGTTCGAAAATTCTCATAATCGCGCTCAAAATCTCCTTTATGCAAGGCTAAATTTTCATATTCCTTGCTGTGTGAAAGCCCTTCTTTGCTGTAAGCTAAATCCTGTCCTATGAAAATAATGTTCTTATGTCTTAAGGCTGCAGCGAGTTCATAAGCCATATTTGCAACACTTGCCCCAACACCAAGGTAGCCAAAATCATCAAGATCAAGTTTGCTTTCAAAATAAAAAGGTCGTAAAACAAGTAGAAATTGTTTTTTTTGCTGTTTTAGGTATATCCTTGAATTTTTATGAGTAAGAGAGGAAAGAATAAAAAAGGTTTTTGTATTGCCATAATCTTTGCAAAAGAATTCAGAGCTTAAAGCAAGTCTCTCTATAGAGAGCACATAATCAGGCACAATACCATTCTTTGCAAGTATGCTATAAGCACTATCAGCACAAAAAATAACTGCCTTTTCTTGTACTTCTTTTAAAGTTGTAAGCTGTTTTGTCAGTGAGGGACCTGTTGAAACGATGATGGCTGTTGGATTTTGAAATCTTTGTCGTGCAATAAATTGTTTAAAAGGTAGGGTATCAAGCATAGTGTCAAGATTTCCTAAAGTATTTTCTATACCAATAAGTGAATCTTTTGGATCATTACCCTTGCTTAGGACAAGAAATTGTATATTTTGAATCATTTTCTTGTGAAATTCTTGTAAAAGAGTGCTTTTTTCATAAAAAGTGCTGTGAATTTGCAAGGTATAAATCCTCACACTTTTTTGTATAAGCTCAACTGAAAAAAGCTTTTCAAAAGTACTCTGCGTGCAGTCTGTAAGTATGATGAGTTTTTTACTAAGAAGCCAAGTGCTAAAATCAAAAAGGTGAAAGGCTAAAGCGAGGAGTTCTAAATGTTCTTCGAAAACGACAAGGTGTTTAATATGTTCTTTCTCAAGTAAAGTTTTATATAACAAACCAGAACCAAAACCATAAAAAAAAAGAGTTGGATAGTATTTATAGTGTTTTTCATAGTTATCAAGGTATTGTAAAAGTTCATCATTTGGATTTTCGTAGAGTTTTGCGCCATTTTGGTATCTGTAATTAAGTCCTTGTTCATTTTGTATGAGTTCAAAGCTGTTACTATGTTTAAATTGTTTTAAAAATTGGGCTTTGTTTGTATCATTTAAAGCTTGAAGATTGTTTTCAAAATTCACAAACCCCACCCATCATCAACTATAAAAGTTTGTCCAGTGATCATTTTACTCTCATCACTTAGCAAAAAGATTAAAGTACCACAAATATCATCAGCTTCAAGCATACCTTTACTTGCACAGCATTTGCGGTAAGCTTCTAAGAAGTTTTGAGGCTGTGCGTCTAAAATCCCTCCGCTTGCTAATGTGTTGATTCTGATATTTGTATTAAAAAGTTCTTTTGCAAGCCACACACCAAGATGATTGATTCCGGCTTTTATCACGCTGTATTCAAGTGAGCTTTGCATAGTAGTGTTTTTATAGTTTTCAAATTTGGGAGCATAAACACCCATAATTGAGCTTAAATTGACGATGTTACCATACCCTTGTTGCTTAAAAAATTTCACAAATTGCGCAGCGATAAAAATAAAACCTCCCAAATGCACTGATAAGTTTTCACAAAGCTGTTCGTATTCAAATTCATAATAGGCTGTTTGTTCCCAATTTTTTCCTACCGGATAGCTTGTATTGACAAAAGAATCAAGATGGGTATATTCTAAACTTGCTTTTTCTATGGCTTGTGTTATGCTTTGTTTTGAAGTGATGTCAAGTTCTAAGGCTAAAAGCTTTTTTTGACTTTGTTTTTCAAGTTCATCTTGTAAAAGCTTCAAGGCTTGTAAGTTTTTATCAGCCATTATAGGTATGCCTTTATTAGCAAGTATTTTTTTGCAAAGCACCCGTCCTATACGACCACAAGCTCCTGCTATGAAAATGTGTTTTCCCTCAAGCATTAAAAATCCTTTGGAGCTAAGTTTTTCTTTGTGATTAAAAATTCAACAAGTTCAAAGTCAAATTCGCTGTCTATATCAAAAGCTGTTGATTCGTCCATTACATAAAGACTTGTTTGCTTTCCAAAAAAATCATCACTCTCTAAGAGTCTTTGACGTTTGAAAATATAAATACTTGCATTCATATCGTAGCATTTTGGGGATTCTTGACGGGTATCAGCTTGTTTTTTCTTACAAAGTTCGACAGAATTGTCCTTTATTTCAACTAAGTTAAAATAAGGATTGCGTCTTGCAGGAGTTGCGGTAATAAGATTTTCTTTCTTTTCTTTTTCAAACAGCTCATAAGCCTTTTGTATATCAGTACTTGATCGAAGTGGGGCACTTGCGTCTAAATCTATGATATTTTCAAAATGTTTGTGAAAATATTCCTCACTTTTTAGAAGGCAGTCGCGTATGGCAAGGATTTTAGCTGCGCTATCACTTGCAAGAGCTTCATCTCGTTTGAAAAACACTTCAGCTCCATAATTGAGAGCAACTTTAGCAATCTCATCGCTATCAGTACTAATGACGATGTGCTCAAAAAGACCAGAATTTTGTGCTTGAATAATGCTGTATGCGATACATTCAAGTCCATTGATTTTTTTGATATTTTTATTTGCCAGACCTTTACTTCCGCCTCTAGCGCAAATGGTGCATAAAACATTAGCCATATCTTTCCCTTATTTCATCGCAAAGTTTGAGTACATTCAAAGCCTCTTTAAGCGTACAGAGTTTTTCATCTTTTTGCAAAAGTTTTTCGTGCATTTTTTGCAATGTTGTAATTGTATCACTTTCAAAGGGTATAATTTCTTTTTTTCCTTCTTTAGTGTAAATTTGGATCTCATTTAAAAGTAAATCAGCTTTAAAACTTTTTTCTGTGGTGTGTATATTAATATATCTTTGTGAGAATTTTGAAAAATAGTCAAGCTGTATATGTACTTTGAAGGTATTAGAGGTTTTATGCGATAGAGCTATAAAAACAAAATCATCGCTATTGATTTGAAGTTCTGAAATTTTTTCTTGCTGTGCAAAATCAAGACGCAAATCCCCAAAAAGAAAAAAGGCTAAGTCAAGCTCGTGAGATAAATCAAGCAAAACGCCACCACCTAGCTCTTTTTTTGCGCTGTAAGAATGAGTGTAATCACTTTGTCTCCAAGTCGGTAAATAGGAGTTGCAAAGTAAATTTGCAAAATACAATTTTTCTGTGGCAAGAAGCTCTTTAAGTGCTGTGATGATGGGATTAAATCTTAATAAATAGGCTATAAAAATATCATTGTGAGTACTTTGAAAACGCAAAGTTTTTTCAAATAAAGGCTTTTCTACAAGTATGGTTTTGCCTTGTATTTTTTTATCAAGTTCTTTAAGAGTATCATAATGAGAGCTTGTTATATTTGCAATGATAAAGAATTCAAATTGATCTAAAGGCACTTCTTCAAGCAAACGGTAGAAAAGATTGATGCTATATTCTTGAAGTTCTGCTTGAGTAATACTTTTTGATACTACTGCCACCTCAATGCCCATTCTTTGTAAGGCAATGCAGTGTTTCTTAGCTATGCTTCCAAAACCTATAATTAAGACTTTCATTTAAATTCCTCATTGGCTCTTTGAAATTCCTCCATTCTTCCTATGTCAATCCAATAGTTTTTAATCATATAAGTATTGACTTTTCCCTGTTGTAGAACTTTTTGTATGAGTTGGGGCATATCAAGGTATTCATTTGTTTTTAAAAGCTTTAAAATTTCAGGTTGGCAAACATAAATCCCAGCACTTACTAAGAATTTTTGTATAGGTTTTTCTTCTATGGTATCAATAAAAGCTTGTTTTTTAGTGATAACACCGTAAGGAATTTGTTGTTCGTATTCGCGTATGCATACTGTCATTAAAGCTTTTGATTTTTTGTGTGCATTGAGGAGTTCGCTAAAATCAAGTTCTGTTAAGATGTCAGCATTCATTACTATAAAACTTTCTTTGAAATTTTCTTTAATAAGACTTAAAGCTCCAGCTGTGCCAAGTTTTTTTCGCTCTTTAATGTAGCGAATTTGTACTCCAAATTCCTGCCCTTTTTTAAAATACTGCTCTATGATTTGTTTCTTATAATTCACGCAAAAAATAAAATTGTCAAAATTCTGTTTGGCAAAATTCTGCACTATGCTCTCCAAAATAGGTTTTTTTCCGACTTTTAACATAGGTTTTGGCGTGTCTTTTGTGAGTTCTTTTAATCTTGTTCCTAAGCCGCCAGCTATTAAGATGATACGATTTGGATGTTTTATGGGGCTTAGGAGTGAGGAGATGGATTTTATAGCTATGACTTCATTTTTTTCATTCAGTACAGGAAAATCATAAATATCATTCTTTGCTGAAAGTTTTAAAAGTTCTTCTTTCTTTGTATTTTCTTTGATTGTAACAGGATTTCTTGTATAAATACCCTCAATACTGCTTTGCAAATTCTTTCCATTAATAAGAGCTTTTCTTATATTAGAATCAGACAAAACCCCTAGCAGTTTTGATTTTGAATCAACAACAATTCCAAGTCTTACCCTTTCACTTCCTATAATTTTTAAAGCTTCCTTAATGCTTGAATTTGGAGTGAGTTTGAGTTTATTTATATCCATCTATACCCTTAATATCAATAAATTCTTTGTGTAAAATTGTAGCCAAATTTGCTTTTTTTAAGCAAGTTTTAATAAAAGCATTAGGATTGCTTGTATTGCTTGCAAAAGGATTGGAACAAGCAGACGCTTTTTCTTGAAATTCAGGGCTTTGAAGTGTTTTAAAGGCTTGTGGTAAATTAGTAATATTTGTATCTATGATGTTTTGGGAGCGAATTCTTCCTTTTTGCCTTATGCCTATATTGATACAAGGAGTTTTAAAAAAAGGTGTTTCTAAAATTCCGCTAGAGGAATTGCCTATAACTGCTTTTGCGATTTTCATAAGGCTAAGATATTTTTGTGAGCCTAAATTCTCAAAGAGTTTTGCTTTTGTTTTATGCCTTGTGCAAAAGTCTGCAAAAAGAGTATTGATGAAGATTCCATTTTCATCAGCGTTTGCTTTTGTAAAAATTAAACTAGCGTTTTTAAGAGTGTTTAAATGCTGTAGCAAAAGCTCAAGATCTTTTTTGCTTTCTTGTTCTAAGGTTACAGGATGGTAGGTGATAAGATAAATATTTTCTTTTAACTGCATTTGCAATTCTTTTTCTAATTCTTTTTTGCTTAAGAATTTCATTGTTTGAATGAGAGGAGCGGCAAGTGAGCCTACAATAAAAATATGTTCTTCTTGTTCGCCAAGTTGTATAAGTCTTTGTTTGTGGGTTTGAGTGCTTACAAAATGCAAATGCGACATCTTAGTAATGCTGTGTCGTATGCTATCATCAATAGCACCTAAAGTAAGTTCTCCTCCACACAGATGAGCTATTGGGATATGAAATAAAAGACACACAGTAGCAAGGGCAAGCATTTCATATCTATCGCCTAGAATTACGACAATATCAGGTTGGAGTTCTTCTACGCATTCGCTAAAACTATGAAAAGCCAAACCCATAGTCTTGCAAAGACTGATTTTATCATCACTTGCAAGAAGAATAGGAATTTTTTTTGTGATGGAAATTTTTTTTTCAATTTCTCTGTAAGTGAGTCCAAATTCAGGGCTTAAGTGTGCCCCTGTAACAATGAGTTGAAGTTCTAAGTCTTTGTCTTTTTGAATTTCCTCACAGAGTTTTTCAAGCAAATACCATTCAGCCCTTGTAGCAGTGCAAACCATAATTTTTCTCCTGTTTTTCTTTGAGGAGTAAAAAGGTTTTTGAATCATTGTTTTATTTCCTTGTATATTTTTTAGAGTGGTTTAGGTTTTACATTTTCTAGTAAAACTATTTGGGATAAGTTTTTTTATAAAAGTTATATTTTGATGATTCTTTAGCATTAAAGTCCTTTGTATGATTATAAGATAAAAATTGTAACTTCTTACTGAGTGTAGAAGTTTATTCGCTTAAAGGTTCATCTTCTTTGTAATTTTTGTTTGCTTTTTTGCCCAAGAATTCTTTATAGCGCATAGGACTAATTCCTTTTCCAGCTCTTTTTGTTGTGAGGTTTTGAGGAGTAAAATATTCGCCTTTTTGAATATCTTTTCTTGCGACAAGACTTTTTCTTGCTATGAAAATGTTTTTTTTCTCACTTTTACTTGCTTTTTTAATGCCATTACCAAAAGCAAGTTCTAGTTCTCTTATACCTTCACAGAGTGCTTTGAGTTCATAAGGCTCTAAACTTGCTCTATGATCTGGTCCTTGCAGAGTTTTGTCTAGAGTAAAATGCTTTTCAATCACCCTTGCACCCATAGCCACAGCAGCTAAAGCTATATTGATACCTTGGGTATGATCAGAATAACCAATTTGAAGTTTAAAAGCGGCTTTTAAAGTATGCAAAGCTTTGAGATTAACTTCGTTGATAGGAGCTGGGTATTGAGTAGTGCAGTGTAAAAGAGTAATATCTTTTGTTTTCATACCATTTTCATACAAGACATTTAAAGCTGCTTCAATTTCAGCTAAATTTGCCATTCCTGTTGAAAGTATGATTTTTTTCTTCAGTTTTGCAATCTTTTCAAGATAAGGTAAGTTGGTGATTTCTCCGCTTGGAATTTTAAAGAGTTTTAATCCTAAACTATGAAGTAAATCTATACTTTCAAGATCAAAAGGGGTTGAAAGAAAAGCTATATTGCATTTTTGAGCGTGCTTGATAAGGCTTTTATGCGCTTTTTCATCAAGCTCAAGTTTTTTAATCATCTCAAACTGACTTTCTTTCTTCTCTGTTGTTTCAAGTTGGTATTTTGCTTTTTTAGCTTTTTTACTCACACAAAGCTCTGCTTTAAAGGTTTGAAATTTGACAAAGTCAGCCCCACACTGGGCTGCTACTTCAATAAGTTTTTTTGCTTTATTGATGTCGCCGTTGTGATTTACTCCTGCTTCTGCTATGATTAAAGTTTTTTTCATACTTTAAACCTTTATTTTTTTATACCTATATAAATATAATGATGAGCACTGCCTTCAAAATCATACAAAGAAAACAAATCGTATTCTCCAAGATACAAAGTTGTAAAAGGTTTAAAAAGACTTGTAAGCTCTTTGGCTTCTTTGATAAAATGGATAAAGCTCTCTTCACAAAGTCTTGCTTTGATTTGTACTTTTCTCATATAAGTATCATTGTTTTGTTCGCTACTGAAAGCAAAATGGTAATTTCTTTCGCTCATCATAGTAGCAAAAAGTATTCCACCTTTTTCTAAAAGCTCATAGAATTCATTAATAGTCTGTTGAAATGAATTGTGTGGAAGGTAGTAAAGGCTTTGGTTTGCAAGTATTATTCGCATTTTTTCACTAAATAAGTCTTTAAAACTTGAATTTGGTTTTATAATCTCACATTTGCCATATCCCCCCCCCCGTTTGACTAACATTTTTTTCCCAAAGTGTTTTGACGCTTGGTACTATGTCTATGCCAAAAGGTTTAAAACCTTTGCTCTGAAAATAGGCAGAATGTACTCCATTGCCACAACCAAAATCAAGTATATTACCACTACAAATACCCAATTTGTATTTTATAATTCTTTCATAAAAGCGAATGATATGTCCATCTGGATAGAGCAGTCCATAACCTTTCTTGTATTTGTCTGTATAAGCTTGTAACGAATTATTCATTTTTTTCCTTTTTTTAATGTTTGTTTTAGAAATTTTGACAACTGAAATTACAGCTTTCATTCCATTGCAATTTTTTAGCTTAATTCATTTTTGAGTTTAAATTCTCCAAATTCATTTTTGTAAAAAAGGTCTGTATTATAGTGTTTCTCTATAATAGCCCAAAATTTTTCTTTACTCATTCCTGTAAGGCGACAAAAATCTTCCACACATTTGTTATCAAGCTTGTGGTCTTTTTCTTTGACGATAGTAATTGCTTGTTCTCTGCTTAAAAGTCCATAACGAACAAACCTAGAAGCATAATCGCTTGCCATTGCGTGTCCAAATTTTGGATATTTCATCCAAGCGTGAAGGATATACCCTATTGTGTCTATTTGGTCAAAATTTTCAGCACAATGACTCCTCTTCCATTCATCTTGCAAATCTGTAAAACCGCGGTTTTTAGCAAAAATATAATTTGCATATGAATTCCATTTGACATAGTAGCTTAGATAGATAGGATCAAGTTTTTCTATATCATCTTTAGCAGGGTTAAAGAAAAGTTGTAAGTCTTGGAGGGAAATTTCATCATCAACAAATTCATTTAAATCTAAATCACTTGCTACGCCGTTTAAGAAAATCTCTTTAGCACTAGGGGTTTCTTTGCAATCCCCCCCCCCATACTCATAACTTACATTTTCGCCATAAACAAGTAAGGGAGTGTTAAATTTTAAAGCCATAGCAAAAGGATAGCTGTAAATAAGTCTGTCGATAAACCAAGTTGGCTTACCGTATTTTTCAAAACTTTTTACCATTACTTTCTTTTGTGTTTTTAAATCAGGTTTGAGACTGATAATATGGCATTTAAAAGTTTCGCTTAGGTTTTGTAAATTTTTCTTTCCAGCTTCTGTTAGAGTAAAATTATCCTCAACACTGAAAAGCACAGGATTCATTCCAAGTTTCTCTTTCATAATATGTACTTGAAAATGCGAATCCTTGCCGCCGCTTACAGCGATAGCGCAGTCATATTCGAATGTGCCATTTCTTTTCCTGTGTGTGTCGCAAAGTTGTTCAAGTTCTTTAAATCTTGCTTTGTAATCAATTTTGTCTTTATTTTTGTGATTTACACAAGCTTGACAAATATTTTTCCCATTCTTGTCTTTTGAGAATAAAATTCCCGGACGCGTATTTGGCATAACACAATAATCGCAATAAATCATTTTTTTCCTTTTTTGTGAAGATTTTTATTTGTTGAATTCTGTTTAGAAGTATGTTTTGATGAAAATTGGGTACTTTTTTGATGTAAATAATTAAAATATTCGTATCTAAAATGAAAAATACTAATCCCCCCCCCCCTGTTAAGCGGTATTTTAAGAAACGATTGTTTGTATGGTTTTGACAAAGTCTTGCAAATTCTGTTTCATCATACACCATTCCACCTATAGAAAAATTCGTGCTTAAAACAGAAAATTTTTGTTTAAAGTCAAAGAGAGTGTCAT
Source organism: Campylobacter sp. MIT 21-1684 (assembly GCF_026241315.1). Taxonomy (GTDB): domain Bacteria; phylum Campylobacterota; class Campylobacteria; order Campylobacterales; family Campylobacteraceae; genus Campylobacter_D. Next base: position 7,588 of record NZ_JAPHNA010000022.1, on the reverse strand, counting down.
TATCCCTAAGCCCACCTCCTAAGATGCAAAACTTTGAACCATTCTTATGGGCATATTCGTAAAAAAAGTCCAAAAGTGCGGAATTTGCATTTGATTTTAAAGTATTACCACTTAAGTGATAGTACGAAAAATCTTTGCATAAAAAGAAAGAGGCAAAAGCTAAAGTTTCTCCATTTAAACTCGCTTTTAACACAACGCTCTCTTTGAACTTAAAAAGCTTTTGAAAATACTCCTCATCAAAGAAATAAAATGTATCTGCTTTATTTCTTTGCATAGTAGCATAGTAAAGGCTTTTGAAGTTTAAAGCTTCATTGTTTTTGCAAAATTCTATTTGTAGTTCCTTTCTTGCTTTTTTCACATAAGATTTTATACGAGGGCTGTATTTTTCTCGTATTTTCTCAATACTATCTTGTGTAGGAACTAAAACTATTTTTCTTTCTTTAGCATAAAAATGCAAGTATTGGCTAAAATCGCATTCATTAAAAGGGTGAAAACGAATAAAAAAAGCGATAATTCTTTCTTTTAAAGCCTTTTCTTTTAAAGCTTGTAATGCTTCTTTTAGAAAGGCTTGGTTGTTGGTATTGCAAAAAAATCCGCTGTATCCATAAGGACTTTGAAGGTCATAAACTTGCGAGTTTGGAATGGGACTTTTAATGCCTATGGTTTTAAGTTTTAAATCATCTTTTTGGAAATTAAAGTCGAAAACTTCACCATATAATTTTGCATATTCGGGCTTAAAATAAATGTCGTTTTCAAAACTCATTTGAGGTTTATTGTGAGTTTGAAAGAAAGTTTCAAGGCTAATTTTACTCATTTTCCACGCCTCATAGCGACTTATCCCCCCCCCCAGAGTTTAACTGGTTCTTGCTTTATTCCTTCAACTATGAAAAGCTTGTCTAAAATTTTGCCTTCGCTTTCAACACTAACAATGCTTAAATTAGTACGTTTGAAATCCGGGTCCTTATAGACTTCATCAAGGCTTTGTTCTGTGCAAAAGCGCAAGAATCCTACATTCGTATAAATTCCATTTTTAGGTTCTTGCCACAATCCTTTGCTTTCATCATAACCATAAATTCCAGCAGCAATGGTACTTGAGTAGAATTTCCCGCCAATTTTAAGTTTTTTTATAGCCTTGCTAAAAATATTTTGAGTTTTTAGCAAGTCATTACAAGCTAAGGAGCATACATCAACTATGGCATCAAAACTCTCATCTTTAAATTCATCAAGTTTTTCTAAATAATCTCCTATCTTAAGTTCTTTAATATGATTTTGTAAATTTTCATTGTGCATTCTTTCTTTGAATCTTTCAACTCCTGTTGTACTCCATTCTATCCCACTGACACTAAAACCCTCTCGTGCGCAAAACCATAAATTCGCCCCTGTACCAAGTCCTAATTCAAGGATATGAACATCTGCTCTTTGAGGACTATTGTAAAAATTACGTGCAATAAAACGAATAAAAGATTCACTTGGGTACTTTCCCCATTCTTTGTTTGCAAAAATGTGTTCCCAAAGGGCGCTTTCATTCATATCTTTCTCCTTCTATGATATAAAGCTCGTTGAGTGTTTGTTCTAAATCTTTTGAAATAGTGATTTTTACACTTGTGATTTTATAATTTTTTCCCTCATAGAGCTGTTTAATATCGTCAGTATCGCAGTAGCGAATAACACCTGTAAAAGCATCACTTCCTTGAGTTGGTTTGCAAGAGTGATACCCTAAGCTTTTATCGCTAACAAAGCCGTAATTGTTGAGACTCGGGGTGATAGAAAGGAATTTCCCGCCAATTTTAAGTTTTTTTATAGCTTTTTCTATGATAGTTTTTGTTTTTTCAAAGTCATTGTATGCTAAAGAATATCCATCACACCAAGCATCAAAACTCTCATCTTTAAATTCATCAAGTTTTTCTAAATAATCTCCTATCTTAAGTTCTTTAATATGATTTTGTAAATTTTCATTGTGCATTCTTTCTTTGAATCTTTCAACTCCTGTTGTACTCCATTCTATCCCACTGACACTAAAACCCTCTCGTGCGCAAAACCATAAATTCGCCCCTGTACCAAGTCCTAATTCAAGGATATGAACATCTGCTCTTTGAGGACTATTGTAAAAATTACGTGCAATAAAACGAATAAAAGATTCACTTGGGTACTTTCCCCATTCTTTGTTTGCAAAAATGTGTTCCCAAATTTCAGAATTTGAGCCGGTATTGTCCGATACTTCTGCATTGCTAATATATTTTTTCATTTTTTTCCTTTTCCTTTTTAAAAATCAAATTATAGAGAAATAAAGCTTGTGTTTTCTTTTGATTTTTACATTCTTACACTACTTGGTAAAGAAAGTAGGGTTTGTTCTAAAATTTTTGTATTTGCAAGTGTATCTTTTTGGCATTGTTGGTACATTTTAAGACTTGGCAAACTTTTCCATACAGGACGTACAAGGATTGAATTTTCATAACATTCTTTAATGAAAAGTTCTCTCAATTTGTGTTCTTTAAAAATAAGAGTGTTGAGCCAAAAATTGCTCTTTGTATTTTCAGCCTCATCAACAAAAGTGCAAAATTCATTTTCTGCAAAAAAATTTTTATACAGCTGTGCAAGTTCCCTTTTTTTTGCTAAAAAAAATGTTATATTTTCAAGCCCAGCAACAATGATAGCAGCATTAATATTGCTTAAGCGGTAGTTATAAGCTATATAATCGTGTTCGTATTCATAGGGGTGAGGAAGTTTTGCTGTGGTGCTTAAATGTCTTGCAAAAGTAGCTATTGTCTCATCATCACTCAAAAGCGCACCGCCACAACCTCCTGTGATGATTTTATTGCCATTAAAACTTAGAATTCCGCACTTGCCAAAGGTACCTAAGGCTTTATTATGATAAAAACTTCCTAAGGCTTCGGCTGCATCTTCTATTACAATGATATTGTATTTTTGGCAAAGCTCACTAAGCGTTGTAAGCTCTGCACTCAAACCAAAAGTATGCATTATAATACAAGCCTTAATGTGCTTTTTTGTTGTTTTATTGAAAGTTTTTCCTCCATTTGTAAAACTTTCTTTTTCGAGAAAATTTTGTAAAGCCTCGGGGCTAAGACTAAGGGTTTTTGTATCAACATCTAAAAAAATAGGATTTGCCCCTGTGTAGGCTATGGCATTGGCTGTTGCAACAAAACTAAGGCTTTGAGTAATAACCTCACATTCTTTGTCTATGCCATTTGCAAGTAAAGCTAAATGCAAAGCTGAAGTACCGGAATTTGTGGCTACTGCAAATTTGCTTCCTGTAAATTCTTGCAAATCCTTTTCAAGACGACTCACAAATGCTCCTATACTTGAAACAAAGCCACTTTCAAGGCATTCATTGACATATTGTTTTTCTTTGCCTTGAAAGCAAGGCTCGTGCAGAGGAATTTCTTTTTTTTGAATAAAAAGCTCTTTGATGAAAGCGATTTCTTTTTCAAACATTATAAAGCTCACTTTTGTATCTGTGTAAATTTTCTTTGCAGTATTCAATACTTCTTTGCAATCCTTCTTCAAGGCTAAATTTACTTTGCCATAAGCTGTATTTTTGCAGTTTTGAGCTATCACAACACAGTCTTAAAACCTCGCTGTTTTTTGGACGAATTCTTGCTTTGTCTTGGGTGATTGTTATAGTAGTACCAAGAAGTTTTTGGAGTAGTGAAACAAGCTCAAGTATTGAAATTTCATTGCCACTGCCTATATTAAAGACCTCACCATATTCCTCAAGTTCTAAAAAAGCACATAGTGCTTCACAAGTGTCAAGTACAAAGTTAAAATCCCTTGTAGGGCTTAAATCTCCAAGTTTTAACTCCTTTGCCCCACTTAAAATTTGTGTAATAATAGTAGGGATAATCGCTCTTGCGCTTTGTCTTGGTCCATAAGTATTAAAAGGACGGGCGATGATGAGAGGGAGTTCAAAAGAATGATAGTAGCTTAGTGCCATCATATCGGCTGCAATTTTGCTTGCAGAATAGGGGCTTTGAGGTTGAAGAGGGTGCTTTTCATCAATGGGCACATAACAAGCAGAACCATAGACTTCACTTGTAGAAGTATGTATAAATTTACTTACCCCGTTTTTTAGTGCAGCTTGAAGCATATTTAAAGTACCTTTTATATTGGTATCTACATAGCTTTGCGGGGCTTGATAAGAATAAGGAATGGCGATTAAAGCAGCAAGATGAAAAATAACATCAATCCCGCGAGTTATTTTTTCACAAAGAAAGCTATCGCGTATATCAGCACTTATAACTTCTATGTCTTTTAAAAAAGGGCTTTGTTCAAGATTTCCCCAAAAGTTAAAAGAGTTGTAATAGCTTAAGGCTCTTATTTTATAGCCTTTTTGCAAAAGCATTTCACAAAGATGAGAGCCTATAAAGCCATCAGCACCACTAATGAGAATATGTTTCATCGTTTGCCTTTTTTGTTTGAATTTTCTGTTTGTATTTGTCTAATTTTCTTGCTTGAAGTTCATTTTCAAGTGGATTAATATTTTTAAGCAAAGCTTTTTTCTGGGCGTTGATATGAGCATATGCCATTTGAATAAAATTAAGATGTTCTTTTATCCAAAGTGAGGATTTGTTAAAAGCATATTCAGGTGTTTTTGGTACTAAAACAAAAATTTTAGCTAGATTGAGTTCAAATTGAGTTAAAAAAGGTTGAAAAATTTCATATATATCTTGCATATTTTTAAAATTTTCAAATTGTGTTTTCAATGTATCTATTCTTTCTATTAAGGTATTAGCAGCGTCTAATGCTTTATCGAGTTCTAAATGAGAAAGTTCTGAATACAAGCTGTTGAATTCGTTATATTCTTTTGTAAAAATAAGTTCTAATTCTTCACAATGAAATATAGATTTGTAAATTCTTGCATAAGCTTTCAGTAAGAATTCATTTTGTTTTTCTTTGTCTAAAGGGTTGATTTGAGCAAAAGGTTTTGATATATCTTGCACAAGGAGAGTGTTGCAAAGTTCTTCAAAAGGTTTTTCAATAGTACCTTCGATTCGCAATCCACCCTCTGTAGCATTATAAGTTTTAATGTATGAATGTTTTGTTATGAGAGTTTCAAAATAAGTTTTAAATAAGAGCCAAATTATATGTGTTTTTACAAGCCCTTTGCCACCATAAGCTAGTACTTGGGTGTGTTTATAAATATCTGTTTCATAGTTTGCTTTATTTTGATAATCACTTGGATGAGAATCTCCATTGTCTGCATAAGCTAAATCCTGCCCTATAAGGATAATATTTTTACATCCTAAATTTGCCGCTAATACATAGTTCATATGAGCCACGCTGTATCCTTGAGTACCAAAACCAAATTTATTTTTTAGTCCGCAATAGAGAGCAAAATTTAAAGGCTTCATAGTAAGAATGATTTTTCTTTTTTTTTCTTGTAGGTACTTGATGGCATTTGGATGGATAAAAGTTGCACAAATAAAAGTTATGTCTTTATCAAAATCTCCAAAATCGTGGTTAAAAAATTCAGCTGTAAGTTCTGCTCTTTCAAGCATACATACATAATCAGGTGCGATATTGTTTTTTGCAAGTATGCTATAAGCACTATCAGCACAAATGATAAGAGCTTTTTTTGCATACTTTTTCAACAGCGGAAGTTGTTTTGTAAGTGAGGGTCCTGTTGATACTATAATGGCGGTTTGGCTTAAATTTTTTCTTTTGTGTATAAGGTCTTCGTAGCAAGGATTTGTTATCATAATGGGAAGATTAAATACAAATTGTTCTATACCTTGTAGGGAATCAAGAGGGTCATTTCCATTATGTGAAATAGCCTCTTTAAAATTTTCTATGAGGTTTTTATTCACTTGTAGTACATCATCTTTAAACTGTTCATAGTAATCGCTTGTAAGTTCTAAAAAATACAATCTTGAAAATTGAAAACTTAAAGTGCTATGACAAAGAATATGAAAATGTTCTTGTGTGAGTGTATTTGTATTAAGCAATATAAGTCTATCGTTTTGAAGTTCTGTTGAAAAATCAAGAAGATGAAAGATAAGCCAAGGTATTTCTAGGTCATTTTCAAAAACGATGAAGTGTTTATGGTTTTGATTTTGCAAAAGAGCTTTAAATAATATGCCATTGCCAAAGCCATAAAAATACAATACAGGATATAAAGGATAGTTTTCATTGTACTTTGCAAGCAAGCAATCAAGCTCCTTTAATGTGTTTTTATACAAGCACCCCCCCCCATTCGTATTTTTAAGATTTATATCTAAACTATCTTGTCCTAAAAGGAGTTCAAATTTCGTATCTTGTATTTGCAAAAAAACTTCTTTTAATTTTAAGTCTTTTAAAGAGTTGAGATTTTTTTCAAAAATATCCTTTTGCATTGCATTAAAATTCATTACTTCCTCCGTAGATTCTAATTTATAGTTTTTGTTTAAAATTGTTATTACTTTGTAAGACAGCAGTGTTCATTTTATTCAGATTCTATGATTTATAAACTCTGTGTTTATATAAAATCCCCTTCTTTTAAAGCCATACCAAATTCTAAATCTTTACTTGCTTTTTTGCCAAGTATCTTTTGTAAAAATTTAGGATGAAGTCCATAATTTGGACGTACAGATTGTATAGAATCCTGACTAAAGCATTCACCTTTTTTAAGCGATTTGCTGACATATAAACTTCTTGCAAAAATACGGTTTTTCCGAGTCTTATCATCTAAAGCAAGTGAGCCTGTACCTAAAGCACTCTCAGCCTCTCTTATAGTTTGAACTAAAGTTTGAAATTCTGTAAAGTCAAGACTAAAGGCTTTATCTTCACTTTGAATACTTTTATCTAGTATAAAATGCTTTTCTATTACCCTTGCACCTAAAGCTACTGCCATAGTACAAGCTAAAGTACCAAGACTATGGTCGCTTAAACCTACTTCTACCTTAAAGGTATCTTGTAAGGTGGTTAAAGCCTGTAAATTCATATCACTTAACAGAGCAGGGTAGGCTGAAGTGCATTTTAATAAAATGAGTTGAGTATTCTTTTCTTCTTGAAAAATGGCGATAATTCTTTGCAATTCTTCTTCATCGACAATACCTGTGGAAACTAAAGTAGGTTTCTTTTCTTTTGCTATAAAGCGCACAAAATTTTCATCATTTGCTTCAAAAGAAGCTATTTTATAAGCAGGGGGATCAAATCTACGCAAGAATTCTACATCTTTTTTTGCAAAAGGACTTGAAAAACAGAGCAAACCTTCATCTTGTGCTACTTCGAAAAGTTGAGAATGCCATTCATAAGGAGTTTTTCCATTTTCATACAATTCAAAAAATTTTCTGCCCTTCCAAGGTCCATCTTTAATGATAAAATCATCATTATCACAATCAAGAGTGAGGCTTTCAGGAGTGTAGGTTTGAAGTTTAATCGCATCAGCACCAGCTTTTTTTGCTGCTTTTATTGTTTTTAAAGCCGTATCTAAACTTCCGCCGTGATTTGTACTTAGTTCAGCTATAATTAAAACTTTTTCAGCTGTATCAAAATTTCCTATGCGCATTTTTTCCTTCTTAAAATTAAAAAGTATTATATCGACTTTTTTAACAAAACAATGAGTTTTTATAAAAAGATAGGCGCAACAATA
>NZ_JAPHNA010000021.1 GCF_026241315.1 Campylobacter sp. MIT 21-1684 | reverse complement strand
TTTTGAATTAAATATTAATATGGAAAAAGAGGAATTCTTAATAAATTGTTAAGAATTCCTTATAAGGATTCAAATATTTAGAGTTTAAAAACCGAAATCTTTTTTTGCAAATCGTCTGAAATGTTTTGTAGTTCGTGCATAATCGTTTTATTTTCACCAACATCTTCTAATGTTTTTTTTGAAATATCTGCCATAAGATGAATTTTGTCTTCTATTTCCTGCATTAATTTTACTTGTTGACCTACCTCTTGATTAACATCTTGAGCCTTTAACAAATTATCACTAGCTTTCTCAAAAATAAGTTCGACACTATCTCTAACCCTTTCACTTAAAGTTTTTCCTTGAGAAATTAAAGGTATAGACTCTTCGATCACTCCAACTGTAGTTAAAGTTTCTTCTTGAATTTTCTTATTTATTGTAGCAATCTGTTCTGTAGCACTACCTGTTTTTTCAGCAAGCTTACGAATCTCATCTGCCACTACAGCAAACCCTCGACCAATCTCTCCAGCACGAGCCGCTTCAATGGCAGCATTTAAAGCCAATAAATTAGTTTGATCAGTAATTTCACTAATAAGCTCAGTGCTTGTGCCAATATGTTTAGCATGTTCGCTAAGCAATGAAATTTGTTCAGAAATTTTTGAAGAATAATCAGTGATAATTTCCATTTGAGAAGCAGTATCTTCTGCGGATTTCTTATTATTTTGACACACTTCTGTTGTGTTTTTCGAATTTTGTTCAGTTTCAAAAGCAACTTTAGAAATATTTCGTGTTTTTTCATTTACCTCACGAATTTTAAGCACAGATTCTGTTGAAGACTTACCTTGAAGAATTGCTGATTTCTCGGTATTATTAATACGCTCAGCCATTAAATCAACCTTATTGTTTAATTCCTTAGATGTTATCATCATATGTTGAATTACGCCTTTAAGATGATCTTGCATTTTAGCCATAGCACACAAAATACTCTTACTATGGCGCGTACTAATTACTTGCGTTAAATCTCCATTTGCAACTTTTGCAATAATTTTATTAACCTCAGCTGGCTCTCCACCAATAGAACTTTTAATATATCTAACGATATAAAAACTAATGCTAAAAGAAAAAATAGATGCTACAATTACAATTAAAAACATAGTTGGTGCAAAAAGTCCTGTTTCTTGAAGTGCAATTTTCGTAAGTTCTTGATTGGAAAGTTCTTTATAATCTATTAGCTTATTAATTTGTGCAAGCCATAAAATAAATCCATCTCTTACTTGTTCATTTAAAATTTTTATTGCCCCGGATAAATCATGATTAACAGCTTTTTCTACCATTTCTTGATAAGCTTTTGTCATTAAAGCATTTGTTTTAGATATGTCTTCAAACATAATTTTTTCTTGATTATCTCCAACTTTACTCAATAAAGATGACAATATTTTATCCGCTTCATCATAATCTTGTTCAAGTTTTTTAATTTGCTTTAAAGTATTTTCTAAGTCCCCTTGATTTGATAGCAAAACAACATCACGCACTAAAATAGAACGATCGTGAACACTGCCTCTATAATTAATCGCTTGACGTGAAATTAAAGCATTATCACCGGTAGCCTTTTGAAGCACTCCATCTAAAAGCTTAACTTTTATTATGCTGTAAAAAGCTATACCCATCATAATAAGAATAATAAAACCGAAACCAAAATAAAGTTTTGTAGAAAGTTTCATAATTTCAATTCCTTTATAAAATATTAAGAACGACTATTATGATACAAAAAAAAAAAAACAAAATCCCAACCACAAAACCAGATTTCAACATTTCATAATCTTATTTAGACATTCTTTTTTGCTGTTAAAAACCTTAAGAATATAAATTAAACAAGCTTCTATGCACTTCTAAAGCACACTCTACTCCATCTTTTATAGCCCAAACAACAAGACTTTGACCTATTCTTGCATCTCCACAGGCAAAAACTTTTTCTCGAGAACTTTGAAAATTTCTCTCCTTTATATTGTTTTTGCTATTTAATTCAATAGCAAAATTTTCTTTAATTTCGTTTTCGCACCCAGAAAATCCTATCGCTAGTAAAACAAGATCGGCTTTATAAAACTTTTCAGAATTTGGTATCTCAATGTTAACAAGTCGTCCATTCTCTTTCACTTGTTTTAAATCAACAGCCAATACTCCTTCAAGCTTTCCGTTTTTTCCTATAAATTTTTTTGTCATCTTTTGATATTTTCTTGGATCTTGATTGTATTTTGCAATAGCTTCTTCCAAGCCATAATCAGTAGTAAAAATATCTGCTTTTAAAGGCCAAGGATTATCGCTAACACGTTTAAGAGGTTTTTTTGGACTGCGTTCAAACCTAGTAATAGATTTTGCCCCTTGCCTTGTTGCCACAGCCACACAATCCACGCTTGTATCTCCACTCCCAATAATAAGCACATCTTTATCTTGTGCTAAAGTACCGCCTTTACCTGTATCGAGCAAGGTTTTAGTGTTTTGTGTTAAAAAATCAACCGCAAACATCACTCCTTGCAATCCTCTGCCTTCTATATCTAAATCAATAGCTTTACTTGCCCCGGTTGCTAATACAACAGCATCAAATTCTTTTAAAATCTTATTCGCTTTAGCCTTTGAATCTATATTTTCTTTAACCCTAAATTCCACTCCGCTTTGCTTCATAAGTTTTACTCGTCTTTCAATCACTTTTTTTTCAAGCTTCATATCAGGAATCCCATACATTAAAAGTCCGCCAATCCTATCGCTACGTTCAAAAACAACAACCTTATAACCAAGAGAATTAAGTTCATTTGCGCACGCGAGTCCTGCAGGACCACTACCTACAATAGCCACTTTTTTACCATTGTATGTTTTAGGAGTATTAGTTCTAACCCATTTTTGTTCGAAAGCATTTTCTATAATAGCAAGCTCATTATTTTTAATTGTAACACTCTGAGTATTAATCGCACACACACAAGAATCTTCACAAGGTGCAGGACATACTCTGCCTGTAAATTCAGGAAAAGGATTGGTAAGACTTAATCTTTCATAAGCCTGTTGCCATTCACTTTTATAAATATTATCATTCCATTCAGGAATAAGATTTTTTAAAGGACAGCCTATATCTCTGCCTTGCTCTAAAACACCTGTTTGACAAAAAGCCACACCACAATCCATACATCTGCTGGCTTGTTCTTGTTGTGTTTTTTTATCATTAAGAAAAGCAAATTCCTTATAGCTCTTAATACGTTCAAGTGGGGCAATTTTTTTTAAATCTACTCTTTTAAAGTCTAAAAATCCTCGTGGATTAGCCATTGTTTCTCCTTTTATTAAACTTTCTTAATAGCATAATATATCCTGTTTTATCTTTGAATTAGAATATCAAGTTCTATATTTATTATTCATTATTTATATGCAATTTTTCTTTTTTCTACATAATTTTTATATTGTAGATTAATCTTTTTTAATTTATTTTTTCTTTATTAGTGTAAAAAACTTACAATAAAAATTATAACATAATCTATCACTGCTTCTGCGTTATACTAGATACTCTATAAATATATTGAAATGGTACGCGACTCATTTTCTTTTTGCTCTAACTCCTGTGCGGGCTTTTCCTATCAAATACTCATCAGCAAGATTTTGTAGAGCGAGATGGGTAAAAGAGTATAACAAGTATGTTTTATCTTATCTCATACACTTGCCACTTTCTTAGATTCTTTAACATTTGCTTTATTTTATTCTGTCTTAAGTTTCTCACATTCGCATTTAATAAGATTTTGAGGGATTAATGCAAAGTGGCACAAGCCTCGTTTGAAAAAGTGTATTTTTGGGTAAATTATTAAGCCAAACTTGCTATAATCGCACCTTTAATTTATATCAAAATTCATTCACCCCTATGAATATTAATGATAAAGATTAATGAGGAAGCTCAATGATAACAAAAGAAAATCTGCAAGTTGTTTTAGAAAGTTTGGGATTTGTCCCGCAACCAAACAATAAAAAGCGATTTAAAAAGACTTATCACAATAACGCAAATGTCTTTATAGAAGTGGATTTTGGCAAAGAGAAAATTACTTACTCTCCGCTAGATTCTAGTTTCAAAGAAGGTGAATATCCAAACTTAGAAAATAAAAGTGCGGGTTTTATTATCCATAGAAATACTACAACGAATTTTAGCTCCAATGAAAATTTTGTTTGTCTCATTGCTATCGACAAGCTTTTAAGCAAAGGTTATGAGCCAAAGCATATTATCCTAGAACCTACCTTTAAAATTGGGCATAATCAGCAAGTTTATGGCGATATTTTAGTGCTAAATCAACAATTTGAAAATCTCATTTTAATAGAAAATAAAACTTATGGGGGCGAGTTTAAGAAAGAATGGAATCTTATGCTAAAAAATGGAGGACAACTTTTTAGCTACTATGCAGTAAATAAAACAGATTTCTTATGCTTACTTGCTTTTGATTATGAACCAAGCCTAAAAAGCCTTATTTACGCTAGTCACATCATCACCACAAAGGACAATCAAAAGCACTTAAAAATTATTAACACAAATTTAAAAGAGGAGGATAAAAAGTTAGGCTTTGAAGATTCTAAAAACGCAAATGCAAAGGATTATTTCAAGGTATGGAATGAAAGCTATTCTTTAGCATATACAAGCAAGGGTTTATTTGAAGAGGATATTTTGCCCTACAAAATAGGCAAAGAAAAATACACTCTTAAAGACTTATCGGTTGTGCCTTATAGCGAGATTAGCGGTATTTATCACAGCTTTGCGACTATTTTACGCAACAATGCCATAGGAAACTATGAAAACACCTTTTATATCCTTGTAGATTTGTTTTTATGTAAAATCATTGATGAGATAGAAAATCCCCAAGATTTGCAGTTTTACTACAAAGGCATATTTTATGATAATCCCTTTAGCTACTGCGATAGGCTTTTAAACCTCTACGAAAAAGGCATTGAAAAACTTTTTAAAAAGAAAGTTGTCAATGTCCAAAAAAGTGAAATCGACTATCTTTTTGAAACTGCTAAAAGGCATAAAGGAAAGTTTAAAGAAAGCATTGAAAAAATCTTTGATAAGCAAAAATACTTCAATATCAAAAAATTTAATTTCATTGAGGTAGAAAACGAGGAGGAATTTTTTATCAATTTTAAAGTTTTGGTGCAAATTACAAATTTAATCCAAGATTTCTACATTAGCAAAAGCGAAAACAACCAATTCTTAGGCGATTTGTTTGAGGGATTTTTAAACCGAGCTGTGCATCAAACAGAGGGGAGATTTTTCACTCCTACGCCGATTACAAATTTTATTATTAATTCCTTGCCAAGCTTAAACAATAATGTAAAGATTTTAGATTTTGCTTGTGGGGCGGGACATTTTTTAACCGAATTTATCGCACATAATAAAAATGCTAAGCTTTATGGCATAGAAAAAAATAAAGACTTAAGCAAAGTCGCAAAAACTGCTTGTATTTTTCACAATCCTAAAAGCAAATCACAAATCATTTTCCAAGATGCCCTATATTTCATCAAAGAAAGTTATAAAGATGAGTTTGAAAATGAAAGCTTTGATTTAATACTCTCAAATCCACCATATTCTGTAAAAGGTTTTTTAGCTAACCTAGAAAAAGCCCTAAACGCCTTTAGTCTAAGCCAAAGCATAGACTCTAAAAGTTATGACAAAAACAATGCCATAGAATGCTTTTTTATAGAAAGGGCAAAGCATTTTTTAAAAGAGAGTGGAATCCTTGCTTTAGTTTTGCCTGTGTCTATCTTGCAAAAGGGTGGTATTTATGAAAAAACAAGAGAAATTTTACTTTCTTCTTTTGAGATTTTAGCCCTTGTGGAGCTAAACTCACGCACTTTTGGTAGCACAGGCACACAAACTATTATTTTATTTGCTAAAAGAGTGGAAAAATACGATGAGGACTTAATCAATAAACTTAAGAGCGTTTCTTTTTGTGATGAGATTTTAAGCAAAGACTTTGAAGATTCTGCCTTCTTGCAAAATTATTGTGCTTTTATGGGTTATGGATATGAGGATTTTAAGGTATTTATGAGCGAACAGATTGTGGTTGATGATTTGCAAAACACTGGAATTTTTAAAGGATATTTTGCAGATTTTTATGCGAATAAGCCTAAGAGATTTAAAAAACAAAAAATCAAAGAAAATGACAAAAAATTCCTGTTTGAACAATCTAGCTTTTTTAAAAGTGATTTAGAGCCAAAAGAGTATAGAAAGCTTTTAAAGGACTTTATTAAAAGTGGAGAATACAAAGCGGCAGAAAAAGACTTGCATTTTAAAAATTTCTTAACACAGATAAAAGAATTAGAGTTTGAAAAAATACTCTACTTTGCCTATATCCAAAAAAATAATGTGCTGATTCTTAAAAGCCCAAATGATAAAAATCAAGAGGGCAAAAGCAATAAAGCAAATATTGTAAAATTTTTGGGTTATGATTGGAGCAAACGCAAAGGTGATGAGGGGATAAAATACATTACAAACAAGCCCATAGATGAGGAACTTAAAGAAAGCGATGAGGATAGCGATGAAGAGAAAAAGCAAAAAGAAGTTTTAAGAAATATCAATTCTGTGAAATTTATAGACACACCGCTTTATAATCCAAATGATAAAGAAGATAAAACTAAACTCTGCTATGCTTTAAAAGTTTTTATGGAGAATCACTCTTTGCAAGAAAATAATGATTTAGATAAAAATTTTAATCTATTGTTAGAATCCTTACAATCCCAAGAAGCCAATTCTTATACTCTTTTTGCGAGTAGTTTAAAAGATATGCTAGATTTTACCAAAGTAGAATTTGATAAGGTGATAAGCCTTAATCCCGCTATCGTGCTAAGTGGTAGTCATACAGGGCAAAGCAAAGTATCCAATCCTTTTGCAAATTCTAAATATGAATTGGTGAGGTTGGGGGAGATTTTATTAAATATTCAAACAGCAAAAAGACCACAAGGTGGCGTCAGCAATTATACAAGCGGGGCGTTAAGTCTAGGTGGCGAACACATTGACAATAAAAGTGGTTATGTAAAAATGCAAACGCCTAAATATGTGCCTATGGAATTTTATGAGAATTTCAAAAAGCAAGACAAAGGCATTGTTAAACAAAATGATATTTTACTCTGCAAAGATGGCGCATTGACAGGCAAAGTTGCTCTTGTAAGAAAAGAATTTGAAAATCAAGCAGTTATGATAAACGAACATATTTTTTTATTGCGTTGTGAAAACTTAATGACACAAAAATATATGTTTTTTATTTTGCATTCTCAAAGTGGGCAAGAAGTTTTAAAGTCCAAAATTACAGGTTCTGCTCAAGGCGGACTAAATTTAACAAATCTAAAAGAACTCAAAATTCCCCTCCCACCCCTAGAAATCCAAAAGCAAATTGTAGAGGAATGCGAAAAGGTAGAGGAGCAATATAACACGATACGAATGAGCATTGAGGAATACCAAAAACTTATCAAAGCAGTTTTGGTAAAATGTGGAATCTGTGAAGCACAAAGTTTAGAATCTGCAAATAATGGGGGGGGGTATAAGCTCTCTTTTAGCAGCTTAGATTCTATTGAGAGTTTCATTGCACAGACTTTAGCCCATATTGCAGAGTTAGAATCTAAACTTGATTGGGAGTTACTTTTTGCTTGTCATTCTGAAGCGTTAGCTGAAGAATCTAAGAACTTAGAAGAATCTCAACAAGATTCCTTTTCTCAAAAAGAAAAAGGGTTTATTCCCTCCCCGCTCCCCTTAGCCCCAAAAAGAACAAGGTCGCCACTTTTTCTCATTCAAGGGGAGAGCCTCGCCAATCCACTTCTAGCAAAAAATCGGGCAGGAGACACTACTGCTCCTGCTTTTCCCGATTTTTTACACCACGAAATGGGCGAGAAAAACGCCGCTTTATCTATAAAAGCTCTTTTAGAATCTCTGCCTACTCCACCAAAGGAGGGTTGGGATTCTGTGAAACTTGGGGAAGTATGCAAATTTAATGGTGGGAATGGATTTCCAAAAGAATATCAAGGGAACAAAGATTCAACTCAAACCCCTTTTATAAAAGTCTCTGATATGAATTTAAAAGAAAATGAAAAGGGAATCAATATAAGCAATAATTATGTTACACAGGAGGTTATTAAAACATTATCTTTGAGAGTTTTTCCAAAAAATACTATTGTATTTCCAAAAGTTGGTATGGCAATCCATACAAATAAAAAAAGGATTTTAAAAGTTCCTTGTATTGTGGATAATAATATAATGGGAGTAAATATTTTAGACAACAAAAAAGATGAGTTAAACAATAAGTTTTTGTTTATCATTTTTAATTTTTTCATTGATTTAAAGGATATAGCGAGTAGTGCAAATCCTCCTTCAATCAATAATTCAAACTTAAATACTTTGCAAATCCCCCTCCCACCCCTCAAAGCGCAGGAAAAAATCGTTAGCGTAATTGAGAATATAGAATCCAAAATCGCAAAGATAGATTCCACACTTGAAAACTTAGAAAAAGAAAAGGCGAATATTCTTAATAAATCCTTAAATACAGAGAGAGAGAGAGAGAGAGAGAGAGACAACAAAAAACTTAAAATAATCTTAAATAAAATTACCCTCTATCTCTCACAAAAAGATTTTTGGCAGAATACCCTTAACCTTGCTTTACAAAAATGTGGTATCAAGCAAAGCACTACCCAAATCTTGCAAAACCTCATCGCCTCTCTTCCTCAAATCCCTGTACAAGACTGGGAAAGGGTGAAACTCGGGGAAGTGTGCGAGATTTTAAGAGGAGTTACTTACGATAAAGCACAACAAAATATAGAAACAACACAAAATATTATTTTAACTGCGGATAACATAACACTAGAAAACACTTTTGAGCTTTCTAAAATGATTTATCTCAAAGAAAATTTTCAAATAGACAAAACGAAAAAACTTGTTAAAAATGATATATTTATGTGTTTTTCAAGTGGAAGCTTAAAACATATTGGCAAGGTTGCTTTTATAAAAAATGATACATTTTATTATGCTGGTGGATTTATGGGAATTTTACGCTCTTTTGAAAATATTAAAGCGAAATTTTTATTTTGTGTTGTTTCAAGTAAAAATTTTAAATTGAATTTGGAAAATCTAGCAAAAGGGGCAAATATAAATAATCTTTCTAGCGAAATTTCAAATCTTCAAATCCCGCTCCCACCCCTAGAAATTCAAGAACAAATCGTTTCTGTGGTGGAGGATATAGAATTTGCCCTTGCACATTTAGATTCTTTTCTGTCTGCTTTAGAATCCCAAAAACAAGCGATTTTAAAAGAAGCTTTGATAGAGGAATCTTAAACGCAAATCCGCTTTAAGATTCCGCAGCTTACACCACAAACAGAGCCTTAACATTTCTCTTACAAAAACTCCCTAACAAGCAGTTGCGCAGAAAGAGCAAAGCATACACAGATGACAATCGGGCGGATAATCTTTGCTCCATGTTTTATTGTAAGGCGCGCTCCAAAGCTTGCACCAATAACTTGCCCCACACACATAATACTACCCAAAATCCATAGCACATTACCCCCAAGCACAAAAAACAAAGTAGAGGCGATATTAGTACTAAAAACTACCCAACGCGAATGTGCTAAAGCTTTGCTGAGTCCATATCCACCTATGCTTACAAGTAAAGCTAGGATAAATGGACCAATACCAATGCCTAAGAATCCTCCATACAATCCAATTCCTGCCATACTTAAAAACAAAAAGATTCTATGTGGTTTTTGCATTTTGTCCTCCTCACTAATCTTCGGAGAGAATAAAAAATATGCACCTACGATTATCATCACAAAAGGCAAGATTTTTGAAAGCAAAGCGACTTCTACAAATTGCACCAAAATTGCACCTAATGCACCAAAAAGCGTTGCGATTATCATCACTGCACGACTTTCTGTCATATCAACTAAGCCTTGATGATAATAATGTGCTGCACTTGTAAATGAGCCTATACAGGCTTGAAATTTATTTGTTGCTAAAGCTTGGAGAGGGTTTAATCCACTTACAAGGAGCAAGGGCATTGTTATCATTCCAGCTCCACCAGAGAGTGAGCCTACAAGCCCACCTATGATAGAAACGATAAAAAAGAGGGCATAAAAATACACTGCAATACCCTCAAATGTCGGTGTTGTGAGTAAGTCAAGCCAATCACTCATATTCGCCCCTCTGCTAGAATTGAGAGTATTATAGCAAACTAAGGATTAATCGTTCTTGCTTCAATGAGGGGAGGGAGGATAAGCATAAGATTACGCAAATCAACACTAAAAAAACTATCTACATCACAAAAGTTAATACCAATGCCTATTCCTCCGGGTAATCGCGGATTAAAAAAAGTTGTAATACATTCATTTTTATCTAATACAAAAGAACGAATCTGCACAGCAGCAGTCGTTGTAGGGATAATGGTAAAGAGGGTTTGAAAATTTTTGTTTTTTAAATCCTCTTCACACGAAATAAGCCCAAAAAAACCACTTTCTTCAATGCCTAGACAGAGTTTTGGGTTATCTGTATTGACAAACTGCACGGCTCCTAAGTTAAACTTGTCAAAAGGGTCGCTTTTGCGAATCTCCTCATCAAGAACGATTTGTTTGAGATTCCAATTTGGGTGTCTGTAATCTGGAGCAAGTAAATCTCCCGATAAAGCACTTCTTAGAGAAAATGGTGCTGTAAAATCAGGTAAATCTTCGGGATCGCCACCATATACAAAGCTTGAGATAAATGCGAACAATAGAATAAATTTTTTCATTTTTACCTCCTAAAAACGTCCAAAATGCACAGGAAAATGATCAGATAAAAGGTGGGTGCGTATGCTTGCGGCAATGAGCAAGGCTGTGATTTCTGGCAAACTTATTGTGGAGCGAGTAGCACTTGATCTACCAACCACTGCATAATCAAGTGTTCTGTTCGCACCTCTAGCACCAAAATGTGTCGCAGCATTTGGTGCTACAATGTGGATATGATTCGTAATTCTTGTATCAAGTCCTGCTTGTAAAAGAGCTGGGTCGCGATTGAAATCTCCTGCAATGAGCCAATTAATTTGTGGCATATTGATAAAATTATCATGCACTGCTGTAACCAAAGCAGGTGCATCACCGCCACCACTTGCTAGAGCGTGAATATTAAAAAATACATCATTGCCAATACGAATGCCAATAGCTGGGCGTGATGTTTCTGGTGCAACGACATTTTGATGCACAACAAACACTTCATCAGCTCTCCTATCAGAAACTATCGCAAGATTCACTCTTCTTGCCCCAACATCAAGGGGAGCATAATAGATATATACTGAATTTGGTCTAGAGCGAGTGCCAAGCTCCCAAATAAATTCCTCCACAGGTGTGCCGCCGGGCTGAACCATTCTGCCTGTTCTCCTAGCACTTGCAGGAATAGCACCCGCTTCTTGCACCATAAGGATATTTGCGGGATTATCGCCTGTGATGAGTTGCCGCACACTTACATTCCATTTGTTTTCTGCATTTGCTGAAGCACCTTGTAAGTTCCAAGTGCTCACTCTATAATCTTCAATATTAGCGAATGCAAAGCTAAATATCATAAAAAAACATAATAAGATTCTCATTTTAATCCTCCGTTGAGTCAATTACAAAAAGAGGTTTTGCTGCGTTTATGATAGGAGTGATATACCATTGTTGGTCAAGAGTAGGCATATTTATCGCACATTTTGTGAGATAAATACTATAATATGTCGTAGTTCGCACAAGTGGAGTTTGCAGACAAGTTTTTGCGCTCACACTTTGAATCTGTATGGCTTGATTGTCAAAAAAGTTAAGATTCCATAATTGTGGTGGATATTTGCTATCGCACACTTCATGAACCACTCCATTTTTATAGGCTTGGAGACAAGTGCCTTTTTCTTCGTTTTTAATCATTACTTGTCCATTTGGCAAACTAATAATACGCCAAAACGCTGCTTCACCAAACTCGTGTGCATCAAGAGGTGTATATCCCCATATCCAATTTCCCGGCTCTAGTGCCCAAAGTGTTAAAATGCCTCCTGATGAGGACATAATAGAGAGAGGATTAGAAGTATTTTTGTCTATTTTCGGTGCATTTTCATTAGAGCTTGTTAAAGGGATTTTTGTTTTTTGCATTTGCGCTTGCATTAACATTTGTTTTGATTTTTCACCCGGTATTTGATGATTTGGCGGCGGTGTCGGACTTAGCCCTATGCCCAAATCTTTTTCGTTTATAGGTGAAGTTTTGAGCTGATGAACTTTTGGCTTTGAGGAACACGCCACGAACAAAAGAGTTATGAAAAGGAAAATTAAATATCTCATTTTATAGCCTTTGTTTTATCATAAAGTGATTGAATAATATTGCAAATTTACTAAAGTGCTTATACATAATCTTAAGAATATTCAAATATTATGTATCCTACATACGCTTATTATAGTTAATTTAAATCTTAAGGTTTGCTCTCCTTATGTTGATGTATTTTAACTGCCTAGATTTGCCTAATTTGCTCTTTTAGTAAAATTGCTTTATTCAAAATCCCTACATAATATATAAAAACTATTAACAATTAAGAATCTTTAATAAATACTTATCGGCAAGATTTTGTAAGGCAAGATGAGTAAAAGAGTGTAACAAGTGTGTTTTGCTCCATTTCATACATTTGCCATTTTCTTAAATTTTTTAATATTCACCTTATTTTGTCCTGCCTTAAGCTCTCCACATTTGCATTTGATAAGATGTTGTTTATTGTATTCCTCTATCCACTTTTGATTGATTCTTATCGCCTCTTTGCTCTCATCAATGCCTATAAATGTGCGTCCCAAATAAAAGGCTTCTTTTAAAAATCCACCGCTTCCACAAAAGCAATCCATTACTAAAGAATCCACATTAGAGGACATTTGAACAATTCTTTTTAACATCGCATTATTTTTCTGTGTCGGATACATAGGACTTTGCGTGTCTTTAAACTCCCAAATATCTTGAATCTTTTTGCCCTTGCAATCTTGTGCATACACCTTTTTTCTAGGCACTCCATTTTTGCTCCACTCAATCAACCCCGCTTTTTCTAGCCTATCTAACTCGTTTAAAGAGCAACGCCAATGTCTGCCCTCTGGAGGTTTTAAGCCATTCTATTCTTGCCCACTTTCGCGTAAAGTTTGGTGCATAATTTACAAAATGGTTTTCAAATTTGGTGTCTTTTAAAATGCTCATATCATAAAATCACATGGAAAAAATTCCTAAAAATTTATATTTTCATTTTCTTTATTCTTCTTTTTCAAATATTCTCTAAAATATTCCCTTGATTGTGTAAAATCAAACCTTTTAAATGGTTGATTATTCTGTTGTAATTCTTCTAAAATTGCTGATATAGTTTTTCCATATCTATTAAGAATTGTATTTACTGAAGCAAAATTATGTGCTCGGGGATTTTCACCTATTTTCTCTCGCAGATTTATAATTATCTCATCTAAAATATCAGTTTTTCTTAAATTTAAGCCCATATACATAATATTGATAATTTCAAAAAGCTCATTGGCTAGTTTTGTTGGTTGCACTTGCTTATTCGTGTTAGTATTATTGCTTTTTATGTTTAACTCATCGACTACTTGAGAAAAGGGATTAAAAAGCTTTATGGAATCTTTGGGGATAGATAATATTTGCATTAATTGCTCTCCACAATCATAGCCAAGATAAAATATTTCTTTCTTTTTGGTATCCTTATGTATCGCACTAAATTGATAATATTTATCTGTCAATTCTCCACCACATTGATTTATTTTCGTGCAACCATTGAGCAAAACCGCATAAGCTAACACTTTAATATTTTCATATTCTTTTATAAATTTTTCCTTTGCTTCTTTGCCTCTTAAACTTTTCATAGTTCCACCTTTTATATTAAATTTTATCAAAAGAAATTATTTTTGTGTAATAGTCCATATTTTCCAAAAGCTTTAAATCATTCATTTTATTTTTGATGATTACAGCATTTTTCTCTAGTTCTTTTTTTCTATCTATTGATATTTTTATAAATTCGCTTTCTCTTTCTATGCCGATAAACTTTCTGCCCAAAAGATTAGCGGCTATTCCTGTGGTAGAGCTTCCACTAAAAGGATCGCAAATGAGAGAATCTTCATCACTTGCCATTAAAAGCAATCGCACGAGTAGTGCTAGAGGCTTTTGAGTGGGGTGCTTACCATTGACCTTTTCCCAAGGCGCAATAGCAGGGAAGCTCCACACATCACGCATTTGTTTGTTGCCATTTAGCTTTTTTAGAATCTCATAATTAAAAATGTGCTTATGCTTTTGGCTTTTTCTTGCCCAAATAATTTGCTCTGTTGAATGCGTCAAATAACGACAGCTAAAGTTTGGAGGAGGATTTGTCTTCTGCCAAGTGATGAGATTTAAAATCTTAAAATCAAGTTTTTGCAAGATTCGTCCCAAAGAAAAAATATTATGATAAGTTCCGCTAATTAAAATACTTCCCGTATTTTTTAAAGCTTTTTTTGCATTGCTTATCCATTGTAAATTAAACTCATCAATATCGTTAATACTCTCTTCTTTATCCCAATCTCCTTTATTGACACTCACAATTTTTCCACTTTGTATGCTTAAGCCATCGTTTGAAAGAAAATAAGGCGGATCGGCAAAAATAAGATCAAAATTATTTTCAAATTGAGGCAAAATCTCATTACAATCCCGTTGATAAAGGGTGAAAAGTTTATCTTTGCTCGTAAAAATAGAATGGGGAATTTTGTTAGAATGTGGAGTTGCCATTTCGCACCTTTGATATAAAATCTTTTATATTGCTTAAATTGTAGATTTCCACATATTTATAAGCTTCTTGAAGTTTGTTTTTGGCACTTAACCAACCTTTGCCATCAGTTATCCAAATAAATTCGTAATTTGAAAATGTTTCAAATTTTGGAGCTAAGTCTTGATAGGCTCTTGCGACTTCATTAAGCTTGCTTCCACCACCTGTATAAAAGTTAGATTCTATAAAATAATTCATATCTTTGCCAAAAATAACAAAATCAAATTTTTTAATATCATCTCCAAAAGCTTGGTGCAAATCCTTAAAATTTCTAATATCCACTTGTTCTTTGAAGCTTAATTGAGCATTAGCAAAAAGACTACTAAGATAAGTTTCCATAGCCTTTCCGCTGCGATTTTTTCTCGCATTACTATCAAGTCCAACTTCTATACCAAAAACGAAATCATTTAAATCTTTAATATTTCTATTGCAAAAAATTTGCTCCAATCCTGTTTGACAAATAAACTCATAAATTTTTTCATAATTTTCAAGATAAGAATGTAAAGGGTAAAAATTGCCATCAACATCAAGTATTAAATCATTTTTATCTCTCACAGCAATGAGAATATTTAAAACACTAAAAGCTTTGGGATATTCTTCAAAAAGGCTTTTAATACAAATTTTAAGCTCTTTTACATCTTTTCCAAGTAAAAAATTCAAATGATTTAAAGCTATGCTTATCTCATTTTTATTTTTGAGACATTTTTGCCAATCCACAAAAAAATCTAAAGTTCTATTACTCGTTTGAAGGCTTTGCAAAAATTTATCAAAAGCTAAATCATTTTTCATTTCCTACTCCCACTTTAATCTGCCCGGAGGCTTGCTCGTGATGTCATAGACGACACGATTAATGCCCTCTACCTTGTTGATGATTCTATTACTCATAGAATTAATGCTGATTAAACTTCTTAAAATATGCATCAATTTCACCTCTCATTTCACACTCGACTTCTTCAAAGGCTGATAAAATCAGCCCATAGCTTCCCTTGCCACCTAAAAAATCCCAGAATTCCTCTGCTACTTTCAATTCAGAATCTAAATCTAGCATTCCTGCCATTGTCCAACGCTCATAAGGTTTGGTGCATAAGGATTGTAAGGAATGGCTACAAGCGATTGAATATTGAAATGTGGATTACTATGCGCAAAACACGCCACTCAAGTTAAAAATGTGCGTTTAAACTCTTTAAAACTGCCTTTGTTTGGCTTAGCAGTTTTTAATATCAATCAAATACACATCATCGCCCTTTTGCAAAAACAAATCTACTTTTGTAGGTTTAATCGTGCTCGTTTGCCCACTTTGTGCCACACTTAAGATTCTAGCAATCTCCTCATTTTTGTTGGGTTTAGAATTTCCACTCTCCAAAGAATCCATAATGTCTTGTATCACTCTTTGCGCCTCTTTGGTAATCGTGTTCGCCACTGCTTTTTGACGCTCTATGGTATCAAAATGCTTTAGGCCTAATTCTTGCGCCACAGGCTCAAAGATACTCGTGCCAAAGTTGGTATTGAGACTTTGGATAAAGCTATAAAGTGCCATTCTATCTTTGCCTAAAAGTCTTGTGTGAAAGGGCATTGAAGAAGTTTCGGGCTTGTAGTTTTCAAATTTATTGCGTAATGCTTGAAACAGACGATTTTTAATATTGTTTTTAAGATTTTGCATTATGCCTCATTCAATAAGAAATCAAAAATATCCAATTTTTGTGTATTGTTTTCACCAAAAACTTTTAACCTTATCTTCCTCATATCAATTTCCTTTATATTTTGTGGAATTTCAAAGTATTTTTTAAGTCCCTCCCAATCGCATTCCCTTAAAGTAATAATTTCATTTAAATGAAAACTCACATAAAATTCTCCTACTTTAGAAATAAAAGATTCGGATTCTATTTTTTCTCTTGCAATTTGGCAATATTGTTCATCTTTTTCAAAACCTATAAATTTTCTTCCCAGTCTCTTTGCAGCAAGTGCTGTTGTTCCTGTCCCTAAAAATGGGTCTAAAATTATATCTCCCTCTTTGCTACTCATTAAAATAATTCTCTCTAGCAGATGAATAGGGAGTTGGCAGGGGTGATTATCTCTATTTTTAGCGTGTCTTATACGATGAATATCTGTCCAAATATCAGAGCAAAGGGGACCAAAAGGGTGTAAAATACTTTTTTTTCCCCCATAATCCTTTACTAAAACTCCTTTTCTATCTCTTTTATGTGGGTAACGAATCTCTCTAAATCTATCTTTAACTTCGCCTTTTGCATAAAATAATATTCCATAATGTGCAGGTTGTAGAGTTTTCCCCATTGGAGCAGTCATTGCCTCCCAGCTTATCCAATGTTTGAAAATTGCTCTATAATTTAAAAAGTTTGCATAAGAAATAAGCCATTTAGGAATATTATGCAAAAAGATAAAACCATCATTCTTAAGCACCCTTACGCATTCATCTATCCATTTTTCACACCATTGTAAATATTCAGATTCTAAAAGTTTATCTTTATGGGAATTGTATTTTTTCCTAAGATTAAAAGGTGGGTCAGCAAAAACACAATCTATACTATTGCTTGGGATTTTTTTCAATAGCTCCAAACAATCGCCTTGCAAAATTTCATTAATAGGCAAGTTTTTCATTTTTACACCTTAAAAATATTTTTGAGCATTAATTCAAATCGTTGCAATTCATCAGCACGAAAAGTAAAAACTTCATCATAAGCCTCAACCATTCGCTTTAAATCTTGTTTTCGGACATACCAACCAATACCATCAATAAATCCATAAAATTTAGCATTTGGATAATGCTTTTTAATGAGCATTGCTACACCAATTTCTGTTTTCGCCTTATCTCCCTGCCCAGAACTTGTTGTGCTTAAAAAAGAAGATTCTATAATAATTTGCGGATTTTGTTTATTTGGAATGATAAAATCCATAGTGCGTTTATTAAGATTTTCATTTAAACTTAAAAGCGGTAAGTCTCCACCCTCATAAGAAATAAACAATCGTGTGAGGATTTCTTTAATTGCAGATTCTGGATTATTTTGCATTGCGCCAGAATAACTCCCTTTTTGGCGATAGCGGATAAGGGTATCAATCATTGCATTTCTATCAAAATTAATTTTTTGTAAATTTAATTTATTAAGTTCAAATAAAGGCAAAGTTTTAGCTAGAAAAGGGTTAGATGAGCCTTGAAAAAAGAGGTTAATCAAACCTCCTGCAAAGTGTTGATTATTCTTAATAAGATTTTTTATTTTTTTATCACCCCATTCTTTCAAATCAGATTCTATATTAGATGTATTCCAATATTGCATATTCAGAAGTGCTGATAAATCATTATCCCTTACAATGCGGGCAATCGTAATAATTCTTTTAAGATTTTCATTGGCAATGCCATTAAGCACGAGTAAGGCTTCTAATCCAAATTCATTTATTTGTATAAACTTCACAAAAACCTCTTCTTTGCAGCCTTGATTTAAGATTTGATTTTGTAAATTGAGTAGCAAAGTTTTTATAAGGTTGATTGTATTTGCCTCATAGTTTTCTTCAAATTGTGGATTTGAAAAATAAAAAGAATTTCTCTCAATCACAATATTGTATTTTTCACTCATTTCCTCTCCCTCAAATGAAAGATACTCTCATTATACCTATTTTTGTCCTTTTCACTGCGATTAAGCACAGGTCTATCGTAGCGATGAATCATCTGCATTCCTGCTAACTTAGCTATTTTTGGATAGAGATTAAACTTATCATTTGCAACCAAAAAGACATTATAATCAACTTTTAAAAATCTTTTGGCATTTTTTAAGGCTTGTGCTATACCTTGAATATATTTTTCTTGCGCACCTTTGCTTTGCCCCTCGCTTAACTTGCCAATCTCTAAATTACTTTGCGAGGCAAATCAAAGAGGTCATAGGCATAAGCGTGTTGCTCGTGATAATCAATCAGCCCTACATAAGGCGGGGAGCTAAAGATTCCAGCAATTTTTTGAGATTGGATTAAATCTGCAAAATCTTTATCTTGTTTTTGCGTTAAAGCGATAATATCTACATTTGTAGAATCTGCATTCAAACACAGCTGTTTTGTTTCACAACGCAGAGATTCAAATTCTCTTAATCGCTTCAAAGTATCCTTAGCATAGCTTTTCCACCATTTTGCAATGCTAAAAAGTGGTTTGCAGATTCTGCCGTGCTTGGAGCAATAGTAGGTTGTAGTAATTGGCTCTAAAAGTGTGGCTAAATCCGAATGTGTCGTAGCGCGGCAGCTCCTTGCTGTGCGACTTAGGATAATGCGTAAAATATCTTGCAAAGATTTAGGAGACTTTAAAATTTCATTTTTCAGCAAAACAATCTCTTGTTTTATAGAATCTATATACCATTTTTCAAAAAAATTCCCCTGCATATTTATACTAAGGTTGATATGATAACGCTTGACTAAATCATTATAAATCTTTAAAAACTCCTGTGCTTTTGCCTCTCCATAAGCTTTTTCATCAATTTGTTTGAGTATAACTTGACGCTTAAAAGTTTTGTTCGGAAAATGCAGCTGATTAAATGTGCTTAAAGTTTCGTTTAAAGCAGATTCAAAAGAGTTGATTTGTGAGTTTTCTGTGTGATTTTCTAAGCAATTTGTAAGTCTTATAAGCTCACTTTCAAGGGCATTGAAATCATATTTAGCAACCTTAGCATTAGCAAGCAGTGCATTAAAGCTTGAAATATCAATTCCAACTGCATTCATTCCTAGCTCATTTGCCACACACAAAGTCGTGCCACTTCCTGCAAAAATATCTAACACAATGTCATTAGGCTTAAAGTAAGTTTCTAGCTTGATAGAATCTGTATGAGAATCTAAAAAATATTCTACAAGTTGAGG
Organism: Campylobacter sp. MIT 21-1684; assembly: GCF_026241315.1. GTDB lineage: Bacteria > Campylobacterota > Campylobacteria > Campylobacterales > Campylobacteraceae > Campylobacter_D. Next base: position 5,045 of record NZ_JAPHNA010000021.1, on the reverse strand, counting down.
GATAAACTTGCCTTTATAAGGGTGGATTCTATGGATATGCTTAGTCGTCTCTGCCTCTTTATATTGCGCAAAAGAAAGAGGAGATTGCAAATGTTTTTGTGTTTTTATAGTGCTATCATAATATGCCTTAAGCTCATTTTTATCAATCAAATTTTCTTTTAAATCTGTGCTATGATTGGCGATTTTTCCATAATTTAAAAGGTAAAGGATATTATTGCTCGTTACCTTTTTACCTAAATATTCACTTGCCCAAACACTAGCCTCTTTAGGCGTAAGCAATACCGATTTGTTTTGTATGGGATTTTTATTATCAGTTAAAATTTGTGTCATTTTCTACTCCCACTCAATCGTGCCCGGGTTAAAAATAACCTCATAAAAATATAAAATTCGGTCAAAATAAAACTAAAAGTTTCTTTCGATATAAAAAACAAAACTAGTCCGACTATTTAGAATACAACTGTAAAAAATCCAGCAAAACTCAAGCTATATCTATGCTTATCATACTGGTTACAATTTATCATCTTTTTTTGTTATCTTCAAAAATGCAGCAAGCTCAGGTTCTTTTTCTTTTTTACAAAGTTCAAGCATTCTAAGCATTTTTTCATAATCTCTTGGCATCACTTTAAAAAAATCTTTTTTATCAAATCTTTGCATTATATCCATAGCTTTTTTAGAATTTGTATAAAAAATATGTTTTTGTATCATAATTTTAAGCTCTTTTTCATCTTTAGCACTCAAGTCTTTAATATCAACAAGCTCCTTATTGACATTGGCTTCATTATGCCGACCAAAAATATACACAACACCGCCGCTCATTCCAGCAGCAAAATTCACTCCAACATCTCCAAGAACAACTACTAATCCTCCTGTCATATACTCACAACCGTGCATTCCTGTACCAAGAACCACAGCTCTAGCACCCGAATTTCTTACACAAAATCTCTCACCAGCGATACCATCAAGATACACCTCTCCTTCAGTAGCCCCGTACAAACAAGCATTCCCTGCTATAATGTTTTCTTCAGGAGAAAAGGTTGCTTCAGAGGAAATCTTAGCGACGATTTTTCCACCGCTTAAACCTTTTCCTAAATAATCATTACTATCACCGATAATTTCAAGTTTTATCCCACTAATTAAAAAAGCCCCGAAGCTATTTCCGGCATTGCCTATAGCTTGAATAGATATACTATCTTCTTTTAAAGCATTTTTTCCATAGTTCTTTAAAATCTCACTTGAGAGCATAGTTGCAAAAGTTCTACTTTGATTGCCTACTTCTAAGCACAGTTTTATAGGCTTATTCTTTTCTAAAGCACTTTTGCACAATGGAAGCAAAATTCTATAATCAATAGTTTTTTCAAGCTTATTATCTTTATAATCTTTAAAATGTACGGCTGTTTTATTATAAGTTGGCAAAGATTTTAAAATTTTATCTAAATTCACTTTTCCTGCTTTACCTTCTAATTGTTTCTGACGAAGTTTATCAACTCGCCCTATCATATCATCAAGCTTTTCAAAACCCAACCTCGCCATATATTCACGAAGTTCATTGGCAATGAAATACATAAAATTGACAACTTCATCAGCTTTGCCTTTGAAACGATTTCTTAATTCTTCATCTTGAGTAGCGATTCCAAAAGGACAAGTATTTAAATGGCATACTCTCATCATTGTACAGCCTATAACAATCAATGGAGCTGTCGCAAAACCAAATTCTTCAGCACCTAAAAGAGCGGCTATAGCTAAATCACGACCATTCATTAACTTTCCATCTGTCTCAAGTCTTACCCTATCTCGAAGTTTATTCAAAATCAAAGTTTGATGTGTTTCTGAAAGTCCTAATTCCCAAGGAATTCCAACATGAGGGATTGAAGTACGTGGGCTAGCACCCGTACCACCATCATAACCAGATACCAAAATCAAATTCGCACCGGCTTTAGCCACACCGGCAGCAACAGTACCTATACCATTTTCACTAACAAGCTTTACTGAAATTTTGGCGTCTTTGTTTGCATTTTTCAAATCATAGATAAGTTGTGCCAAATCCTCGATAGAATAAATATCGTGATGTGGGGGTGGAGAAATAAGCGTTACACCCGGTGTTGAATGCCTTGCTTTGGCTATCCAAGGATATACTTTAAAACCCATTAACTGCCCGCCTTCACCGGGTTTTGCACCTTGTGCAATTTTGATTTGCAACTCTTTAGCGTGATTAAGATAATTTAAATCCACTCCAAAACGACCGCTTGCAACTTGCTTAATCGCTGAATTTTTATCTTTACCATCTTGAAGTATATATCTTTGCTCATCTTCACCACCTTCTCCTGAATTTGATTTTGCACCGATTAAATTCATCGCTTCTGCTAAACATTCGTGTGCTTCTTTAGAAATAGAACCATAACTCATAGCACCTGTTCTAAAACGTTTGACTATATTTTCGACACTTTCTACCTTATCTATGCTAATAGCCTCACTAAAATCAAAGTCCATCAAAGAACGCAAGTTGATAGATTTTTCATCTATAAGAGCAGAATACTTTTTAAAAGCTTTATAATCTTTATTTCTACAAGCATTTTGAAGATAAAAAATAACCAAAGGATCGATTAAATGCTCCTCTTTTTCACTACGAAAGCTATGAATTCCTTTGCTATCTAAAGCCTTGCTGGTAGAACTAAAGGCATTTTTATGCAAAGCAATAAGTTCCTTTTCAAAATCAGCTACACCGATACCTTCAATTCTTGAAACAGTAGAGGTGAAATATTTTTCAACCATTTTTGAATTCAACCCCAAACATTCAAAAAGTGCAGAACCGGTATAACTTTGTAGAGTCGAGACACCCATTTTTGAGGCGATTTTAACTATACCACTTGAACTTGCTTTAATAAAATTAACCACTGCCTTCTCATAGCTAAGTTTTATTATCTTATCCTTAACTAATTTATAAAGACTTTCATATACTAAATACGGATTAATCGCTGTTGCACCATAGCCCAAAAGACAGGCAAAATGGTGAATTTCTCTAGGTTCAGCACTTTCTATCACTATACTTGCGTGAGTTCGCAAATTTTTTCGTACAAGATAATTATGCAAACCTGAAACAGCAAGCAAAGCTGGAATATAAGCATTTTTTTCATTCACCCCTCTATCACTTAAAATAACAATAGACGCTCCTTTTTTAATCTGCATTTCAACCTTGATAAAAAGCTCATCAAGGGCATTTTCTAAAGTATTTTTTGTGTAATCATACAGTATGGAAAATTCTTTCACTTGAAATTTTTTCAAAGCTTTAATTTCAAAAAGCTCTTCATTACTAATAATAGGGAGGCTTATTTTTACTCGCTTTGCGTTATTTTCATCGGGTTTAAGCAAATTTCCTTCGCGTCCCAAATAAATTCGCGTTGAAGTAACGATTTCCTCGCGTATAGCATCAAGTGGAGGATTTGTAACTTGAGCAAAAAGTTGTTTAAAATAATTATATAAAGGTTGGTATTGCTTTGAAAGTACAGCTAAAGGAGTATCAACTCCCATTGCAGCTAAAGCTTCTTTACCCGTTGTTGCCATAGCTTCAACGCTCATTTTAAGCTCATCATAACTCCAACCATAAGCCTTTTGAAGGGTTAAAATTTCATCATCATTTAAAAATTTATGCTTATATATCCCGCTTTTTTGCTTTTCAAGTTCAATTAAATTTTCTAACCATTTTTCATAAGGCTTAGCATTAGCATAATGTTCTTTAATCTCGCTATCAGAAACAAGTCTTCCTTTTGCTGTATCAACAAGCAAAAGTTTTCCAGATTCTAGTCTTTTCTTTGCTTTAATATTTTTTTCATCAATTTTTAAAGCTCCAGTCTCACTTGAGAGAATTAAAAAATCGTCTTTTGTTAAATAGTATCTTGAAGGACGAAAACCATTTCTATCCAAACTTGCTCCCATTATAACCCCATCAGTAAAAACTATCGCGGCAGGACCATCCCAAGGCTCCATCAAAGTAGAATGGTATTCATAAAAAGCTCTTTTTTTTGGGTCCATATTTTTATTTTTATGCCAAGGCTCTGGAACCATCATCATAAAAGCCTCTTCTAAGCTACGTCCATTTAAAGCTAAAAATTCTAAAGTATTATCAAACATTGCAGAATCACTACTAGGTTTAGCGATAATAGGAAAAAGCTCGTCTAAATTTTCAAAATAATCACTCCTTAATAAACCTTCTCTAGCAATCACACTGTGTACATTCCCGTGTATAGTGTTTATCTCTCCATTATGTACCATATAACGATTTGGATGTGCTCTCTCCCAACTTGGAAAAGTATTTGTAGAAAAGCGTGAATGTACTAAAGCAATAGCACTTTTCATATTAACATCTTTAAAATCCAAATAAAAATCGCTCAACTGTGTTGATAAAAGCATTCCTTTATAGACTATTGTACGTGAAGAAAAACTTGAAAAATAAAATTTCGGTACAGATAAAGCTTTTTTTTCAATCAGACGACGGCAATTATAAAGCACTCTTTCAAACTCCAAACCGGCGCTTATTTTATTTGGACGCTTTACAAAAGCTTGTAAAAAATATGGCATAGCTTTTAAAGCACTTTTTCCTATATCACTAGGATTAAAAGGCACTTGTCTAAAACCAAGAAATTCAAGTTTCTTTTCTTTTAGACCTTCTAAAAATAAAGCTTTAGCTTGCTCTTTAGCTTCTGCATTAGGCGATAAAAACATCTGTGCCACAGCATAATCACCTTTATCAGGTAAATCAAAACCTAATTCTTGAGTTTTAAAAAAATCGTGAGGAAGCTGTATAAGTATGCCTGCACCGTCGCCGGAATTCTCTTCAGCCCCAGCCCCTCCTCTATGTTCAAGCTGCATTAAAATTTCTAAAGCATCGCAAATAACTTTATAAGAGGCTATTCCGCGTATATTTGCAACAGCCGCAATACCACAAGAATCGTGTTCATTTTTGGGATTATAAAGTCCTATATTTTGATTATTTTCTAAAATCATTTCCCTTTGCATCGCCCCTCCTTGAATTCTCTCAATCATTAACTAAC
>NZ_JAPHNA010000020.1 GCF_026241315.1 Campylobacter sp. MIT 21-1684 | reverse complement strand
TCTATTTTGCTTGTTTGAGAGAGATCCTCTAAATCATTTTTGATTACATTCTTAAAACCAAAAAAATTCCATTTTCTGTATAAATTCAAAGCCTCAAAGCCATAAGCAGCAATTTGCAAGTATTCTTTGATTTGTTTTTTTTCTTGCAAGAGTTCTTCGTTAAATACAGGTGTCAATGCAGCCATTTCCCACCAAAAATCATTAATGTTACAACCTTTGTAGTCGGTAAAAGATTGAAGATATTTCCAAGGTTTTTCGCCATAATGGTATATTTTTGGATTTTGAAAAGCTTTGGTAAATTCTTTGCGAGTGTATTGTAATCTGTTTTTATCTTCATCAAGGGTAATAGCAAAAGCCATAGTAATAACAATAAAATTATAAGTAAAAGGAAGTTTAAAAATTTTCTCACTTTCAATAGTAGCATTGAGTAAATCTTGATCTGCTGCGGTAATATAAAAACAATTTTTTGCGAGTTGTGCGCATTTTTCTTCGATTTTTGCTTTTTTGTATTCTTTAAGATTGATGAGTAAAAATCCCGAATTAAAATAGTTTGTATCGAAAGAATGGCTTTGTATTTTCTTTTCTTTTTGAAACAATATCTTTCTTTTTTTTGTACCCGGATCATTGACTGCTGCTAGACAATAGTCTTTTAAATCAATGCAAAAAAGTTCTCTCAAATCACAATTTACAAGCATATCGCTATCTAAATACAAGCATTTATCCACTTCTTTATCTAAAACAGATGTTAATTTAAGCCTAAAATAAGGCAAATATGAACTGTGCGCTGCTCCTGTTTTTGGAAAGTCTGAAAAAATCTTTTCATCAAGTGTATGAATGATAATTTCGCAAGGATATGCTGTGCATAAAGCGTCTTGTAATATTTGCAATTTTGATCTCGTATTTTCACTAAGTTTATTAGTTAAGATGTGAAAGCAATACCCCTCAACGATTAAATCATCACAATTTATATGGCAGTGAGCTTTGCAAGTTTCGCTTCCTGAAAAAGGTTTTTGCTGACAAAGTTCTTTGAAATTCTTTGAAGTATCTGTTTTTTTGATGATACTTGTGATTAAAACAGCCAAGTATTTTATATAGTTTTCATCTGCATTAAAAACGAGATGGAACATTGCTTTGCCTTAGTATTTTTTTTATTGCGATTTTTTTCTTTGATTTAATTTTTTTTCTAAGAAATTTTAGCATTAGAAGTTGTATGAAATTGTTTGTAATTTTGCATTTTAAATCAATAGCGTGAATATGAATGTTGTAAATGCAACATTGCACAAACAAAGAATACAAAGAATCTTTTTGCAAACATAACAGAGCAAGTTTTTCCATTATGAAATATATGTCTTTGATGTTTTGGGCAATTTTGCTAGAGTCTGTTGTTGTTGTGATAGAATTTTCATTAATGTTATATATATATATGCATTCATCAAGAAGAGCAATTTTTTGTATATAAGAAAAATATGAAGCTACTACGAAAAGATCCTCAGCCATACAAATTTTCTTTTCACATTGTATATTTTCTTCTAAGTTTAAAAGATATATTTTTCTTTTATAAGCTTTTGTACATAAGCTATTTATAGCATTTGTGGCACCTTTTTTGCAGTAATAAAGATAAAATTCTTCCTTTTTCATAAGAGCTTTGCGCGTGATAAAATTTTCCTTTGTGTTTCGTAGAAAATTAAAAAAAACAAGTTCAATATTTTCTTCATAAAAAGAATTAAAAACTAACTCACAGGCTTTTTCGCTCAAGGTATCATCAGGGTCTAAAAACATTATAATGTCTGAATGTGCCTGCAAAACACCGTTATTTCGTGTTAGGAAAGTGCCTTGATTGCTTGTGTTGTGTATAATCCGAATTCTTTTGTCTGTATTTGCAAATTCCTTTGCTATTTCTATACTTTTGTCTTGAGTGCAGTCATTTACAACGAGAATTTCTATATCTTCAAAAGTTTGGTTTATACAGCTTTTTAGAGCATTTGCAATGAAATCTTGTGCATTGTACGTAGGTATAATGATTGAAATTTTAGGATTTGTCAATTCTTATTCCTAAAAATATAATCCTCATCGCTAATTTGTTCTGTTTTTTCGTATCCATAAGAATGCAAAATGGTGCTTATTTCTTTGTAATTTCTCTCAAAAATTTCTATCATCACCACAGGTTTATGCTGTTTCATAAATTCCCCCCCCCCCTAGCAAAACTTTATTCTCAAAGCCCTCAACATCAATTTTTATAAAATCTATTCTTTCTTTAAAAAAACCTTCGCTTAGAAGATTATCAAGACTTCGGACTTCTAAATCCCCATTTTCATCATCCTTAAGTGAGGTTACTCCTATGTTGTGAAAAGAAGTAGTATGAATACTTGCTTTACTTTTGTTTTTACCTAGGGCAAAATTGAAAGGTTTTATAATAGTATCGAGTGTATTGAGTTGGATATTTTTGAGCAAAATTTCATAGCTTGAAAGGATGGGTTCAAAGGAGTAAATTTTCTTTGCTTTTCTTACAAGTGCCCAATATAAAGAATTATTTCCTATATTTGCTCCAATATCTAAAATGTTCGCCCCATCTTTTAAATATAAATCAGCTTTTTTAATTACATTCGCACTGAAAAAATCATTTCTTTTGATAATTTCTGATTGTATAAAATCATTCAGAGCATTAGGCAGATACATTATAATTTCTGGTGCATTAGGATAGGAGCAAAAACCATCGAATCTGTCGAAATGATTGTTAAAATAAAAAATTTTACTCTCATTTTTTCTGATTTCATCAGCCTTTAAAGAAGTGAGTATATTTTCTATTTGTGTGAGTTTTCTTTGAAGTTTTCGGTTGGAAATTGGCTTTGTTCTTTCTTTGATTCTAAGGATTTCTTTTTGAAGTTTTTTAAACATTTTACAATTTTTTCTTTCTTCGTTTTTTTACATTTCTAAACCATACTCTTAGCGTATTATAATATATCCAATGCACAATCATAGACTTCCATAGATATAAAAAATTTCTTTTATATCCAATGTTTTGGAGGAATTCATTCAGTCTGTACTTTTGTCTTAGCTGTTCATAAATACAATTTTTATTATATATCCCATCTTTTTCTAAATGATTGCCTTTCCAATCCTCTGTACCAAGATGTATGTAAAATTCGTCTTGATATACATTAACATAGTTTTTATCACATAGAGAACGGGTTGGATTTTGCCTTACGCATATCACAAATTGCGATAGGGAAAATTCTTTTATTAAGGTATCTAAAAAATAAGGTCCTATGCAACCAAATTGCACTTTTTCCTTCATCTCTCTTTCTTTTTTGATTATCATCAAAGCCCTTTTAAAGCATTCTTTAGCAAAAACACTTTCTTTTGGTACTTTAAGAAAAGCATTATTGCAAATTCTTTTTTCTTTCTGCAAAGAGTCTTTCTCATCTCTTGGTTCGTGGGCAAAGATGTATTCAGCGCTTAAATCAAGATTTTTAAGACAGATTATATCTGTATCTGCCCATATCCCCCCCCCTCATTGAGCATTTTATAGCGAAATAAATCAGCAAAACTCGCCATTCCGCTTGAGCGATCGTCATAGAAAAGTTCGCTTGAAGGTATAATCTCATTTGCATCTTTGAGTTCAAAATCATCTTGATAGATTTTTTTAATATTTAAAAAAAAGTGATTTTCAAGATCATAGGTATAAAGCCTAAATTTATAGCCATTATCAAGCCAAGATTTTATACTAAGAAGTTCCAAAGAACTTATGGTGTTTTTTTTGTTTTTGGAATGCCAAAAGCTTGAAATAGTCTCTTTGCGCATTTCTAACCTCCGTATTGTGCAAATGTTATTATAATATTTAGTTTGTTTATTTTTCTATTGAATTGAGTTTTTTTGCTGAAGTAACTTTTTTGCTTCTTTTATAACAATGTGTGGTTTTAAATCTTGCATACACTGATGATGTCCCAAAGGACAAACTCTTTTCATACAAGGCATACAAGATAAATTTAAATGTATAATCCTAGCATTTTTGTTTTGCCAAGGTGAGCTTTTTTCAAATGCAGTTGGTCCGAAAATGGCTATAGTGTTTATCTTATAAACAGCTGCTATGTGCATACTACCGCTGTCATTGGTAAGAAGAAGGTCAAGCTCGAAGATGTGTTGACATAACTCTTTAATGCTTGTTTTGCCACAGAGATTTTGGACTTTTACATTTTGCTTTGTAAGCAGATTTTCAATTTGTTTGCAAAGCTCACTCTCATTTTGTACCCCAAAAAGAAGGACTATATACTCATCTTTAAAAGCCTGTGCAACTTCTGCAAAATATTCACCCCTCCACCGCTTTGCACTTCCAAAAGCCGCACCTGCGTTGATACCTAGCAGTTTTGTTTTTTTTTGGCGGGTAAAATGAAAAGGTAGGGCAAGGTTTTGAGAATGTGTTTTAAAATGCAAGGAATTTTGTACAAAATACAAGTATTGTAACACTTGATGTTCTTTTTCAAAATGTTTCTTATTAAAGAAAAATTTTTTCTTCGCTTTGAGTATATTTAAAATGATCTTACTAGAAAAAGCAGAGCGAAAACTAAGAGCTAAATCCAAATCACCGAGTTCTTTACGCAGCTTTAAAGCGTGGAAATATCGGTTTTTTTTAGCTACAATAGTCAAGGTATTTGGAAATTCTCTAAAAAGTTCACAAGAGACAAAAGAGCCATAAAAAATCCATTCTACTTCTTGTTTTTTGAAAAAATCTTTGAGTGCATAAAGTGCTGTACTTGCCATCACAGCATCGCCCAACCAAGTGGGAAGATTGATAAAAATTTTCATTGTTTTGATTGTATCATAAAAGATTTGAGAATTTGTTATAAAAGTCTGTGAGAAAAAAAATGATAGAATTCTTTTAAAAGCAGTGGGTTTTTCTTTAGCAAAGAAATATTAAAAAATAAGGAAACAAATGGAGCAAGAATTAGTTAGTGTCATTATACCAATTTACAATGTGGAAGAGTACCTAGAGCAGTGCTTGCAAAGTGTATGTATGCAAACTTATACTACTTTAGATATTATTCTTGTTGATGATGGGAGTAATGATAAAAGCTTGGATATAGCAAAACAGTATGCTCAAAATGATGAAAGAATTTTTATTATCCAAAAACCTAATGGGGGATTGAGTTCTGCAAGAAATATCGGACTTGAATTTATCAAAGGAAGTCCTTTAAGGGAATACTACGGCAACAAAAGCTTAAAAGGTATAGTGAGTTTTTCTCAAAGTAACTCCTTTTGTGAAGAGACAAAAATGATTGAGCAAAGTGAGCTTGATACATTCTTTACTCAAGTATCGCATAATCATATTTGCACTTCTTTAGAAAATGTTAATGATTTTATAGTGCAAGAATTACCCGCAAGGTTTATACATTTTTTAGACAGCGATGATTATCTTGAAGAGAGTTGTATAGAGCTTTGTATGAAAGAGTGTAAAAAACAAAATTTGGAGCTTTGTGCTCACCATTTTAAAGAATATTTACAGGATAAACATAGTATTAAAGAGAAATCAAATTCTGATTTGTTTTTGAAAAGCAAAAGGAGATTTTACAAAAAAGGCATTGAGTGTTTAAAGGAAAATCAATGGTATCAATTTTATTTTGCTTGGCAAGGTTTGTTTCATAGTGCAATCTTGAATCGATATAGGCTTCGTTTTCTTTATAAGATCTATCACGAAGACCATTTTTTTGGGACAATGCTCTTTTTTTTAGCCTACAATATTTTTATTATTGACAAAGCATTATTGTTTTATCGCATTAGGCAAGAGAGTATTATGAATTCTCTTTTAAAAAAACCACGATCTCTTAACCAGAGTTTAGCTTCTTTGAGTCCTTATTTTGATGATTATAGTCAATTAAGAAATTATGTTACAGTGTATGCTTTTTCGCTAACAGCCTATCATCTTAGACTCTATGGGGAGGAAGTGGGGGGGGGGTATGAATATTTTACATATAGAGCCTTTCAATCGTATGCGGATTATTGTTTAAGTTACAATTTTACAAACGATCCGCTTGAATGTAAAAAAATACTTCAAACTTTTAAGAAAAGTACAAAAATATCTCGTATTTGTATAAGAGTGCGGTTTGCAATTATAAAAATTATAAAAAATTTTTATAATTTAAAAAAATACGATGAATTTTTTTGAGTATTCAAAACTTTTTTATGAGTTTAAAAAACTCTTTTGGACAATTACAAGCTTTTTGTGCTGTAACAATTCTTTTTTAAATTCCATAATTTACAATCATACTGCACTCATTTGTTATATTGTTTGAAAAAAATTAATCCTATTGTTGGTTTAAAAAATTGTAGTAAATATTTTTAATGAGTTTCATCGATAAGCTCACAGAGAGTGTGGAGTATTAAAATATGGATTTCTTGAATTCGTGCCGTATCATTGCTTGGTACGATAAGGTTAAAGTCGCAAAGTTTGTTCATCATCCCCCCTCCTTTTCCGCTTAATCCTACGCAAAGTAAATTTAAGGATTTTGCTTCTTTGAAGGCTTCTAAGATATTAGGACTTTTGCCACTTGTGGAAATGCCTATGAAAACATCTTTATTAGGACAAGCTAAGGCTTGAAGCTGTCTTGAAAAAATACATTCAAAACCATAATCATTGCCTATGGCAGTGAGAGCTGAGCTGTCTGTTGTGAGAGCAATAGCTGGCAAAGCTTTTCTCTCTTTTTTATAGCGACCGGTTAATTCAGTTGCAAAATGCTGTGCATCAGCCGCACTTCCACCATTACCACAGATAAAAATTTTTCCTCCCTGTTTAAGCATTTGTAATAAAAGTTTGGCTATTTCTGCTATTTGTCCTTTTAAGATGAGACTTTCTTTGAGTGTTTTTTTGTGTTCGTCCCATTCTCTTTCAATCTTTGTTATCATTTGATGTCCTTTATTTTTGCAATAATCTTTGTAGTACTAAAGTCTTGTTCAAAATCAATGAGTCGGACTTTTTCTACTAAATCAGCCCCTATAAGTTTTTTATTTTTGTAGTCTGCTCCTTTGACTAAAATATTAGGTTTTAAAGCTTTGATAAGCTCATAAGGAGTATTTTCATCAAAGATTACAACATAATCCACAAAATACAAAGCCGCTAGCATACAAGCTCTTTGATGCTGTGAATGAATAGGGCGACTTTGTCCTTTAAGTTCTTTCACGCTTCTGTCTGAATTTAAACCAACTATAAGCAAATCTCCAAGTTTTTTTGCTTTTTCTAGGTATTTGATGTGTCCAAAATGCAAAAGATCAAAGCAGCCATTTGTAAAAACAATTGTTTTTTCTTGTTGCTTTTTTATAAGAGCACAAAGTGTGTCTTTATCGAATATTTTTGTTTCAAAATCTGCTTTTTGTGTATTTTTTAATTCTTCAAAACTTACAACACTATTGCCCAATTTGCTTACAGCAATACCTGCAATTTTATTTGCTAATTCGCAAGCTTTAAAAAGGGGTACATTTTCAGCAAGACAAAATGCCAAAACAGCAATAACACTATCTCCAGCTCCTGTTACATCAAAAACTTCTAAGGCTTGTGCAGGGATAAGGTGCAAAGAATCATCAAAGAAAGCAATGCCTAATTCTGAAAGTGTGATAAGAGAATATTCAAGTTCGTAATCGTGTTTGAGTTTTTTAATACCAAGTTCTAAATTTCCAGCTTCTAAATGTTGAAATCTTAAGACTTCCAATGCTTCTTTTTTGTTTGGTGTGAGTAGTGTAGCGCCTTTGTATTTAGTATAATCACTACCCTTTGGGTCGATTAAAACAGGTATATGAAGTTTTCGTGCTTTTTGTATGATATGCTGACAAATTTTTGCCGTTAAAAGCCCTTTACCATAATCGCTTAATACTATGGCTTTATAGTCTGCAACTATGGTTTCAAATTCGCTAAGAAGTTCATCTTGTAAGCAAATATCTTCAGTGTCTTCTTCATCAAGTCTTAAAACTTGTTGGTTGTGCGAAATAATACGTTGTTTCAAAGAAGTTTTGCGTCCTTTTTGAATAAGAAGTTTTCCTTGTACCTTTTTTTGTAAAAAAATTCCGTTTTCATCATCTCCAATAACACTTAAAATAAATACATCAGCACCCAAAGCTTCTAAATTTGCATACACATTCGCCCCCCCTCCAAGTCTTTTATCTTGTTTAATATTTTTGGCAATTAAAACAGGAGCTTCAGGACTTACGCGTGAGCATTCACACCAAAGATATGAATCAACTATAACATCTCCGATAACAAGAATTTTTGGTTTTTTCTGGCTTAAAATTTCAAGCATTAACTTCCTTTGCAAAAAGTCTCTGTATTTCGGGCAAATAATCATCAATCCCTTCTTCAAGTCCAAATTGACTTCTATAAGCAAAATTTTCATCACAGAAAGCCTGAGTGTGAAATTGGTACGCTTTAGCAAAAGGATTTGGAATGTATTTGCAAGTCAAATTTGTCTTTAGTTTTGCTTGCAGAATATCAACAATATCTTGAAAACTTCGAGCTTGAAAGCTACCGACATTGTATATACCGCTTTTTGCAGTAAGGGCTGCTATATTTGCACTTACTACATCTTTAATATAAACAAAATCTCTATAAATTGTGTCGCTTCCTTCAAATAAAATCGGATTTTTTCCTGCTAAAATTTGATGGGCAAGTTGCAAAATCATAGAAGAAGTTTTTCCTTTAAAAAATTCACCTTTTCCATAAACATTAAAATATCTTAGCCCTACAATATGAAGTTCGCTAGCATATTTTTGGGCAAGTTTGTCCATCATTAGTTTTGAAAAAGCATAAGGATTTTTAGGATTTTCATCTTTTCCTACTTGTTGTGGGCTTGGTGCATCTCCATAAACAGATGCCGAACTTGCATAAATGAGTTTTGCTTTGAGTTTTTGGCACAGCTGTATTATATTTTTAAAAGAATTCAGATTTGTACGAAGAATCGCATTTTGATTATAGAAAGTGGTATCTGAAATAGCGGCTTTATGAAAAATAATATCTGGTTTAAAAGCTTTGATTTGTTTGAGTGTTTGTGTCTTGTTGATATTTCCTACAAAAAGCTCTCCTTGAAAATTAAGTAAATTTTTAAAATGTCCAAGGTATTTTAAATTTCCATTATCTAAAAGGGTGGAGCTTTGCATTGTGTCAATAAGTAAAATTTCGTGTTTTTCTTGTAAAGCTAAAGCTAAAGCAGAACCTATAAATCCGGCTCCCCCTGTAATAACTATACGCATAATACTCCTTCAATTTTTAGTGTAAAAGTTGAGAATTTCCGTTAAAGTAGAAAAACATTGAAAGCTGTTTTCTTTTTCCATTCCGTCCTGCTTTATAAGGACTAAATTTCCAACTCCAGCATTCACTCCAGCTTGCATATCTGTGAGAGAATCGCCGATAAAAATTGATGTACTTAAGTCCAAGTTAAATTCTTTATTTGCTTTCAGTAGCATTGCTGGTTTTGGTTTTCGGCATTCGCAATTATGCAGATGCGGACAGTGATAAATTTTTGTAATTTTTACACCTTGTTTTTCAAATTCTTTCAACATAAAAGTACTGAGTTTTTTGAAATCTTCTTCAGTGTAATATCCTCTTTCAATACCTGATTGATTAGTGATGACAAAAAGTAAATATGCTTTTTCTTGAAAGAATCTGCAAAGTTCGAAAATGCCTTCACAAAATTCAAAATCTTGTATTTTATAAACATAATGTTTATCGATGTTAATCACGCCATCTCGGTCTAAAAATACTGCTTTGTTTTTCATTGTTCTATTATAGTCTAATTACAGAAAACAAACAATCTTTTTATTCTACTTATACTTAAAAAAAATATAAGATTTAAGCTATATAATTGTGTAGTTTTTATTATAAGGAGAAATAATGAAAAAAATATTTATAACCTGTATGATAGCTTGTCTTGCTGTTTCGGCATATGCAGCTGATGGTGCTACTCTATTTAAAAAGTGTGCAGTGTGTCACGGGGAAAAAGCTGATAAAGTATATCTTAACAAGGTTCCAGCTTTAAAATCTATTTCTAGTGCTGAAAGACTTCAGTATATGAAAGAGTATGCAGAGGGCAAAAGAAATGCTTATGGTCAAGGTGCGATTATGAAAATCAACCTTAAAGGTTTGACTGAAGAAGATTTCAAAGCTATTGAAGCACATATTGAATCATTGTAATTTTTTAGGACTGTAAAAGTCCTAAAAAAATTTTTATCTTACTTTCAATTTATTTTTCTTCGGAATTTTTAAATTCTTTCTTTTTTGCTAAAGCTTCTTTTTTACGTTTTTCTAGTTTGATGGCATCATTGAGGGCATCTTCGCCATCATTTAAGATAATAAATTTATAATCATCATCAAATTGTTTTGTTTTAATCCCCCAAAGCAGAGCTGCTAAGATAAGAAAAAAAGCAAGGATTGAAACAAATATCATCATCATAAGAATGTTAGTCATTTTTTATCCTTAAGGCATTTAAAAGTACTATGATACTGCTAAAAGACATAGAAAGAGCAGCGATAAGAGGATTGATAAGTCCTAAAAAGGACAGAGGGAGGGTGCAGACATTATACAAGAGAGAGAAAGCGAGATTTTGTTGAATGATTTTATAGGTTTTTTTAGCAAGAATGATGGCATATTGTAATGAGGCAAGATCATTTTTAAGCAAGATAATATCGCTATTTTCGATAGCCAAATCACTTCCTTCTTTTAAACTCACAGAGACAGCAGCATATTTAAGTGCTAGAGAATCATTTACTCCATCACCAACAAATAAAAGCTTGTGTTTGCCACTCAGCTCTTCTATAAGTTCCATCTTTCTTTGTGGCAAACAAGAAGACTCAAAGGCTGTAATCTCAAGTTCTTTTGCTATTTTTTGCACCGCTTTTTCATTATCACCGCTTGCTATCATAGGGACTATTTTTTGTGTTTTTAAATATTCTATAAGTTCTTTTGCCCCTTTTCGTAAAATATTTTCAAATTCAAAAAAAGCAAGAATTTCCCCTCCTTTGGCAAAAAGAAAATGAGAATTTTCAAATTCTTTGCTGAAAACAATTCCATTTTCTCTTAAAAATTGTATGTTTCCACCTAGAAATTGAATCCCTCTGTATTTAGCTTTTATCCCTTTGGCTGCAAGAGTATGAAATTCATCAAAATCAAATTGTACATTTTGCTTTACTTTTTGCTTTGCATAAGCGGATACATTTTGAGCTATTGGATGCTGAGAGAGTTTTGTAAAATGATACAACTCATCAAAAGACAACTTTTGACTTGTATAGATTTGAGTTGGTTGGAGTTTCATTTGTGTAAGCACTCCCGTTTTATCAAAGACAGCCATATCGCATTTGCTTAAATCTTCAATAAAATCTGAATGTTTAAAAAGTATTTGTTTTTTTAAAGCTTTGCTAAGTGCTATAAGAGTGCTTACAGGAGTTGCGAGAGCTAAGGCGCAAGGGCAAGCGATAATAAGTACAGAAAGAGCATTGATAAGAGAACTTTCAAAACCAACTTTGAAGTAAAAATACCACAAGCAAAAGCAGAGGAAACTAAGGCTTAAGATAGTGCGTGAAAAAGAACTTGCAAGTTTTGAAACTAAGCTTTGCAAACGAGTTTTTTTAAGTCCGGCAAATTCTAAGAGTTTAATAATTTGACTCAGTGTTGAATCTTCATAATTTTTTAATGTTCTGTATTCAATTGTCCCATCAAGCACTATACAGGCTGAATATATAAGTGTGTCCTTTTGTGCTAAAAGTGGCTGACTTTCCCCGTTTAAAGATGAAGTGTCTATGCTTGCTTGTCCTCTTTCACAAATACCATCAATCACAATTTTATCTCCACTTCTAAGTAAGATTAGCTCTCCTGATTCTATTTTTTGTACTTCTTTTGGGACAAATTCTTTACCATTGAAAACTAAAACTTCATTTTGTAGAAAATCATTGAGACCATCAACAGTATCTAGGGCGTGTTTTTTACTCAAAAGTTCAAGATATTTGCCGATAAAAACAAAACAAATAATCATAGCTACTGAATCAAAATACACTTCACCAACACGAAAAAACATAGCCCATAATGAATAGATAAATGTTAAACTTGTCCCGCTAATGACTAGAGTGTCCATATTAAGACTTCTATTTTTTATAGCTACAAAAGCACTCTTGTAAAAACTTGAACCAGTATAAAAAAGTACAGGAGCACATAGGATAAATTCTGCAAAATTTAAAATGTCTTTAATATCTTGTTGCATTCCGCTAAAGAATCCTGCGTATTTTGCTACGGCTATCCACATAATATTCATTACACACGCAAGAGCAACGATGAGTTTAGAATAGAGTTGTCGTTTAAACACAAGAGTTTTTTCTTCTTCTTTAAGAGGATTGTAAGCACTTGCCTTGTAGCCTATGCTTTCAATAAGATTTAAGATTTGATCCAAAGTAATGCAGTGTCCATCAAAAACTATTCTTGCTTTATGTGTTAATGTGTTAATGTCAAGTTCTAAAATACCTTCTTGTTTGATGAGAATTTTTTCATTTAACCAAACGCAAGCAGAACATTCAATGCCGTGAATCACAAGATAAATTTCACTAAAACCTTCTTGAGTTTGTCTTATAAAGCTGTCATAATTTTTTTGCACTTTATTTGTATTTACCGGATTTAAAGTATGAATGCTTAGTTTTTGATAAAATTCTTGCAGACCATATTCATTTATAATTTCATACACATTTTGGCAACCTAAACAGCAAAAAAAATTGCCTTTGAATTCCCTCATATTTTCTTTTGCAAAATCTAATCTACAATGCATACATTTCATTTTTATTTCTTTGTAAAATATTTTTTGTATTATAAGCAAATTTGACAAAAATATCTTTTTTTTATTACAATGATATTTTATTTAGAACTGCTAAAACATCTACGAGGACTTATGGAAAAAAAACAACATCAAAGAACACATATTCCTGTTGAAGGGTATAAAATAGAGAATTTAAAATTGCTTGATTTGGAAAATTTAGTAGAAATTGCCAATGAATGTGAGATAGAAAACCCTCGAGAATTTCGTCGTCAGGAATTAATTTTCGAAATCTTAAAAGCTCAAACTAAAAAAGGTGGTTTCATTCTTTTCACCGGGATTTTAGAAATTTCAAGTGAAGGATATGGATTTTTACGAGGAATGGATTCAAATCTTAGTGATAGCGTTAATGATGCTTATGTTTCTAACTCACAAATTCGCAAATTCGCTTTAAGAGTTGGCGATATAGTTACGGGACAAGTAAGAGAGCCAAAGGATCAAGAGAAGTACTATGCTTTGTTGAAGATCGAGGCTATTAATTATTTGCCTTTACAAGAGGCAAAACAAAGACCTTTATTTGATAATCTTACTCCTATTTTTCCTACTGAAAAAATTAAACTTGAGTACGATGCTATGAAGCTTACAGGTAGAGTTCTTGATCTTTTTACTCCTATAGGTAAGGGTCAAAGAGGTTTAATAGTTGCCCCGCCACGTACAGGAAAAACTGAATTGATGAAAGAGCTTGCAACGGCTATTGCTAGGAATCACCCAGATATGCATTTAATTGTACTTTTGGTTGATGAGAGACCTGAGGAAGTTACTGATATGCAACGTTGTGTGAAAGGAGAGGTATTTAGCTCAACCTTTGATTTGCCCGCTTATAATCATGTGCGTGTAGCCGAACTTGTGATAGAAAAAGCTAAAAGAATGGTTGAAACAGGTAAAGATGTTATTATTTTGCTTGATAGTATCACAAGGCTTGCAAGAGCATACAATACAGCAACACCAAGTTCCGGAAAAGTTTTAAGTGGTGGGGTAGATGCAAATGCACTCCATAAACCAAAACGTTTTTTTGGTGCAGCAAGAAATATAGAAAATGGAGGTTCGCTGACCATAGTTGCTACTGCTTTGATTGATACAGGTTCAAGAATGGATGATGTCATTTTTGAGGAGTTTAAGGGTACAGGTAATAGCGAAATAGTGCTTGATAGGAGCATTTCAGATAGGAGAATTTATCCTGCTGTTAATATTATAAAATCAGGCACAAGGAAAGAGGAATTGTTGCAAGAAATAGCTAATTTACAAAAAATTTGGGCTATTCGTTCTGCTATTTCACAGATGGATGATATTGAAGCTTTAAAATTTTTATATTCTAAAATGTTAAAAACAAAAGATAATATCGAACTTCTTTCTATTATGAATGAGTAAAAATGCTCCAGGCTTTAGCTATCAAATACAGACCTAAAAGTTTTGATGAGCTTGTAGGACAAAAAACAGTAAGTGTGAGTTTAAAATATGCTTTAAACTCAGGTAGAATCGCTCACGCTTACCTTTTTTCAGGACTTAGAGGTAGCGGTAAAACTTCAAGTGCAAGGATTTTCTCCCGTGCTTTAGTGTGTGATGAGGGTCCAAATGCAAATCCCTGCAGTCTTTGCAAACAATGTCTCGCAGCTCTTGATGGCAAACATATGGATATAATAGAAATAGACGCAGCTAGTAATAGAGGGCTTGATGATATACAGGCTTTAATTGAACAAACAAAATATTCTCCTTCTATGGCAAGATATAAAATTTTTATTATAGATGAGGTGCATATGCTTACTTCTCAAGCAGCTAACGCCCTACTTAAAACCTTAGAAGAGCCTCCAAACTATGTTAAATTTATCCTTGCGACAACAGATCCTTTAAAACTTCCAGCCACAGTGCTTTCACGTACGCAGCATTTTCGTTTCAAACAAATCTCACAAAGCGAAATTCTTACTCATCTCCAAGAGATACTCATAAAAGAAAATGTAAGTTTTGAGGATGAAGCTTTGAAATTCCTTGCACGAAGTGGCGGCGGCTCTTTGCGTGATACTTTGACTTTACTTGATCAGGCTATTATCTTTTGTGAAAGTGCAATTACTACAACGAAAATTACAGATATGCTTGGCTTTTTAGATCCTGAAAAGATTAGGGAGTTTTATAGAGCTATTTTACATAAAGACAAAGAAAGAGTTTTTGAATTTTTAAAAGATTTGCAGGATTATGAAGCAAGTAGTGTTATTGATGAGATGCTTTTTTATTTAAAAGAAAATTTTTTTGCTAAAAATACTGAATTTTCGACATTAATCTATGAACGTTTCTTTCGAATACTTTCACGAGCAAAAAACACGGTTTGCGATGATGATGGTTTTATACTTTGTGTGATGGCTTTTATGATGATGGAAGCGAGTCATCTTAAGGAAATTGATTCTCAAATTACGCAACTTCAAAAATTTGAAACTCAAGTAGGACATACTCACGAAGTGCCTAAAGGTTTTGCACAAATTTTTCAAGATGTTTCAACTAAGAATCCTTATGAACTTTTGCTCGAAGCTATTTATAATAGGGATTATATCTTAGGTGAGTGTTTTAAAAAAAATACACAATTTCAAAGTTTTGAAAACAAGATTTTAAGCATAAGCTCTAATGCACAAGGAGAGGACAGAAATCTTTTAAATAAAGGTTTTAAATTGATACAAGAGCTTACTTCTAGTACTCTTGGACAAGGAGTAAAAATAGAAGTAAAAAAGGAGTTCCATATCGATGAGACAAAATTGATGTCTGTAAAACAGGAAAGCAAAATCAGTATTAATTCTCAAATTAATGAATTAAAAAAAGATGCAAAAAAATTTAATCCAGAAGATGAAGCCAAACAGGCTTTGAAGGATTGTTTTGGCGAACCTGTAATAGAAAACTAAAAAACTCTATCTGCGTTATTCATTTAAAAAATATTAAAAAGATTGCAATATAAATTGAAATCTTTTATTATCAAAGGAATATAATGCAAAGAAGAGATTTTTTAAATGGAATGGCTCTTGCCTTGTTTTCTGGTATGACCCCATTGCAAATTCTTTATGGAAAAGAAGCCAAGATAGAAGATTTTACTAAAGAATATTATCCACCAAAATTATTAGGTCTTCGAGGGAGTAATGATGCAAGTTATCAGTTTGCACATATGTTACGAGATGGAGAAAATTTTGATTTTAGTACCTTAAAACCAAAACAGGAATATGATTTAGTTGTAGTTGGAGCGGGTATTAGCGGTTTGACAGCAGCATTGTTGTATCAAAACAAATTTGGTAAAGAGAAAAAAATCTTAATTCTTGACAATCACGATGATTTTGGAGGACACGCCCGCAGAAATGAAATAGAACTTCAAGATGGTACAATTTTAAGCTATGGAGGAAGTGAAAGTTTTCAATCACCTAAAGCGTTATTTACTAAACAAGTAATTGATTTGCTTAAATCTTTAGGGATAGATATTGATGAGTTGGCAAAGTGTTTTGATGTTAATTTTTACCCAGATTTAAAATTGAGTAGAGGTGTTTATTTTTCAAAAAGTGAATTTGGAGTAGATAAGGTTGTTAATGGAAATCCTAGAAAAGTAATCTGCGATGATATTCCATATGATAAGCTTAATGGCAAGAGTATAGAAGAATTTATCAATGAATTTCCTTTTAAACAAAGGTATAAAAAAGATTTAATTTCTCTTTTTAAAAGTGAAAAAGATTATTTAAAAGGAATGAATAAAGAAGAAAGAGAAGAGTATATAGCAAAAACAAGTTATAAACAGTTCTTAAAGGATAAAGTTAAACTTTCTACTGAAGCTATAAAATTTTTTGAAGGTATTACAGATGATTTTTTAGCACTTGGGATTGATGCTGTTTCTTGTGAGGATGCTAGAATTTCATTTTTACCGGGTTTTGATAATTTAGGTTTAGATGCAATAGAGGGCGACGCTTTAGCTGAAATGGAAGAACCATATATTTACCATTGTGCAGATAGAAATGCTACTGTTGCAAGATTGCTTGTGAAAAAACTGATTCCTGAAGTTTCGAAACAAGGTATAAATATGAATGATGTTACTTTGGCACATTTTGATTATTCTAAGCTCGACACTCCTAAAAATACAGTCCGTTTACGTCTCAATAGTACTGTCATAAATGTTGAAAATACAAAACAAGGTGCATTAGTTAGCTATGTTATGCAAGGCAAAAAAATGAGAGTAAAGGCAAAAAAAGTTGTAATGGCAAATTACAATAGTGCAATTCCTTATATCATACCTAGCCTACCACAAGAGCAAAAAGAAGCTTTAAGTAAAAATGTTAAAACTTCATTAATTCACACTAAAGTTGTTATCAGCAATTGGGAGAGTTTTATAAAGCTTGGAGTTCACGAAATTTATTCCCCAAGAATGCCTTATTCAAGGACTAAATTAGACTATCCTGTTAGTATGGGAGGATATGAGCATCCTAAAAATCCTAAGAATCCTATATGTTTGCATATGGTTTGTTCTCCTTTGGCATTTGCTGCTTCGCAAGGAATTGAACTTGAAGGATTAGATGCAAGAGACAGAGCAAGAGTTGGGAGGAATCTCCTTTTTAGCATAAGCTTTGAAGAGCATGAGAAAATTATACGCAGTCAACTGCAAGGTATATTGGGTTCAGTAGGGTTTGATAATGAGAGAGACATTAAAGCCATAGTAGTGAATCGTTGGGGGCACTGTTATTCATATACTGAAAATAGTCTCTATGATGAGAGTGAAGAAGCACAAAAGACTATTCGTACTGCGAGAAAACCTTTTAAAAATATTGTCATAGCAAATTCAGATTCTGATTGGTCTGCTTATATGCATTCTGCTATAGAACAAGCATTTCGTGCAGTTGATGAGCTTTAAATTCTTTTAAGTCTTAAAGAATTTAACACAACGGTTACAGAACTCAAACACATAGCTAAAGCCGCAATGTGAGGACTAAGAGTTATAAAAGGAATGAAACCTGCTGCTATGGGAATGCAAAGACTGTTATAAAGAAATGCCCAAAAAAGATTTAGCTTAATCACTCTTTGCGTCTTATGACTTAGCTTAAAGCACCAAGAAATAGTACTTAAGGTATCTTTTATTAAAAGAAAGTCTCCGTTTTGTTTTGCTAAATCACTTGCTTTAGCAAAACTTATACTTACATTTGCTAATGCAAGTGCTGCAGCGTCATTAATCCCATCTCCAACAAAGAGCACTTTTTCTTTCATTTTTTTTATGAAGTCAAGCTTGTCAGCTGGTTTTAAATCTCCATAAAATTCAACAATTCCAAGTTCTAAGGCTGTCTTTTCTACGCTTTTTTTATTATCTCCGCTTACAATGATACTTGTAATTTTTTGTTTTTTTAGAGTATCAATAAGCTCTTTAGCTCCTTCTTTGAGTGTATTACTTAAAGCTACAGCACCTAAACACACTCCATTTTTTGCAAAATACACTTCAAGAGGTGCCTGATCTTTGACCGAATTTAAAAAAGCTTTTGCATTTTCGAAGTTGTATGTATTTTTTAAGAAATCCTCATTGCCTATAAGAAAAACATCTCCATTTTCTTTGTATTCTATCCCATTTCCAGCAATGATATTTATGTTTCCGCTAACAGTATTTTTTTCTAAATTTGAAGCCTTAAATATAGCTTTGGCTATAGGGTGTGAGCTTGTACTTTCAATGCGAGCAAGTTTTTCAAAGTATTCTTTGTTTAAATTGTGAGTGAATATTTGCAGAGTATTTTGTGTAAGTGTACCTGTCTTATCAAAGAGAACTTTTTTTATGGAAGATAAATTTTCTAAAGCAGAGGGATTTTTAATCAACACAAAGTGTTTTGCTGCGGTTGTTGTGGCACTGACTAAAGCAAGAGGAGTAGCAAGTCCTAGAGCACAAGGGCAAGAGATGAGTAGTACAGCACAAGAATGTAAAAAGGCCACAGTACTATTTTCCTTAAAAAGCCAAAAAAGAAAAACAGCAAGAGCAAAAAGCAAAAGAGAACCGACAAAATATTTTGAAATTTTGTCAGCTAAGCTTGTTAAAGGGGTTTTTATCGAACCTGCTTGAAAGACTAAATCTTTAATTTGTTCTAAAGTACTGTCCATAGCCTTTTTCTCTGCTTTGATGTGCAAAGAACCATTAAGTACTATAGAACCTGAACTTATGGGACTTCCTTTACTTACTCGAAGAGGTAGAAATTCTCCATTTAAAAAACTTATATCAAGATCAGCACTTCCGTGCAATACTATTCCATCGGCTACTACACTTTCACCTTCATTAAGTATAAGTGTATCTCCTGCTTTTACAAAAGCACTTGAAATTTCTTCAATTTCTCCATTGTTATTGAGAATTTTTGCTTTTTTTGTGTCGATATTATTGAGTTTTTTTTGATATTGCTCGGCTTTGAATTTTGCATTTGCTTCTAAAAATTTTCCCAAAAGTACAAAGGTAATAATCATAGTACCACTGCTAAAATAAAAGTATTCGTTGGAGTCAAAAATTTTAAAA
Organism: Campylobacter sp. MIT 21-1684; assembly: GCF_026241315.1. Taxonomy (GTDB): domain Bacteria; phylum Campylobacterota; class Campylobacteria; order Campylobacterales; family Campylobacteraceae; genus Campylobacter_D. The sequence goes on along the minus strand of NZ_JAPHNA010000020.1, from coordinate 6,772 downwards.
TAGGCAAGTATTGAATATACAAAAGCACTCAAAGACCCTAAGGATACAAGAGTATTCATATCCAAATTTTTATATTTGATACCAAGAAAGGTATGGATAAAAAAAGAACGTCCGCAGTAAAAGAGCACGAAAAAACTTAAGATAACTTGTATGTTCAAACTCATAAGACTTGAATCAAACATTTCAAAATACATAATAACAGCACTTAAAATGAGACTTAACAATAAATTTGAACGTATGCTTATAAGCTCTTTTTTTCGATGTTGGGTAAGACTTTCCTCACCGTCTAACACTTCAAAACCTAAGTCTTTTATTTTTTTAAGTACTTCTTTACCTGTTTGAGAATTTTCAATCAAGAAAATCCCGCTTGAATTGATATAGGAAACACTCACATCTTTTACGCCTTCTATTTTTTTACATATTCTTTCTATAGAATTAGAACAGTTGGTGCAGTTCATTTTTCCTATTTTGACTTTCAATTCTAACATTACTCTATTCTTTGTAAAAGTTCAAAACCAAGTTCATTGAATTTATTTTCAAAATCTTTTAACCGTGTTTCATCACAGTCAACATGTAAAATTTTAGGCGAGGTACTTGTATCAACTTCAATCTTCCCAAATTCATTCTCAAGAGAATTCTTGATGAGAGTAACACAATTTTGGCAAGTAACTTTGGCAATCTGAAATTTCATTTTTTTCCTTAAAAAGAGGCTGTATAGTCGTATGTCCTATATTAAAATCATTCAAAAGACAGGATGATATTTCTTTGGCAAATGCGTTAAATTTTTGTTTATCTGTAAAATTTAAACGCAGGTGCATAGTAGCTATGAACATTTTATTTGTGATTTGAGTGATGTGCAGATCTATAATTTCCTCAATTTGTGAATTTTTAAGCAGTTTTAGACGTACTTTTTCGATATCAACTGGAGAGCTTTCAAGGAGGATATTGGCACTCTGTTTTAACAAGATGAGTGCCCATTTTAAAAGTAAAAGTGATAAAAATAAAGCCAAAATACTATCAATATACATAATACCGCTAAAATACATAACAATACCACCGATAATGACAGCAACAGAACCAAAAAGATCGCTCATCATATGTAAAAAAGCCGATCGTATGTTGATATTTGTTATATCGGCTTTTTTAAACATCATAAAAGCGTTGATAGTATTGACTAAAAGTCCTATAAAACCGATGATTATCATCGTTTTTGTATCTATCATAACAGGAAGAAAAAGTTTTTCTATAGCTTCATAGCAAATAAAAATTGTAGAGAGAATAATCAGTAAAGCATTGACAAAACCAATCACAACTTCAATACGAAAATACCCAAAAGTTTTCTGTATATTTTGGCATTTTTCAACGATAAAAATGGCTAAGAGACTTAAGGCTAAAGCAAAAACATCTAAAAACATATGCAAGGTGTCAGTTAAAAGAGCTAAAGAATGCGAAAGGAGTGAATAAATTAGCTGTACAAACATCATTGAAGCAGTCATACAAAGCGAGATCGTAAGAATTTTTTTGTCTGTATTTTTCCCGTGAAAATGCCCATGTCCGCAATGGTGAGAATGATCTGTTAAAGGTTTATGAGACAGATAATCATACATTTTTTCTCCTTTTTTTTGAATTAAAACAAAAATAAGGTAAATTTTATCTGAAATTATCAATTTTAGAGCTCGATTTTTTTCTTTTTTGTATATTTCTTGTCATCATAAAACTTTGTTCAAAGAAAATAAGCAAAGTAATACTCACTCCAATAGCTAAAGCTAAAATAACAGAGAATGTTGTAAAGAAGTAGTCGAAGAACTGTACCAAAAATTCGGTTTTTTTAGTAATATCATCACTTTGTATGAATGAAATAAGATTTAAAATTGCTTTAAAAGCATAAATTCCTGGTATCATAGGAATAAGAGCGGGAAAAGCTATGATTTCAGCAGGTGTTTTATAAATTTTTGCAAGCAGAATTCCTAAACAGCCTATGCTAAAAGAAGCGATAAAGGTGGCAATAGCTAAAGTTTGAAAATGAAAATATTCTAACAAAACAAAACGTAAGCCGTGAGCGACAGAAGCAAGTAAAGATGAAAGTATGAGGGTTTTTAAAGGAGGATTGCACGCATAAGCAAAACCAAATCCGGCAATGGCAGCATAGAGCATATCTTCTAAAACAAATTCATAATCAATCATTGTAAAATTTCAAAATGAGAAATAGCTAAGGTCATAGAAAGACCTAAAGATAAGCAACAAACAAGTATACTTACACTAATAATACGACTCAAACCCATAAGTATATAATCTTTAAGTATATCAATAATGGAGTTGATGAAAAACACACCAGGCAAAAGATATAAGACACTCGAACCCAAAGCCACATCAGCAGTGCTAGTTACATTCGATTGTATGGCAACAAGGAGTGAAGACAAAAAAGAACAGAGTATGTATTGGATTCGTAAATCAATTTTGACTTTTGTAAGAATATAACGCAAAATGAGACCCAAGAGAGCGGCGAAAAAAACTAGAATTGCACTAGCAAAATCACCTCCAAAAAGTTTGCAAAAAGCCGCATTTGCAAAAGATACAAAAAAGATATTGAATATATAGGAGTATTTTTTTTGATGTATAATTTCCTGAAACAATTTTCGCGATTCCTCAAGTTCATATCTACAATCATAAATTGCCCAACTCAAAGCACTTAAATCGAGGATAATTTTGAAATTAACGTGAGCGTGGTTATTAGGGATAATATAAGTTCTTTGTATGGAATGATCGTCTTTGTCAAAGATATTTACGCTAATATTGTGAAAGAAAAAATTAATATGTATTTCATAGCCATACACTTCAGCTATCCTCCGCACACATTTTACAATCCTTGCTGTATAAGTACCAGCACTCAATAAAGCAGTAGTATAGGCTATAAAAAAATCGGTTGCATTTTGTATCGCTGGTTTTTGCATAATGTAATCTTTTTATTTTTTAAATTGTTTGATTGTAACAAAGAATGATAAAAAAAGAAATATATAAATGCTTTATATTCTTAATTTGCAGTGTTTATTTAGTTAGGACTGTGTTTTAGATTTTTTACATTGTATATAGATGATGATTATACAAAGTACAGTTACGATAAGTATAATAAGAATTTGCTGTAAATATTGGGCGATGAGTTTTTCATTTTCACCTATAAAAAAGCCTAAAGCTACAAGTATGCTAACCCAAATGGTACTCCCAAGTGCTGTAAAAAAGATAAAATTAAAAAGTTTCATTTTAGCTATTCCAGCGGGGAGTGAAATATACTGTCTAATACCGGGCAATAAACGACAGCTAAAAGTGGAAATTTCTCCGTGTCTGTGAAAAAATTGTTCAAATTTCTGAAATTTTGCTTCAGTTATTCCAACATATTTTCCATATTTTAAAACAATCTTTTTTCCGTAAAAATAGCAAAGAAAATAATTTATTAATGCGCCTAAAACCGAACCTAATACCCCAAAAAATATACAAAGAAAAGGATTAAGTTCTCCTTTAGAAGCAAGATAACCAGCAGGTATCATCACAATTTCGCTAGGAAAAGGGATAAAAGAACTTTCTAGACTCATTAACAAGACAATGCCTAAATATCCCATTTGCCTACTTTGTTCTAAAATAAAACTAATCATTAAAGCCTTTTTACATTCTTTAAAATTTCAATCAAGCTCTTTGGTACTACAATAGTAGTTTCATTCCTGCGTAACTCTAATTTTTGTGATTGTATCGCCTTGCAGGATAGAATCTAAGACTTGCAGACTTTTTATATCTTTTGGATTGATTTGTCCAAAAACAGTGTGTATGCCATCAAGATGTGGTTGTGGGCTGTGACAAATGAAAAATTGTGAGCCGCCTGTATCTCGTCCAGCGTGAGCCATAGAAAGCGAACCTCTTTCGTGTTTGTGGTTTTGATTGTCGCATTCACAGATAATTTCATATCCGGGTCCGCCTGTGCCAGTACCGTATGGACAACCTCCTTGAACGACAAAATTTGGAATCACTCTATGGAAATTCAAAGTATCATAAAAGCCTTCATTTGCCAAAGTAGCAAAATTACATACAGCTTGTGGTGCTTCATCGCCAAACAATTCGAGTTTTATCTCACCTTTGTCTGTTTGTATTCTAGCAAAGCGATATTCTTTAACTTTACTTGTGTCTAAAGTTTTAATCATTTTTTCTCCTTTTATTCTATGTTAGTATAAACAGCTTGAACATCATCATCATCATCTAATTTATCAAGCAGTTTTTCTATATCTGCAAGCTGTTCTTCACTAAAATGTACAGCATTATTTGGGATATATTCAAGTGAAGCTTTTTTAAGAATTAAACCTTTTGATTCTATGGCTGTGCTCAATTCTCCAAAGGCAGTATAGGCTCCGCTAATAAGAAGTTCTTTTTCATTTTGTTCTAATTCCTCAAGTCCAAAATCTATAAGCTCTAACTCTAATTCCTCTAAATCACCGTCAAATTTTTCTAAATGAAAAACAGCTTTTCTAGAAAACATAAAATCCAACGAACCATTTTGCAAGATTTCTCCGCCATTTTTATTAAAAAGAGCTTTGATGTTTGCCACAGTGCGAGTAGGATTATCACTCATACATTCAACAATCACTAAAGCCCCGTGAGCCGCTTTGCCTTCATAGTGAATATTTTTAATATCAGCACCGTCTTTACCATTTGCTCTTTTAATTGCTGCTTCTATATTCTCTTTTGGCATATTGTTTGCTTTTGCTGTTGCAATTGCCGAACGGAGTTTAGGATTCATATCAGGGTCGCTCCCACCTTCTTTTGCTGCTACCTGGATGGCTTTGGCAAGTTTTGGAAAAAGCTTGCTCATCTTATCCCATCTAGCTTCTTTAGAGGCTCTTCTGTATTCAAATGCTCGTCCCATTAATCCTCACTTTCCTGCTTTATTTCAGAATAGAAAGTATAAACCAAAAGGACTAAATTTCTTTTTAAGAGTTTTTATAATACTTTGAAGTTTTAAGTATGTTTTGTAGGGTATCTTTTTCTTAATGAGTTTTTGTAGTCGCCTTTCAAGGGTTTTTATGAAGACTCAATCGAATTTCTTTTCATTCTAAAATAAACCTAATTTTCTCCTCTACCGTTTGATAACATTAAGTATCATGCTTTATAATTACAGCAATGAGATACAAAGCCCTGTTTTGCTTATCCACGGCGAGGCGGCACATAGCAGATATTTCAGTGAGGACGCTTATAAAAAGCTAAAGGGCAAAAACAAAGAATTGTTACTTATTAAAGACGCCAATCACACCGATTTGTATGATAATGCCCAAAAGATTCCCTTTGATACAATCGCAACATTTTTTAAGGAGAATTTGAAGCAAGAAATGCAAGGCAGCAATATGTGGCGATATACTTTTCTTTGTTTGTTGTTTGTATTGTTGATACAATGTGCTTTAGGCAAGGATTTTAGAATAAAATCAGGGGAGCAAATGCAAATACAAATGCACTTTGGAGGCAAAAGCTTTCTTTTAGACTTGGAGAATAAAGCAGCAGCAAAGAATCTTTACGCACTTTTGCCTTTGGAGTTGAGCTTTAGTGATTATGTGGGCGGAGAAAAGATTGCCAAACTTGACGCACGCTTAAGTGCACTTGTGCCTTATATCGGCTATCCTAGAAGCTTAAATGCTTTAAGTGCGCTTGATGAGATTGCGCCATTGTCAAATTAAAGGAGGAAAAATGCGCAACATAAATTCTCATTCTCGCAGAGATTTTTTAAAGACTTCAGCACAAATCGCAGGAGTGGCTACACTTGGGGCTTATGCACCCTCACTTTTGGCACAAAATGTAAAGCAAGATTCCAAACAAGCTCCTAAAATATCACAAAAAGGAGCAACAATGCAAACTATCACGCTTAATAATGGTTTGAAAATGCCCATTCTTGGGCTTGGCACTTATACGCTCACAGGTAAAGCAGGGCAAAAGGCGATGAGCGAAGCCATAGAGGTGGGCTATCGGCTCTTTGATAGTGCGCAGATGTATCACAACGAAGCCGAGCTTGGCGCGGCGATTAGCAATGCAATCAAAGGTGGAATGAAGCGTGAGAAGTTTTTTATCCAAACCAAACTTTTAGAATCAAGTAGCGAGGATTCTGCGAAAAAATCCATTGAAAAATCCCTCCAAAGCTTAGGGCTAGACTATATAGATTCTTTGCTTATCCACGAACCTTACACACACTCAAAGGCTATGTATAGGGTAATGGAGAGCTTTTATAAGCAAGGCATTTTAAAGAGCATTGGTATTTCAAACTTTGGCACAAAGGCGTATAGCGAGTTTGTGCAAACTTGCGAGGTGATTCCTGCGATAAATCAGTGTGAGACACATTTGTTAATGCAGCAAAAGCCTTTAAGGGAGGCTATGAAAGCTCAAGGCACATTGTTACAAAGCTGGAGTCCTTTCATCGCAGGAAAAAATGTGGCTAGAGGCTCAATCTTAGAAAATCCCACGCTTCAAAGCATTGCACAAAAATACAATAAAACCCCCGCACAAGTGGTTTTGCGATTCCTTATTGAGCAGGGCATTTCTGTAATTCTTAAAACTTCTAAAAAGCATAGAATGCAAGAAAACCTGAATGTGTTTGACTTTAGTTTAAGTGCGCAGGATAAGCAGATTCTAAGTGGACTTGATACGAACAAAAGCGCATTTTCTTGGACGAATTATTAGGAGGAATTTCTTAATAATCGCACTAAAAGCTTAGGTAGGTAGAGCTAGATTGATGTTTGTAACAAACCTA
>NZ_JAPHNA010000002.1 GCF_026241315.1 Campylobacter sp. MIT 21-1684 | reverse complement strand
TAAGTACATCTACTTGTCCAATTTCTACATTAAAAATATTTTTTGTTAAAAATTTCAAATTTATTTCTTTAAAGTGATGAAAATATCTTTTTCATCTGCATCAATTATAATACTATCATTTAAGCTAAGTTCATCTGATAGAATCATATCGCTAAGCTTATCTTCAATTTTTTCATAAATAGCTCTTCTTAAAGGTCGAGCTCCAAAATCAGGATCAAACCCAGCCCTTGCGATAAATAAAGCTCCATTTTCTGTAAGTTCTGCTTTAATGCCTTTATTCTCAAGATTTACCTGCAAATCTTTAAAAAGAAGTTTTACTATCTCATACGCTTCATTCTGCCCTAGAGGATTAAAAGTGATAATATCATCAAGACGATTTAAAAATTCAGGCTTAAAAAAAGCTCTTAATTCATTTTTAACAGCTTCTTCTTGTTCTTTGCCTTGTAAATTCATAATTGCATTTGAAGCTATATTTGAAGTTAAAATAATGATAGTATTGTTAAAATCTACCGTAATGCCTTTACTATCAGTTGCACGTCCATCATCAAGTATGCCTAAAAGTATATTGAAAACATCTTTATGTGCTTTTTCAACCTCATCAAATAAAAGCACACTATAAGGCTTTCTACGTACAGCTTCAGTCAATTCACCACCTTCTTCGTGCCCAACATATCCCGGAGGCGCACCCAAAAGTCTTGAAACACTATATTTTTCCATAAATTCACTCATATCAAAGCGAATCATAGCCTTCTCATCATCAAATAAAAATTTTGCTAAAGCCTTTGCAGATTGTGTTTTTCCAACTCCTGTTGGCCCTAAAAACAAAAAACTTCCTATAGGTTTATTAACTTGATCCAACCCTGCTTTATTTCTCTTAATAGCTCTAGCTAAAGCATTTAAAGCCTCGTCTTGTCCAATAACATTCTCTTTTAAATGCTTCTCAATGTCAAGAAATTTCTGTTTTTGAGACGCAAGCATTTTTTGCACACTAATACCTGTCCATTTGCTTAAAATTCCAGCAACTAAATCCTCATCAACTTGATTTTTAAGCAAAACCCCTGCTTCACTCATCTTTTGCCATTTTTCTTCAAGTTCTTGCACTTCTTTATTTAAACTTGGAATTTTTCCATATTCAAGCTCTGCAGCTTTTTGAAAATCACCTTTATGTTTAGCTACAACAGCCTCATTTTTAAAACTATCAATTTCTTTTTTCTTGGTACTTATAGCATCAAAAACAGACTTTTCATTTTCAAATTGCGAATAAAGCGTGTTTTGTTTTTCTTTCAAATTTGCAAGCTCTCTTGCAATTTCCTCAAGCCTTTTTTTATTTTTCTCATCATTCTCCATTTTTAAAGCTTCATTTTCTACTTGTAAGGTTTCAATATCCTTACGTACCTTCCGTAAAGAACTTGGCTCACTTTCAATTTGCATTTTAAGTTCAGCTGCGGCTTCGTCAATCAAATCAATAGCCTTATCAGGCAAAAATCTGTCTGCAATATATCTTTTTGAAAGTTTGGCTGCGGCTACTAAGGCAGTATCGCTAATACTTACATTGTGATGAATTTCAAGCTTCTCTTTAAGACCTCTTAACATAGTCAAAGCCTCATTTATACTTGGCTCTGGAACAGTAACAGGCTGGAATCTTCTTTGCAAAGCAGCATCCTTTTCAAAATATTTTCGGTATTCTTTGAAAGTGGTAGCTCCTATAGTATGCAACTCTCCTCTTGCAAGAGCTGGTTTTAAAATATTTGCCGCATCCATACTTCCCTCACTTGCTCCAGCACCTACTATGGTGTGAATTTCATCAATAAACAAAATGATATTTTCATTTTTTACCACTTCATTGACTACTGCTTTTAACCTGTCTTCAAATTCACCTCTGTACTTGGCTCCGGCGATTAAAGCACTCATATCAAGAGCTATTACTTTTTTATTCTGTAAAGAGGTAGGGACATCTTTTTTAAGAATTCTTTGAGCTAAAGCTTCTACAATTGCTGTCTTACCGACACCCGGTTCTCCTAAAAGAAGAGGATTATTTTTCGTTTTTCGAATAAGAATTTGCATTACTCTTCCTATTTCCTCTTCTCTACCTATCACCGGGTCAAGTTTTCCTTCACTCGCTTTTGCAGTTAGATCTATACCGAATTTTTGCAAACTGTCTAAAGTTTCATCACCACTTTTGTTTTCTATTTTGCGACCCGATCGTATATTGTAAAGCTCTTTTTTCAATTCTAATACATCAATAAACTTTGAAAGAATATCTTTTATAGGACTTCGTTCACTTTCACTTATAAGCCAAGTATCAATGCTTAAATACGAATCCCCATTAGCATTCATCAAACCTTTAGCGTTTTCTAAAGAATTGATAAACTCATTTGAAAATCTTATATTTTCACGATTGACATTTGAACTCGTAGGCAAATTTGAAATTGCACTTTTAATTTCAAGTTCTAAAGCTTCTTTTGAAATATTGGATTTATTGCAGACTTGATTTAAAAGACTTCCACTATCAACACTCAAAGCCCAAAGGAGGTGTAAAGGAAGTACTTCGCTGTTTTTAGAATGTATAGCCAAAGATAAAGCATTTTCAACACTTGAAAACATAGAATCTGTTAAGTAATCTTGAATATTTGGCATATAAATCCTTCTTCTTTAAATAATACTAAACATAACTATAGCATTCTTATGCTAACAATCTGAATCAACTCAAAATACTTTAGTATTTGTTTCAAAAAAAAACAAAACACAAAAATTACAATCAAATGCATTATAAATTGTATAAAGACTAACAAATAAGATCCAACCACTTTGTAAAGACTTTGCACTTTTTTCAATGAAGATAAAAAACCTTACACAACACTCAAAGCAAGATGAAAGACATTGATCTATGAACTCTCCATTGTATCACTTCATAAACATATCAATTGCTTTATTTAAAGCAATCAAACTTTCAAGGTCATCATCTTTTGCAGCGTGAATAATACAGTGGGCTAAATGTTCTTTAAGAATAGCTTTGGCTGTATTATTAACAGCAGCTTTTACAGCAGAAAGTTGAACGAGAATTTCACTACAATCCTCATCTCTTTCCACCATTCTTTTAATTGCATTTAAATGACCGCTAATACGACTCAAACGATTCGAAATTGCTTTTGTATGTTTTTGAGAATGGATATGTTTTTTCATAAATTTTGTACCATATTTTTTGAGCATTATAACAAAAAACAACCTAAAGAGAATTTGTTTTAATTTACAATTTTTTAAGTAATTTGTATTAGAATTTAACTCTGATAATTTTCAATCTCACGGAGTCACAATTAAAAATGAAAACAAAACGATTTTTAGCTACTTTCACCGGCTTTTTAAGTTGTTTAATATTATGTTTTATTTTAAGCAGCACTTTAGAAGCTAAAACAGATGGCAAAACAAATAAACTAGAACAAAGATTACAAGCTCTGGATAAGCTTACCAAAACACTAACGATAGTTGAACAGTATTATATTGAAGATCAAAATGCTAGCGACTTAATTGATAAAGCTCTTTCAGGTCTTTTAAACAATCTTGATGCACATTCTTCTTTCCTAAATGAAAAAGATTTTAATGATATGAAAATCCAAACTAATGGTGAATTTGGTGGACTTGGAATCACAGTTGGAATGAAAGATGGAGCACTCACTGTCATCTCTCCCATAGAAGGTACTCCAGCTGATAGAGCAGGAATAAAACCCGGAGATATTATCTTAAAAATTAACGATGAAGTAACTTTAGGAATGAATCTTAATGATGCGGTTGATAAAATGCGAGGAAAACCTAAAACACAAATCACCTTAACTATTTTCAGAAAAGGAGATTCAAAACCTTTTGATATAAAACTTCTAAGAGATATTGTCAAAGTAGAAAGTGTTTATGCAAAAATTATAGAAAATGAAAATATACTTTACTTAAGAGTTACTAATTTTGATAAAAATGTGGTAGAACAAGCAGCAAAAGAGCTTAAAAAATATCCTAAAATCAAAGGAGTAGTGCTTGATTTACGAAACAATCCCGGTGGGCTTTTAAATCAAGCGGTAGGACTTGTGAATTTATTTGTTAAAGATGGAATCATTGTTTCGCAGAAAGGACGCATTGAGAGTGAAAATCAAGAGTACAGAGCAAAAGCAAAAAATAAAATTTCAGATGCTGCTTTAGTTGTCTTGGTAAATGGGGGCAGTGCGAGTGCAAGCGAAATAGTAAGTGGAGCCTTGCAGGACTTAAAAAGAGCGGTAGTACTTGGTGAAAACACTTTTGGAAAAGGAACAGTCCAACAAATCATACCAATTAATAAAAGCGAAGCCTTAAGACTTACGATAGCAAGATACTATTTACCAAGTGGCAGAACTATTCAAGCAGTAGGTGTAAAACCTGATATTGAAGTATTTCCCGGAAAAGTTAATTCTCCTGAAGAAAGTTTTAGCATTAAAGAAAGTGATTTAAAACAGCATTTAGAAAATGAACTTGAAAAGCTTGATGAAAAAAAAGAGCAAAAATCTAAAGATAACAAAAAATTGATCACAACACAACAGGTGAATGAGGACATACAACTTAAATCAGCTATTGATACAGTAAAAATTCTTAATATTAAGGAAACGATAAAATGACAAAAAAAGAATTGCTTTATGAAGGTAAAGGCAAAAGACTCTATGCAAGTGAAGATGAAAATATACTTATTAGCGAGTTTAAAGATGATCTTACAGCTTTCAATGCTGAAAAAAAAGGAAATGAAAAGGGTAAAGGTGCTTTAAATTGCAAAATCAGCACTGAACTTTTTCATCTTTTAGAAAAAGAAGGGATTCAAACCCATCTTATCAAAATGCTCAACGAAAATGAACAAGCGATTAAAAAATGTACAATTATTCCAATTGAAGTTATAGTACGTAATGTAGCTACCGGTTCTTTAGTCAAAAGACTTGGGATTAAAGATGGAACCATATTACCTTTTGCTTTGGTTGAATTTTGTCTTAAAGATGATGCACTAGGTGATCCTTTTATCAATGATGAGCATTGTTTGCTCTTAGATCTGGTAAAAGACAAAGAACAAATTGAGGAAATAAAAAGCATCGCAAGAAAAATTAATACTATATTACTCTCATTCTTTGAAAGAAAGAATTTAAGACTTATAGATTTTAAAATTGAATTTGGCCTCACAACAAACAATGAACTTGTTTTGGCTGATGAAATAAGCCCTGACAGTTGTAGATTTTGGGATAAACATACGAATGAAAAGCTTGATAAAGATCGTTTTAGGCAAGGTTTAGGGAATGTCAAAATAGCTTATGAAGAAGTTTTAAAACGAATTGTCGGTTAAAGGCAAAGAATGAAAGTTGTTATAAATGTATTTTTAAAGGATGGGGTTTTAGATCCTCAAGGTAAAAGCATAGAAAAAGCTTTATATTCTTTAAATTTTAATGGGATTAAAGAAGTAAGAATGGGCAAACAAATTCGACTCAAACTTGATGAAAAAGACAAACAAAAAGCACAAGCAGATGTAAAAAAAATGTGTGAAGAGCTTTTAGTTAATAAAGTCATTGAAGAATATGAATTTTTCATAAAAGAAAACGAATGAAAGTTGTCATTCTTCGATTTCCTGGAACAAATTGTGAATTTGATACACAATATGCTTTCAAAAAAATCGGAATACAAGCCCAAATACTTTGGTATAAAGAGAAAGAATTCAAAGCTGATTTACTTGTCTTACCCGGTGGTTTCTCATACGGGGATTACTTAAGATGCGGTGCTATAGCAAAATTTGCCCCTGCAATGCAAGGGGTGTTTAATCACGCAAAAAAAGGCGGGTATATCTTAGGTATTTGCAATGGTTTTCAAATTCTACTTGAAACCGGACTTTTAAAAGGGGCGATGAGGCAGAATAAAAACATCAATTTTCTCTCAAAAAATCAAAATTTACGAGTGGTTTCAAACAACAATATCTTCTTGCGCAAATTTCAAAAAAATGAACTTATCTCTTTGCCTATTGCTCACGGCGAGGGTAATTACTATACAGATAGCGACAATTTAAAAGAATTAGAAGATAAAGACCTTATTCTCTTAAAATACGAGCCAAATCTAAATGGCTCACTTTGCGATATAGCTGGTATTTGCGATGCAAACAAAAAGATTTTTGCCCTTATGCCTCATCCTGAACGAGCTTGTGATAAACTTTTAGGCAATAACATAGGTTTAAAAATGTTAGAAGGGTTTTTGTGAATATACTCTTTTTTCTCTTTTTCTTTTGTACAATACTTTTTGCTCAAATTAATGTATTTGAAGGACAAAATGAAACTTTACAAAAAGAATTTGGAATAGAAGAACAAACAATTTTTCAAAATATAGCACCAAGCGATGAAAGTACTGATTTTGAAATCGAGATAAATGACCCTTTTATCTCTCAAAGCTCTTTAGTACTTCAAACTAATGACTACCCAAATAGAGTGTTTGTTGGAGAGGTTTTTCCCATCGTTTTAAATGCAAAAACAACTGAAAATACCAACTTTGACTTCAATATCACAGTTGAAAAAAACAAAGATTTAGAATTTCTCAATCCCAACCCAGAATGGGAACGAGAAAATGGAAGTTATAAAACAACTTTATGGTTTGAAGCAAAAACCCCAAATGCTCTCTTAGAACAAATCCACATACAACTTTTAAGGAACAAACAAGCTTTTCAAGAAGCAAGTATTCACATCACTCCTATAAAATTTGAACTCACAACTAATGATAAAAACTATTCTCATCTTGTTGCAAGCTTCTTAGAAATAGTAAAAGCAAAGACAAACATCTTTGATGATGAAAATCTTATTATGATGCTTGAACTCAATGCAAAAAATACAAATCTCAAAAGTTTTTTCATTGATGGAATTTTAAAACAAGGCATAGAAAATGTTAAGGGTGATTTTAACAGCTCCAATGGCTTTTACTATGCTATTCTTCCAAATTCACAAACTCATTTTACTTTCTCCTACTATAACAAAGAGAATAAAAAACTTGAAGATTTTACTTTAAAGCTTGAAATTAGCGATGAAGAATTAAGCACACAAAGCGATTTAAATCCTACTAATAAAAACTTCAATGCCTATAAAAAATATGGACTTTGGGTTTTAGTTTTACTTTTAGCGATATTGTTTCTATGGTTGAAAAACTTTTTCATACTCATTCTTGCTCTTGCAATTTTCACACTAAGCTTCTTACTTGACACCAATACACAAACTGCTATTTTAAGAGCTGGAACAAGAGTAAAAATTCTCCCAACAAATCCTTCAACCTTTTTTTACATAGCAAATTCAAATGAAAAAGTTGAAATTTTAAACAAAAGACAAAACTATGTGAAAATCCTCTTTCAAAATGGACAAATAGGCTGGGTGCAAAATGTGGATTTACAAAAAAATTAAAGCTCTATATTTTTGGTTTTTTTTTATTATAAGTATAGCATTTGTCATTCTTCTTTTTTGTTTCATACATTCTCAAGACACCATTTGGAAGATTCGTCGTCTTTGGGCAAAGATGCAAAAATACACAATTTTCTACAAAATAGAACTTGTAGGAGAATTCAATCCTCAAGCAACAATAATACTTCTAAATCATCAAAGCACTTTAGATATTATTGCACTTGAAGACATTTTTCCAAGAAATTTATGCTGGATAGCTAAAAAAGAACTTGCGGAACTTCCTTTGTTTCAAATAGCTATGAAAAAGCCAAAATTTCTTTGTATAGACAGAAAAAATCCTAGAGCCTTAATAAGCATAGTTAAAACTGCTAAAGAAAGAGTACAGCAGCAAAGAGTTTTAGCAATTTTTCCAGAAGGTACGCGTTCAAGAACACAGCACTTGCTTAAATTTCAAAATGGTGTGCAAATTTTAGCTCAAAAACTTGATTTAAAAGTACAACCTATCTTACTAGTAGATTCAGCGAAAATTCTTGATACAAAAACTTTTAGTGCTCAAAGTGGAATCTTAAAAATCATTCCTCTGCCTTTAGTTGATACAAGCCAACAAGATTGGCTTGAAAACACAAGAAAAATGATGCAAGAAGTCTTAGATAAAGAACGTTCTTTAATTGTAAATCACTAAAATTTCATTACAACGTGCCCTATAATTTAGTTTTTGTTTTAAATTATATGCTAAAGTACGGATTAAAAAATTCAAACTCAAGGAAAAAAAATGCAATTTCAAACTGAAGTCAATCAACTTTTACAGCTTATGATTCATTCTTTATATTCAAACAAAGAAGTTTTTTTAAGAGAACTTATTTCTAATGCAAGCGATGCCTTAGATAAGTTAAATTTTCTAAGCGTAAGTAATGATTCATACAAGAATTTGAAATTTGAACCAAGAATCGACATTGTTTTAGACAAAAAGAAAAAAACACTTATTATTAGTGATAATGGCATAGGAATGGACAAAGAAGATTTAATCAACCATCTTGGCACAGTAGCAAAAAGCGGTACAAAAAGCTTTTTAGAAAATTTAAGTGGGGATGCAAAAAAAGATTCTCAACTTATAGGTCAGTTTGGTGTTGGTTTTTATTCTGCATTTATGGTCGCTCAAAAAATTGAAGTTCTAAGTAAAAAAGCTTTAGATACAAAAGCTTATCTTTGGACTTCTGATGCTAATGGATATGAAATAGAAGAGGCGCAAAAAGAAACTCAAGGTACAAGCATTACTTTATACCTCAAAGATGAAGAATTTACTAATAGTTACAAAATCGAAAATCTCATAGAGAAATACTCAAATCATATCCAATTTCCCATTTTTATGGAAAAAGAAGAATACATACCACCAAAAGAAGGCGAGAAAGAAGGTACAACTGAAAGCAAAATCACACAAATCAATAAAGCCGATGCTCTTTGGAGAATACAAAAATCAAAATTAAAAGCAAAAGACTATGAACTTTTTTATGAACAAAATTTCCACGACAATGAAAAACCTTTACTCTATTTACATACAAAAAGTGAAGGAAAATTTGAATACAATTCGCTTTTTTTTATTCCACAAAGCGCCCCTTTTGATTTATTTCGCGTGGATTATCAAAGTGGTTTAAAGCTTTATGTTAAAAGAGTTTTTATTAGTGATGATGACAAAGAACTTTTGCCGACTTATTTGCGTTTTGTACGTGGAATTATCGATGTTGAAGATGTACCACTAAATGTAAGTCGTGAAATTCTGCAAGAAAATGTTATTTTAAAAGCTGTTAAAGAAGCAAGCGTGAAAAAAATCTTGAGCGAACTCCAAAAAATGAAAGAGAAAAACAAAGAAAAATATCAAGAATTTTTCAAAACCTTTGGTAAAGTATTAAAAGAGGGTCTTTATGGCTTTAGTGCAGAAAAAGAGAGTTTATTGCAGTTAATGCTTTATAAAAGTACAAAAGGTACACAATTGCGAAGTTTGCAGGAGTATAAAAATGATGTCAAAAATGAACAAAAAGAGATTTTTTATATCACAGGAAACAATGAAAGCTTATTACGCAATTCCCCTTTACTAGAAGAATACAAACAAAAAGACATTGAAGTACTGCTAATGGATGATGAGATAGATGCTCTTGTAGTACCTATGATGAATGAATTTGAAGGTTTAAAATTTACAGCTATTAATCAAGTTGAAGATAAAAATGACTTCAATGATGAAGAAAAACAAAATTTTGCTCCTTTGCTTGCCAAATTTAAAGAACTCTTAAAAGATGAAGTTGAGGAAGTGCGTCTGACTTCAAGACTTAAAGACAGTCCAAGCTGTATAGTCTTTGATAAAAACAAACCTGATTTCGCTATGCAGCAAATTTTAAAACAAATGGGGCAAGAACAAAATGTTAAGCCCATTTTAGAAATCAATCCTAAACACGAAATTTTCACAAAACTGAAAAAAAATGAAACTTTTACAAATGATATAGCTATTTTAGTGCTTAATATGGCAAAACTTAGCGAAGGTATGGGTGTAAGCAATGCTAATGAATTTAACAACACTCTTAGCAAAATCATCGCTAAGGCTTTGGGATGATAGAAAATCTTAAGCCTGAATTTTGGACAAAAGAAAATTTAAATGAATATCAAATTTTTGATGTACGATCTCCAAAAGAATGGCAAGAAGAAGGGCTACTAAAACAAGCTAAATGTCTTTTTCTCTACGATAATGAGGGACTTTTGAATCAAAATTTCATTAATGATTTCAATAACTTATTTGAAAAAGAAAAAAAACTTGCTTTCATTTGTCGCAGTGGATACAGGAGTAAATTAGCAGCAGATCTTATAGCTGATAAACTTGGTATCATGGGTGTGAATTTAGATGGTGGAATGCAAGCTCTTAGCAAGAGTGTTCAATGATAAGTTTTTATCTGCTTCTTGCTGCCTTAGCTTTTTTGTTTTTATATTTTTCCATAAAAAAATTGACTGTACAGATTGATGAAAAAGTTTTATTAGAGCCTATAAAATCAGACTTATATCCTAAATTCTGCGAATGTATAGATGAAAAAATAAGAAATTTTAAAGAACAAATTCAACAAGAAAAACTCCAGCTAAAAAACGAACACACAAAAGATATTTTGCTAGAAAAATTAGGCGATTTTTCACGAGAACTTACTTTTATTCAAACAATGAACTTAAGTAAGAAAAATGATGAAATATGGCAGGAGGAACTTTTTAGTTTTTTAAAAGAAATAGAAAATACCTTGCTTGAATTCTTAGAAAATGGAGAACAGGAAGCTGAAAAATTGCGAAATGAGCTTATGAGAGAATTTGAAGCCTTACATTAAAATATGAAGCAAAAAAGAACTTTTAAAAAGCTCTAAAATCTCAAAATTAATATTATAGAATAAGTTTTTAAAATTAGCGAAAAACTTGTTTTAAGAAAAGTCTTTTCTTATTTGAGTTGCAAAATAGCATTAAGAATAATAATATTTATGCTATCATTGGGTAAAAAATCTGCATATACAAAGAATTTATACCAACATTGCAAACTATCAAATCTTTATTTCTATTAAAAGCCTTTAAATCAATCAAACAATATATTTTCACCTTTAAGAATATGATGTGTTACAATTCCAAAAAGCGTATCATTTGCATATAAAGAATTAGAACTTTTTTTCCGTTGCATTTCATCAAATACAACTAAATTTGCTTCTTTTCCAACTTCTATTATGCCTGCATTTATACCCAAAAATTGATTTGGATTAAGACTTGTAATCCTACAAAGCTCTTCCCAAGATACAAGATTTTCTTTCACTAAAAAAGTATAACAAAGACTTATAAAATCACAAATACTATTAATTCCAAAAGCTGCCTCATCAAAAGCTAAGTCTTTATAAGAGAGTGATTTTGGACTATGCAATGAACTTATAAAAGAGAGTTCTCCTTTTTGCAGCGCTTGTTTAAGAAAAGCTACGTCTTTAGCACTTCTTAAAGGTGGCATTAATTTTGCTGCTGTATTAAAACCTCTGCAAGAAGTATCATCTTTAATGAGATGATGTATGCTTACTAAAGCATGTTGATTTTTCAAAATCCTCATAGATTGTTTAAGACTTATACAGTCAAAAACGACTTTTGCTCCATAGAATTTTGCTATTTCAAGCATTTTAGCAACTTCACTTGTCTCAGCTACTTCACTCATTCCGCTAAGTCCTAATTCAAAACTCGTTTGACCATCATTCATTACTCCATCATCATCAAAATCTTTTTGATAAGAACGAACAAAAAGAAAACAATCTTTCATTAAGGCATACTGCATACTCGCACGTAAAAAATTTGCATTCAAAGCGCTATCAAGTTCAAGTGCTATTGCCCCTTTATTTAAAAGGGTAGCAAGATTCTTTAATTTTCCATTTTTTTGTACTTTAATGCTAGAAAAAATTTGCATTTTCCTTTGGCGAATATTTTGCAAAAATAAAGCAAAACTCTCTTCATTAAAATCCATAACATCTCGTAAAACTACTGCACTTAAACCACTTTTTAAACATTCATTTTCGAAGAGGTCTATATTTTCTAAAGAAAACTTATCGTCTTTTAAATTGACACACAAATCTACAAAAGAAGGGAGCAAAGTCGCACCTTGAACATCAAGACTTTTAGTCCCGTTAAGTTTTGTACCAATTTGTACAATTTTGCCACCTTGAATTTCCAAATCCCTAAGTTCTTTACCATAAATTCTTGCATTTTTAATCAGCATCAACACCCCCTAAGCTTTTCTCTTCAACAAATTCTGTACAGAACTGTTAGCATCTTTGCCCTGTAAAATCGCTACAATTTCATTAACAATAGGAGTATAAATACCATTATCTTGTGCAATTTTTCCTATGGCAAATGCTGTACCAACACCTTCAGCTACTTCTGCAAGATCTGCTAAAATATCATCTATTTTTTGATTCTTTGCAAGAGCAAGTCCTACACGATAATTTCTTGAAAGTGTACTTGAAGCAGTTAAAAATAAATCTCCTGCCCCGCTAAGTCCTAAAAAAGTTTCTTCTTTGGCTCCAAAAAATCTGCCAAAACGATACATCTCCATAAGTCCTCTTGAAATAAGAGAAGCACGAGCATTATTTCCAAGTTTTAAGCCATCATTTATCCCACTTGCAATAGCTAAAACATTCTTATAAGCCCCACAAATTTCAGCCCCTCTAACATCATCATCAATATAAATTTTCATAAAAGTTGGAAAAAAATCTGCAAATTCTTCACAAAGTTTCTTGTCTTGTCCGCTGATTTGCAAAGCACAAGGCAAACTCTGCATCACTTCAGCTGCAAAGCTTGGACCACTTAAAACGCAAATTCTCTCCCTGCTTACAAATTCGCTTACAATTTCGTCTAAAAACTGATGTGTTTGCATATCTATACCTTTTGAAGCAAGAAGAATTTTTTGATTCTTATAAATAAAATTTTTCTTCAGCCAAAGTCGAAGTCCCTGAGTACTTAGTGCAAAAACAAGACATTGACATTCCAAAGCCTCTTTGTACTCCACAAAATAGGGTAAATTATTAGTATGGGGTGAAGTGATAAGACAAATTTGCTTTTGCAAAAAAGCCTTTTGTAAAGCCTGTCCCCATTTGCCCGCTCCTATGATAGCAAGTTTATTTGACATTTATTTTCATCCTTGATACTATAGTGCAGAATTTCTAAAATTAAGAGCAAGAATCAAAGCAGTCAAATGCTCTTTAATATCTCTAAGTACTAAGGAAGATAAAAGACTAGTATTGAAAAAATATTCACTCATTTTATATCCTTGACATATCTAGCAAAAAGCTTTGTAAAATAGTCTTTAATCTTTACCTCATTGAAACTTTCTTTAAAAAACCATTTTTCAAATTCATCTGAAATTTGTAAAAAAGCTTCATTATCAATAAAAACATCCAAATTCCCAAAATAATAGGGCAAAGTCTTAGCATAGACTTTGAAAAAATGAATATAGACATAATATTTTAAATTCTCTTGAAATATCTTGATAGAATTTGCATTTTGTTTTGGCATAAAAGTTTGGTTGCGGTTTAAAGCATTTATATCCCTTAGAGTATGAAAAAAGGCTATGGCTTTGCGAGTATCTTTTGGGTTTGGATATTTATTGACATAATGACCGATAAAGTCAAAATCTTTCAAAATAAAACTTTGTCCTTCAATGGTTCTAAAGCTGTAATTTTGGATAAACTCATACTCCATTCCACAAGCATTTTTTTCATATAAAGCGATGATGATAGGAAAAAAAGTACTTGAATTTGGGGTAAAAAAGGCTGAAGAGATGATGAGACTATTAACAAGCTTATAATTTTTCTTAAAATCAAACAAAGCATTAAAATTGCTCTTTTTAATAAGATACGACAAAGGATGTAGCACACAGATAAATTCAGGCTCTAAAACGGCATACGAGCGTAAAAATGAAATGCCTAAATCTCTGTGTTTTAGCTTACTATCACACTCAAACAAATCTTTTTTAACATCTGCTCTCAATAAAGAGGTTTTATCGTTATACGGAGGATTACCTATGATGATAACTTTGTCATCTTTTTTGAGTGTAAATTTTTGCCTAGAAACTTCAAAAAGTGAATTTGTATGGAAAGTCTTGACGTTTGTAACTTTTTGCAAAGCATTTTTATCAATATCAGCTCCTATATAAACTAAATCTTTAATGAAAAAATCCCCACACCCACAACTAGAATCTAAAAAAACATAAGAAGGCAAATTTAAAATATGCCTTTGCATAAGTCCATAAGCCTTTTCAACTAAAATCTTTGGAGTATAAAAAGAACCTAAATTGATAGTTGTTTCTTTATCTAAATGCCTTTGTATAGGGTTTAAACTCATCAGTCCAACTTATTCTTTAAAAGCTCATTAACCTTAGTCGGGTTAAACGCGCCCTTGCCTTCTTTCATCACTTGCCCTACGAAAAAACCAAAAAGTTTCTCTTTACCTGCCTTGTATTCAGCAACCTTATCAGTATTTTGCAGTACAATCTGTTCAATGATAGCCTTAATGGCTTCATCATCGCTTACTTGTTTGAGTCCAAGTTTTTCAATAGCCTCATCAATACCCACACTCGCATTTTCAAAGACAAAAGCCAAAACCTCCTTAGCTGCTTTCGCACTAATAACACCTTGTTCTATTCTTTTAATTAAAACTCCAAGTTTTACCGAATCCACAGGAGAATTCTCTATGTTAAACTCTCCTTTCAAGAGCCCCATTAATTCTGTATTAAGCCAAGTAACACAAAGTTTAGGATTGAGATTTTGAGAAAGCAAATCTTCAAAAAAATGGCTTAATTCAAGTGAAGATATGAGTACTTCAGCATCACTTTGCTTAATACCAAATTCATCTATAAAACGGGCTTTTTTCTCTTCTGGAAGCTCTGGGATTGTCAAAGATAGAATTTCATCATTTAAAAGCACAGGGAGTAAATCCGGATCTGGAAAATAACGGTACTCAGCAGATTCCTCTTTGTTTCGCATACTACGCGTTAGAAGTTTTGTTGTATCAAAAAGTCGCGTTTCTTGCACTACTTCTTTTTCATACAAACCATCCTCCCAAGCCTCACTCTGTCGTTTTACTTCATAATCAATAGCTTTTTGAATAAAACGAAAAGAGTTCAGATTCTTGATCTCAACCCTTGTATAAAGCTTTGAATCACCTCGAGGTCGAATGCTTACATTAACATCGCAACGAAAACTTCCTTCTTGCATATTGGCATCTGATATACCTAAAAAACGAATAATAGAATGGAGTTTTTTTAAATAAGCCACAGCCTCATCACTACTGCGAAGGTCTGGTTCACTGACAATTTCAAGCAAAGGAGTACCTGCTCTATTAAGATCTATCTTAGAAAATTCATTTTCGTGAATATTTTTACCAGCATCTTCTTCTAAATGTGCTCTTGTTATACCTATACGTTTGTTTTCTTCTCCTATAAACAGCTCACCATTTTCAATTATAGGTATATCAAATTGCGAAATTTGATATGCTTTTGGAAGATCTGGATAGAAATAATTTTTACGATTAAAAATGCTTTTTTTATTGATAGTTGCATTGACGGCTTTTCCAAAAGCAACAGCTTTTTTTACAGCTTCCTCATTTAAAACAGGCAAAGCTCCGGGCAAGGCAAGGCAAGTTGGACAAACATTAATATTTGGCGACTCTCCAAAAGAAGTTGCACACGAACAAAAAATCTTACTTTTTGTATTAAGCTGCGTATGGACTTCTAATCCTATAACTACTTCAAACATTGAATTTCCTTAGCTTATTGTGATTTTTTATTGTATCTTTATTTTTTTTAGAAAGGCTTTAAAATTTATTTTATTATCCTATAATTCAAAACTTATTAAAAAATTAAAGGAGATACAATGCCATTATTAGATAGTTTTAAGGTTGATCACACAAAAATGCCAGCACCTGCTGTACGTTTAGCAAAAACAATGAAAACGCCAAAAGGAGATGATATTAGCGTTTTTGATTTGCGTTTTTGCATACCAAATAAAGAACTTATGAGTGAAAAAGGAACACATACCTTAGAACACTTATTTGCAGGATTTATGAGGGAACATCTGAATTCTCAAACAGTTGAAATTATTGATATTTCTCCTATGGGTTGTCGTACAGGTTTTTATATGAGTGTGATTGGCACACCTAATGAAAAAATTGTAGTCAAAGCTTGGAAAGACGCGATGAAAGATGTGCTCAACGTCAAAGAACAAAAAGATATACCTGAACTCAATATCTATCAATGTGGAACTTGTGATATGCATTCTCTTGTTGAGGCGCAATTAATAGCAAAAAAAGTTTTAGATTCCGGGATAGATACTATGGATAATGAAAAATTAAAACTTGAAATTTGAGTTTAAGCTTTTGAATTAAAGTCTTTCAAAAAACTTTAATGTTGTTTTAATCTTTTTACCATATAATTTTAACAATTTCTTAAAATTTTACAAGGAGAAAAAATGAAACTGATGTGCCAGATATATGTTATCTAGTGCGTCCTTTGGCTTGGCATTATCTTCCAAAGGTCCGGCTTGTGGATAAGGAAAATAATGTGTAAGAGCTTTTCATTTTTTGCCTTACTCTAATAAAATTGCTTACAATTTTGTTTTCCTTATTAAAACATCACTTTAAAATATAGATATAATAATTTTTAGAATTTATATTTTTAAACAATGAGATTGCTTTGAGTGTCCAAATGAAACTCAAATGAATGATATTAAAGCAAATTTTATATACTCTCAAGTTTAAAAAATATATTGTGTTATATATCCAAAAAGTAAAAAAGGAGAAAATATGAAAAATTCGATTATTTCTTACCCAAGAATAGGTGCTTTTCGAGAATTAAAATTTGGTGTTGAAAAGTACTTTAAAAATGAAAGCTCAAAAGAAGATCTTTTAGAATTAGGAAAAAGTCTTAGAAAAACACATTGGGAAAACATTAAAAATGCAGGGATTGATTTTATACCGTGTAATGATTTTTCATTTTACGATACCATTTTAGATACAGCTGTGCTTTTTAATATAGTTGCCAATCGTTATAAAGTACTTCATTTAGAACCTCTGGATGAATATTTTGCACAAGCAAGAGGCTATCAAGGAGATAAAGGCGATGAAGTTGCCCTAGCAATGAAAAAATGGTTTAACACTAATTACCACTACCTTGTCCCGGAATGTGATGATGCTAACTCGATTGCTTTAACAGGAAATAAAATCCTTAAAGAATATGAAGAAGCTAAAGCATTAGGAATTGAAACAAAACCTGTCTTAGTAGGAATTTTTACACTCTTTAAACTCACAAAATTTAAAGACGAAAGTACAAAAAAACTTGCAAAAGAAAAACTTGCTCAAGCCTATAAAGATCTGCTATTAAAGCTTAATGACTTAGGAGTACAGTGGTTGCAAATTGATGAACCTTATTTAGTATATGACTTACAAAAAGATGAAATTGAGCTGTTTGAAAATTTTTATAAAGAAATCCTACCATATAAAGGCAAAGTAAAAATTTTATTGCAAAGCTATTTTGGGGATTTAAGAGACATTTATACCAAGCTTTTGCAAAGTGATTTTGATGGACTAGGACTTGACTTCATCGAAGGAAAAGAGAGTTTGAATTTGCTTGAAAAATATGGTTTTGCTAAGGATAAAATCCTTTTTGCAGGTCTTGTTAATGGCAAAAACATTTACAGAAATAATTACGAAAAAACCTTAAATTTAATAGAAAAGATTGCAAAACAAGCACCAAATTTTGTATTAAACACCTCGTGCTCGCTTTTGCATATCCCTTATAGTGTTGAATTTGAAGAGAAGTTGGATGAAAGCTTTAAAAAACACTTCGCTTATGCAAAAGAAAAACTCAACGAACTTCAAGAACTAAAAGAAATCTTGCAAAGTTCTGATCCTAAGCAGCATAAATACTTAATTCAAAATAAAACTCTTTTTGAGAATATACCAAACCGTTATGATGAAAAAGTACAACAAAGAGTGCAAAATTTAACAGCGAAAGATTTCAAAAGAGAACCTGAATTTAAAAAGAGACAAAAAACTCAAAGAGAACTCCTTAAACTTCCGCTCTTACCGACTACTACCATAGGTTCTTTTCCACAAAGCTCTGACGTACGTTCCACTCGTCTTGCTTTTAAAAAGCAAAATATCACAGAAGCACACTATACCGAATTTAATCAAAAGAAAATTAAAGAATGTATAAGCATACAAGAGGAAATAGGACTTGACGTTTTGGTACATGGAGAATTCGAAAGAAATGATATGGTCGAATATTTTGGAGAAAATTTACAAGGATTTCTTTTCACTCAAAATGGTTGGGTACAAAGCTATGGGACAAGATGTGTAAAACCTCCTGTGATTTGGGGTGATGTTTCAAGAATAAAACCTATCACAGTCGCTTGGACACAATTCGCTCAAAATTTAAGTTCAAAAATAGTCAAAGGTATGTTAACAGGTCCTGTTACTATACTCAACTGGTCTTTCCCAAGAGAAGATATAAGCTTAAAAGAAAGTACTCAACAAATCGCTTTAGCTATTAGAGATGAAGTTCTTGATTTGGAGAGTGCTGGGACAAAAATCATACAAATTGACGAAGCGGCTTTACGTGAAAAATTGCCTTTAAGAAAAAGCGACTGGCATAGTGAATATTTGGACTGGGCTATACCTGCTTTTAATCTTGTCCATAGCGGAGTAAAAGAGCAAACACAAATTCATACCCATATGTGTTATAGCGAATTTGATGACATTTTAAAAGAAATCGATGCAATGGATGCTGATGTGATTTCCTTCGAAGCCTCAAGATCAAATTTAAGCCTTTTAGATACTTTAAAAGCTATTCATTTTCAAACAGAGGTTGGTCCTGGTGTTTATGATATACACAGCCCTAGAGTTCCTAGTGCGGAAGAAATAGAAAAAACTATTGAAAAAATCATTACGAAATTACCAAAAGAACAAATTTGGATTAATCCTGATTGTGGTTTAAAAACAAGAGGATATACAGAGGTTATTTATGCTCTCAAAAATTTAGTCCAAGCTACAAAAACGGTGCGTCAAAAATACCTATAAAGGAATAAGTTCTATGTGCAGCTTTTCTTTTGAAGTTTTTCCACCTCGCAGAAACGAAAGTATAGAAAATTTAAACGAAATTTTAAACGACTTAAAACCTTTAAAGCCGAATTTCATCAGCGTTACCTTTGGAGCTGGCGGTTCTGTCAATTCAAAACACACTTTAGAGGTTGCAAGTCTTATACAAAATAAATATGGGATTAAAAGCATAGTACATTTGCCCTGCATACACACAAATAAAGAAAAAATTACAGATATTCTAAAAGAATGCAAAGAAAAAAAACTGCACAGCATATTAGCCTTACGAGGCGATGTATGCGAAGGTGTGCAAAAAAGCTCTGATTTTTCATATGCAAGTGATTTAATCTCCTTTATTAAAACTCAAGGAAATTTTGAAATTTATGCAGCGTGCTATCCTGAAAAACATAATGAAGCCTCTGATTTTATCGAAGATATACACAATCTTAAACATAAAGTAGAATGCGGTGCTGACAAACTTATTACCCAACTTTTTTACGACAACGATGATTTTTACACCTTTAAAAAACACTGTGCTCTAGCAGGTATTAATAAGCCTATTTATGCTGGGATTATGCCTATTACAAATAAAAAACAAGTTTTGAAAATCGCTTCACTCTGTGGAGCAAAAATTCCACCAAAATTTGCAAAAATTTTAGAAAAATACGAAAACAATGCTCTAGAAGATGCAGGTATAGCTTATGCTATAGATCAGATTGTAGATCTAATAGCCAATGGAGTTGATGGGATTCACCTCTATACTATGAACAAATCAAAAGCCGCAATAAAAATTTATGAAGCTGTAAAATATCTACTAAAAGAAGAATCGTAAAAAATTAAAAATCCTGTGTTTTCTTTTTATTATTGTGCTGCTTTTGTTTTAGTTGATAGTTTTGAATGAGTAAAATAAAAATCAAAACCAAGGCAAAACCCGGAAGCATTCCTAAAAAAATATACAAAATAGAATTAAAATACAAAAAGAAAAAGAAAGCTCCGAAGAACATTAAAGCCAAAGAAGCACCTTTAAAAAAATCAAGGATATAAATCAATGACCTTCCTCAATAATAGTCGCACCTGCTAAATACACATAAGTAAGAATCATAAAAATAAAAGCTTGTAAAAAAGCCATAAACGCTAGAAGAACATAAGCAGGAAGCGGTGCTATATAAGGTACAAGCGCTAAAATTACCATTAAAAATAAATCATCACCTTTAATATTTCCAAAAAGCCGAAAAGATAAAGAAACAACACGAGAAAGATGAGAAACTATTTCAATAGGAAACATTAAAGGCGCTAAAATTGGAGTAGGGCCCATAAAATGGGCAAAATATCTAAAAAAACCTTGAACTCTAATCCCTTCGAAATGATAATACACAAAAACAATCAAAGCCAAAGAAAGAGTAAAATTTAAGCTTGCGCTTGGAGAATGAAAACCCGGAATGATTCCTATAATATTACTTAAAAAAACCATAATCCCTAAGGTTGCGACAAGAGGAAAATATTTTCTGGCTGCTTTTTCACTTCCCATAGTATCACGTCCCATAGACAAAACACCTTCTAAAAAAGCTTCACTTAAATTCTGCATTCCTCTTGGAACAAGTTGCATTGAGTGCGTTGCTGCTTTAGCGATGAGAACAGCGAGTAAAACAACTAAACCAAGATGAAAAAAATATGAAAAAGTATGACTTGAATCAAGTAAAGAACTAAACAAAAATAAATCTTTCACGTCTTATTCCTTTTCACTAAAAATGCTTCTATTGTAACAAGAACTTGCTTATAATTTTATGAAGACTATTTGAATCTTTACATCCATTCTAGAACTTGATTGAGTTCTTTTGCTACAAAGTATTTTAACCCTATATCTTCCAAAGGTTTTGTCGGAATTATAGCATTTTTAAATTTTTGCATCTTTGCCTCCTTTAAACGTGTATCAAGACTAAAAACTTCTCGAATCTCTCCATTAAGACTTAACTCTCCTATAAAAACACTATCCTTACTTAAAGGTCTGTTTTTAAAACTCGAAAGTATAGCAGCAACAACTGCTAAATCAGCTGCTGTTTCATTGACTTTTACCCCTCCGCTAACATTCACAAAAACATCATAATGCCCCAAAGCAAGTCCTAGCTTTCTTTCTAACAAAGCTAAAAGCATATCGAGTCGGTTTTTTTCATATCCGGTTGCACTTCGTTTTGGATATGAACTCTCACACACGAGAGCTTGAATTTCAAGTACTAAGGCTCTAGATCCTTCCATTACGACACCTAAAGCACTCCCACTAATAGCTTTACCTCTTGTAAAGAAACGATTTGCTAGATCTTTTGCACTCACAAGTCCTTGTGTTGTCATCTCAAAAATTCCCACTTCACTTGTATTTCCAAAACGATTCTTAAATCCTCTTAAAAGTCTAATTTCCTTGCTTACATCACCTTCAAAATACAGTACAACATCAACCATATGTTCTAAAATTCGAGGACCAGCAATAGCTCCTTCTTTTGTAATATGTCCTATAATAAAAGTGCTAATATTTTGAGTTTTACTTATTTTCATTAATTCAAAAGTAATCTCACGCACTTGAGTAATTGAACCCGCAGCCGAAGTAATTTTATTTGAATATAAAGTTTGAATAGAATCTATAATGAGTATGTCATAGCTGTTCTTATAAAGCTCATTGATGATATTTTCTAAACACAGTTCAGTAAGCAAAAATAAATTTGAAGCATTTGCATTCAATCTATCAGCACGAAGCTTAATCTGACTTTTACTCTCCTCTCCACTTACATACAGAACCTTTTTATTTTTTCTTGCTAAATTTGAGGCTATTTGAAGCAAAAGAGTGGATTTACCAACACCCGGACTCCCGCCAATAAGCACCAAAGAACCTTCAACAAGACCTCCTCCAAGAACTAAATCAAGCTCACTATCATCAGTACTAATGCGTATGAAATTTTCAAGTTCAACCTCCTCAATACAAATAGCCTCACTTGGTTTGGAAATTGTGTTTGAAAGCTGCTGTAAAACTTTAATCTGTTCAGGTTTTAGCTCAGTAAAGCTGTTATACGCTCCACATTCTGGGCATTTACCAAGCCATTTGCTTTGCTGATTACCACAAGCATTACATTCAAAAAGTATTTTCTGTTTTGCCATTGTATCCCTTTGTGCTATTATACAGAAAAATTATAAAACTGCTTTCAAGTTCCTCTTTTCAAATTCTTTTTTTAGGGGCTTGCAAGAAAGCTGTATATTTTCTTTTGCCTGTTTCACATTGGAAATTAAAACTTCAAGTAAAAAAATATGTTCACGAATTAAAACAATATTTTTATTAATTATTTCATTTTGATTCTGTGGGTTTAGTACATAAATTCGTGCCAAATTAAGCTCAAATTGCGTGATAAAAACACCGATAATTTCATTTAAAGCACTAGAACAATACAAAGAAATTTTCTCTCTTACTTCATCAATACTTCCAAAAATATTTTCTATAAGTTTTTCATTATCAATAAAATGAACAAAAGTACCTATTTTTTCAGCATCTTGTACCAAAATTTGCAAATATTTTTCAAATTCACTGATAAATCTATCACAAAGATTCAAAAGAGTACTAAGCTTCTTCGCACTTTTTATCAAAAGTTTTTCTTTTCTTTGTTCTTTTAAAGCAGCGAAAGAACGAAGAGGTTTTTGTAAATTTTCATTCAAAAGTGTCTGACAGCACCATAAAAAAGGTTTTTCTATTGTATTTTTTATTCTTGCCCCACCTTCTGTAGCATTGTAAAAATTACACTTATCTTTATTATCTTGTATAAATCTTTCAAGTGTACTTTTAAAAAGAATCCAAGTTCTTTGACTTTGCACAAAACCCTCTCCTCCATATGCTAAGACCTGTTCTCTTGTTTCATTGCTTTCATAATTTTGTCCATAGATATACTCTTTTGGATGCGAGCTTCCATCTTGAGCATAGGCAAGATCCTGTCCAATGAAAATGATATTTGTATGTTCTAAATGGTATGCAAGCTCTAAAGCATTGAAAGCTACTGTAGATCCTGCCGAAAGCGTGCCAAATTCACCTAAAAATTCAAAAGCTTTCACAAAAGAAGAAGGATGTGGAATTAAAAGATATTTTCTTTGTGTATTTTCGAGGTATTCTATGACTTTAGGATGTACAAGAGCTAAAAGAATGAAAGTGATATTTTTATCTATGTTTTCATAATGCTGTTTCACCAAATCAGCTGTTATCTGTGTCCTCTCGCTCATTAAAACATAATCAGGCGCAATACTATACTTTGCAAGTATACTGTACGCAGAATCAGCACAAAAAATACTAGCCTTGTGCTGATATTCTTTTAAAAGTTTTAATTGTTTCATAAGCGAAGGACCTGTCGAAACTATAATAGCCGTATGCACGCTTTTCTTTCGTGTATAAATCAGGTTTGAAAAAGTAGGAGCATAAAGCATTTTTGGTATATTGTGAATAAATTGACTTATGCCCTGTAAGGCATCTTGAATATCATTACCTTGTGCAGTTATAATAAAGCGGATTGCCTGAAGCATTTTCTGATTCACTAATATGACTTGCTCTTTATAAGCCTCATAGTACTCACTGTGCAAATCTAAGAAATAAGTTCGCAAAAAATTACAAAAAAGAGGCATTTGACAGAGATATTCTAAATCACTCATTGGTACTTCAGAATTTAAGAGGATTAATTTTTGACTCAAAAGCTCTTCACTAAAATCGATATAATGAAACAAACTATACAGAAGTTCTGTCTCATCCTCAAAAACAACAATATGTTTAAGGTTTGGGTTTTCAAATAAAATTTTATACAAAATACCGCTTCCAAAGCCATAGAAATATAACACGGGATACAAAAGATATTCACTTTGATAAAGCTGCAATTTTTTTTCAAGTTCTGTACGTGAGTTTTGATATATCGTTGAAGAATTTTGAGTATTAATGCAATTTAAAGAAAACCAATCCCCCCCCCCCAAGGATTTCAAATTTACTTTGAGAGAGTTTTTGTAAATCCTGCATCAATACAGGGCTTCTTTGCAAAGCTTTCAAATTTTTAAGAAAAAGTTCTTGTGAAGCGTGGTGAAACATTTTAAATAATTTCCTTAAGAAAACGAAAAATCTTACTTACTTTGTAACTATATTACACATTCTAACGAAGTTTTAATTAAAACTCAAGAGATAAATAAAAAATTGCAACTAAAAAAGCTACAATCAAATAAAAAATGAAAAAATATGAGAAAACTTAAAGTCGCTATCATACAATTTGCACCTTCATCATACGAAATACAAAATAATCTTGATAAGGCTTTATTTTTGATTCAAAAAGCCTTAGAACAAGGAGCAAAGCTTATTGTTCTACCTGAACTCTTTGATAGCGGGTACTGCGTAGAGGATAAAGACAAACATTATGCTCTTTCTTTAAAAAATTGCAAACATCAAACCTTAAAAAATCTCCTAGAACTTGCAAAAAAATACCAAAGCTATATTGTTGGTTGTAGCATAGAAAAAGAGAGAAAGAAACTCTTTGATACAGCTTATATTCTTGGAAAAGACGGATTAGTTGGTATTTATAGAAAAATTTATCTTTGGGCAAATGAAAAACAAAGATTTGCACACGGAAAGCTTTATCCTGTGTTTGAGCTTGAATTTGAACATTACAAACTCAAACTTGGTTTGCAAATCTGTTATGAAATTGGCTTCGCAGAAGGAGCAAGGCTATTAGCCTTACAAGGAGCGGAATTAATTTGCTACCCTGCTGCTTTTGGAAAAGCTAGAGAATATGTTTGGGATCTAGCAAGTCGTGCAAGAGCTTTAGAAAATGGGGTATTTGTACTTGCTGCAAATCGTAGTGGGAAAGAGAATTCAAAACTTAATACACAAGAACTCTTTTTCGGAGGAAAATCAAAAATTATCAATCCTCGAGGTGAGATTCTACAAGAACTTTTAGAAGAGGAAGGCATACTTTGTGAAGAAATCGACCTTGAAATTTGTAAAATTCAAAGACAAAGTTTGCCATATCTTCAAGATTTAAACATTAAACTCCATCATAAAACACTACAAAACATTTATACAATTCAATCTCAAAAAAAGGAGTAAAAATGGCAAAAGAAATTTTAGTTGCTTATGGAGTGGATATTGACGCGGTAGCCGGTTGGCTTGGAAGCTATGGAGGAGAAGATTCGCCAGATGATATTTCAAGAGGACTTTTTGCTGGAGAAATTGGAATCCCTAGACTTTTAAAACTTTTTCAAAAATACAACATTCCTGCAACTTGGTTTGCACCGGGGCATTCTATAGAAACTTTTCCTGAACAAATGAAAATGATTGTAGATCTTGGACACGAGATAGGAGCTCACGGATATTCACACGAAAATCCTATTGCAATGAGTGCCAAACAAGAAGAAGATGTTTTACTTAAAAGCATAGAATTGATTGAGAAAATAAGTGGAAAAAAGCCGAGTGGTTATGTGGCACCTTGGTGGGAGTTTTCAAACATTACAAACGAACTTTTACTCAAACACGGAATCAAATACGACCATTCTTTAATGCACAACGATTTCAGTCCTTATTATGTGCGTGTAGGAGATAAATGGACAAGAATCGATTACAGCGCTGAAGCTAAAGAATGGATGAAACCTCTTATTAGAGGAGAAGAAACAGATTTAGTTGAAATTCCTGCAAATTGGTATTTAGATGATTTACCACCTATGATGTTTATTAAAAAATCACCAAATAGTTTTGGTTTTGTCTCACCGCGAGATATAGGACAAATGTGGATAGATCAGTTTGACTGGGTATATAGAGAATATGAATATGCGATCTTTGCTATGACTATACATCCTGATGTAAGCGGACGTCCGCAAGTTTTATTGATGCACGAAAGAATTATAGAACATATTAATAAACACGAAGGAGTAAAATGGGTAAATTTCAATTATATAGCAAATGATTTCTTGCGAAAAAATCCAAGAAAAAAATAAAATACAAGACTTACAAAATGTGTATTTTATGTGGAGAAATGATGAGTACTTTTCATTGGAGTGATGTTAATTTCAAAGAAAAAAATACTCTCATATATTCAGGTGAAAACCAAAAACAAAGAATGCGAAAACGTCTTGAAAGAGTAAAATTTCTTGAAAATATTTTAGAATTCTATGGTTTAAAATTCCAAGAATGGCAAGGAAGTAAATACATCTTAAGCAATAAGAAAGGTCGTGTTGTGATTGTTGATAACCTTGGTGATCTATGGCATAAGATTGAAGAGTTTGAAAAAATCGTTCCTGATGTTTTTGATGAGAATTTACTTCTTTTTTTAAAGTCAAAAACTAATGTCTAAGATTTCTGTACATATTATAACAGGCTTTTTAGGAAGTGGAAAAACAACTTTTTTAAAAGAACTTTTAAGAGAAAGAAAAAACACTAATACAGCTATTCTTGTCAATGAGCTTGGTGAAATTTCACTTGATGATGTAATAATTGAAACAGAATTTGTGAAAGAAAAAACTATAATATTGCCTTCTGGTTGTATATGCTGCAATAAAAGAGAGGATTTAATCAAAAAATTCAAAGAAATGCTTAACAAATACGATCAGAATAGACAAATTGTAGAAAGAATTATTATAGAGACAACAGGACTTGCAAATCCTGCACCAATTATTTTCACTTTTTTAAGCGACTCTTTTTTATCAAATCATTTTCAAATCGTAAATATCATCACTTGCGTAGATGCTCTAAATGGACTTTCACACATTCAAAACAATGAAGAAGCTTGTGCTCAAATTATTAATTCAGATTGCATTGTGCTTACAAAAAATGACCTGAATCAAAAAACAGACTCTTTAATTGACACAATCCAATCTTTACACTATGGAGTTAATATCATCGCAAAAGAAAATTTTTATTTTAATACGCTTAACACCTTACAGCATAAAATTTTCCATTTCTCGCAAAAAGAAGTTCAAAACAAAATACACAAAAACACAATGCATTCTATTTGTTTAAGATTTGATGGAACTTTTAACTGGAGTGTTTTTAGTATATGGTTGAGTATGCTTTTGCATCGTTATGGTTCTCAAATTTTAAGAATTAAAGGTCTAATTTACATTGGCGAAGGACATTTTATTAATATTAATGCAGTTGGACATCTTGTGTATCCCCCTGAACACATTAATAAACTCGAAAAAGAAAAACGATCACAGCTTGTCTTTATAGCAAAAAATTTAGATCTTACACCAATCACAACATCGCTACAAAGCTTTTTAAATCTCTGTTCTTCAAAAGTAAAACTTTATTCAAGCAAAAAGCGGTTCTAAAAGTGTGTCCAAATACACATTCGAATCAAATACTATAAAATCCTCTACTTTTTCGCCAATTCCTATATAGAAAACAGGTAACTCAAGTTCTCTAGCTATACTAAAAAGCGCCCCACCTTTGGCAGTACCATCAAGCTTAGTAATAATAACTCCATCAAGTTTAACAAGCTCATTAAAAGCCTTTGCTTGTAAAATACCCGCGTTGCCTTGTGTACCATCAAGAACTAAAATTTTTCGGTGAGGACTGCCTTGGAGTGCTTTATCTGCAATTCTTACAATTTTTTCAAGCTCATTTGCTAAATTTTTTTGATTTTGAAGTCTTCCGGCTGTATCGATAATTACTCTATCAAAATTTTTAGCAACAGCTTTTGAAATTGTATCAAATGCCACAGCAGAAGGATCGTGTCCTTGTTTACTTGCTACTATTTGAATTTGAAGTTTTTCAGCCCAAAGCTTTAATTGTTCAATTGCTCCGGCTCTAAAAGTATCACACGCACCCAAAATTACTTTTTGACCTTTATTTTTATAGATATTTGCAAGCTTGGCTATGCTTGTAGTTTTTCCTACTCCATTAACTCCCAAAACAAGTTCAACAAAAGGTTTAGTTTGTGCTACATCAGGATTTTCATATAAAAAATAGCTTTGCATTACTCGTTTTAAATCCTCTTTTTTTACTTCAATACTAGGTGGTAAATAATATAAGATCTCTTCAACTATTTCATAACTTACATCAGCTTCAATCAAAAGTTCTTCAAGCAAATCTTTTGTGATTTTATTCTTCCCTGTCTTCATATGAGAAAGATTTTGAACTGTCTTTGCTAAAGAACGTTTAAAAAAATCAAACATTACGAACTCGCCTTCACAATATCAATATATAACATTTCTTCAGGAATTAAACCAAGATATTGATTAAAAAGTTTGCCATTTGTTGTATATAAAAATAATGTCGGTATTCCATTAATACCACCTAAAACTTTTGCTAGAAGATAATTATTTTCACCTTTGGCAATCTTATAGGTAATTTTGTTTTCTTTAATAAAATCCTCAATCTCCTCATCACTTTTATCTTCAAATAAAACACCTATAATCACAAGTTCATTTTTAAATTTATCTTGAAGTTTATTCAAATGTGGAATTTCAGCTATACAAGGAACACACCAAGTTGTAAAAAAAGAAAATAAAATGGCTTTATTATCGTTTTTAAAATCAAGTCTTGAACCATTAGATTTGATAAATAATGAATCGCCGTCATTGAAATATAAGGAGAAATTTACATCTTTATTTTGAGAAGAATTTGCATTATAATTTGTTTGTTCTGTTACATTGGCTGCATCATCTTTTTCTTTATCATTCCCACACGCCGAAAAAAACAACATTGCAACAAAAACTAAAAAGATACTTTTCATTCTAACTCCTTGAAATACTTCCAGTAAAAAGGTTACAATTATAACACCGATGTAATAATAAAAAAATTATAAAGAGAAAAAATGCAAAAAAGTCTTTTTAGAGAAGAACAAAGAATTCGATTAAGCCGGCAAAAAAAATATTTTTTTAAAAAAGATTTTTTGGTTTTTAAAGAGTGTTTTAAACTGATAAAAAAAAGTAAAATAAAAAACATTTTACTTTTTATTCCTTTAGTTTATGAGCCTAATCTATTAAAATTTCGTAAAGTATTGAATCAAAATTACAAACTTTTTGTTCCATTTATGCAAGATAAAAGTTTAAAAATTGTAAAATTGAGATTGCCTTTCATAAAAAAAAGGTTTGGGGTTTTAGAGTCTAACAATTCATTTTTAAAAGTTGTTATTGATGTAGCAATAGTTCCTGTTATTGGTATAGATAAAAACTTTAAAAGAATAGGACATGGACAAGGTTTTTATGACAGATTCTTCTCTGAATTAACATACAAACCTGTGATAATTTTTACCCAAAGTATTGATAGCTTAAGCGAAAAAACTCTGTCGCAACAGCACGATATTGTGGGAGATTTTTACATCAATCCCCATAAAAAATATTACAAGAAAGAAAATACAAATGTTAACAATGGTCGCAGTTACCGCCGCTATAGTAGGCATTGGAATAGGATATTTAGTCGCAAAAAAAATTAACAATGCAAAATATGAAATTTTTGTCGAACAAGCAAAGGCAAAAGCAAAAGCCATAGAATACGAAGCTGAACTTGTTTTAAAAGATGCCAAAAATTCAGTGTTAAATGCAGAATTCGAAGCTAAGAAAAAATACGAAGACAAAACTCATAGAATTCAAAAAGAATTTCATTACAAATTTGACGAACTTAGTAAAAAAGAACAAAAGATCTCCCGACAAGAAGAAAATATCAAAGAAAATAAAGAAGAAATTTACAAAACAAAAAAAGCTGTACAAGAGCTTTATAATGAAGGAAAAAAACTCAAAACAGAATATCAAAACAAACTTGATGAACTTCTTAGAATTTTAGAACGTTCTTCAGGATTAACACAAAATGAGGCTCGTAAAATCATACTGCAAAAAGTGGAAGAAACTTCACGTAATGAAATTGTGCATATAGTGCGAAAATATGAAGAAGAAGCAAAAAATGAAGCAAAACGTAAGGCAAATTATATCCTTGCTCAAGCCACTTCACGTTTTGCAGGAGAATTTGCCGCTGAGAGACTTATTAATGTGATTAATATTAAAAATGATGAACTTAAAGGCAGGATTATAGGTAAAGAAGGTAGAAATGTCAAAACTTTGGAAATGGTTTTAGGTGTGGATATTATAATCGATGATACTCCTGGTGCAATTATAGTAAGTTGTTTCAATCTGTACCGCCGTGCAATTGCGACAAAGGTTATTGAGCTTTTAGTTGAAGATGGTCGCATACAACCAGCGCGTATAGAGGAAATATATGAAAAAGTCTGTCAAGAATTTGAAAATATGATTTTAGAAGAAGGTCAAACTATACTTATGGATTTAGGTTTAAACAAAATGCACCCTGAAATCACCAAACTCATAGGCAAATTAAAATACCGAGCAAGTTATGGACAGAATGCTCTTGCACACTCTTTAGAAGTGGCTCATTTAGCCGGAATTATAGCTGCTGAATGCGGAGGAGATGAAACATTGGCAAGACGCGCAGGACTTTTACACGATATAGGCAAAGCTTTAACTCACGATTTTCAAGGCTCACACGTAGATTTAGGAGCAGAGTTGTGCAAGAGATACAAAGAACATCCTGTGGTAATCAATGCTATTTATGCACATCACGGACACGAAGAAGCCTTAAGCATTGAATGTGCAGCTGTATGTGCGGCTGACACTTTAAGTGCTGCAAGACCGGGTGCAAGACGTGAGGTTTTAGAATCTTTCT
Organism: Campylobacter sp. MIT 21-1684; assembly: GCF_026241315.1. GTDB lineage: Bacteria > Campylobacterota > Campylobacteria > Campylobacterales > Campylobacteraceae > Campylobacter_D. The sequence goes on along the minus strand of NZ_JAPHNA010000002.1, from coordinate 123,482 downwards.
TAAAAAGAGTAAGTGAACTTGAAAATATAGCAAAAAATAAAGAAGGTATTAAAAATGCCTATGCTATTAATGCTGGTCGGGAGATTAGAGTTATTGCGAACGCAAAACTTGTGAATGATGATGAGAGCGTACTTCTTGCAAAAGAAATTGCAGCAGAAATTCAAGAAAAAATGCAATATCCCGGCGAAATTAAGGTTAATGTCATCAGAGAAGTACGTACAATAGAATATGCAAAATGAGGTCTAAAAATGCAAGAAATGATAGAAACTTTACTACAATATGGCTATGTCATATTGTTTATTTATTCTTTTGGTGGAGGAATGGTTGGAATTTTAGCTGCGGGAGTGCTTAGTGCGCAAGGAAAATTTGATATTCATTTATGTATATTGCTTGCTTTCATTTCAAATACACTTGGCTCAACTTTACTTTTTATACTTGGAAAATACTACAAAAAAGATTTGATGCCCTATTTTAAAAAACATCGTCGCAAAATTGCCCTTGCCATACTGAAAATAAAACAATATGGCATATTTTTGCTAAGTACTCAAAAATTTATTTATGGCTTAAAAACCTTTATTCCTATTGCAGCCGGTTTTGCAAAATATAATTTTATGAAATTTTGTCTCATTAATACTCTTGCAAGCCTGCTTTGGGCTATACTCTTAGGATATAGTGCTTTTCTTTTCGGAACTCTTATTGAAAAATTTTTTACAAAATTGGGAGATTATTCTTATGGAGCTCCTTTATTTTTGATCTTTTTGCTAGGTGGAATTTGGTTTTATTTGAATAAATTTTCCAAGAAATAATGCAACTTGGACTTGGTTTTATAAAAGAATTTTCTTTCTTTTTCGCTCTATGCCTCATTGTTTTCATTTTCAACTTGAGTTTAGAATACAAGGACTATCTAGCTTTCAAACAAAATAAACATCAACATATAGAAAATGCAAAAGTGTTAGGATTTTGGACAAAAACAAACAAGCAAGGCAAAACATACTGGGTTTTAAAATTTCAAACCAAGAATTTTGATTTTTATACCACAAGCTATAAAGAACCTCAATTAATCAAAAATCAAAGAGTCGCACTTCGAATTCTTACCTCAAATATACATTTTAAAGACTATCTTAGTAAAAGCTTTTACACCCCTTCTTATGACATACGAACATTACAAGAAAACCCGCAAAAAAATGCTCTTATTGAGTACTTTTTAAACCAACATCAAAATGAAAAAATACGTGAATTTTATGGTGCTTTATTTTTTGCCTTGGGCATTTCAAAAGAATTGCGCAATGATGTAAGCCATTATGGAATTTCGCATTTAATTGCCATCAGTGGTTATCACATAGGTTTTCTCTTTGCTTGTATCTTTTTTCTCTTTACTCCAGTGTATAGCTTCTTTCAAAAACATTATTTTCCTTACAGAAATGCAAAGCTTGACTTAACTGTGATAATTTTTTGTCTGCTTTTTGCCTATGCCTCACTCTTAGGATTTACACCTTCTTTTGTACGTTCCTTAGCAATGGCACTTTGGGTATTTTATCTTATAAGCAAAAACATAAAAATTCTTAACTTTCTCACTCTGTTAATGAGTCTTTGCATTTGCATCGCTTTATATCCTCGTTTGCTTTTTAGTTTAGGATTTCTTTTTTCAACAATGGGTGTTTTTTTTATTTTTCTGTATTTACACCATTTTAGAAAATACTTCAACACAACTGCACATATATTCTTTCTTAATATTTGGACTTTTTTTGCTATGACTATCCCTGTATTGCATTTCTTTCCACTACTTTCATACCAACAATTCTTTAGTATTATCATCAATCTTGTATTTGCTGTATTCTATCCTCTTGTTTTATTCTTGCATCTCATACAACAAGGAGGAATTTTTGATTCTTTTTTATTGTACTTTTTTTCTATAAAATTAAAGAGTATAGATTTTTACATTCCACTATGGATATTCTTTCTCTATACAGTATGCTCACTCATTAGCATACGTTTTAGACTTTTGGCTCTTTTTTGTGTATTTGCTAATTGTATTTCTTTTATCTGGCTCTTGCTGTAAATAATACCCTTTAAGCCCAAAAAGATAAATGACCCAAGAAATATAAATCCATAAAAAGAAAAAAAGTATAGTCGAAAAAGAACCATAGATACTAGCATAAGTTTTATTATACACTACATAATACACAAAAAGGTTTTTTCCTATATACCAAATAGCTCCTGATAAGAAAGAAAATAAAATCAACATTTTCACATTGCCTTTTTGGATAGAGCTTGAATAGGAAACAAAAAATAAAGCCCAAATAAGTCCAAAAGGCAAAATATCAAAAAAATTAAAAGGGATACGGTAGTCATCTAAAGTTTGTTGTATAAAACCTGAAATATAGAAACTTAAACCAAATCCTAAAGGAACAAGAGTTAAAAGCGTCCAATAAGAACTAATACTTTGCCAAAGCCCTTTTGTTTCGTTTTTAGTGATACGGTTTATGACAAAATCATAACCTGAAAAAAAAGCCAAAGAAGTAAATGCCATCGCAATTAAACCCATTATACCTAAATTGACACTGTTTTTTAAAAAAGTATCCAAATAAACGCTGATTATATCTTGTTGGGCTGGAATGAGAAAAGTAAAAACGAGTTGTTTTGCTCTTTCATAATACCCTTTAAAGCTTGAAATTTGAGTAAAAACAGAAAAACATACAAATAAAAGAGGTATTAAAGACAAAACAGTATAAAAACTTAAAGCCGCGGCATAGTTCATAATTTCTTTATCTTTAAAAAAAAATATAAACGTCCATATCTTATTTTTTTGCATTTTTATCCTTACAATTTTTCATACATTCTAACAAAGACTCTATTCAATTTTCTTCAGCCCATAACTAAAAACAATAATCTAACTTTCTTTCATTAATATTTGTTAAAATCTCACCATTCACTCTCATAGTTTTGCTTTTATAAAAGGAATTTTTATTGCAAAGATATTGATTCAAACAATAGGAAAAATTATTTTTGAGAGCATTATAAAAACGATAATACAAACAACTTCTTTGCAGATAAAACTTTCTTTAGTCTTGAAATATCGCTAAAGTCCCATCTTAAAGGGATTTAAAATATTATTAGGGTCAAATGCTTTTTTAATGTTTCTCATCAAATTCATCTCAGCTTCAGTAAAAGCAAGCTTCATAAAAGGCGCTTTAGAAAGCCCTATACCGTGCTCACCACTTAAAGTTCCACCAAGCTCAATAGTAAGTTTAAAAATTTCCTCTACTGCCTCATATCCTCTTTGCACAGCCAAAGAATCATTTTTATCTTCAACCATTACATTCGTATGTACATTACCATCTCCCGTATGCCCAAAACAAGGAATTTTAAAACCATATTTTTGTGAAACTTTTTCTATGCCTTCAAGCAAATGTGGAAGTTTAGAACGTGGTACTGTAATATCTTCGTTTAATTTTAAAGTACCATACATAGCTATGCTTTGTGAACAGTTACGTCTTGCAAACCAAATATCAGCCGCTTCTTTCTCATCTTTTGCTTTTTGGAATTTCAAAGCTCCTGCTTCTAAAAAATACTTTTCAAGTTTTTTCAAATCCTCTTCAAGTGCTTCAACAAGATTTCCATCAACATCCACAATCAAAATTGCTCCTGCTTCCACAGGCAAACCTTTATTAAATTTTGCTTCAACAGCTCGTATGCTTAAGTTATCTAAGAATTCCATTGATACAGGATTTACGCCACCTGCAAGACTCTTATATACAGCATACATTGCAGTTTTTACATCAGGAAAAATTCCCATAGCTGTTTTTTTATATTGTGGCAAAGCGATAAGTTTTAAAGTAAGCTCACTCAAGACTGCTAAAGAACCTTCACTTGCTATTAAAATACCTGCCAAGTTATATCCTGCAACATCTTTAATCGTTCTTTTCCCTGCACGAATAATTTCTCCATTTGGCAAAACTGCTCTTAAAGCCATTACATAATCTTTTGTAATTCCATATTTTGCAGCCCTCATTCCTCCAGCATTTTCGCTTACATTGCCACCTAAAGATGAATATTCCATACTTGCAGGATCAGGGGGATAAAAAAGTCCGTGTTTTGCTGCTTCTTTTTGCAAATGTATATTAATTACACCCGGTTGTACTACAGCAACCAAATTTTCTAAATCAATTTCTATAATTTTATTCATATGCTTTTCAAAGCTCAAAATCAAACCGCCATTCACAGCTAAAGCTCCGCCTGTAAAACCAGAACCACAACCGCGTGGGATAATGATAATTTGCTTTTCATTACAAAAACGTAAGATTGCTACTATATCTTCCTCATTGCGTGGAAAAAGTACTCCATCGGGTAAATAATGTTTTTTAGTTGCATCATAGCTGTATGCTCTTTTATGAATTTCATCAAAATAAGCATTTTCATCTCCCAAAAGTTTTTTAAAATAGCTCTGAAATTCGTGCTTCATTGTTGTAACCTATTACGAGCAATTAAAGTTGTGTAGTATTTATAATAATCTGTTACTTCATTAGAATTAAAGTCAAGAAAAAATTTTTTATATCCATCTATTCGCGAATAAAATGGCAAAACAGCACCCGTTGAGAGAGGAATTGAAACTTCATCTAAAACATCAAAATTTTGACAATCTACAAAAAAAGCTTTTGTATCTAAAGCAAAAACAACTATACCAAGTGCATTGTCAGCACAAAATTTCCGAAAATCTGAACGTTTTGGTGCAGAAACAGAAGTTCGAATAAGCTGAGCATTAAAAATATCAACGTGGGTAAAATATATTTGTTTAAAAGCTGAAGTTATATAATGATAACTTTGTTCATTTGGGGCTATCACCAATGCTCTGTCATAAAGAAAATTCAACACCACTTCATCGCCTTGCTTTGGCAAGATATTTGGTACGGGTAAGGCTTTTTGTTCTAAATCGGAAAACACGCTTAATTCAAGTTTAGCACGATTATCTTCTTTTGCAATAACTCGTACTCTTGCGACAATGCTTTTTGAATTCTCAAAACTTTGTACAACAACTCCACTAGAATAAAGCCTAATTTGCGGACTGTCTTGAATGTAAGCATAGATATCATCTACTTCTAAAAGTTGTGTTTTATACACTTGAGAATTAAAATCTGCAAAAACATTCAGTGTAAAAGCAAAAAAAAGTACAACACTTTTTAACAATTAAAACTCCTTCTTTTGGAATAAAATTCTATTATAGTCATTTTTTGTTAAGCAATCGTAAGAAATTTAAAGTACAATAAAGCTTTTATTTTTTTTAAAAAAATGGTGTTGTATGAAAAAACTTCTCTTTCTTTTTCTCTTTGCAATAAAAAGCTTTGCTGTCTTAAGTATGGAAGAGCTTACTTGGAATAGCGGAGATACACTATTACAATTCTTACAAAAAAATTCCATTCCTATGTCACTTTATTACAATTTAGACAAAGAAGATCAAGAACTTGCTTCAGAAATCGCCTCAAAAATAAAATATCAAGTTTTAAAAGATGAAAATAATGATATAGAACAAGTTTTAATCCCTATTAGCGACGATTTACAAATTCACATTTATAAAGACAAAGATTCTCAATATATTCTTACTTTTACCCCAATTTCATATCAAAAAGAAGAAAGAATTCTCAATCTTACTATCAAAAGTTCTGCTTATCAGGATGTCTATAAACAAAGTAAAAGTAGTACACTTGCAAGAGCTATGGTTCGCGCCTTTCGTGAGAGTGTCAATTTTCGTAATATCCAACCCGGAGATACAATTGTACTCTACTATGAACAAAAAAGAAGAATGGGGAAACTTTGGGGCGACATTGCAATAAAAATGGCTATGGTGGAAATCAACAAAAATGCTAAGGAAGTTTTTTCCTACAATGACCTTTTTTATGATAAAAATGGAAAAGAAATTGGACCATTTTTACTTATCAATCCTGTTAATTACACACGAATTTCTTCAGGTTTTAGTACTGCAAGATACCATCCTGTTTTAAAACGTTACCGCGCTCATCTAGGTATAGACTATAGTGCTCCTACTGGAACAGCTGTAAGGAGTGCTGGAGATGGTACTATAGTTTTTGTCGGTTTACAAGGCGGGTATGGTAATGTTGTTAAAGTACAACATAATTCAGGCTATCTTACCCTTTATGCACACTTAAGTCGCTTTGCTAAGATAAAAAAAGGACAAAAAGTAAAACAAGGACAACTTATAGCCTATGTAGGTTCTACAGGAATGAGCACAGGACCTCATTTACATTTTGGCGTGTATTTTAATAATAAAGCTATAAATCCTAACTCTGTTGTAAAAATAGTAAAGTCAGAATTAAGCGGCAAAACAAAAGAAAATTTCAAACAAACCATAGCGCAGTATAAAAAGAAAGTCGCACAAGCTATTGAAACAAATCAGCCAAATCCGCCAAAAGAAGAAGAATTTGAAAATTTTATAGAATTTTAAATCTTTTATCCACTTAAATTAACCTTATCTTTTGCGTTTATAAAAGAATTTAAAAGTGTAATAATCTCTTCTTTTTCTGCTGTACTTATTACCTTAAAATCAGCATTTATAAGCTGGGTAAGCAAAGCTTCGTTGAGCAAATCGCTGTCTGCAAATTCTCTTGCTTTTTGTAGAATTCTTACTACTTTTGGATCTTTTGTTTTATACATTACTTTTCCTTTAAAACTATAACACTTGCAAATCTTTTTGGATTTTTATCCAAACGGTATGAATAGAATTTTTTGTCTTCATAAGTGCAAATTCCTAAATCTGTAATCTTTTGTATGCCTAAATCTTGTGCCTGACTTTTTACTAAAGCTTTTAAATCAAGTCTTTTTTTATTGAGAAATTGTGAAAAATATATCTTTGCAAAATCAAGAATTTCACCGTCTATCTCATAATCCCTACCACAAATTCCAGGCATAATAAAAAGATGAAAACCATCTGTATTGAGATGAGGATTTTTTTCACAAATCGCTTCCACGCAAACACCTAAAATATTCCCAAAAGAGCCTTCTCTTCCAGAATGTAAAGCAGCAATAATACCGCTTTTATGCCATAAAAGTAAAGGCAAACAATCAGCACTTAAAACACAAAGAGCAAGATTTCTATAAGAAGTTATCAAACCATCACAGCTAAAATTTTCAGTGTTATGATTATAAATTTGCACATAATTTGAATGAATTTGATTCATAAAAACACAAGTATCTATAGACTCAAAACCTAAGTGTGCAAAGACATTTTCTTTATGAGCTTTTGCCCTAAAGATATTATAATCCTTATCAAAAGCACAAAAAACGCTTATATCATCATTATCTAATACAGAAATGAAATTCTCTCCACATCGTCCCAAGAAAGCTCCTTTTTCGTTTGATTTTGAGCATAAAGATAACGGGCAAACATATCACTTTCTATATGAATTCTTCTCCCTTTGAGATACTGATTAAAAAGCGTTTCTTTAAAAGTAAGAGGAATAATAGTAAGACGAAAAGAACTTTCAAAAACTTCATTCACAGTCAAACTTACACCATCTATACCTATACTGCCTTTTTTTGCTACAAATTTCATAGCTTCTTTTGGTAAAGAAATGAAAAAGTCAGTACCATTTTCACTCTGACATATCTTTTCTAAGACGCCTATAAAGTCAATATGTCCTTGCATCAAATGTCCATCGATTCTTTGTCCATATCTCAAAGCTGGCTCTATATGTACTCTCTCTTTTAAATTTTCCACAGCCAAAGAAGTACGACTCTCTTTAGAAAGCTCCACTTCAAAACCGCCAACATAGACACGTGTTACAGAAAGACAAGCCCCATTCACAGCTATACTATCTCCTAAATTTGGAATGTATTTTGATTCCAAACTCAAAATATGATTTTCATACTTTCTCACTATGGCAATTTCTTTTATAAGTCCATTAAACATTTTTTGCCTTAAAAAAGTTTGTCTAAAAGCTTTTTAAATTGGTCTGGCTCTTGGAGTTTCATATCTAAAATATTTTGTTCTAGATTTTTTGAATCAGTGCCTAAAATATTTTTTATTGTATTGACTACACTTGAAACATCAAGCTGAATTTTAGGTTTTTGACTTGTACCTTCAATGCGTCCTTTTAAATCAGCCCTATCAAGCTTCATCTCAAAGGGTACATTTAAGACTCCATTGTTAGAATCAAACGAAGCTGAATTCACATCAATAGAAGAACGTTGTGCTTGCATAGTGAGATTAAAATGAATAAGATTTTTTATAATTTTCGCATTTGCTTTTGCTGTATGAAACACATCATTTGTAATATCTTTTAAAGTAAAAAGTCTAAAAGCTTCGGTAATAGCATTCTTTTGCAATCTTCCTTCTTTCATATCCAAAACAACCTCTCCTTGTTCTGTGGCAAGATTATATTGTGCTTTCGCATTTGCTTTACCTTGATACAAATCAATAAAATCAAGACTCTTAGTCAAAGAAGAAAGTTCGACTTCCTGTAAGTCCGCATTTACCATATTGTTTTTTAGAGTAGAAACAAATTTTCCCTCAAAAAGTTTCTCACTTTGAACAAATACATCAAGCCCTTTATTAAAATTAATCTTCCCGTTAAATTGAGCATTTCCACTTAATTTTCTTTCAAATAAAAAACCAAGTTTTGAAAAATCATTAAGTTCTAAAGAAAAATCAGAATGTAAAAGCGTTTTAAAAAGGTCGAATTCCCCTTTCCAATCATTTAATTTTACAAAATTAGTATCCGCAATAACATCAAAATCAATGCTATTGTTTTTAATCAAAGCTTGTGCTTTTAAAGTATATTTTTCATTGCTTGGAAATTTTTTATTCAAAAGAATGCTAAGAGTACTAGCATTAAAGGTGCCTTGAGAATTCAGATTCATTTTTCCATTAAGTTTAGTAAAATTAGTCAAATCGATATTGTCTAAGTCAAATACACCATTTATAGTTCCATTAGCATAATTTGGTAAGGCCACTAAAGCAAAAACTTTTTCAAGTGAAACTCTGTCAAAAACAGCTTGAAGTTTGTTTTCTTTAAGTTTAGCCTGTATCAAACCACCTAAACCTTTGACATTAACATTCAAATTCTTCACAATATTTTTAACAAACTCTAAATTTCCATCAACTACTAAAACGCCATTAAGCTTTGTTTTGGTAAGACTTTGCAATTTTGACATATCAGGAATTTTAAGGATAAAATCTGTTTGCAAAACATTCTCTGTTAAATCATAAAAAGTTTTTTGACTTTGTATATTGAAATACGCATTTTTAATCTCGCTTTTCGCAGAAATGACATTATCTTTTATTGTCGCTAGAATTTCAGATTTTAAATTTGAATTTTGAGGAAGATCTAAGCCAAAAACTTTTTTAATTTCCTTATAATTTATAGAACTCATATCAAGTTTTATTATAGCATTGCCATCAGGTTTAAAATTTTTAGCTTCAATTTTTCCTACTATATCTATCTGCCCTTTAGCATACTGAGGCAAGGCAAGGAGAGTGAAAAGCTTTTCTATTTTTAATGTCCTTACTTGCAAATCAAGACTAATCGGATTAAACTCATAAATTCTAGAATCCAATTGAACATTAGAACCTAAAACAGACCCTTTTCCGGTGAGAACAAAATCTTGAAGTTTTCCAAACACTTGCCCATTCAATTTAATATTTTCATCAAAATTTAAACCTAAATTGTGAGCAGAGTTTTTATTCATAATCACCTTATAATCGATCTCAAAAGCTAAACGAAAAAGACTTAAATTTCCTTCTATATTAAGATTTAACAAATTGGCTAAATCGGCTTTCAAAGACACAGAACCGGGTCGTAAAACAAAATGAGTTATATTGACATCAAGTCCTGCATTTTGCTTGATTCTATCTTTAGCAATATTAGCAACAATACCATTTCCAAAAGCTGTAAAAAGAAAAGTATAACCAACGATTAAAAGTATTGCTAACACTGCCAAAATTCTATAAAAAAATTTTTTCATTTCTATCCTTTAGTCTTTTTTATAAATTAACTTTAGTGAATTTAACTAAAGTTATATAAATATTTTTACTTAAAGTATTGACAAAATTCATTTTTTATAGTACAATTCTGTTACTCAAATGAAGAGTATTATATAAAATTTCAAAAAAACTTAAGGACGGACAAAATGAATTTTCAACCTTTAGGAAAACGCGTTTTAGTGAAACGAGTAGAAGAAACTAAAACAACGGCTTCTGGAATTATTATACCAGATAATGCTAAAGAAAAACCTTTAATAGGCGAAGTAGTTGCTGTAAGTAAAGAAGTTCAAGATATATCAAATGGAAGTAAAATCGTATTTGCTAAATACGGTGGCACAGAGATAAAACTTGAAAATGATGAGTACTTAGTCTTAAATTTAGATGATATTTTAGGAATTTTAAAATAATATTAAGGAGATAATATGGCAAAAGAAATTATTTTTTCAGATGAAGCAAGAAATAAGCTTTATGAAGGCGTTAAAAAACTTAATGATGCAGTAAAAGTAACTATGGGACCAAGAGGCCGTAACGTGCTTATTCAAAAAAGTTTTGGAGCCCCTAGTATTACAAAAGATGGAGTAAGTGTAGCAAAAGAAATTGAACTTAAATGTTCTTTAGAAAATATGGGAGCAGCATTAGTAAGGGAAGTCGCAAGTAAGACAGCAGATCAAGCAGGTGATGGAACTACAACAGCAACCGTTCTAGCTCACGCTATTTTTAAGGAAGGCTTAAGAAATATTACAGCCGGAGCCAATCCTATTGAAGTAAAACGTGGTATGGATAAAGCGTGCGAAGCAATAGTTAGCGAACTTAAAAAGCTTTCTCGAGAAGTAAAAGGAAAAAAAGAAATCGCTCAAGTTGCAACTATTTCAGCAAATTCTGACGAAAAAATTGGCAGTCTTATCGCTGATGCTATGGAAAAAGTAGGCAAAGACGGAGTTATTACCGTTGAAGAAGCAAAATCAATCAATGATGAATTAAATGTAGTTGAAGGTATGCAATTCGATAGAGGATATTTAAGTCCTTATTTTATCACTAATGCAGAAAAAATGCTTGTTGAACTTTCAAACCCTTATATCTTACTTTTCGATAAAAAAATCACTAATTTAAAAGATTTACTCCCTGTATTAGAACAAATTCAAAAAACAGGAAAACCTCTTTTGATTATCGCTGAAGATATTGAAGGGGAAGCTTTGGCAACTTTAGTTGTAAATAAACTTCGAGGAGTTTTAAATATTTCTGCTGTAAAAGCACCGGGTTTTGGAGACAGAAGAAAGGCTATGCTTGAAGATATTGCTATTTTAACAGGAGGAGAAGTCATTTCTGAAGAACTTGGAAGAACTCTTGAAAGTGCTTCTGTTCAGGATTTAGGACAAGCTTCAAGCGTCATAATTGATAAAGACAATACTACCATAGTCAATGGTGCTGGAGAAAAAGCTAATATCGACGCAAGAATTGCTCAAATAAAAGCTCAAATTGCTGAAACTACAAGCGATTATGACAAAGAAAAACTTCAAGAAAGACTTGCAAAACTTAGCGGAGGAGTAGCTCTTATTAAGGTCGGTGCAGCGACAGAAACTGAAATGAAAGAGAAAAAAGATCGCGTTGATGATGCTTTAAGTGCAACAAAAGCAGCTGTTGAAGAAGGTATAGTTATAGGTGGTGGAGCCGCTTTAATCAAAGCTAAAGCTAAAGTCAAGCTTGATTTAAAAGGCGATGAAGCTATAGGTGCAGCTATTGTTGAAAGAGCTCTAAGAGCACCTTTAAGACAAATCGCTGAAAATGCTGGTTTTGATGCTGGCGTTGTTGTAAATACAGTTGAAAACTCCAAAGATGAAAACACAGGTTTTGATGCTGCAAAAGGTGAGTATGTCAATATGCTTGATTCTGGAATCATTGATCCTGTAAAAGTTGAAAGGATAGCCTTGCTTAATGCAGTTTCTGTTGCAAGTATGCTCTTAACTACCGAGGCGACTATCAGCGAAATTAAAGAAGAAAAACCTGCTATGCCTGATATGAATGCTATGGGCGGTATGGGTGGAATGGGCGGTATGATGTAAGCCCTATCAGCAAGAAAAACTTCTTGCTGACTTCTCTTTAGAATACCATAAAAATCTCTCTTCTTAGCTTAAAATACAAAATCCGCACAAAGTATCAAAAATTTCATATAAGGCTTTTAAAGATATATCTCAATGCAAGTTCTCGATTCTAGCAAGAAAATTTTTAACTCTTTCATTGCTTACATTTTCAAAAAAATCTTTTGCCAAATTGTGTTCTATGATTTCTCCTTTATCCATAAACAAAATTCTATCAGCAACAGCTTTGGCGAACTTAAGTTCGTGTGTTACTAAAAGCATTGTCTTATTTTTAATCTTTCTAATTACATCTAAAACTTCGCCTATAAGCTCTACATCAAGTGCAGAAGTTGGTTCATCCAAAAGTATTACATTTGTATTTAAGGCTAAAGCTCTGGCAATGGCTACTCTTTGTTGCTGACCCCCGCTAAGCTCATAAGGATAAGCATTTGCTTTGTGTTCTAAAGCTACACTTCTAAGCTGTTCTAAAGCTATCTCTCTTGCCTGTTTCTTAGCCAATTTTTGCACACTAATCAATGCCTCACTTACATTTTCCACAACGTTTTTATTAATAAAAAGATGGAAATTTTGAAATACCATAGCGCTCTTTCGCCTTAACTGCAATAATTGCTTTTTTGTAAATTGCTTTACATCAAGTTCCACATCATCGATAACAATTTTTCCACTGTCTGGAATTTCAAGCAAATTGATACTTCTTAAAAGCGTACTTTTTCCGGATCCACTTGGTCCTATGATAGCTACTACTTCACCACTTTGTATTGTGAGGTTTATATTATTTAACACCATTTGAGTATTAAAACATTTTGTAAGATTTCTCACTTGTATCATTTTTTTTCCTAAACGACTTTTCGTCTGAATTTTGCAAAATATTTTTCTGTTTTAAAAAAGATTGTTTCTAAAAAAATACATAAAAACCAATACATCAAAGCAGCCATTAGATACACTTCTAAAAATTTTGAACTTCTCCCTGATTCTATATCAGCAAGCCCCATAAGCTCAGTTACGGTAATAATAGACGCAAGGGCTGTATTTTTAACTTGTAGAATAAAAAAATTAAGCAAATTAGGCAAAGTAATCATAAAAGACTGCGGAAGAATAATGCGTATTAAAACTTGACTGCTTGTCATTCCTAAAGAATACGCTGCTTCAATCTGCCCTTTATCAACAGAAAGAAAAGCTGCTCTAAAAATTTCACTCAAATAAGCACAAGCATAACAAGAAAAAATTACTAAAGCATAATATATCGCATCGATTAAAACAAAATCGAATTGCAAATCAAAAGATTGTAAAAATAAAGGAATGCCATAAAAAAACATAAAAAGCTGTACAAGTAAAGGAGTGCCTCTAAAAAAAGAAATATAAATCACAACAAAAGCATTTATTAGAGGAATCTTATACAATCTTATCAAAGCAAAGATAAGAGCAAAAACTCCTCCTATCAAGCAAGAAGAAATTGCAAGAAAAAAAGTCATAGGAATACCCGGAAGTAATTTTATCCCTACGGAAAAAAAATACTCAAAATCAAACATTATTATTTGCTTAAATCAATACCAAAATATTGCAAAGAAAGTTCGCTTATTTTTCCTTCATCGAGAGCTTTGCCCAAAGCCTCATCAATGATTTTAAGCAAATCAACACTGTCTTTTCGTAAAAGAAGATAGACAGGTACTTTTTCAAAATACAGCTCACTAACATTAATACCGATATTTTGAGCCTTTGCATAATCTTGAGCAGCGATTGGATTATTAACAATAGCTGCAATTCTTTTATTTTTAAGATCAGCAACTAAGGTCGGGCTTGTTTTATAATATACGATTTGGGCTTGAAACTGAGGATGGTTTTTGAGATATTCTTCTAAATTTTTTGCGTGATTTGAGCCGACAGTTACACCTATCTTAGCATTTTGAAGTTCATTAATATCTTTTATTTTTCTCTCATCAAGAGTAATGATAGTGCTTATATCGTAAAAATAAGGCTTTGTAGAAAAAAGATATTTTTCTTCTCTTTCTTTTGTCTTTGTAATTTGATTTGCGATAATATCAAATTTTGCAGAATCTAAACCGCTAAAAATAGCATTCCAAGCAACGGGTACAAATTGTACACGAGCATCTTGTATATATGAAGCGATAATTTTCATTACTTCATTATCAAAACCTGTTGCATTCCCTTGCTCATCAATATAAGCAAAAGGTTTGTAAGCATTTTCACTACCAACCCTAAGTTCTTGTCCAAAAAGCACAAGTAAAGATAAAAATAAACCAAATATAATTTTCATTGTTATTCCTTTAATATAATCGTCAAAATATTGTAAAGAGAATTTCTTAATTTGAAATTACTTATATATCAAAGCTGTTAAAATATTCAAAACAAAGGCATAAGTTCATTTGCAATTCTTTCTAATTCCTCTTTCATATTGGCACATTGGATAATCAACAAATCAAGCCCAGCTTCCTCATAGGCTTTGATTCTTTGTGCAACTTGCTTAGGAGTGCCGACTAAATTTGGGCGCAAACCTCTATTTGAAACACTGTATTCTTGTTTAGAAATCTCTACATCAAGTTCAGAATTGCCTGTAAAATTTTGATAGGAATTTTCATAATCTGCATAATTTTTAATTGTTGTGATTCTCTCTAGCTCTTTTAGGGCTTCCTCCTCCGTGTCTCTAATGATAATATAGGTAGCCATTCCAAAACCTTTAAAAGGTACTAATCCAGCCTTTTGTTTTCTTGCTTTCATATCAGCAATTTTCCCTCTGACTTCTTCTACTGTACCTCCGTGCATTAAATATTTATCTGCAAATTCTGCAATAGCACTCCTGCCTTTCTCACTCTCACCACCAGCATAGACTAAAGGCATTGTTGAAGGTTTTGGCTCATTGTAAGAATTCTCAAAATGAAAATATCTTCCTTGATGGTGAAAAGGACTCTTTGACCAAAACCCCCTTAAAACATCAGTATATTCTTTAGTCAGTCCATACCTGTCATCGTGTCCATCAAAGTTTATACCATACTGCCTTGCTTCTTCAGCCCACCAAGCTGAAACCATATTAATACTAAATCGTCCTCCACAAATTTCAGAAATAGTAGCAATTTGTTTTGCAGTCAAAGCAACTTGATGGTACTGAGGACGCAATGCTGCAAGAATTTCTATTTTACTTGTAATCGCTGCTAAGGCATTAGAAATAGCCCACGCATCAAGCGCTGAAGCCTTTTCACCTTTAATGTCATTTAAATAAAGCTCGGGCACTAAAGTCAGCACATATCCTAAACGTTCTGCTTTTAAAGTCAAATCTTTAATATACTCCCAAGAACACTTAGTACTATCATCATCAACATTTCTAAGCCAACTTCCAAAAACAGGAGTCCAATATCCAAATTTCATCATTATCCTTTCACTTTTTTTAATTCATCGCATAAAAATTGCACGATTCGATCAGCAGCTCCACCTTGTTTTACTCTTAAACTCATCTCCACAGCTTTATTGTAATTTGTATTAGTATTAATATCATACACTACAAGCTCATTTTCTTGTGTTTCAATGACCTCAACACCTGCAACTTCGATATTACACTTATATAAAAAATTTTCAAGTTGCTGCACAAAAGGCATTTGAGAGTGTATATCCTCTCTTAGAGTAAATTGACTCGTTATATCACAAGCACCTCCTGCAAGTTTTGGTGTCTTTTTTCTTGTCTCAATCTCACACGATTCAGCAGGGCACAATTCAAAAGAACCATCACTTGTATCGACACGTACAGCGTAAAAAAACTTCCCTCCTATAAATTCAAGTCTTGTAATAAAAGTTTCTTTTGCTTTAATATATTCTTGGAGTAAGGTAATACCGTCAATAGGCATTTCAAATTCATCACTACCAATATATTTTTTAAAATTTTCATATTCATCAAAAAACCTTACCCCTAAACCCTTGCCGCCTTGATTGTGTTTAACAATAAAAGGAGTTTGAAATGTTTTTGCTACTTCAAGCAAATGCGTTTTACCAAAACACGCATAGGTTTTTGGCGTTAAGAATCCTGCGGTATTGAGCGCAAGATACTGTTTGATTTTACTTATTTCAAATTCAAGTACATTTGAACCATTTATCACTCGTCTTTTGTAAGCCTCTAACCATTGTAAAATTGCTCTACCATATTCTTTAGAAAAAGCATTATTACGCGTATGGCAAGATGCACTAAGCCGCGACCAAAACACACCTTGAGGAGGCTCTTTGTCAAGGAAAAAAGCGCCTTCTGTGAGAATAATCTCTTGAAATGGCACTTGAGCGCGTTCAAAAGCCTCTCTAAAAGGTGGAATCCACTCTGGATTCTCGTGGATAATAAAAATACCATTTTGTAATTGATTATACAACATTACTTAGTTCTCCTTTTTTCTGCTCGTATTAACATAATCATTTATAGTGCATTTTGCACCGCCTACCCTGTATTGCGAAGCAAGATGATCATTGCCAAGTCTATCACCTCTACCAAAAAGTTTATGCCGCAAACTTCCTTGAGTGTAAGATTCTTTATACACTCCTCGTTTTTGGAGTTCAGGGACGATAAACTCTACTACATCCTCAAAAGTACCTGGCGTTGTAGCATATGCGAGATTGAATCCATCAGCGTCAGAGTATTGAATAAATTCTTCTAAAATGTCTGCTACTTTTTGCGGACTCCCAACAAATTTTGGTCCTTGACAGCCTATACCTGTAAGTTTGATTAAATCTCTCAAAGTCCAAATTCTCCCATCATCTGTGGTAGAATTACTCAAAGCCTCTACTTGTGCTACTATGGCATTTGACTGAATATTGCTTAGTGGGTCATCAAGCTTATATTTGGCTAAATCTACTCCAAGCCAGCCTGAATTGATAACAAGTGAGCCTTCAACGCTTGCATAAGAAAGTAAATCTTTATATTTGGCTTGAGCAAGATTCTCATTTGAATCGGTGATAATAGTAGCAAGAAGATAAATTTTTGCACTATATGGGTCGCGTCCAGCTTTGATAAGCGCATCACGCACTTGCTTCACAGCAGTTTTAGCATATTCTTTTGTAGGAGGTGCAATGAAAATAGCCTCTGCGTGCGTGGCTGCAAATTTCCTCCCACGAATAGAATTTCCTGCTTGAAAGAGCACAGGGGTGCGTTGAATGCTTGGCTCACACATATGAATGCCGGGTACATCAAAATATTTGCCGTGATGTCCTATGTGGTGTATCTTGTCAGGATTAGCAAAATCACCGCTTTGCTCATCTAATATCACCGCATCATCTTCCCAACTCCCCTCTAAAAGCTTATAAATGACTTCCATATACTCATCAGCTACATCATACCTTTCATCGTGTGGAAGTTCGCTTGAACCTATATTTTTGTTTGCACTTGGGAGATAGCCTGTAACGATATTCCAACCTACGCGTCCTTTGGTAAGATGATCAAGTGTGCTAAGGCGGCGTGCAAAAGGAAAAGGGTGCTCAAAAGGCACACCTGCAGTTACACCAAAACCTAAATGTTGCGTAACTGCTGCGCCAATTACAGCAAGTTGTGTAGGGTCATTCACAGGCACTTGCAAAGCGGTTTTGAGCGCACCTAAGTCATTACCGCCATAAATATCATATATGCCGATGACATCAGCGATAAAAATGGCATCAAATAACCCTTTTTCTGCGATTTTTGCAATATTTTGCCAATACTCAATATCTTTATATCGTAGTGCTTGGTCTTTGGGATAGCGCCACAATCCCGGACTAAGATGAGAAATACAATTCATTTCAAAGGCATTAAAATGGATTTGTCTTCTGCTCATTTTGTATCCTTTTTCTACTCAAATAGCTCTGTATAACTCCATAAAAAAATGGATTATTAGCTACTATAATTTTTATATTTATCATTATTTTTTCCTTTAAATATAACTAAAAATAAAATTCTCTCGCGATAAAACTACGAATTAATAAGAAATTAGAATAAAAATATAGAATAAGATTATTTTTGTGCGCAAAGGCACATATAAGAAGTATGAGTCATAAAAAATGAAAACTTAAAATTAAAGCTTAAAGCTGACATTAACAAAGCCTCCTTTTTATGATTTATTTTATAAAGCAAAAATTTAGCAAATATTTCTTAAAAAAAAGTAAAATGTAAGAACTTACTCCTTAAATGAAAGTTTTTGCAATTTCTTTGCTGTTTGTGTGCCAATTATTTGTTGAAGTTCATCAAAATCTGCCTGATAAATAGCCTCAAAAGTACCGAAGTATGACAGAAGTTTGCGCACTTTTGCTTGTGAAAAACCTTGCTGAAAAAGCCTTGAAGCTTGCAAATCCTGTTTTCTTTTCGTCTCTTGATGAAAACTAAGAGCGAAGCGATGGGCTTCATCGCGTAATCTTTGCAAAAATTGTAATTTTTTATCATCAGTATCGAGGACAAACTTGCCTTTAGAAGAATAAATCAAATCTTTGGCTTTACCTTTTGCACGGTATGCTTTTGAATCAATTTTTTCTTTTGAAATAGCTAAAACATCAACATTAGCTCCTCTATTTTGAAGAATAGACCGTGCCAAATCAAGCAAAGCCTTACCCCCATCAATAAGCCATAAATCAGGTGGTGGTATTGTATTAAAATCTAAAACTCTACGTGTTAGTACTTCACGCATTTGTTCATAGTCATTCTGAAAGCAAAGATGAAATTTTCTATATCTTGACTTTGAAAAAGCATTCCCTTCAAAACAAACCATAGCCCCTACATTAGCTTCACCTTGCAAATGAGAATTATCAAAAATTTCTACACAACAAGGCAAATTTTCAAGCTCAAAATACTTTTGTAATTCTTTTTGTAAAGCGAAAATATGATTTGTACTCTGCTGTTTAAGATATAAAAAAGCGTTTTGGTATGCCAAATCACAAATTCTTCTTTTTTCACCTTTTTTTGGGACTTTTATATGAATTTTTTTTCTGTTTTGTTTGCATAATATATTTTCAAGTAATTTTCTGTCTTCAAAATCCTCATATACATAAATAGTATCTGCAATTAAAGGTATATCACTGCAAGAATGTTCCAAAATAAGTTGTTTATAAATTTCGTTTTTTTCATATTCTATTTTTACTTGAATTATTTTATTGACAACACTAATAATTTTGCCATTTTGTATAATAAAACGTAAAGTGCTTAAAAAATTGTTTTCAGACGCGAGAGCAAAAATTTCAAAATCTTCCAATTTTGCAATATCAATATGGATCTTAACCTGCAAAGCTTTAATAATAGAAATTTGGTTTCGCAATTTGGCTGCTTCTTCATAGTTTTCATTTTCCGAAAGCTGAAACATTTGCTGTTCTAAATTTCTAATTAAAATGCTAGGATTGAGTAGAGCATTTGTAGCTTCAGATACAATTTTAGCATACTCTTCTTTACCAATATATCCAGCACAAGGCGCTTTACAACGAGAAATTTGATAAAAAATACAAGGGTTTTTGCAAGAATTTTTTTGCTTTAAAGGATAGTAAAGATAGAGAGCATTTAAGAGTTCTTTTACTCCTTTAAAAAAGGGTCCAAAGTACTTAATTTTCTTTTTTTTAATAAGCTTTCTTGTACTTTCAAAACGAGGATAATCTTGTGAATAATCCACATAAATATAGGGATAAGTTTTATCATCTCTAAGCAAGATATTATATTTTGGTCGAAGTTGTTTAATAAAAGAATTTTCTAAAATCAATGCATCAGCTTCACTCTCTGTACTGATTATCTCTATATGCGTTGTTTCTTGTATCATTTTTTGAATACGCAAAGAAGTTTTAGAATTAGCTTGCAAGTACGGGCTGAAAGTAAAATATGAACGTATGCGATTTTTAAGATTCTTTGCCTTGCCTACATATAAAAGTCTGCCACTATTTGAAAAGTATTGGTAAATTCCTGGGCTTTCTGGCAGATTTTTGAGTTCATTTTCTAAAGAATATGGCAAAAGAATCTTAGCCATTTTTTATAAGCATCCGCAATTCTTCAAATTTTTTTGCTAAATTTTCATTACGAAAAGGATTTTTAAATTTTCCAAGACTAAGTTCAATAAAAACTTTTTCAGTTTTAGCAACCTCTTGCTTTAAGCTTGTATAACGTTGTGAAAAAATTTTTACTTCTTTAATGCACGAAAATTCACTCAAAGGATAAGCTTGTGCATACTGTTTTAGAAGAAGTTTAATAGAAAATTTGCTATCATCGTGATTGAGTTCTTGATAACCGGTTGTATGAAAAGTCATAATATTGAAAGTTGTATTTGTAATAAAAGCTTTAGCAATGAGACGTCTTTTATCAGGAAGCATTAAACGGATAAAATCTTTACAAAAAAATATATTTTTCAAAGGTTTATAATGAGACTTGCCCATCAATTCATTCAGAATGGAATTAGAATTTTTTATTATAAAATTTCTTTTCATAACTTGATTGTATCATTTTTTTTCTTAATCTTTTTATCAGCCTGCGGCTATAAGGACGATCCTCGATATACGGTTTATGAACAAAATGGTTCTGTAAAAAGCATAAAAGAGTTTCAACAGCTCCAACGTTGGTAAAATATACTCAAAAAATTTCACCAGTGCGATAAGATTTGTTTCATACCCATCAAATCTGCTTCAATTCTCAATCAAACTATAATGTGTTGATAAAAATTAGAAAATCAATTAAAAATTTTTTTCTTTACTTTAGAATGAAAAAATTCTCAAAATATAAATACAAAAATATCGAAGAAAATTAAAAAAACACTTTCTATATGAAATTACAAACTCAATTGAAACTTAATTCAATTCTTAATGAAATTAAGCTAAAATTATGCCTCATTTAATAAAACATTAAAGGTTTCATTACTTATGAAAAAAGCAGATATTGTCATTTTAGATTTTGGAAGTCAATACACCCAACTTATAGCACGAAGACTAAGAGAACAAGGTGTGTATGCTGAAATTTTACCCTTTAATATAGCTTTAATTGACATTAAAGCAAAACAACCAAAAGGTATTATTTTAAGCGGTGGTCCTGCTAGCGTGTATGCAACTGATGCATATTTTTGCGATTTTGGAGTGTTTGAACTTGGCATACCCTTGCTTGGAATTTGCTATGGTATGCAATTAATGGCATACCATTTTAAAACAAGTGTAGCTCCAGCAGCTTATAAAGAATACGGCAAAGCAAGTATTGAACTTACAAAAGAAAGTGCCTTGTTTAAAAATTTACCTCAAAAGCAAGTAGTATGGATGAGTCATTCTGATAAAGTTGAAGATGTACCCGATGGTTTTGAAATTTTAGCTACAAGCGAAAATAGCCCTTATTGTGTTTTTGGCGATGAAAAACGCAAATTTTTTGCCTTACAATTTCATCCTGAAGTGCAACACAGCGAATTTGGAAAAAATATCCTAAAAAATTTTGCTAAATACATTTGTAATTGTGAAAGTGTTTGGAATATGGGCTCTTTTGCAAAATTTCAAGCAGAAAAAATTCGCAAAGAAGTAGGCAAAAACAAAGTACTTTGCGCTGTAAGTGGAGGTGTTGATAGCAGTGTAGTTGCCGCACTCTTAGCAAATGCGATTAAGAATCAACTTGTAGCTGTTTTTGTTGATAATGGGCTTTTACGAGAGAATGAAAAAGAACAGGTTGAATTTATGCTCAAGCATTCTTTAGGCATAGAACTTATTAGTATCGATGCAAGTGAGCTTTTTTTAAGTCGCCTTCAGGGAGTAAAAGATCCTGAACAAAAACGTAAAATTATAGGAAGCACCTTCATAGAAGTTTTTGAACAAGAAGCAAAAAAACATAGTGGCGTACGGTATCTTGCTCAAGGTACACTGTATACGGATATTATTGAGAGTTCTGTTATTGGAGCAGGCAAGACAATTAAAAGCCATCATAATGTAGGTGGTTTGCCTGAAAAAATGAATTTAAAACTTATCGAACCTCTAAAAGAAATTTTTAAAGATGAAGTTCGAGCTTTAGGACTTGAACTTGGGCTTAGCAAAGAGCTTGTTTATAGACACCCTTTTCCCGGACCCGGACTTGCTATACGTATTATGGGTGAAGTGAAAAAACAAAGTCTTGATGTGTTAAGAAAGGCTGATTGCATTTTACAAGAGGAATTAAAAAGTACAGGATGGTATGAAAAAACTTGGCAGGCTTTTTGCGTGCTTTTAAATGTAAAAAGTGTTGGAGTAATGGGAGATAACCGCAGCTATGAAAATGCTGTTTGCATTAGGATTGTCAATGCTAGTGATGGAATGACAGCGGCTTTCACTCATATACCTTATGGTATTTTAGAAAACATCAGCAGACGTATTATTAATGAAGTCAATGGAATTAACCGCGTTGTTTATGATATTTCAAGCAAACCACCTGCAACAATAGAATGGGAATAGTGCTTAGAAGCAAAGCTTTTTTTAAAGAGACCTTATAAAAAATTTATAAACATAAAGCTAAAATTTCACTCTATGAAATTTTACAAGGAAAGAGTATGCACGGTAAAATAGCTATTTATATGGATTCCACAGGACGTGGAACGGTAACGAATTCTGCCAAAGTTTTTTTCGATTTTAACAAATATATTTGGAGCGATAAAAGAAGTATGCCGTGTGTTGGTATGCTCGTAGAATTTCATTCTGATGGTAAAAGTATTACAGGAATTCGCCCTTCTCGATTTCAAGAATTTAAAGAAGGTGATTTTATAAACGAGAATGATTTTTGGAGGACTGATAATGACGATGAACTTGAAGATATACAAAATTCACGACGTAGTGCGTATATTACTGAACTTTATCGAAGTACAGATTATGATGCAATAGAAAAAATTCCTCTCTCCTTTACCATTCCTCAAGCTATACAAAATTATTTTGCCGAAGAAATACTTTCTGTTGAAACATTAAAATCAAATGTTCAAGATGAAAAAGAAATCCCTTGTATTTTGGATTATTTTATACTCAAACGTTTTATTAATAAAGCTCTTGACACTCTTATTTTTATGGATAATTCCACAGATCAAACACAATTTGCAGTACTTAAAAGCATAATAATGCATCTTGAAAATTCCTATAATGATATGAAAGACAAACATAAAATGATTAATATCACAAAAATTTTTAATGAAAATTTCTTGTCTTTACAATGCCATTATCAAGCTTTAGTTGCAACAATAGATACAAGAAAAAATCGTTCTTCTTCACTTGAATCACAAATAAAAAACTTACAACTTGAAATAAACTTACGCTCTAATTCCAATCAGGATCCTCTCAAACTAAAGGCAAAAGAAGAGCGTATGGCAAAACTTAAAAAAGAAAACGATTACTATAAAAGCTCACTGAAAAAACTTGATTCTTTACGAAACGATTTTTATAAAAAAAATTTAGGTATCTTCGAAAATGCCTTTAAACTTTCAAGAGAAAAACTTTTTACCAAAATCGCTACTGGTCTAAATCTATGTGCTACAATCATAGATATAAAAATTTGGCATTTGTCTCTCAAATCCACTGGGGTAAAAAATTCATATTTCACAAGAAGCAATATAGAAAATTCTTTTTGTGCTTTAGCTTTTGCAGAACATTATCTAAGTAGACTCAATAAAACAGCACTCAATCCTTTTGATCAAAAACTTTTAATGTATATTAAAAAAATTACCAAAGAACAAAGAAAAAAATTTCTTGTTATAACTTCAGATTTAGATTTACTTTGTAGGATAAAATTAGAAATTTTTGGTATAAATCCTTATTATATTGTCAAATACGCACCAAAAAAAGTTAATTATCAATCTTTAATGCGCGATAACACTTTTGATATTGTCTATATAGATGAAAAACACATTTGGGAGAATGTTGCTGATATTATTTTACAAGGAAAACATTTTGATAAAACAGGCAAGACAAAATTCAAACTTCTCTAGACTCTTCAAAACCATAAAAATTTAAGTTAAATAAAGCTATAATTAACTGCCTGAGCAGTTTGTGATATTTAAAATGATCCAACACAATTTCTATGTACTATGATGTGTGGTTTACCGTGTTCTGTGACTTTGTTTGAGCTTTTACAAAAGTAAGAAGCCGCAGCCTTTAAAAACTACCTAATGGTTTTTTTACTTTATAGGGTCAATCTTATGTTAACGGCTGTTTGGGTCCTATCAAAGGAGAAAATAGATGAAAATTATGATTTTAGGGAATGGCGCACGTGAATATTCTATCGCCTTAGCCTTAAAAAACACACAAAACAATATACAATTTTACTTTGCGCCCGGAAATGGGGCTACAGAAAGTCTAGGTACAAATTTAAATATAAAAGATCCTGTTGTTTTAGCAACATATGCCAAAGAAAAGGAAATTGAACTTTGTATAGTAGGGAGTGAAACTTTTTTAGCCGATGGTGTTGTAGATATTTTTCGTGCTCATAATCTTGTTATTTTTGGTCCAACAAAAGCTGCGGCGATGCTTGAAAGTTCAAAATCTTTTATGAAAAATTTTCTCAAAAAACACCATATTAAAACAGCAAAATTTCTTAGCACTAATTCTTTAAAAAAAGCCGAAGATTTTATTCATACGCTCACACCTCCTATCGTAGTAAAAGCCGATGGGCTGTGTGCAGGTAAAGGAGTTATCATCGCTAAAACACACGAAGAGGCTATTGAAACTAGTGCTAAAATGTTAAGTGGAGAAAGTTTCGCAGAGGCAGGCAAGCTAATCGTTATAGAAGAATTTTTAGAAGGCTTTGAGTTGAGTATCTTTGCTGTATGCGATGGAGAGGACTATATACTTTTACCACCGGCACAAGATCATAAAAAACTCCTCGATGGAGATAAAGGACCAAATACAGGAGGAATGGGAGCATACGCTCCAAGCGCCTTAGCCAATGCAAGTCTTTTGCGTAAAGTGCAAAAAGATATTATTCTTCCAACCTTATCAGGAATGAAAAAAGAAGGAAATGAATTTTGTGGAGTACTTTTTATAGGACTTATGGTAAAAAATAACAAACCTTATGTGCTTGAATTTAATGTGCGTTTTGGAGATCCCGAATGCGAAGTACTAATGCCTCTTATAGAAAATCCTTTAGAACTTTTTTTGGCAACTACCCAAAAAAGACTGCGTTATAGTACTATAAAAATCAAAAAAGAATTTGCTGTTGGAGTGGTTTGTGCAAGTGAGCATTATCCTTACAAAACTTCCAATAAAAGCGAAATTCGAATCAAAAATATCCCTGAAAATTCTCATATCTCTTATGCTGGAGTAAGCTTAGAAAACGGAAAGCTTTTTGCCGATGGTGGTCGTATTTTAGTCTGTGTTGGTACAGGAAAAAGCATACAAGAAGCAAAAGAAAAAGCATACGAACTTTGTGAAAATGTTGAATTTCAAGGCAAACAATTTAGAAAAGACATTGCTTTTTGGGTAGCTCAATGAAAGAAGATTTAACTCATAAACTCGAAAGAGAAAATTTAAAGATTGCAAGTTTTACAAAAAGAATGGTAGCCTATATCATTGATAATCTTATTTTATCGTGTATTGTTTTTGTTATTTTTTATGACAAGTTCGCTATTGCAACGGATTTAAGCGGGATAGATAACATTTTAAGAGATTTTGTTTTTGGTTCTTTTCTACTTCATTTTAGCTATCATACCCTTTTTACCTTTATCTATGGAGCAAGTTTGGGTAAAATGCTCTGTAAAATTATTATTTTAGATGAGAATCTTTTAGACAAACCGACTTTTCTTCAAAGTTGTATTAGAGCTTTTGTAAGAGAATTAAGCAGTATGGCTTTTATGCTTGGCTTTGTATGGGCTTTGGGAAATAATCTACGCAAAACTTGGCAAGATTATGCTGCAAGGACTATTGTCATCGATGTGGCGTAAATTTTGCTTATTGTGCAGTTTAAGTTTTATTTTAAATGCTACTGAAGTTGATATTTATGCTTTAGATGTAAAAAAAGAGGGAGATTTTGTAACAGCTAATGATGATGTAGTTATTTTTTCAGATTTTTATTTTATTACAGCAAACAAAGCTATTTACAATGAACAAACAGGTGAAATTGAACTTTTCGGAGATGTTAATATCTTAAGAGGGCAAAATGAAAGAGCGCATTCAAGTTATGCGAAATTGAAACTTGATGGGAATGAGGGGAATTTTGAAAATTTCTTTTTTACAAACAATAATCTAGAAGTATGGTTTCAAAGCAAACTAAGCTCTTTTGATTCGCTCAAATTTAAGAGCACAATTTCAGCAGTTTCAAGTTGCAATATAGAAAATCCTGATTGGGAAATCCGTTTTAGCGAAGGTTGGCTTAACAGGCAGAGTAATTTTGTACATTTATATAATGCAAAATTGTATGTAAAAAATATTCCCGTTTTTTATCTGCCGTATTTTGGTTTTAGTGCAGACACACACAGACAAAGCGGACTTTTAATACCAAATTTGGTATTAAAAAGTAGCGAAGGTTTGTATTATGAACAACCTATTTATTTTGCACCTTTTGAAAATTTAGACTTGGAGCTTAATCCTCAAATTCGAGCTAAACGTGGTTTTGGTATCTACTCCACCTTACGTTTTATAGACTCATTTTCTTCTAGCGGAGAAGTTAGTTTTGGAATCTTTAGAGAAAATACAAATTACTATAAAAAAGAAAATTTAAAAGAGCAAATTCATACAGGACTTGAAATCAAGTATGCACGAGAATCTTTAGTAAAATCTTTACTTGGAGACAATTTTCAAGAAGGACTTTGGGTTGATGCAACCTATCTTAATGATGTAGATTATCTTAATCTTGGGCACAGAGACTACCGCGATCTCACTTCCTTAATAAGCTCTAAGGTAAATTATTTCTTAGCTGATGAAAATAATTTTTATGGAATGTATGCAAAATACTATATAGATACTTCAAAAACAAATAATAAAAGCACCTTACAAGAGTATCCTTCTTTTCAATATCATCATTTCTTAAATGAGCTTTTCAATGAAAAAATTCGTTATTCTTTTGATGCTTCTTTTCATAAATATTACAGACAGATTGGACCTTATGCTAACCAACTCAATTTTAACCTGCCTTTAAGCTATCATAATGCATTTTTCGGCGACTTGTTGCATTTTACCTTCACAGAAAATGCCTTTGCCTCTTTGATAAATTATACCGGCTCTACTGACAAAGAACACGATTCTTATTTCACTAGCGCACATCAGTTTAATCTTTACACTGATCTCTCAAAAGCTTACGATTCGTATTTTCATACAATCAATTTTGGACTAAACTATTTATTGGTTGGTACTCATTCTGGTCAAATTAGTGAAGAGTATTTAGATATTGAAAAAGAAGAACAGCACCTAAGCCTTTATAACGTGCAATATTTTTACAATAAAAAAGCCCAAAAAAAATTAAAACACCGTTTTAACATTGATTATCTTGATAAAAAAGGTCAATTTGATAAACTTGAAAATCTTCTCACCTATTATTTTAATGAAAATGCCTATTTAAACAACGAACTTGTCTATTCTTATCAGGAGAATCGCTTTACAAATATTATCTCTCAACTTAGTCTCAACATAGACTTTAAAGCTGATTTGGAATTTTCACACGCCTATCAAAATGACAAATACGGTAAATACAGTTTCATAGGTACAAGAACAAATTATAGAGCTTCTGCAAACTATAATCTCTTTGGTGGAATATGGCTTGATATTCAAAGAGCACACCCTAATATGTGGGAACTTGGCTATACTTACCAAAGAAAATGTTGGAATTATTCCTTAGTGTATAGAGAAAGAGTGGATCCTAAACTTACAAGCGGTGGTATTAGTGCGCGCAATCAAAGTGGAGTGTATTTTGTGTTTAATTTTTATCCGCTTGGAGGTGTGAAATATGATTTCTCTTTAAAAGAAAATGAAAATAAAATTTAAAGAAAGGATAGTTTTGTTAGATATTTTTAAAAAAATAACACAAGCATTAACTGCTAAAAAAGGACAAAAAATGCGATATAGCATAGATATAAATGGGAATTTAGAAATTTTTGATGTTAATAAAGTTGCTAAACAAGCTAATGGTGCTGTTTTAATGCAAATAGGAAAAAGTGTCGTTTTAGCCACAGTTACAAGAGAATATGAACAGGTAGAAGAAGATTTTTTACCTCTTACAGTCCAATACATAGAGAAAACATATGCTGCTGGAAGAATTCCGGGAGGATATATCAAAAGAGAAACAAAACCTAGTGAAACTGAAACTTTGAGTGCAAGAATTATAGACCGATCTTTAAGACCACTCTTTCCAGAAGGCTATGCATATCCAACACAAATTGTAGTAATGGTACTTTCTGCAGACACTGAGGTAGATTTACAAGTTATGAGTTTAAATGCTGCAAGTATTGCCCTTTATTTAAGCGATATTCCGTTAAAAGCTCCTGTTTGTGGCGTTCGTATAGCTAAGATAGACGGTACATTCATTCTTAATCCTAGCAACACTCAACTTAAAAAGAGCACGCTTGATCTGTATGTAGCCGGCATAAAAGATGAACTTTTAATGATAGAAATGCGAGCCTTACCTCATTGCGAAGAAAAAGATGATACTACAAATGCTCAAACTAGCACTTTTACTCAAAATATGAATGAACTCAACGAAGATGAACTTTTAGAAGCACTTGATAAAGCACAACAAGCTATTATAAATGGAACAAAAGCATATGAAAAAATTTTTAGCAAGCACAAAAAATATAGTGATATAGAATATAAAAATAAAATTGATATTACGCAAATACTTCATTTTATAGAAAAAAATTTTCATACAGAACTTCAAAACGCTATCAAAGAAATGGCTAAAAGCGAAAGAATAGATCAATTACATCAAATTGCCAAAAAGATTGCACTACATAAAGAAGCAAGCACTTGGAGTCAAGAAAATATAATGAGTGCTTTGCAAACAGCAAAGAAAAAGCTTGTACGAGATCAGATTATCAACAAAGGCAAAAGAGCTGATGGAAGAGCTTTAAATGAAATTCGTCCTTTAAGCATAGAAACAAATATTTTGCCTAATGCTCACGGCTCTTGTCTCTTTACCAGAGGACAAACGCAAGCCCTTGTTGTAGCAACTTTAGGCACAGACAATGATGCACAACTTTTTGAAACCCTCACCGAAAAACATACTATTAATGAAAGATTTATGATTCATTATAATTTTCCAAGTTTTTGCGTAGGTGAAACAGGTGCTCTTAAAGCTCCGGGTAGAAGAGAATTAGGACACGGAAATTTAGCTAAAAGAGCTTTATATCCTAGTATAGAACAAAATTATCCTTATGTAATTCGTCTCGTAAGTGAAATTTTAGAAAGCAATGGTTCAAGCTCTATGGCAACAGTATGCGGAGCTTCCCTAGCTCTTCGTGCTGCAGGTGTTACAAATCTTAAGTTAGTAGCAGGTGTGGCTATGGGACTTATTATTGAAGGAGATAAAGAAGCTATACTTACTGATATTATGGGTTTAGAGGATCACGATGGGGATATGGATTTTAAAGTTGCAGGAAGTAAAGATGGTATAACTGCCTTGCAAATGGATATTAAACTAGGTGGTATTGAAAAACACACTCTAAAAAAAGCTTTGTATCAAGCAAAAGAAGCGAGACTTTCTATATTAGAACATATGGAAAAATCTGCTAAAGAAATTGTTGTCAATGAGGAAATTCTTCCAAAACTTGAATCTTTTCTTGTTGATCCGTCTAAAATTGTTGATATTATAGGACAAGCAGGTAAGACAATTAAAGAAATTATTGAAAAATTTGAAGTTTCTATAGACTTAGATAGAGAAAAAGGCGAGGTAAAAATTACTGCGAATCAAAGCAATCAAATACAAGCTGCCAAAGAATATATTATCACTCTTATAAACGGTCAAAAATCTGGAAAAAAAATTAACAGAGAAAAAGATTTATCTGCTTTTGAAATAGGTGAGGAATTTATAGGTGAAGTAAAAAAAATAGCTGGATTTGGGGCTTTTGTAGAACTTAAAAATGGAATTGATGGTTTGCTTCATCATTCTAAATGCAAACATTTAAATTTAACTCGAAATGATAAAGTAAAAGTCAAAATTGATGAAATAAAAAATGGTAAAATTTCTGTGGATTTGTGCGAATGAATCAGAGGTATTATTCGTTTGAACCTTTCTTTGATGCCAATTCTCTTGTACTCATCTTAGGTTCTTTTCCTTCTGTAAAATCAAGACAATTTGGATTCTATTATCAACATCCAAGAAACAGGTTTTGGAGAATTTTAGAAAAACTTTATGGAGTCAAACTTGAGGATATATCAAGTCAAAAGCAATTTTTAAAACAAGAAAAAATAGCTCTATGGGATATTATTGCTAGTTGTAAGATAAAAAATTCTGATGATAAAACTATATCATATGCCAAAGCAAATAATCTTCACGATTTTTTACCTCAAACACAAATTAAACAAATTTTCACCACAGGAAGATATGCTTTTCATTTTTTTAAAAAATTTTATCCTAATCTTCAAGCTCTTGCTTTACCTTCAAGTTCACCGGCAAACTTACATTTTTCTTTTGAAAATCTTGTTGAAGCATATAGTATTATAAAAGAAACTACACAATTCTTTTCAAACAAGAAAGACTTATACAATAAATTCTAAAAACAGAAAATAAAAATAAAAACACTTCTTCATTTTCACAATTCACTACTTATCACTTTTCCTACGATTACACTCGCGACAGAGCATTTGGCAATTTTCTTTCACGCTTTTACCTCCCTTGCTCCAAGGCTTGATATGATCAGCCTCCATTTCCTCTATCGCAAAAGTTTCTTTGCAATGCGGACAAATGCCCTCTTGCGCCTCATACACTGCCCGAATTATGCCCTTGTCAAATGCCCTTAAATTGAGGTGTTTTTCCTCTCCACTTAGCACATACGCGTAAATGCCACTCTTTTTTTGCACCTCATCATCAGCCATAAGCTTTGCCACACGAGATTCTAGCTCCTCTTTATCCAAAGGCTTATCTTTATACTCATTATACAAAAGTCCCCATTCTATACCTTTCATCTCCTTGCGGTATGTTGGGAATTTCATCTCCACCCAATCAATGACTGCGCAAAAATAGCCCCATAACTCATCAGCATTTTTGCAATCTTTCGCACTCTTTGCCATATACTCACAAATCGCCTTATCCTCCCTTTTGCCCACTATCCACGCAAGAGCAGATTCTAAAAACTCCTGCCTTATACTTGAGCCATTTAGATACCTCCCGCCTTTTTGTTCCGCTAGAGAGTTTGTTTTGCTAAATCTCCTTTTGGCATCACTTAGCCACACACTCGCATAAATCGCATTACGCAATTCTTGCTCTGTGAGCCTCTCTCCTGCGATATTAATCACCCTAAACCACTCTAGCTTCTCACTTTCCTCTCCCTCACACACATAAATCATCAACTCATAGTTTAAAAACGTTTCTTTTCTGTCCTCTGGCAAAGTATGAAAATACTGCTCTTTAAGCGAAAAATCACCCTTATAATACTCGCAAATGCTAATGGTTCTTTGCTGCCCATCTAGCACTTCATATTCATACTCGGCATTAGATTCGGTGTTTCTCACCCAATACATTGTATTTAAAGGGAATCCTTTGAAAATCGTCTCAATCACCGCATTTCTTTGCTTGTCTTTATACACAAACTCCCTTTGGTATTTAGGGCGGATATTGAGTCTTGCTTGAGAATCTTCACTTTTGCAATCCCCATAGGCTACCACTTCTCCACTCTCCTCATCTCTGCTATACCCTGCTACTAAGTCCTTAACTTTGATTCTACACTCTGTGATTTTCATTTTGCTCCTTTAGTTTAATTGTAATTCCTTTTGATTGTCCTGTGCTGAAGGGATTCTGCGGATAAGGATTCGGGCGTAGATTTTTTTGCCATTTATGTATGGATAACCAAAGTTAAACTCATCAATCCCTGTTGTGCTCATTTTACCCACTATCTCAAATTGTTTAGGATTATGCTTGTCTAAAAATGTAATAGGCACGCCCATAACGCCCTCATAATCAAGCGGAATCTGATTTGTTTTATCCACATTAATAGCGTCATAGTTATCATACTTTGGGTATTTCTCGGGAGTTTTGGCATAGGAATAAATTGTCTCTAAAAGCTCGTGCCGTTTTTTATAGTCTAAATTGACAAACCAACGCACACCTTTTATTCTAAGAAATCTATTGCCATATTCATCAATTCTCACACCAGCAGCATTAAGCGGATAATGTGGAGGAACGCCAAATTCTCTATCGCCGCTTTTTATACTTGCTCCTAGCCAAAGTTTATTCGCCTTGATTAATCTAAAAATTTCTTTATAAGTAATAGCATTTACATTCCCAATAATCAAAAATTTTTTATCATAGTGTATCAGTTGGGCGACATACTCGCGGAAGAGTGAAAAAGGCGGGTTGGTTACGACAATATCGCTTTGCTTGAGGAGTTCTATACAATCCCTACTCCTAAAATCCCCTGCATTGCCCTCTCCAAAATCCTCGCTAACAAATAAAACACCTGTGGTATGGCAATATCTATCTGGGGTTAGCTCTTGCGTGCAAGATTCTAGCTTTTGTTTATTGTTTTCAAAGGCTTTTTGGGTTTTTTGACTTTGGTTTTTAGCTTTTGTAAGAGTGAGTGCAAGGAGAGATTCTATTCTTTCTAGTGGGTGAGATTTTATGCTATGAGGTTCTACCCCCCCCCCCGAATTATTGAGGGCAGATTCAGCTTCAGCCCTGCAAATGCGCAGCGCATAGGATTTTTTGGGAGATTGCTCTTTACTTATTTCTTTGTAATTTTGACTTTTATAACAAGTGGTAATAAGCTCTTTTAGCTCCAAACGCTTGAAGTTTAAGAAAAAATATTTGAAAAAATTGGATTCTAGTGGGTCATCGCAGTTACAATACACAACTTTATCCTTAAAGTCTTTCTTATTATAGTTCGCAAGTTCTTTTTCTATATCGCTAAGCTGTGTGTAAAACTCATCTTTTTTATTTGCTTTTGCCTCGTGTAGATTGCTGTTCTTTGCCATTTGTACCTTTCTTAAATAAAGAAATTATAGAAAAAATATTTATTTAAAGCAACTCTATTCATCGAAAACCAAATAAAAAGATTTCAAAAATGAGATTTAATTCAAGCGAAATTCTTTAATAGCATTCTTTGCTCCTTCAAACATAAAAATGAGATCAGAAGCTAAAGTTACAAAATCAAATCCAAGTCTTGCCATTCTTTTCGCATAAAAAGCTGAAAGATTATGAATTCCTGCGTACTTCTTATGGCTCTTTGTTTTGCGTAAAATCAAAGAAATATTTTCCAAAATTGTCTCATTTTCTTGATCAAATTTCGGGGTAATTCCAAAAGAACTTGATAAATCAGCAGGTCCTATATACACTCCATCAATTCCTTTAACATTAAGAATGTCATCAAGGTTAGCTATAGCTTCCTTAGTTTCAATCATAGCAAAAACACAAATTTCTTGATTTGAGTTTTCAAAATAATTTTTTTTAAGAAATTTTGCACGAAGAGGACCAAAACTCCTTTTTCCTAAAGGAGGATACCTTGACCATTCAACAAGTTTTTGTGCATCTTGTGCCGTGTTAATCATAGGACAAATAATCCCATCTACACCAGCATCAAGAGTTTTCATCAACACTCCAGCTTCAAGCCAAGGGATTCTAGCAAAAACAGGAGTTTTCGTACTTTGTATGCTTGTGAGCATAGGAATAAGTGTAGAGTACTCACTTATTCCGTGTTGCATATCTACTGTTAGAGTATCAAATCCCGCATAAGCCATAACTTCCGCACTAAAATTATTATTAAGACTTATCCAGCCATTTAAAGTTGTGCTATTATTGCTCCATTTGTTCTTAATAGTATTCATTTGAAATCTTTATTTATATTGTTGAGTAATGATTTTTGAATGAAGATATTCATACATTCCTTCTTCACCGCTCTCTCTCCCAAAGCCACTTGCTTTAATCCCTCCAAAAGGAATTTCAGCAGCAGCCAAAGCAAAGCTGTTAATTCCTACCATACCTGAACTTAGATTCTGTGCAGTGAGTTGGGCTTTTTCAAGTGAAGTAGTAAAGCTGTAAGATGCTAGAGCGTATTCTGTACTATTTGCTTTTTGAAAGACTTCTTCAAGAGCAGAAAAACTTTGCAAAAGAGCTATAGGACCAAAAATTTCATCGCAAAGCAAAGGCGAAGTGTCAGGTAAATCTCTAATGACTGTTGGTTCAAAAAAATATCCTTTTGTAAAACCTTCTGCCCTTTTGCCGCCGCATAGAATCTGCCCTTTATTTTCTTTGGCTTTTTCGATGAAGCTTTCAATTTCTGTTACTCTCTTTTTTGTGATTAAAGGACCCATATCAACATCTTCATCTAAGCCATTTCCAAGTTTTATTTTTAAAGTTTCTTTTCTAAAACATTCACAAAACTCATCCATAATGCTACTATGGATATAAAAACGAGTCGGAGAAACACATACTTGTCCTGCATTTGCAAATTTTGTTTTGACACACAAAGCAGCAACTTCTTCAACATTTACATCTTCGTGTATAATCACAGGAGCGTGTCCTCCAAGCTCCATAGTTACTTTTTTTAAAGTAATACTTGAATCTTTAATCATTTGTCGTCCAACAAAGGTCGAACCTGTGAGAGAAATTTTTCTTACACGAGTATCATTCATCACAAGAGAAGAGATAAGTGAAGCATTTCCGCATAAAAGACTCACCATTCCTTTTGGAAATTCTGCTCTGTGTAAAGCTTTAAAAAGGCATTTTGTAACAAGAGGAGTAAGATCTGAACTACGGACAATAATAGGACAACCGGCTGCTAAAGCAGGAGCAATTTTTCTTGCACTAAGCAAAAGAGGAAAATTCCAAGAAGAAAATGCAGCAACTATCCCTATGGGCTCATAGTTTATATAAACTTGAGTATTTTTATTCCTACTTTGTAGAATTTTTCCTTGTATCCTTTTGGTCTGTTCGCTAAACCAAATAAACTGATCTTTAGCAAGATGAATTTCCCTCCTACTTTGAGCAAGAGGTTTTCCTGTTTCTTTTGTGAGTATGGTAGCAATTTCATCGATATTTTCTTTAAGAAAATCTGCAACCTTAAGAATTTTTTCAGCCCTTTGCCAAGTGTCAAGCTCTTTGTATGTTTGTAGTGCAATATCGGCTGTGTCAATAGCCTCATTAATCTGTTCTTTTGAAGCCGAAAAAATCGTTCCTAAAATTTCTTCATTGCAAGGGTTAATAACCTCAAAACTTTGCTCTTTGCCTCTTACAAATTCTCCATTAATATAAAGATCATAACCGTCATATTTATTCATTCTTCACTCTCCAATTTTATATTGTTTTTTAAACTCATCTATACAAACAAGACTTTTTGTTTGTAGAGACTTTGCAGCAGCTAAAGCTACAAGAGTTGATTGTATGCTTTCCTCAATACCAACGCTTGGCTTCTTACCATTGCAAAAATTAGTGATAAAATCGTCTAATTCATTTTTATACGAATCTATATAACGTTCCAAAAAAAAGTCTAAAGGATTTTGTCTGTTTTGATTACGGGAATTACACAAAGTTACTGAATTTTCATATTTATTCTCACAAAAAACCCGTCCTTTCTTTCCAAAAACCTCTAGGCGTTGATCATAACCATAAACAGCTTGACGGCAATTTTCAATCACAGCTAAAGCACCGTTAGAAAGATGCAAAGTCATAGTTGCTGTATCTATATCATCATAGTCTGTAACAAAGTTTCTCCCGCTTACGAATATTTCTTCTACTTGACTTTTTGTAATAAAAGCAAGCATATCAAAATCGTGAATGCTCATATCCAAAAATATTCCACCAGAGCTTTCTACATAGGCTTTTGAAGGTGGTGAAAAATCTCTTGAAATAATATGAATTTGAATAATATCTCCTACTTCACCTTCGCTGACAAGTTTTGCTATTTGGTGAAAATTTGCATCAAAGCGTCTGTTAAAACCTACTTGCAAAAAACCTTGAGTTTCTTTAAGAATTTGCTTAATTTCTAAAATTCGATTTAAATCTAACTCTATGGGCTTTTCACAAAATACAGCTTTTTTTGCTCTCAAAGCTTCTTTAATAAGCTCATAATGTGTATCACTTGGTGTGCAGATAAAAACAGCTTCAATTTCATTGTCTTGTAAAAGTTCATCTTTCTCTTTATAAACGGTTCCATTAAGAGTACAAAGAAAATCTTTATCAATAAAAGGATCAGAAACTGCTTTCAAAATGACTTGTGGATGATTAAGTAAATTTTTTATATGAATTTTTCCTATTCTCCCTGTTCCAAAAACTCCGATTCGAATCTGTCTCATTTTTTCTCCTTAAAAAATTCTTGGCTCTTGATTCTTTCTGTTGCCTGTGCTTAAAAAATCAAAATCACACCCCTCATCAGCTTGAGTAACATACTGAGTGTAAAGTTTTACATAACCTGATTCATACTCCCTTTTTGGCGCTTTATAAGCCTTTCGACGCTCTGCAAGTTCTGCTTCATCAACACAGAGTTCTAAAAGTCTTTTTTCTACATCTAAATGGATAATATCTCCTGTTCGTACCAATGCTAAATTTCCACCTATGAATGATTCAGGACTAACGTGCAAAATACAAGCTCCATAGCTTGTTCCACTCATTCTTGCATCAGAAATACGTATCATGTCTTTCACTCCAAGCTTCAGCAATTTTTTAGGAATTGGCAATTGCCCCCATTCTGGCATACCCGGAGCACCTACTGGACCAGCATTTTTCAAAACAAGCACAGTATTTTCATCTACACAAAGCGTTTCATCATCAATATTTGCTTTAAGCTCTTCTATATCCTCATAAACTAAAGCTTTGCCTCTATGTTTTAAAAGTCTCTTTTCACAAGCAGATTGTTTTAAAATAGCACCATTGGGACAGAGATTGCCTTTGAGTACTGATAAGGAAGGTTCTTTATTGAATGGTTTTTCAAGAGTAGAGATTACTTCAGGATTAAATACTTCAGCATCTTTAATATTTTCATACAATTTTTTTCCATTGATTGTATTAATATTATGCAGTTTTGATTGCAAAACTTTTTGCAAGGCTAAAATTCCACCGGCATAGTAAAAATCTTCCATAACATATTTTCCAGAAGGCTTAAGATTGAGGAGTAAAGGAATATCCTTGCCAATGTTTTCAAAATCATCAAGTTTTAAAGAGAGGTGAGCTCTTTTTGCAAGTGCTAAAAGATGGATAATAGCATTTGTAGAACCACTAGTAGCATTTAAAGTGATGATAGCATTTTCAAAGCATTCTCTTGTAAGAATATCTGAAGGTTTTATATCTTCCTTTGCTAATGCTACTATCCTCACTCCACATTCTCTAGCCATACGACGATGATTTGAATCCACAGCAGGTATTGATGATGCACCCGGTAAAGAAACCCCTAATGCCTCTGCCATTATCATCATAGTAGCAGCAGTTCCCATTGTCATACACGTTCCTGCACTTCTTGCTATGCCCATTTCAAGTTGTTTCCATTCACATTCTGAAAAACATCCCGCCTGCTTTAAATCCCAATATTTCCAAACATCCGTCCCACTTCCTAAAACTTCCCCTCTATAATTTCCTCTTAACATTGCCCCTGCTGGCATATAAATAAGAGGTATATTGCAAGAAAATCCGCCCATTAAAACACCCGGTGTAGTTTTATCACAGCCTCCCATTAAAACCGCTCCATCAACAGGAAAAGCGCGAAGCATTTCTTCAACTTCCATAGCTAAAAAATTACGAAACATCATTGAAGTTGGTTTCATAAGCTGTTCTGCCACGCTCATCACAGGAAGTTCTAATGGAAAACCTCCTGCCTGCAATACTCCCCTTTTAATATCCTCCACTCTTTCTTTAAAATGGGTATGACAAGTGTTAAATTCATTCCAAGTATTAACAATAGCAATAATAGGTTTGCCTATGTATTCTTCTGGACTATACCCCATTTGATTAACACGGGAGCGGTGTCCAAAACTTCTTAAATCATTCCTTTCAAACCATCTTAAACTTCTCAACTTTTTCATTCAACTTCTCCCACAAATTCTTCTTTTTTGCTTGTATTTGATTGTGTAATTGCCTCAATTACCTTTGCGACTTTAGCTGCACAAAGAAAGTCTGCTTGATGAATTATTTTATTACTATAGATATTTTCTAAAAAATTGGCTATTTCAATTACCTTTAAATCATCATAACCCAAACTTGAACCATCAGAAGGATTGAAATACTGATGATAAGGATGTTTAGGCGAAGAATAAATTTTTCTGTATCCATTCAAAGCATCCTCTTCCTCTTTTAAGAAGACTTCTAAAACATTCATCTCTTCAAAATTCCATTTCACACTTCCTTTTTCTGCAAAAATTTCAAAACAATGTCTTGAAGTTGGACCATAAAAAACTCTTGAAGCATCGATAAAACCCTCACAGCCATTTTTAAAACTAACCATAGCTCCTGCATAATCATCATTAGTTACAACTTTCTTTTCAGCATTTTCATCTGCTTTTGCATAATGACTTTGTCCATCTTTAGCAAGAGGTCTTTCGTGTAAAAAAGTTTTCATAATCCCACTGACACTTTTAATATCACCGATTAAATAATGAGCCATATCAATGCTATGACTAAGCAAATCGCTTATCGCGCCCAAGCCATTTTCTTTTTCAAACCTCCACGAATAAGCTCCAAGTTTATCAGCTGCATAGCAAGAAAAAAAACTTCCTTTGTAATGGTGAATTTTTCCTAATTTTCCACTTGAAATAAGTTCCTTACTAAACTGAACTAAAGGAGCCCAGCGATAATTAAAACCAACAAAACTTTGTTTATTTGAATTTTTACTAAGCTCATAAGCTTTTAGTGTTTCTTGAGGAAAAGCACCAACAGGTTTTTCGCAGTTTATGTGTTTGTTTTTTTGCAGACAATATTCAATGATTTCTAAATGCAAAGAATTTGGTGCGGTAATATCGACTATATCAACTTCAGGGTGATCAACAACATCTTTCCAAGAGGTACTATATGTTTTAAAACCAAATTTTTCTTTTGCCCTTTGTGCCCTTTCTTGTAAAATTTCACTGCAAATGATAAGTTCTGGAATTATGCCTGTATGAGCAAATTTTATTTTGTAATTAATATAAGCACTGCTGTGAGTTTCACCCATCCAACCCATACCAATAACACCTATGCCATATTTTTTCATTTTTTGTCTTTCTCTTGCAATAAACCTTGTATAAATTCAAAAGCAGCTTGAGAGTACTCAAAAGGGTCTGCTTTTCTTGGATCCTGCTCGGCTTCTATCACAATCCACCCGCTATATTTGTTTTCTTTTAAGCATTCTATAATGCTACAAAAGTCAATCGCCCCATTACCGGGCGTTGTAAAAATTCCTTCAAGTACTGCTTCCAAGAAATTACAATCCTTTTGCAAACATTGCCTTTTAATATTTTCTCTAACATCTTTCAAATGTATATGATAAATTCTCTCTGTATGTTTTTGCAATTCGTAAAGAGGATGAGCCCCAGCAAAATAAAAATGTCCTGTGTCAAAAGTAAGCCCTACTTCTTTTGAGCAATACCGTAAAAATAAATCCACCTCTTGTGCTGTTTGTATAATAGTTCCCATATGATGATGATAAGCAAGTGTTACCCCATTTTGTTTGACAAAGTCGTGCAAAATGGAATATTTTTCAGCATACTTTTTCATTTCATCATTGCTTAAAATCGGTTTTTTACTTAAAGAAATAGCTTTTCCTTGAATAGTATTTGAACATTCAGCATACACTATATTTGAACATCCATTAAAAACTCTTCTTTCTATTTCTTTAAGTAAATTTTCTTTTTCCTCTTCTAAAGAATTTATCAATAAATTTCCACTAAACCAACCTCCTGCAAGCTCTAAGTTATAATCTTTTAAAATGCTTTTGAGTTCTTTTTTATCGTTTGGAAATTTACTGCCTAATTCAACCCCGTCAAAACCTATATTTTTCGCATCATCTAAAAAAGTCTGCAAACTTGTTTCTCCACCAAGTTCTCTAAGATCATCATTACTCCAAGCAATAGGAGAAATAGCTATTTTAACGCCAATTTCATCATTCATTCATATTCCCTTTCTTTGCTTGAGACTTTGCATTTCATAGTTTTTTCTTGCTTGAATTATGCTCTCTTTATGGCTTACTTCAGGGACTCCAACTTCCCACCAAGTATTTGAATATTCAGTCCAATCATAAGCAGAGACTTTAATATGAATAACGAAACTTTCTTTACTCTCTCTTGCCTCCTTAAAAAGAGCTTGAAATTCTTCTAAGGTAGAGGCAAAACCACCATTAGCACCTAAACTTTTCGCGTGAGCGACAAAATCTATCATAAATGCTTCCCTTGTTCTTTTGCAATCTTTGATAAGATTGTTAAAAGGCTCTCCACCTTGATGTACTTGCAAACGGTTAATAACCGCATAGCCTTCATTGTCGCAAACAAGTATGATCATTTTATCCCCCGTTAATACCGAAGAATATAACTCACTATTAAGCATCATATAAGAACCATCTCCACACAATACGATAGTATCGCCTTCTTTATGAGCAATAGCACAACCGTAACCACCGGAAATTTCATACCCCATACAAGAAAAACCATATTCGTGATCAATAGAACCAAAGGCTAAGTTTTTCCATAAGGTATTAAATTCCCCCGGTAAGCCGCCAGCTGCAAGAACTATTTTATCTTTTTCATTAACAAGAGTATTAAGACAACCAATAACATTTGCATAGCTTAAAAGCTCTCCTTTGCTTTCACATCTTTGACTAATATACACATCGTAATTTCTCTTCTTTTCAAATGCTAAGTCTAAAAAATTTGTATCGGCTTTATAGTTTTTACACAAAGGGAGTAATTCTTTTAAAGCCTCTTTAGCATCAGAGCATAATGCCAAACTTTGATGTTTGATTGCATCAAGACTACAAGTATTTATAGTAATCAGCTTTGTATTTTGATTGAAATTTGTCCAAGAAGCAGTGGTAAAATCCTGCAATCTACTTCCTATAACTACAACACAATCACTCTCTTTTAACAAATCATTAGCTGATTGTGAGCCCAAAATTCCGACAGGACCAATATTGTATTTTTCATTATGCTTACAAAGAGATTTTGCACTTGCAGTCGTTACAAAAGGAATTTGTAAGCTTTGTGAAAACTGCAAAAGTTCTTCTTGTGCTTCTGAATAAATAACCCCGGCACCTGCTAAAATGACAATTTTTTTATTTTGAATTATCAGTCTTGCAGCCTGCTGTAATTTTTCTCTATCAGCTCTTTGTCTTGGTATATGATGGACTCTTTTTTCTAAAAAAGTCAGAGGAAAATCAAAAGCTTGAGCTTGAGTATCTTGACAAAGCCCAAGAAAGACAGGTCCGCAAGTTGCAGGATTTAAAAGAGTTTCAAGAGCAAGAGGGAGGCTGTGCAAGAGTTGTTCTGGGATGGTAATTCTATCCCAATACTTTACTATAGGTTTAAAGCAGTCATTTGCAGATGCTGTGGAATCATAATTTTGTTCAATCTGTTGTAATACGGGAGTAGAAAATCTGTTATGGAAATAATCTCCAGCCAATACTAAAAGAGGCAAAGAATTCGTATAAGCGACTCCACAAGCTGTAATCATATTAGTAGCGCCCGGACCTATTGAAGAGCTTACAAACATTATCTGTTTTCTGTTTTTTGCTTTTGTAAATCCAAGTGCTGCCAAAGCCATAGACTGTTCATTTTGACCTCTGTATGTCGGCAATTCTTCTCTTGCATCATACAAGGATTCTGCCAAACAAGTTACATTGCCGTGCCCAAATATCCCAAAACCTCCATAAAAAAGTCGCTCTTCTTTGCCATTAACAGAAAGATATTGAGATTTTAAAAATTGCACGAGAGCTTGTGTTGTTGTTAAACGCAGTGTTTTCATTCTTATTCCTTATAAATTGTAAGCATTTTCACCAAGCTCATCACTTAAATCTTGTATAGTTTTATCTCCAGCCATTTTGCTTTGTAAATTTTCAATGCTTATTTCGCTTTTTTTGAAAGTTCCTAAAGTTTTTCCTCTATTAAGTATGGTAAATCTATCACCAACAGCATAAGCGTGATAGACATTATGGGTGATAAAAATGACTCCCAAATTTCTTTTACGCGCTTGTAAGATATATTTTAAAACCATAGAAGATTGAGCTACTCCTAAGGCAGAAGTTGGTTCATCCAAAATTAAGACTTTTGCACCAAAATGCACGGCTTTAGCAATAGCAAGGCATTGTCTTTCACCACCGCTTAAAGTCCCAATAGGTTGAGAAGGCTCTCTAACGCTAATGCCTATATCCTTCATAGCTTCTATAGTTATTTTGTCAGCTTTTTTGAAATCCATTATCTTTAAGAAAAGAAATTTTTTAAGAATTTCATCCTCTCTGCCTAGAAAGAAATTCCTTGTTAGGGACATTAAAGGAATGGTTGATAAATCTTGATACACAGTAGCCACACCCTCATCAAGAATTTTTTGAGGAGTCGGAGAAATCACATCTTTATTGTTGATTTTATAGAC
Source organism: Campylobacter sp. MIT 21-1684 (assembly GCF_026241315.1). Lineage (GTDB taxonomy): Bacteria > Campylobacterota > Campylobacteria > Campylobacterales > Campylobacteraceae > Campylobacter_D. The sequence goes on along the minus strand of NZ_JAPHNA010000002.1, from coordinate 80,818 downwards.
TCCTGAAGTTTTTTCGTGCACTCCTGCCAAAGTTTTTATCAGTGTTGATTTACCTGCTCCATTATCGCCAAGCAAGCACATAACCTCACCCGGATATAAGTCTAAACTTATACCATTAAGTGCTATGATATTGCCAAAATGTTTTGTAATATTTTCAATATGAATAAGAGCTTCTTTTTGCATTTTATTGCCTCATAATTTTTTTTCGAATAGAATCGCTAAAGATGACAGCTATTAAAAGCATACAACCCAAAAACACTCTAAAATAATCGCTGTCAATGCTTGTGTAAGAAATTCCTATATTTACAACACCAAAAATTAACGCTCCTAAAAAGGCACCGATAACAGTCCCATATCCTCCTGTCAGCAAAGCCCCACCCATAACAACAGCAATAATTGCCTCAAATTCTTTCAAAAGTCCTCTTTGAGCATCTGCTGAACCATAATCAAACACTTGACACGCCGCAAAAACACTAGCGCAAAAAGCAGTAAGCATAAAAAGAGCAATTTTGACTTTATTTGTAGGAACGCCCATATTTTTAGAAGCTTGTTCATCTCCTCCTGTTGCATAAATCCAATTGCCATATTTTGTTAGTCTTAAAAGTATAACTCCAAGTATGCTCAAGCCTATCCACCACACTATGACCATTTTAATGCCACTTACCACAGGAGTGCCATCAGGATAGGTTGTAATAAGTTGATGTTTTGCTAAAAAACTAAAAACTTCAGTAAAAGTTTCACCTCCAAAGAATGCTGCAAACCAACTTTCACTAGAATACTCATTCACTCCAGAAACAAGGGTTTGATTTGTAAGGAGTCTTGAAAGTGCTACTGTCAAACCCCTTAAAATAAACAAAGAACCGAGAGTAACTATAAAGGAAGGCAGTTTTGTCTTTATAACCAAATATCCATTTATAAAACCAATAAGCATAGAAACAAGAAATGTAAGAATGATAGCAAGTGAAACATTCATCTTATATTCCACAATTAAAATAGCCATCATCATTCCAGAAAAACCTATCATAGAACCTATGGACAAATCAAACTCGCCCGCTATCATCAACAAACAAACTCCTACTGCAAGTATGCCTATCAAAGCAGCTTGCTCTATCCAAGAAAGACTTCCTTCCAAAGAGAACATATCACCACTTGCAAGAAAGAAAAAAATTACAAAGATTACGACTGCTCCAAGCACAGGAGGAAATTCTGGCTTTTTGAGAATTTTCTTCAGTAGGCTTTCTTTTTTAAGTCTTTCATCCATAAAATGCCCCTATCTGTATGTTCCTGCAAGCTCTTCAACTTGCTTTACATTGTTTTTATCCACAAAAGCAGGTCCTGTTAAAACATCTACACTTGGGATAACTCCATATTTTGCATACTGCGCTAGGAAAATGATAGGCAAATAACCTTGAAGATATTGTTGTTGGTCAATTGCAAATTGAATCACATTATCTTTAATCGCTTGTGTGATTTCTTTTGAAAGATCAAAGGTTGCAAAATATTTTTCTATTCTTTTTTTCTTTAAAAGATCTATTGTTGCAGAAGCTGAAATAGGTCCTATAGTCAAAATAGCATCAACATTTTTTAAATAAGGTTCAAGTCTTTTTTGGATTTCGCTTGGGTCATACCCAGTATCAATCATATTGTTTTTAATACCCAAACCATCAGCAAAACCTTGACATCTTTGTTCTAAAACCGTGTTTGTAATCTCGTGATTAACACAAACAAAGCTTTTTACTCCAGCCTCTTTTGCTTTTTTTCCAGCTAATAAGCCTGCTTTATATTCAGAAGAGCCTATATACATCAAAGTACCAAGTTCTTTGCTAACTTCTTCTCCTGAATTGACGACTATGACTGGGATATTTAAGTCTCTTGCTTTTTTAATATCCTTTGAAAGAGCATTTTTATCTGGTATAGTAACAATAAGTCCATCAGGTCGTTTTGAAACAGCTGATTGTATCAGTCTTGCCATCTCTGTCTTGTCCCCATTTGCAGGATTGCGGTAATCAACCTTGACTTTTGTTTCTTTAGCTGCATCACTCACTCCGTTTTTAAAAACGCTCCAAAAAGGATCTCCATCAGTCCCGTGTGTTACAAAAACAATATTTATATCTTTAGCCAAAGCTAAAGTACAAAGACACAATACCATCAAAAAAACTTTGTTTAACATAATAACTCCTTAAGCAATATATTACGATATAATACAGATTATTTTTTTAATTTTGAAAAAATATTAAATAATTGAGGAATTATTTTGTAAATTTGCCGCTATAAAGTTACATAAAGTTACATAAAGTTACATAAAGTTACATAAAATAGGATATTTTTTCAAAAAAAATATAAAATTATGTTAGATTTCAAACAAGAGTTACAAGTCTCAATCACACATTTTTTAAACTGTTTAAAATTTGTATTTAGAAATAAAAACTCATAACCAAATAAGGAGAAAGAATGAATAAACTTAAGGCTTTAGTAGATGGACAATTCATAGAAAGCAAAAGCGACAAATTTGTCGAATCGCTTTCTCCACTTACAGGAGAAGTTTTGGTGCGCGTACCTTGTATGCTTAAAAATGAAATAGATCGAGCTGTTCATTCAGCGCATAAAGCTTTTTTAGAATACAGAGATACTCCCATAATGACAAGGGTAAGAGCAATGTTGCAGTACCAAGCTCTACTTAAAGAAAATTTAGAGCAATTGGCTACAATTTTAGCAAAAGAACAGGGTAAAACTCTTGATGATGCAAAAGGAGATATAGTACGAGGATATGAAGTAGTCGAATTTGCTTGCAGTGCTCCTACTTTGTTGATGGGTGAAACAGTCGAAAATGTTTCTAAAGGTATTAATACTTTTTCTTATAAACAAGCTTTAGGAGTATGTGCTGGAATCACACCTTTTAATTTTCCCGGAATGATTCCTTTGTGGATGTTTCCACTTGCTATTGTATGTGGCAATGCTTTTATTTTAAAACCTTCCGAACTTGTTCCACAAACTGCAATGCGTTTGGCAGAGCTTTTCCTGCAGTGTGATGTTCCTAAAGGAATCTTACAAGTTGTACACGGACAAAAAGAACAAGTTGATATGCTTTTAGATCATCCTTTGATTAAAGCCTATTCTTTTGTTGGTTCTCCAGCTGTTGGTGCGTATATTTACTCACGTGCTAGTGCAAATTTAAAAAGGGCTCAAGCTTTGGTAGGAGCTAAGAATCATATGGTTATTATGCCTGATGCTGATGAAGAAAAGGCTGTCAATGCCCTCATAGGTTCTTCTATGGGTGCTGCGGGACAAAGATGTATGGCTACTTCTGTTGTTATTTTTGTTGGTGAAGCAAAAAAATTTATTAAAACCTTGCTTGATCGTTTAAAAAGCGTTAAGCCCGGAGCATATAATGATCCTAAAGCAGCTTATGGACCACTTATTAGTAACGAGGCTCTTGAACGAGTGAAAAAAATCATTGAAAGTGGGATTGAAGAAGGAGCTACTTTGGCTTTAGACGGAAGAGGGATAACAATAGAAGGCTACCCTAATGGAAACTGGCTTGGACCTTGCGTTTTTACTAATGTGAATACAAATATGCAAATTTATAAAAAGGAAATTTTTGCTCCTGTACTTTGTGTTTTAGAAGTTCAAACCCTTAATGAAGCTATCAATATCATCAATACAAACGAATTTGGCAACGGTACTTCTATCTTTACAAATTCTCTCTCAGCCTCCTCACTCTTTGTCAAAGAAATCAGCGTTGGTCAGGTTGGCGTTAATGTTCCTATACCTGTACCTTTACCTTTTTTCTCTTTTACAGGTTGGAAAGGTTCTTTTTATGGGGATTTACACGCTTATGGCAAACAAGCTGTAACCTTTTATACAGAAACAAAAACTGTAACTCAAAGATACTTTACAAATGAGAAAGAAAACATAATCTTTAATTTTGAAGAAAAACATTCCTAAGAAATTGTAAAATAATGCCAATGAAATATTCCCTTTGCAGAATTTCTTGGAATAGAAGCTTGCTTTTAAGTGCTATCATTGATTTGCTTTTTTAAAATTCTTAGCTAGAAAACTCAAAAAAAGTTTCGGTGGCGGACAGAGAGGGATTTGAACCCTCGAGACCCGTTAAGATCTGCACCCTTAGCAGGGGTGTGGTTTCAGCCACTCACCCATCTGTCCAAAAGTCTAATTATATAGAAAATACATAATATACAGCTTAAAACCGCTAAACACTACAATAAAACAAAATTACAGTAACCAACAAACCTAAAATAAATACTATAATCTGTCCCTTTCTCTCTTTTTTGTTTGCGAAAAAAGTAATAATAAGTCCAGAAATATAAAGCAGAAACAAAACTATGCCCAAACCAACACTTAAAACAGAAAAATACCACTCTCCTTTATCTTTATGCAACATCATCATATCTCCCAGTACGCTTCTTGTTTGTGTTGTAATTTTATATTGATTTTCCCCGATCAAAGTCATTATAATGCTATAATGAACTCCTCCCATAACATAAGTATTATTTTTTTTGCCTGTTTTTAATTGGGTGTTTGAGGGAATTTTAATTCCTTGTTCTTTTAAAAAATTCAATAATTGTTGCTGTTCCTCTCCTTTTTCAATCTTTTTTTCTAAAATATAATCCTGTTCTTCCATACCAATACTTGAGTGAAAATCAAAAAGAAACAGAAGACCTGAAAGAGCAAAAATCAAAGCAGCAGGAAGAAAAAAAAGACTACAATAGATATGTATTTGTCGAAAGAGTTTGTTTTTATTTATCATTAATGTACCTTTATTAGCCTTTACAAAAGCAAAGTTTATTCTTTATAATGTATTATAAAAGTAAATTTAAAATCAAGTCTTATTAAGACCTGATTTTATTTCTTATCTACAATGTTGTAATTGTAAGGTGCAAGGTTTTTATCATTTACTAGATATTGGGCGGGAGGATTACCATTGACATTACCGTGTTTATAATAACGCTCACCTGCTTTGTGTTCATTAACATCTACTTTATAATGAATTTCACCCGGATTGAGCTGTTGCATATCATCAAATCCCAAATTTGAAGTTTTAAAATCTTTAATGTGATTGGCATTTGCAATTTCAACGAGTTTTGTTTGTCCCTGTCTTGCCATATCAATAGCTTGTAAAAGCATTCTTGAAGCTTCTCTTGGATTATGAAAACCTGTTGAATTTTCAGCACCAACAAAATCTGCTCTCATTTGAGCTTTTCTATGGAGTTCTAAAACTTCTTTGAGAGTATCTGAAATCTTAGCCTTATCAGCTTGTCCATCTGTTTGATACTCTACTAAAACACCGAGTTTTTCTCTTAATGTTTTAATATCTGTTATCAAACTTACTATGCCGTACTCTGCTGTTCTTAAATCATAAGCGACAGAATTTTGAATATCTTTAATCTGTGCTCGTAAATAATCCTCGCTTTGAGTATGACAAGTCTTACACGCTGAATTAATATCTTGCAGAGGTGAAGTGATATTGTGTTGAGTAAGTTTTTTTGAACCTTTTCTTATATAAGGCATATGACAATCGGCACAACTTACACCATTTGCAGCATGCACACCACCACTATAAAGCTCACTTTCTGGATGTTGAATCTTAATCATAGGTGCATCTGTGATTTTATGCACCCAGTCTTTATTGAAAATAGCACGTATCTTCTCATAATAATCATCAAACATTTCTATTCTAAATGGTTGTCCTTTTTTCCATTCAGCCCAAGGGAATACAAGTTCTATACCATCAACTTCAATTTCAGTTGGCTTGTTACCATCTCTCCAAAATTCGTATTCATCATAAGTCTTTTGAGTACCATTCCACCATTTTTTTGAAGTATCGTTTGTAATACTCTCTCCCATAACCGTAACTTTTTGCCCAGTTGGTCTAAAATAATATTCAACGTGACATTGAGAACAAACCAAAGTTCTCATCTCTTCCCTGCTCGCTTTTACACCTGTAATTGCGTCAGCTTCATAGCCTCTAAATTGAACTAAAGCATTAATCGCTGCTGGTCTTGTCAAACGAAGTTGCATATCGTTTGGATTATGACAGTCAGCACAGGTAACGCCCATTCTCTTGCCACCGTGAGGTCCTGCGTGTTGTTCGGAATTTTCCACTATACCATTGAGCGCTGGAATATTTTTAATCATAGTCCAATATTTTGTAGAATTAAAAGCAATCCAATCATTTTGTGCTATGTTTTTTAAAAGCCAAGGAGTCCAACCACTATGGCAATTCATACAGGCTGTAGGCTGACCACCAAAACCGGCAAAACCGTGCGCATTAAGAAAATCTTTATTATTTCTTGCCGTATCCATTTGATCAACCTGTATCCAAAAATGCCCTCTTTCTTCATTTGCATCGATTGAAAAAGGATAGCCTGCCCAAAGCAAAGTTAATTGCGGATAACGTATCAGTTTTGAATACGCTAAATTTCCACCAAATTCTGTAGGAATAGGCTTTTGAGTTTCCACTTGCAAATACATATCTAAATGATCAGGAAAATTCTTACCCCATTCATCAAAGACAGGATTGTCATCACTTAATTCAACAAAATTTTTGTTATCAATCCCTCCTAAGCCTTCATTTTGTTTCTTGCTAATGTCGTTATTGAGCCATAAAACCGCCCCTATAAGCACAACCAAAACAACTATACCAAACAATGAAATTTTCTTATTCATACCAATCCTTTAAAAATTAAAATCCGCGTTTATGTCCAACACTACTATGACAAGACACACAACTTAAACTTTTATCATTGTGTGGATTTGTACTTGCATTAATGGCCACAGCTGCAAATTCACTATGACAACGAATACAATTTTCTTGTACCATTTGTTTGCTTTTTTCATTAGCACTTAAATTTGTTGGCAATTCATCAAGTTTAAAAGTAAAAGCATAAGCGTGGCCTAAACCACTTTCAGTTTTAGCAACCCATTTATCAATAAAACTATGAGGTAAATGACAATCAGAACAGGTTGCTCTTGGTTCTCCTGCTACTTTTTTAGAATGAGGAGCAGCCAAATAGTCGTTATAAACTTGATTCATAATATGACAGTTATTACAGGATTCACTTGCATTACTCAAGTAAGAGGTACCTTTTGCATTATAAAAAGTATAAAAACCTGTAGCAAAAAATACAAAAAGTAAAATAAGAAAAATACTAAAAAAATCAAAATTCTTTTTTTCTTTCATAATACTTCCTCCAAATTTACAAAACTGACAATGACGAAAATAAAATATATCATAAAAATATTTAATATTATTTTAAGGATATATTTACTCTTATTTACTTTATTTCACAAAATAAAAAAAGTTTTTCACAATCTACAAATTATCTCTTGATAATAAGTGCTTATTTATTGTCAAATCATATAATACATTCAAAAACAAGGAGAGCAAATGCAAACACTTCCACATATGTTTTTAAACAGAGAACTTTCTTGGCTTCGCTTCAATTCTCGTGTTTTAGATCAATGTTCTAAGAATTTGCCCTTGCTTGAAAAGTTTAAATTCATAGCTATTTACTGCACCAATTTAGATGAATTCTATATGATACGTGTTGCGGGACTAAAACAACTTTTTTCAGCAGGTGTGAATGCAAGCAACAGCGATGAGCTTACGCCTTTAACACAACTTAAAGAAATTCGTAAATACTTGCACAAGGAGAAAGAAAAATTAGAAAAATATTTTACAGACATTACAAAAGAGCTTGAAAAAGAAAATCTCTTTATCAAAAGCTATGAAAATTTAGATTCAAATTTACAAGCCAAATGCGATGAATATTTTTTTTCTAATATCTTTTCTATCATCGTACCTATCGCAGTTGATGCAACACACCCTTTTCCACATCTAAACAACCTTTCTTTTTCTTTAGCAGTAAAAATTTGTGATAAAAAACATCCTGATATTATCAGATTTGGAATGATACGAATCCCTCGTGTCCTACCTCGCTTTTATCAAGTGAGTTCAAACACTTATGTGCCTATAGAAAGTATAGTTCATCAACATACAGAGGAAATTTTTCCCGGTTATAAACTCTTAAGTTCAGCAAGTTTTCGAGTTACTAGAAATGCAGATATACATATAGAAGAGGAAGAGGCTGATGACTTTATGATGATACTTGAACAAGGTTTAAAACTTCGTAGAAAAGGAGCTTTTGTACGTCTTGAAATTCAAAAAGGTGCTGATGAACAAATCGTCGAATTCCTCAACACTCATATGAAAATTTTTCATAAAGATGTGTATGAATATGGAATTTTTCTCAACCTTTCAAGTTTGTGGCAAATAGTAAATAATAAAGTTTTCACACATTTATTAAGCCCTTTATATACACCAAAAACTCTTCCTCCTTTTAATGAAAATATCTCTATTTTCGAAGCAATCAATAAAGAAGATGTATTGATTTTACAACCTTTTGAAAGCTTTGATCCTGTGTATCAGTTTATCAAACAAGCAAGTAAAGATCCTGATGTCATTTCTATAAGAATGACACTTTATAGAGTTGAAAAGAATTCAAATATTGTCCAAGCTTTAATCGATGCTGCAAGTGATGGCAAACAAGTTACTGTTATGGTAGAGCTTAAAGCGAGATTTGATGAAGAAAATAACTTGCATTGGGCAAAGGCTCTTGAAAATGCAGGAGCGCATATAATCTATGGTATTACAGGTTTTAAAGTCCATGCAAAAATCTCTCAAGTCATACGCAAAGAGGGTGAAAGATTAAAATTCTATATGCATTTGAGCACAGGAAACTATAACGCAAGTAGTGCAAAAATCTATACTGACGTGAGTTATTTTACAAGCAAGGCAGAATTTGCAAGAGACAGTACAAGTTTTTTTCATATACTTTCAGGCTTTAGCAAAAACAGACACCTTCAAACTCTTTCAATGAGCCCACATCAAATTAAAGAAAAAATTTTAGAAATGATAGCCAAAGAAAGCTCTAAAGCAAATGAGGGAGTCATTGTTGCAAAGATGAATGCACTTGTTGATTCTGACATCATCAAAGCTCTTTATAAAGCTTCAAGTCAAGGAGTCAAGATTGACTTAATTGTACGTGGAATTTGCTGCTTAAAGCCGCAAAATGCTTACAGCCAAAACATTCGCGTACGAAGCATTATAGGTAAGTATTTAGAACACGCAAGAATTTTTTATTTTAAACACACTCAACCGCATTATTTTATTTCAAGTGCGGATTGGATGCCACGCAATTTAGAACGAAGGCTTGAACTTATGACTCCCATCTTCGATGAAAGAAGTAAAGCTAAACTTGCACAAATTCTTCGCTTACAATTAAGCGATACTGCACTTGCATATGAACTTGACGGTCAAGGTGAATATCACAAAATCATTGCAAAACAAGATGAAAAAATACTTGATTCCCAACAGGTTTTAGAAGAATATGTAAGTGAAATCTATAAAACTCTTAAAAAGATGCAGATCAAAGCCGTGCAACCCATTTAGCCTCTAAACTCTTTGAGGAAAATTAATTTGATTTGTGTTTCATAAGCTTTAAGAAAAGGCATATGCCAAAATGCTTAACACAATACAAAGAGGATTTTTCTAGAAATCAGTAATTATATTTTTGATTATAAATACAAAATCAAAAATATAATTGCATTCAAGCAGTCTTTTTTTAACAAATTATTAGTAGAGCGGTTGAACAGAAATTTCTACTAGAATGAAATCTGAATATCAAAATCTTAAGTTTAATAGCTTCTTATCAAATATAATTAAAGTGATTTGACAAGTCATAATAAATACAAAACTTGTTTAAAATTCTTATAAAAAATTACTGTATTATATTTTCACAACAAATTAAGGTTAAAAACAATGAGAAAAATCCTTTTTGTATGTTTAGGAAATATTTGCCGCTCTCCTATGGCTGAATTTGTAATGAGAGATTTACTGATAAAAGCTAAATTACAAGACAAATTTGAAGTTTTGAGTGCTGGAACTTCGGGTGAGCACAATGGTGAACAAATGCATTATGGTACAAAAAAAATACTCAATGCCCACAACATACCTAGCACTCCTTTTCGCAGTCAAAAACTTACTCAAAAACTTTGCGATGAAGCAAATTATATCCTTACTATGGACAATTCAAATTTCAACAATGTAATGAAAACTTTTAACAATATACAAAACAAAATTATCAAATTTGGCTCTTTTACAAAAGAATTGCATTACAATGAAGTACCTGATCCTTGGTATAGCGGTGATTTTGATGAAAGCTATACGATTATTTCTCACGGATGTGTGAAACTCTTAGAAAAAATCCAAAAAGAATTATAAAAATATTCGCTAAAGAAATTTTCTGCTTTTATTCTATTTTTGTACGGTAGTGCAAAGCCATATGTAAAGAGACTACATCCACATTTTCCAAAGTAATTCCATTTGGAATACCTTGTGCGATTTTACTGAATTGAAGTTTCAAATCTTTCAATTTTTCCTCTACGAAAAAAATAGTTGCATCAGAACTCACGCTATGCGTCAAGGCAAAAATAATCTCTTTACACTCTTTTTTTTGTATCATTTGACGAAGTTTTAAAACTTTTTCCTCACTTAAATCGTCAAGAACAAAATACAAACCCTCATAACTTCCACTTTCTTCAATAGTTAAAACATCTTTTGGACTTTCAACTATACATATACTCTCTTTACATCTTTGCTCATCGCTACAAATTTCACAAAGCTCATTTTCACTTAATGCCCCGCATTCCTGACAAGGTTTAATAAAACGCAAAGCATTTTCTATACTATGAGCAAGCTTCATTCCCTCAAGCTGATTGCCCATACAAATATGATAAGCCAAGCGAATAGCTGTTTTTTTTCCGATTGTAGGTAATTTCGCAAAGCTTTCTACAAGCTCATTAAATTTTTCTACCCCCTTGCTCTTCATTGTTCTTTAAAACAAACCTTGAAACAATGTTTATTATCTTCATAAGTATAGAGGAATTTAAAATTATGAAGTTTGCAAACTTCAGAAACAATATAAAGTCCTAAACCCATTCCTTGAACTTGTTGCTGCTTTTCGCGAGTAAAAGCTTCAAAATAGTATTCTATAGGTTGAGCTAAAACCTTGCCGGGATTTATTATTTTAAAACACGTATCATCACAATAAAGCTCACACTTACCTGTACTTGAATATTTTAAAGCATTATCAATCAAATTTTTTACAATCAAAGAAAAAATTTCAATATCTACTTTAATAAAAGGATTCTCACGTAAATCTACCTTTACTAAAACATTAAAATCGTCTCTCATTAAATATTTCTTTGCTTCTTGAAGTATAGTGCTAAATCGATTCGCTTTAATATGTAAATTATAATTTTTTGAAAAAAGGTTTTCAATCTTTGCAAATTCATTAATAAGCGAATCCATTCCTAAAAATATATTAGAAAGTCTCTTTCTTTGTTTTTCATCTTGTATCATTTCAGTAACAATTCTTCCTTTGCCTATGGGTGTTTTAAGCTCGTGCATAATAGTACGTAAAAAAAGCTGTCTTGATTTGACAAGTTCTTGATTCTTTTTCAAGGTTTTCTCAAATTCTAAGGCAATCTCTGCTATTTCGTGTTCTTTATAATTTTTCGAGCTAAATTGTCCCCCTTGTGTTACACTTAAAACCTGTTGTCGCAATTTTTTCAAAGGCGATAAGAATTTAAGAATTGAAAAGTATATAAAAATAACTACAATAAAAAAGCTTACAACCAAAACAATATGCAACTTACTTCTAGAAGTTTTCTCAAATAAACCTTCAAAACCCTTGCATTGAACATCAAAATATAAATTATCTAAATACATTAAAGAAGAGAGTATGCAAAATTCACCATCTCTACGAAAAATCAATTGACTTTGTTCTCGTATAGTCTCTATAAGCTGCGAATCTTGTAGCATTGCAAAACCGCTGTTTTTAAGATAAATCTCTATATCTTTACCCAAAGAATGCTCATAAGCACCAAGTATGCTTTTAATCAAATTCTCTTGTCTAAAACTCTCTTCTTGTCTATGAGCAATAGACTCCATTTTTAACAGTACAATAAAAAAAACACAAACTAAGAAAAAAACAACGACAAATAAGATAATTAATTTTGTATAAATAGAATAATTTTTCGTCATCCTATTAATTTATACCCTATACCTCTTACAGAAAAAATATGCTTTGGGGATTTAGAACTATCTCCTATCTTAACTCTTAAACGACCTATAATAACATCTAAGCTTTTTGAGTCTTTATCTTTTAAACTCTTGCAACGACTCACAAGTTCTTCTCTTGAAATACTGTATCCGTGTTGTTCTATAAGATATTCTAAAATTTCATACTCTGCTGGAGTAAGCATTAAAACTTCATCTTTATAAGTTATTTCGTGCTTTCTTTCATCAATTTTAAAAACTGAATTAATATTCTCAATTTCTACACCACTATTAACTCTTTTTGCACGACGAACAAGACTCATAATCCTTGCATACATCTCTTTTGGATCATAAGGTTTTGGAAGATAATCATCAGCACCAATTTGAAGCCCTACAACTTTATCGCTTAAATCCCCTCTTGCTGAAGAAATGATAATAGGAATATTGCTTTTTTGTCTAATTTCTCTACAAACTTCTAATCCATCAACACCCGGCAAGGTTAAGTCCAAAATTAAACAGTCATAATGTTGCATTTGGATACTCGCTATAGAATTTGGATTCTCAAAATTCGTAATTTTGATATTAAATTGAGCCAAATACTCAGACAACAATTGTGAAAAATCAGAATCATCCTCAATCATCAATACATTAACCATTTTTCCTATATCCTTCCATTGAGCGAATTTTTAGAAAATTAACATAATTTTATTTAAATTATGATAAATTATTATTTTTAAATTTTCTGCTCAAAAGCAATGAAGGAATAATGGTGGAATTAAGTTACTACGAAATTTTAGAAATCACACAAAACGCTGATAAAGATACAATAAAAAAAGCATACCGAAAACTTGCCCTCCAATATCACCCCGATAGAAATCAAGGCAATAAAGAAGCTGAAAATAAATTCAAGCTCATTAATGAAGCATACGAAATACTCAGCGATGAAAAGAAAAGGGCTCTCTATGACAGATATGGAAAAGAGGCCTTGAAAGGCAATTCAAGTGATTTTGGAGGTTTTTCTGATTTTAGTGATTTAGGCGATATTTTTTCAAGTTTTTTTGGTGGAAATTTTGGAACAAAACGTGAAAAAAAAGGTTTTAATGAAAAATTCAATGCTGACTTTGCTATCAATTTAAAATTAAGTTTCAAAGAGGCAATTTTTGGATGTAAAAAAAATCTTGAATTTCATTATAAAAGCTCTTGCAAAACTTGCAATGCAACAGGAGCTAAAGATGCAAAATTACAAACTTGTACAAAATGTAAGGGTAGAGGACAAGTAGGAATACAACAAGGTTTCATCACTTTTTCTCAAACATGTCCTGATTGTCAAGGCAATGGAATGAGTATAGCTCAAAAATGTCCAGAATGCAAAGGTAAGGGATATGAAGAATCATTAGATAGTACACAAATCACCATTCCAGAAGGTGTCGATAGCGGAATGAATTTAAGAGTAAGCGGAAAAGGAAATATTCTTAAAAATGGTACTAGAGGGGATTTGTATGTAAAAATTATCGCTGATGAAGATGCAACTTTTATACGAGATGATGAAGATATTTATATAGAATTTCCTATCTTCTTTACTCAAGCCATTCTTGGACAAAGCATAAAAGTACCTACAATACGAGGCGAAGCACTTCTTCACTTGCCAAAAGGAGCTAAAGATGGGCAAAGATTTGTTTTAGAAAATGAAGGAGTAAAAGATGTACATTCCTCGCGTATAGGCAATCAAATTGTACAGATTGCAATTAAATTTCCTGATACATTAAATGAAGAACAAACACAACTCTTAGAAAAACTAAGCGAAAGTTTTGGCATTGAAGATGGAATGCACCAAGAACAAAAAGGATTCTTTGAAAAAATAGCAGCTTGGTTTAAAACTTAAAAAATAACAGAAAAATTCTTAAGCTTCGTGTTTCCAATGTAGCACAAAAGTGCTGCCTTGATTTTGCCTTGAAGAACAAGAAAGTTCTAAATTGTTTTTATCACAAATTTGCTTTACCAAAGAAAGCCCTATGCCAAATCCTCCTTGATCTGTATTAAACCTTGTATAACGTTCAAAAATATGTTGTATATTTCGTTTTGAAATCCCGCACCCTTCATCACTAATACTAAAAAAATTATACCCTGTCTCTATATAAATTTTTCCACCTTTCTTATTGTATTTAATAGCATTGCTTAAAAGATTATCTAAGAGTTTAGAAAGCTCGACTTTACTCATTGTAATACTTACTTTTTCACCAAATTGCAAATGCAAATGAAGTTTCTTTTGCAGAAAGAAAAGATTAAAATACTCTAATCTCTCCTTAAGAAGTTGATTGAAATCAAATGTTTCCTTCTCACTTGAAAGAGTATTTGGGAAATTTGAAAAAACAAGATCAGAATACACTTGCTGAAGAGTCTTTGCAGCAAGTTTAATACGAGCAAATTTTACATCTTTATGTAAAGTATTTTGACGCTCAAGTTGTTCTATACTCATCAAAATCACACTTAAAGGGGTATTGACTTCGTGAGTGGAATCCTTAATAAAACGATTTAATGTGCTAATTTTGTCTTCTAATGGTCTAAGAGCAATTTTTACAAGAATAGAGGCAATTATTCCAAAAACCAAAAAGGCAAATATAATAAAAAATAAAAGCTTCAGTCGAATCCAAAGCAAATCTTTGCTTACATTCTCACCCTGTATAAGCACATTAAGCTCCGCACTTGTATCAAAATTCTCTTCTTTATCGTTGTATCCTAAAAAATATTCGCTTATTCTTAAAGGAGCAACAAAAAATACCGTGTTTTCATAAATTCCACTCCCATTAAAATCAATTTTTATCTTGGAAAAATCAAAAGACAAATTATCAAAGATAACATCGTGTTTATCAAATATCGCAAATTTTAAATCAAAACTTTTTGCGATATTTTGAGCGCTTTGTGCAAGTGGAATGAAACGCGAATTAATTATGTTTATTACAATATTTCTATGAAGGTCTTTTAAATCAGTACCTTTAAAAAGTACTAATTCTTCATAAAGTTTTTCATACCATAATGTAAAAAAGATGGACAGAAAAATTCCTGTTGTAGTAAGATAAATAAAAAGAATCTGTCGTATGACTTTTTTAGCCATAACAGTATCCTCTGCCCCTTTGATTGACTATTTTATCTTTACCTAAAATTTTACGTAAATTTTTTACATAAGTTCTAACACTAAGTTCGCTAGGCTCTTCATCATATTCCCAAAGCTCATTAAAAATTCGTTCTGTGCTTAAGAAAGTATTTTTATTACGCAAAAAAAGAGTTAAAAGCTTTAATTCTTTGCTTGAAAGTACCAAAGCTTTATCGAAATGGTAAAGAATCTTTGAGGTAAGAGCAAATTTAAAGCCATTGCCTAAATCTTCATAATCCTCATTTTTATGTGAAAAAGCCCTTTTCAACAAGGACTGCACACGAATAGCAAGTTCAGCTAATTCAAAAGGTTTGCGTATATAATCATCACAACCAGAATCAAAACCTTGTTTTAAATCATCAGTTGTATTTAAAGAAGTTATAAAGATAGCGGGGGTATTTTTTCCTAAATTCCTAAGCTCTTTAAGCACTGAAAAACCATCACCTAAAGGGACTTTTACATCCAAGATCCAAAGATCAAAATGCTTCTCATAAGCAAGTTCTAAAGCCTCTTTTGCATTTTCGCAAACGCTTAATTCATACCCTTCCTCATTTAAAAATTCTTCTATAATTTCACTCAAACTTATATCATCTTCAAGCAAAAGAATTTTCGTTGCCATCTTTACTCTTTCTTATTTAAAAATGCTACAAATGATGAGATGTATTGTATCAAATTATTTTTTTATTGACAATTATAAAATTTTTATGAAAGGCGGTAAAGTAATGAAAAAATAAATGCGGTACAATGGCTCCGGATGTAGGATTCGAACCTACGACCAATCGGTTAACAGCCGACTACTCTACCGCTGAGCTAATCCGGAATAAAAATGTGATTATATTGTAATTTGTGAATTTTGTCAAGCTTAAACAATGGCTAAACTCTGTAAAATTTCACTCCTGCCAAATCAACCATTTTTACTGCTCCACTTTCAAAAAGTTTCTGCACAATTTTTTTAGATTTAGGACTCAATTTCATTTCAATATCCAATTCGCTTTGAGGTCGCAAATGAAACATTTTTAAAAGCTCATCTTCCGTAAAATCAATTTTTTGTTCATTTAAATATCTCTTAGGCAATAACACAGGCACACAATCAATACATAAAGCCAACTCTTTTAATCTTTCCTCGCTCACAGCTTTTACAGGATAGGCGGGTGGGCGATCTATGGTGCTTATATCAACACGAGTCGGGGCTATAACACTAAGAGCTTCATTAAGTGCATTAAATTCAATTTCATTGTCGTTTATTCCTGCAACAACTAAAATTTCCATAACAAGCTCTCCCTTAAATTCCATTCGAAATTCTGCCATTTTCTCTATCATTAAAGACAAATCAATGCTTCTTAAAGCTTTATCTATACGGTGAAAAGTTTTACTAATCGCACTATCAAGACTAAATTTTACAACATCAATATCAAGTAAAGTTTTAAATTTGAATTGATCAAGCACAGCTGTACCGTTACTTAAAATGAGAATTTTTTTCTTATGTAAAAGAGTTTTCAAAGCATAAACAAGTTCTTTTAAATGTGGATACAAACTTGGCTCACCATTTGCTGTAAGAGTAAGATAATCAAAAGCTATACCTTTTTGAAGTGCTTCTTTAACTTCTTTGACAATCTGTTCTACGCTTACAACTTCATCTTGCATTCTGACAGGTTTTGCTCTAACAAGCTCACAATAGACACAATCGAAATTGCATTGTTTTTTCAAAGGACTCAAATCAACACCCAAAGAAAGTCCAAACCGCCTTGAACTCACAGGTCCAAAAAGAATTTTCACCGCTGCGAACTCTCTTTTACAAGTTTGACAAAATACCGTACATTTTCAACAGGAACATCAGGTAATATTCCGTGTCCGAGATTAAAAATATGTGGTTTACCCTTCATTACTTGTAAAATCGACTCTACACTTTCTTTAATAGCTTTTTTTTCATATAAACGACAAGGCTCCATATTGCCTTGTAAAGTATATTTATGTGAGAGTTGTTTTGAAGCAAGTTCAAGTGGGGTACTCCAATCAACTCCAAAAACATCAAAATTACCATTAATTCTTTCCAAATAACCACTTATTCCTTTAGGAAATAAAATCACAGGCACTTCAGGAAATTTCGCTTTTAAAAAATCGCTTATTTCAAGCATATAAGCAAAAGAAAATTCAAAAAATTTTTCACATTCTAAGGCATTTGCCCAGCTGTCAAAAATTTGTACAGCATTCGCACCTGCTTTTATTTGTTCAAGTAAATAGAATTTCAAAACTTCAGTCAGTTTTCGTAAAAGAAGATGTGCAAATTCAGGATTTTGATAGAGAATTTTTTTTGATTTCGCGTAATTCTTACTCCCTTTTCCCTCAAGCATATAGGTTGCAATAGTCCAAGGGCTTCCACAAAAACCTATTAATGCTTTCTTAGGACTAAGCTTTTCGCGTGTAAGCTTTAAAGCATCATAGACATAATGTAAATTATCAATTGCTTGAATATCATCAAGTTTTTGCAACTGCTCATAGGTGAGTATAGGTTCTTCAAAAACAGGACCTTCACCTTTCTCAAAACGTAAATTCATCCCCATTTCCAAAGGTACAACTAAAATATCTGAAAAAATAATAGCAGCATCAAAATCTAAAATTTCAACAGGTTGCAAACTTACTTCAGCAGCTTTTTTATAATCTTTACATAAAGAGATAAAATCCCCTGCACTTTGCCTAACTCTCATATATTCAGGCAAATAACGTCCTGCTTGACGCATCATCCACACAGGTGTATAAGCAGTACTTTTCCTCAAGCAAGCATCAATAAAAACCATATTTTTCCTTTTTCATTCTGTAAAAATTATAGCAAGCTTGTGCAAATTATAAACTATTCCCTTATGCATTCATAGCATCAATAGCAGTAAAAAGCTTGTTAAGAAAATTCTCCTCACTTCTTTTTACCATATCTTGTCTCATTTTTTGTTGGGCATAAGAGATAAAATTGTCTTTTGCTACTCCAAGATTGAGATCTTGATTTGAAAATCGACTTTGCTTTGCATTAGACTCTTTCTCTTTAATATCATTAATATATGCTTCAAATTCATCAATAAAAATGCGTTTGTTCTTGAGCGGAATAGAATTAAAAAATGTGTTTGTGTTCTTGTTATCTACTTGCATACTCTCTCCTTATATTTTTACAAAAAGCAAAAACTATTCCGTTTTATACTTTTGTATTCTAAATTTATCCTTAGCAAAAAGCACACTGAACAAAAGTGCAGGAAGTATAAAAAACGCTGAAAACAAAGCATTCAACTCTATACCAAAAAAAGCTAAAACCAAACCACCTATAAAACTTGCAAGCGCTATGCCTACATTAAAAGAAGCTTCATTAACACTTACTGTGCTGTCAATAACCTTATAACTATATCTTTTAGCCTTTATAAAACCTAATGCTTTTAAAGCTGGAATACTAGAAAAAGCAAAAAAACCCATAAATGCGATAGAACAAAGCACAGTAATTTTTGAATTCTGAGTCAATAAAAAACTTAAGAATACTGCAACTTCGATACTTAAAATCAGACGCAATGCGACAATGGCTCCAAATTTATCAACCAATTTACCTCCCCATAAATTTCCACAGATGGCAAAGATTCCATATAAGAGTAAAATATAAGCTGTATCCTGCACTTCAAAACCACTAAGTTCTACAAGTAGTTTTTGCAAATAAACATAGAGTACAAATTGTGCCCCACAAGCACAAATAGTGATTATATAAGTTTTCAGTAGATTTGGATGTTGAAAAGCCAAAAAGAGATTTTTTACACTCATTTGATTTGAATGAAGATTTTTTGGCAACATATACCATATCCCAAAAAAGGCACAAACTGTTAAAAGACAAAGGAGTAAAAAAATAAACTTAAAACCAAAATAGTGTCCTATAAAAGTCCCCAAAGGCACTCCCGTTACAAGTGCAACTGTAAGTCCTGTAACCATTATAGCTAAAGCACCTGTTCTTTTCTCATATGGAGCAATTGTGCTGACAACTAAAGTGGCGATAACAAAAAACACACCGTGTTGCGTTCCCGCAATAAAACGAGCAAAAGCACTGAGGTAAAAATTTGTACTAAGAAAAATAATTAAGTTGGCACAGGTAAAAATACCAAGATTTATCAAAAGTTGAATATGTCGAGCAAAACGACTTAAAGGGATAGTTGCTAAAGGCGCTCCAAACATTATACCTAAAGCATACAAAGTTGTAAGATACCCCGCAGTTTTTGTATCTACTTGAAAATACTTTTCAACATCTACCAAAACTCCAGCCATTACAAATTCAGTTACTCCCATACAAAATGCGCTTAAGGCTAAAATAAAGAGACTTTGTTTATAATTTTTCACCGCTACAAACCTTTCATATCATTTACGAAGAAAATATAGAGCTGTTTTTAAAGCTTGTTTATAACTTGCAGTACTTATCCCAGCATTTTTATACGCTTTATCATAAGCAGTTCCGTGATCAACACTTACGCGTATTATAGGGAGATTGAGACTTACATTGACACTTTTTTCAAAATACAAAGCTTTTAAAGGAGCTAAAGCAAGATCGTGATACAGAGCCACTAAACGATTGCATTGCTTTAAACTTTCTTTCGTAAAGGCTGTATCAGCTACAAGTGCAGAGGGAAGATATACTCCACAAGCACCAAATTCACTTTTTAAAGCATTTTGCAATTTTTTACTTTTTAAAGCTTTTTTAAGCAAGTTTTCTTGAGTAAGTTTATGAGTATGTAAAAATTTTGTACTTTTCAAAGAATGGATATAAGCATTAGCAAATTCTATCGCTTCTTGAATTATTATTTCTTCTTCTCCACCTATAACGCCATAATCTCCTGCGTGAGGATTGAATGCTAAAACTCCAATTTTTTCAAAGCCTGTTTGGATATGAAAATCTATTAAAAATTGACTTAAAGTCTTAAATCTAATAACAGAACTCACTTTTCTCAAAGGCATATGTTCAGTAAAAAGACCTATAAAAAGTTCTTTACAGCCAAGCATCATAATAGCATCTTTTTGAAAGAAATGCCTCAAAGCATCTGTATGCCCTTTAAAGCTTATTCCACCAAGCTCCCAAGCTTTTTTATGTACAGGAAGAGTTAAGAGAGCCTGTGCTTTGTTTGCACAGACAAAACGCAAAGCTGCTTCAAAACTAAGATATGAATAAAGCCCACTTTTCATATCAATTTGTGAAGGTTTAAGCTCCAATTCATCTTCAAACTCAAAACTCAAATCACTTTGAAAAGAGTACAGAGTATAGTTTTCTCGACAACAGAGCTTTATAAATTTCTCTTTTCCTTTACCAAACTCTACTAAATTAGCATTCTTAAAAGGCAAATTTAAAAGTTTGAGAGCTTTTTGCAGTATTATATAATGGATAAAATAATACGGTTCGCAAAATTGACAGAAAAAAGAATGAGAACGTATAGCAATTTCAAGCCCTATGCCGTTTATATCACCTATACTAATAGCTATTTTCGGTTTTTGCATCTCTTCTAATCAATTCTTTCATCTCTTCAATAGCTCTTGAAAGTCCTACAAAAACAGCTCTTGCAACTATACTCTGACCTATGTTTAACTCACAAATTTCTTCAATAGCTACAAGAGTTGCAACATTCTTATAATTCAATCCGTGTCCAGCAGCCACTTTCAAGCCTAAATCATACGATTTTTGCGCACATTCTTTGATTGTATCAACTTCCTTGCGGAGTTGAATTTCAAGCTCTTTACGAGGAAGACGCAATTTTTCAATCGCATAAGGAGTTTGTAAAATATTACTATAAAGTGCGTTATACAAATTCGCATAATGACCTGTATGTAGTTCTATAAAATCTGCACCTAAATCAAAAGCTCTTTGCACATCTTCAGGATTTGGATTCACAAAAAGTGAAAATTCTATACCCGCGCTGTGAATTTTTTTTATGCTTGATTTGAGTTTCTTATGATTGAGATTCAATCCTCCTTCAGTAGTTAGTTCTGCTCTTTTTTCAGGAACAAAAGTAACACGTGCAGGTTGAAGTTCACAAGCAAGACGAAGAATCTCATCATTAATAGCACATTCTAAATTCAAAGGAATCTTGCAAAAATGTACAATATTTCTTAAATCTTGTTCTTGTATATGACGGCGGTCTTCTCGTAAATGCAAAGTAATTTGATCGCATAATTTCGCAGCTAAAAAAGCAGCTTCTAAAACATCTGGGTCATTCACTCTTCTAGCTTCTCTTAACACTGCAATATGGTCAATATTGACACCTAAAAACATTATGTTTCCTTTGATATTTTTTGTTATTATACTGAATATTGTAACAAGGAAAAGTAATGTTAGGCATAGATATTGGTTCAAACACTCTTAGGGCTGTGTTAATGGATAAAAAACTGAATAAAAAGGCTGAATTTGAGTTCATAATCACAGCAGCAAAAAATTTAGACTACGATGGGAAAATAGGAGAAGAAGCTGTTGAAAAACTCAAAAATGCTCTTACAATTCTAAGCAAACACTACAAGCTCTCCTCTGCCATTGCCCTAGCCACAGCAGCTTTTAGAAAAGCAAGCAATACAAAAGAAATTCTTAACAGCCTCTACAATGAATTTGGTATTACTATACAGGTTATCGATGCACAAACTGAAGCACAATTGAGTGTTTTGGGAATGCAAACAGCTCTTAATAGACTTGGTATATATGGCGATTTTGCTTTTTGTGATTTAGGTGGAGCTTCTTGCGAATTCTCTTTTGCAAACCATTATACAAGCTATGATTTTGGCATTGTTCGTTTTTATGAAAAAATCAAAACACAAATAAAAAACACACAAGCAAACACGAAGCTAAAGAAAAACAAAAAATACATTGCTTGCATCAAAAGACTCAAAGACAAAAAAACAAAACTGCATTTTTTACTCAATGATACAAGACTTAAAATCATCGCCTTACAAGCCTTTGAAGAAGTAAAAAACCTAAAAAAAGCGCTACAAGCAAGTAAGAAAAAATACATAGTGCTTAATTCAGGAGTACCTACTACTTTATGTGCTTTAAAGCTTGGCTTAAATTATGAAAATTACGAAGCAAAAAAAATCAATGGAATGAGACTCAATACAAGGGATTTTCTTTATTATGGAGTACAACTTTGGAATATGAGTGAAAAAGAAGCACAATACATAGTAGGCAAAACTCGAAAAAACTATTTGGTAGCAGGTTGTTTTTTACTATTTGCTTTGTTTGAAAATCACAAACTCATAGTCGTCGATGAAGGATTAAGAGAGGGTATTTGTAAAGCTGCGATTGAAAAAAAGCAAATCAATACATTCCTCTTTGAAACTTAATATTACAATTTTGCAAATTCAAAAAAATGGAATTTTTCATCAAAATTAAAAAAAAGGATTTTAGCTTGACTCAACAAATTCTCATAATGCTTTTTATTGTTAAAGTATTGATTTATAAGTTCTTCAAAACCAAAATCAATCAAAGCTGTATTTTGTTTTTGAAAATGTAAAAGTGTAAAATTATACTCCTCAATTAGCTTGAGTAAATGAGTAAAATTAACATTATATGTAAGATCACTCTTGCCAAAAAACTGCTGCAAAGATACTTCAAAAAAATTAAAAACTTGGTGTTGGTGATACAAACGAAGACTAAAATCGTAAGGCTTCAAAACCCCATAATCAAAACTGGCAAAAACAAATTTTTGACAAGCCTTATCTAGCTGTGCAAAAAAATTCTCAAGCTCAATACTCAATTCTCCTTTGAAAAGCTCTAAAGATTCACATCTTTGTTTCAGATTCTGTTCTAAAGGTTTAAAAGAAAGGTGAAAATCCTCAACAAAAGCCATTGTGCCATTATCAATTAATTCTACTGAAAAACTATCAAAAAGCTCATTACAGAAGAAAAAAGCGTTTGAAAATTGACACTCTTGTAAGGATTTTCTATGGTGAAATTCTACTCCCAAAAGCGTCTTTTTTTGTAAAGTACGAAGTTTTTTGTGAGGTTCAATAATAAAAAAATCAAGATATTGAAAAATTTCAGGACGAAATTCAAGCAAAGCCTTTAAAAAATCGCGACTCAAATACGCTTCGTTAGCTCCTATCTCAACTATTTGCAACGGTGGTGTAAGAATTGCTTTATCTATAAGATGTAAAAAATGCTTTGCTAAAAGAGTACCAAAAAGCTCTCCAACACTTACTGTTGTAAAAAAATCCCCTTTTCTTCCTATATTTACAGCATTTTTATAGTAATTCTTATGAAGCCAAGAAGTAAAGAACTGACTAAATTTCATTAAAAAGCAAATTAAATTTAGCGATAAAATCAAGAGGATCGACTTGTTTTAAAGCAACTATAATTCCAAAATGCAAATGTGGCCCACTTGCTCTACCGCTAGCCCCGCTAAGTCCTATTATTTGACCTTTATGCACTTGTTGTCCTACCTTGACATTAAGCTTTGAAAGATGATAGTACTGCGAATAAATTCCGTATCCGTGATCAATGACAATAGAACCACCCGCATAATAACGTTCTTTTGCAAGTACAACTACTCCAGAATTAGCCGCTTTAATAGCAGTCCCTATTTTTGCACGAAAATCAATACCGCTGTGATAACTTGTTATAGAATTATTAAAAACTCTAGCTTTACCATAAGCACTTGTAATTTTACTCTCAAGAGGTAATTGAAAAGTTCCATTAAATAAGGCTTTTTGAGTATAGTTCTTATAAAGAGCACTAGTTTCTTGTGCTTCTTGTGTGATACGTTCTTGTGCAGTCTTTGGAGGAAAAACCTTTTCTACCTGTACTTGAATGGTTTCACTTGTATAATTGCCTTCTTGAGTATAAATCATAAAATTCTCTTTTTTGTTCGTATGGACAATTGTAATAGTACTTTTTTTTGGAGGATTTTTATAAGGCAAAGAAAAAAGACTTACAAGCTTTTTATCATTGTTTGGATGAGGAAAAACATTAAGTTTTTTATCGCCGTTTTTTACCTCTATAAAATCTTTTTTTTCAAATTCTAAAAATAAAGTCTGACCTTTAACAAGCTCTAATGGTGTTTGAGCAAAAGCAAAAAAACAAATGAAAAATAAAGAAATGCAAATTCTCATAGACGCAATTCTTTAATATCAGCAATTTTTAAAAATTCTTCATAAATAGTTAATACCAAAGCCTCTCGGTTATTTTTAAGTCTTTCATCATCAACATTAATCATAACAGAATTAAAAAAATCATCAATATAAGGCTTTAAACCAAATAAATTTTCAAGTCTCTGTGCAACATTATGCGCTTGCAAACTTTGTAAAAAAGCTGTATAAAGTTTTTTTTCAGCCTCTTCAACAAAAAGTTTTTCATCAAGTGTTTGTGATGATTTTTGTACAATATTTGCAAGTCGTTTGAAAGTACTGCATTTTTCATTAAAATCATCTTTTTGACTAAACAAAGCCAAAGTCTTGATACTCTCATCAATAAAAAGTATATCAGTATTTTTTGAGTGCAATACCGATGCAATAAAACTTGAATTCAGCTTATAAAAGGTATGGAGTCTTTCAAAAATAAAATTCTCCAAAACTTCTAGTTCAAAGTCTTTATATAAGGTTTTTGCTTGTAAAAGTACTTTGTGCAAATCAAAACTTTTTCCTAAAGACAAAACAATTTTTAAAACTCCATTTGCAGCTCTACGCAAAGCATAAGGATCTTTTGTGCCACTTGGAATTTTTCCTATACTAAACAATCCCATCAATGTTTCAAGTTTAATCGAAAGAGCAACAAGACTTGAAAGCAAAGTGCTTGGTAAAGCCGAATGCTCCGAATTTGGCAAATACTGCTCTCTTATAGCCAAACAAAGCTCGTCAGAAAAACCTAAAGCTTTTGCATAATAACTTCCCATAATACCCTGTAAATCGGTAAATTCATAGACCATTTGTGTTGTCAAATCAGCCTTTGCATACTCAAGAACCTTGCTTACAATTTCAAAATCAGCAAATTCATAGTTTTCACAGAGTATTTTTGCAAAATAAAGCTCCCTTTGTATTTTATCACTCATAGTCCCTAAACCTTCCAAATAGGTTATGTTTGAAAGTTTTTCAGGGGAAAGACCGTTGTGCAAGTCATTTTGATAAAAAAACATCCCATCGCTTAATCTTGCACGTAATACCCTTTCATTGCCGTGTATAATTTTAGAATAATCCTCACACACTGCATTGCTTATAACTATAAAATGATTGAGTAAGTTCTCATTGTTTGTAACAGCGAAATACCTTTGATTTTCGCGCATAGAAGTGATGATAACTTCACTTGGAAGTTTAAGAAATTCACTCTCAAAAGTGCCTAATAAAGCTGTTGGATACTCGGTAATAGCTACAAGTTCAGCCAAAAGACTTTCATCCTTAAGCACGGTAAAACAATGTTTCTTTTCTAAATCTCTTATTTCGTTTTCAATTTTTTTCTTCCGTTCCTCTTGGTCTAAAAGAATGTAGTTTTGTTTCAAAATGTCAAAATACTCTTTAGCATTCCCAAAAGTTTTGCATTCATAACTTATACTTCTATGTATAAAAGTTTTTTTTGCACTTTGCACCCCATACATTTCAAACTCAACTAAAATATCATTCAACACACAAACCATACTACGTATAGCACGAATAAATTCGAAAGTATGCACGCCCCAACGCATACTTTTACCAAAATTCAGGCTCTGTAAAAATTTTTCTATCATTTGAGGCAAAAGTACAACGCTTTCTTTCCCTTTTACAACTTTATTATAATACAAAACTTCCTTGCCTTTTAGCTCTTTAAAAGTAATTTCATTTTCGCTAATTTGAGCCTTTTGTAAAAAAGCTTTTCCCGCAGAAGTTAAAGCACCCTTATGAAAAGCTATATCTTTAGGAGCACCAATAAATTCTACCATACGATCTTTTTGTTTCAAAGGAAAATCATTATGAAAAAAAACAAGACGTCTTGGGGTATAATAAAAATGAAAATTGCTTTTCAAGCCATATTCTTCAAGGACAAAAGACCATTTTTTCTTTATATTTGCAAGCTCTTGTAGTAAAGGAATTGCTGGAAGTTCCTCTGTGCCGATTTCAATTAATAATTCACTCATTCTTACTTTCTTTAGTTTTTATTAATATTTTGATTGTAACGAAATTTTAATTAAAAAAAATTATAAGTATTTTTCAAGCAAGGCTTTTAAACCTTCTGCGCTGTTAAATTCATCATCTTTTATTTCTTTTTCATACCAACGTGCATTATAGTAGCTAATCTTAGCATTCAAAGCACATTCTCTGTCTTTTTGACTGTCGCCTATAAAAACAGAATGATGATATTTTGCCTGTTTTTGCAAAAAATGAAGCATTTGAGGATCAGGTTTTGGCTTCATCTCATCACTCACACCTACAACTGCATCAAAAAAAAGCAAAATATTATGCTTTTTTAAGATTCTTGAAAGCGAACTTTGCGGGGCATTAGTTGCAAGAGCCAAAAAACACTGTTTATGCTTTAAAAATTCTAAAAGCTCTTTCACACCTTCAAACAACTCGACACTTTCATTATAATGTTTGATGAAATACTCTTCAAAACCATTCTTAAAACTTGAATGTTCAAAATCATCAATATTATAAAATTCTTTTGCCCAATCAACACCCGGAGTATTAATTGTATATAATATATGCTCTCGTGAAAGTTCAGGCAAATGCATAAGTTGCCTTATTTCATTCACAGCAGCAACTATGGCTCTTGCACTATCAATCAAAGTACCATCCATATCAAAAAATATATTAATCATTCATAATCCTTCAGATACTTTTTATATTTTTGTTCTTTTTTACTATAATTTTTCATCTTATGAAAAGAATTTGCAAGATTTATGAGTTCAGCCCTCTCCTTGGAAAAATCTAAACAAGCTTTTACAAAATTTTCTAAGGCTTTTGTAGAGGCAGAATGTAAAGGGAGATTTAAAGAATGTTCAAAAATGATAGCGTTTTTTTGCATTCTTTTTTGAAATTCCTCTTTATCAAAATTTTCCTTTTTCAAAATACAAAGAGCAGTATAAGCGAATTTTTCTAACTTCCTCAAGTACCTCACGCGTAAATTTTTCTCTTTATCTTTTTTCATTGTAAAGCTTTAATTTTTATGAATACGGCATTCTAGAGCCTCTTGCACAAGCTTTGTTGCCAAAACTTTTTCAGAAGGTACAATGCGTAAATTTTCACTTATATTTGAAAAAAGAATTTTTTGGGCATTAGCATTCATATGCACTATTATATCAATAGGTGTAGCAAAACCTTCTAAAATCTGACACAACATTTCAAGTTTTGCTTCATTGCTTATAGTGATGATAACAACTGCACATTCCTCTATATTTGCGATTTTAAAGGTCTCTTCTTGAGCTGCATTAGCAAAAACCACATTTTCACCTCGACTTCTTCCAAGCTCAACCAAATTCAAATCACTTTCTAAAGCAAGATAAGGCACTCCTGTATTTTTAATCTTTTGCACCACTTCTTGCCCTAAACGACCATAACCAAAAATAACTAAATGATTCTTAAGTTTTGAAATTTCACCAAAATTTTGAGTCAAATTTGAATTTAAAGTCATATCCTCAACAACATTAGCGATTTTTCGTATATTATTTAGCACAAAGGGTGTCAGCATCATCGTTATAATAGAAACAAGTATAAGAATTTGTGCTGTGTTTATATCTATCATTTTTTTTGATTGTAAAAGTGAAAAAATAACCAAAGAGAATTCCCCGACTTGAGCTATACTAAAAGCAGTTTTTAAGGCAACTTTCTTTTTATTGTAACAAGATAAAAAGACAAACACTATACCAAATTTTAAAGAAGTGATAAGGAAGGTTAAAAGAACGATAAGAAACCAATTTTGAAAAACTATTTCAAATTGAATCTGCATTCCAATTGTTACAAAAAAGAAACCTAAAAGTAGATCTCTAAAAGGAATTAAATCGGCTTCAATTTTATGTCTGTAATTTGTTTCGGCTATCAAAACTCCAGCAATAAAAGCTCCAAGTGAATATGAAAAACCAAAATTGTAAGCCAAAAAACTTGACCCTATCACTATAAAGAGAATAGTTAAAATAAAAATTTCTTGAGAAGAAGAACGTATAACAAAGTGAAAAATTCTATCAATCAAATACTTGCCTATAAAATACAGCAAAGTGAGTAATATACAAGCTGAAAGCAAGGTGGTAAGTACGAGCTGTATGATATTTTTATCAGTAGAAGAAAAAATATCAGCAAGAAGCAGTAATGGAATAACAGCGAGATCCTGAAAAATCAATATTCCTAAAACTTTTCTGCCATAATGTTCTTTAATATCTCCATTATCGTTAAGAATTTTTAAAACGACAGCTGTTGAAGAAAGAGCAAGTGCAAAACCCACAACAATAGCACTTTTACTTGCAAAACCTAAAAGAACCATTACAAGTAAGGTACAAATAAAACCACACAAAAGCATTTGCAAAGATCCATTTAAAAACACTTCTTGTTTCATAGCCATTAAATGTTTAAAAGAAAATTCAAGCCCTATAGTAAACATCAAAAACACTATACCAAATTCAGCTATGTGTGAAAGCTCTGCATTGCCGTTAAAATCATAAACTTGAGAAATAAGAATACCTGTAATAATATAACCTATAATGCTAGGAATTTCAAATCTCTTAAAAATAACATTAAGAACAATAGCACTTGTAGCAGCAACTAAGAAAATTCCTAAAAAATTATCCATTAATTTTTCTCATAAAAAATCAAATCAAAACTATTTTTATGTTTGATTACAGCTTTTGAAGCAAGTCCTCCACTTTGTTGTTTGCTAAGTTCTAAACGAAGCTCATCTATTAAATTTTCAAATTCGTGCAACTGATTTTTAAGTTTTAAAATCACATCAACGCCAGCCAAATTAATCCCCATATCTCGAGTTAAACGTAAAATAAGTTTGATTCTATCAATATCTCTTTGAGAATACAATCGAATTTTACCATCTGTCCTGCTTGGTTCGACCAAACCTTCTCTTTCATACTGCCTTAGAGTTTGAGGGTGTATGCTAAGTACTTTAGCTACAACACTAATCAAATAAACAGGTTCATCATAATTATGCTGCATTTTAATCCTTTGGTAAATTTTTTTCTAAATTTTCAAGTAATTTCGAGTCTAAGTCGCTCGTATTTGGCAAAACCACATTTAAAGTTAAATACATATCACCATAAATATCACTTTTACGATTTTGCACTCCATAACCCTTAAGACGAATTTTTTGTCCATTTTTTGAATTTGGTAAAACACTCAATGTAACCTCTTTCTTTTCAGGTTTTAAAGTAGCAATGGTAATCTTTCCTCCAAAAAGTGCTGTTCGTAAAGAAATATTTAACTTGCGAAAAAGATCATCATCTTCTCTCTCATACAGCTCACTTTCTGTTATTTTAACTTTGACGATGAGATCTCCTCTTTTTCCACGCACAACCTTACCTTTATTGCGAATACGGAGTTTTTCTCCATCTTTTATGCCGTGTGGAATTTTAAATTTAATCAATTCTCCTTGAAAACTAAAACTATGTTCTCCGCCAACAACAGCTTTTTCAAAAGAGATGACTAATTCAGCATTAAGATCTAAATTCTCCTCATCAAAACCCCCAAAACCACTGCTAAAACCTTTAGAGCTAAAACCTGAACGTGAAGTACCGCTAAAACCTGAACTAAAAAGATCGCGCAGAATATCGTCTAAATTCATTCCTTGAGTATTTCTCGAAAAATCTTGAAAACTCTGTCCTCCAAAAATGGAATCTCCATATTGATCATATTGGGTACGTTTTTTTTCATCGCTTAAAATTTCATAAGCCGCATTAATTTCTTTGAATTTTTCTTCTGCGCCTTTTTCTTTATTAATATCTGGATGATACTTTCTTGCAAGTCTGCGATATGCTTTTTTTATCTCATCTGTGCTCGCATTTTTATTTACGCCTAAAGTATCGTATAAACTATTATTCATTATTCTTATATCCTTGATGTTCTTAAATTCTTTAGATAATAATCAAAAATTATAACATAAACTTTAGCCTGTGTCAATCAAGTTTTATAAATTTTTTACACTCAAGTTCTCATTTACACTTTTGCAATTTTTTATTTTTATACTAAGCTAGATAAAAAAATATCTTGAAAAAAGGAAATCCGATGAAAAAACTTGTTCTCTGTCTTAGTTTTACAAGTGCAATATTTGCCGCAAGTATTAATTTTAATGAAGCAGATTCTAACGTTACCAGAATCAATCCTGCTCAAAATAAAAACACTCTATTAAGTTACAATTCTCTCATAGAAGATGCAAAAAAATCAGTTGTCAATATTTCAACTTCAAAAACAATCACACGTTCAAATCGCCAAAGTCCTTTAGATGATTTTTTTAATGATCCTTATTTTAAACAATTTTTTGATTTTAACTTTCCTCAAAGAAAAGGTGGAAATGAAAAAGAAGTTATCAGCTCTTTAGGCTCTGGCGTCATCATCTCAAATGATGGTTATATAGTTACAAACAACCACGTTGTCGATGATACAGACACTATAACTGTTAATTTACCATATAGCGATAATGAATATAAAGCAAAACTCATAGGCAAGGACCCAAAAACTGATCTTGCTGTTATCAAAATAGAAGCAAAAAATCTCTCCGCTATAACTTTCTCAGATTCAGACAATCTTATGGAAGGCGATCTTGTTTTTGCCTTAGGCAACCCTTTTGGAGTTGGTTTTAGCATTACAAGTGGCATTATATCAGCTCTTAATAAAGACAATATAGGATTGAATCAATATGAAAATTTTATCCAAACTGATGCTTCAATCAATCCGGGAAATTCCGGCGGGGCGTTAGTAGATAGCCGCGGGGCGTTAGTAGGGATAAATTCAGCCATACTCTCACGCACAGGCGGAAACAATGGTATAGGTTTTGCTATCCCTTCAAATATGGTCAAAGATATTGCAAAAAAACTCATAGAAAAAGGAAAGATTGAAAGAGGATTTCTTGGTGTTACAATAGCTCCTCTACAAGGGGATACAAAAAAAGCCTACAAAAATAAAGAAGGAGCTTTAATTACCGATGTGCAAAAAGGATCTTCTGCTGATGAGGCTGGACTTAAACGCGGTGATTTAGTAACAAAAGTAAATGAAAAAATCATCAAAAGCCCAAATGATTTAAAAAACTACATAGGCACGCTTGACTTAAATCAAAAACTCACACTCTACTACGAAAGAGACGGAGAAAGCAAACAAGTCAGTCTGATACTTAAAGGAGAAAATGAAAACCTTAACAAAGATGTGCAAGAAAATATTATCGAAGGTTTAAGCTTAAGAAATTTAGATTCAAAAATAAAAAACCAATTTCAAATTCCAAGTGATGCAAAAGGAGTTTTTGTTGAAAAAGTAAAAGAAAAAAGCAGGGCTGAAAATTCTGGATTTAAAAAAGGCGATATTATCATAGGAGTTGGACAAAATGAAGTCAAAAATCTTAAAGATTTAAATCTTGCTTTACAACAAAATGGAAAAAATAAATTTGTTAAAATTTGGATCTATCGCAATGGTTTTACAACCTTACTCGTGTTAAAATAATAAAAATTAAAGCTATAAAAGGATAAAGAATGACTCATATTCTTATGATAGAAGATGATTTAGAACTCGCAGAAATCACAGCAGAATATTTAGAAAAATTTGATATGAAAGTCGATATAGCTCACGAGCCTTATATAGGACTTTCCAAACTTGCCTTAAAAGAATACCAACTCATTATTTTAGACCTGTCTTTACCCGGACTTGACGGGCTTGAAGTATGTGAAGAAATTCGCAAGAAGTATGATACACCTATCATTATATCAAGTGCAAGACATGATATAAGCGATAAAGTAAATGCTCTAGAACTTGGAGCTGATGATTATTTACCAAAGCCTTATAATCCTAAAGAACTTCAAGCAAGAATTAAAAGCCATTTACGAAGAATTACTAATACAAAAAGTGCAATAGCAAAAAGTATCAAAGATCTTATGTATGATCAGTACAAACATATTATTACAATGAAAGGGCAAGAACTTGCCCTTACGAATGCTGAATTTGATATTTTAAGCTATTTAATTAAAAAAGAAGGCGGAGTAGTAAGTCGAGAAGAACTTGTATATAATTGTTCTTCTATTAGCGAAGATTCAAGCAATAAAAGCATAGATGTCATTATCAGCAGAATCAGACAAAAAATGGGTGATGATCCAAAAACCCCAAAATATATTCATTCTATAAGAGGTATAGGATATAAACTAACCCAATGAATAAATCTTCAATTCTCTATTCTATCACTTTCCTTTTTCTTTTTGCTGGAACAAGTGTAATACTTGGTTTTTTGTGGCTTATTGAATATGACCAGCAAAACTATACAAGAGAATTAAATACAAAATATTCTTTAATTGCAAATGCAAGACTTTTATATCTTGGTGGTGTAATTGGCGAGAAAGAATTTGAACAACAAACAAAAAATTACAACAAAATGGAACAGATTGATAACCCTAAGGAAATTCGTAAGATTCTTTCACTTGCTGAAATACTTGCAAGAGCAGAAACAAATAATGCGCTTATAGAGATCATCTCTTTAAAAAGAGAGGTGTATCTTAATATCATTTATGATGGCAAAGTGCATCTTTACAAAGACCAAGATTACCAAAGCTACCGTTATTTTATTATTAAGGTTATTGCTGTTGCTGTTATTTGCATACTCATTTTGCTTTATATTTATATTTACAAAAAACTTAAACCTCTTAAAACACTCAAAAAACAAATAGACAAATTTGCACAAGGAAAACTCACAGATATACAAAATGTAAGTACAGGGGAAGATGAAATTTCACAAGTTAGTGAGGCTTTTTATCAAGCCATTTTGCAAATTTTAAAACTCAATCAGTCGCGTCAATTTTTTTTAAGAAATATTATGCACGAGCTTAAAACACCTATCACAAAAGGCTTAATTACTCTTGAAATGCTTGAAAATACTAAATACAAAGAAAGACTTGAAAGTATTTTTAACCGACTCGAAATTCTCATCAATGAATTCGCTGCTATCGAACAAATCACTTCAGGTGCAACTTTTATAAATCGCAAAAAATATAATATCCTAGACATTTTAGATGAAGCAAAAGAAATAGCGATGAATGATGATAGTAAAATACGCATTTTCTTAGAAGAAAGTTTTTTTGTTAATGTAGATTTTAAACTCTTCACAACAGCTTTTAAAAATATGATAGATAATGGTATGAAATATTCACAAGATGGTTTTGTTCAAATTGATATAATGAATGATTTTATATGTTTTAAAAACAAAGGACCAGAATTAAATAATAGTTTAGAGTATTATACTCAAGCTTTTACTCAAGGTTCAAAACAAAAATCAAGCTTTGGTTTAGGATTGTACATAGTCAATACTATACTAGAAGCTCATTCTATGAAACTTGATTATGTTTATGAAAATGGGGTAAATCTCTTTTATTTTCAATATCTTCAAAATGTTAAAGAATAAAATCACCAAAATATCTTTCAATTCTATAACAATAAAATTGATTAAAAAAGAATTCAAAATAAAAAAAGCTCATCTTTTTTAAAGATGAGCTTAAATGAAAAACTGAAATTCTACAATTCTTAGAATTTATAAAGAGCTTGAAGTCGTACAGAATTATGATCTGTATTATTTGAATTACCCTTGTCTATATTCATATAAGAATAGAAAGCAGAAAAATCAAGTTTTGGAGAGTATTTATAATCTACTCTTGCAACTGCTTCTAATTTATCTCCACCTGTATGTGTTTCAGTTTTAGTTCCACCAAAAACAATATCAGCACCTAAACGAACAGTTTCATCAAAAGTATAGCCACCTGTTACAAAACCAAAGATATTTCTACCAGTACTTCCATTAAGCTGTGAACCTTCACTCCAAAAGATTTCTTCACCAGCTAAAACGCCTATATTACCTTGATCTTCAAGAGTATTTATAGTGAATTTATCTTTAGAACCATAGTAAAGTCCGCCAAGACTTGCATCCCAACCATTCACTTCGATACCACCTTTTAATCCAAATAGATTGCCGTTACCTAATTGATTGCCGTCAGTTTGCTCTGCGTTACCTAAATATGCAGCCTCTAAATTCCAATTCACTCCATCAAAAATAGTTGTGTTGTAAGCTAGATCTAAGGCATAAAAGAAAGCAACATCGTTCATATAAGATAACCATAACTGAGGATTAAGTTGACCACTTCCTAAATCATAGGCACCAACAGCTGCCGCTCCATAAAGGTTTCCTATATTATTACCAAGCCAATCTCCTACATCACCATCTTCAGCATAGCTATCTACTGCAAAAGCAGCAAGAGTTAAACCATCGATGCTTGTATTGACTACTTTAAGAGCTGTTCCAGTCAAACCATAAAGACCGTTATCAGTCCAGATGGTGTTAAGTTGTTGTCTACCGGCAATTACGCTTGTAGCACTTGCATCATCTGTATAGGTTAAATAAAGCTGTCGAACTGTTAAAGGATTATTACTATAAACTAAATTACCATTAACACTACTGCTATCGTAACCACCATCATTTTGAGCATAATCAAACTGAACAAAGGCTTTGAAATTATCAGAGATGGCTCCACTGAAATTGAGCTGAGCTCTAAATTGATGTTCTTGTCTTGAAGTCATATTGGCACCTGAATAGCCTCCTGCTATTGTTCTTCCACCAGCATAACTAGCACCTTCGTATCTATAACGTAAAGCACCAGATACATCAATATCTTTAATAACTTCTTCTAACGGAGCAGCAGTAGCTACTGAAAAAGAACTTGCAGCTAAAGCTGCGACTAAACTAAGTTTAACTAGTTTCATGAGAATTCTCCTTATTAAAAAATTAATAAAACATTTGTGATTATAACACAAAAAAAGGAAATTTATCTTAATACATACTTAAAATATAGAAATTGCAGAATGAGGTTGAAAATTTCAAACAAAATAATTTTTTATGGTAACAAATCAGAAATATTGAATATTTATTTTTTAAATTTTTATAAAACCTTTTTCGATTTAATTTTAGGTAGTATAAAATGGAAAAGTAAATCGGTGTTAAATAATTAAAAATTTATTTTTACAACAGCAATACATTTAATTCAATATATAATTTGCAAAAAACCGATATAATACAAAACAACTAAAAAGGAGTAAAAATGCAAATAAATACATATTCAAAAATTTCAAGCATTGATCAATCTGTAAATAAGAAAACTGATAAAAACACCAAAGAGACAAACATTCAAAGTGCAAACACAAGCTTAGAAGAAAAAACGCTTGAAAAATTAAATTCTCTTGGAGCCAAAGGCTTAACACAACTCTACTTTATAGAATTTCAACAGCAAACTCTCAATACAACATTTGGCAATACTAGTGCTCAAAGTGATATTAATGAGCTTTTAAAGAGTAAAAATTTAACAAGCACTTTGTTATCAAAAATTGACTTTACTGCTTTAGGTTACAATGGAAAAAATCCACTCGATATGAATAAAGACGAACTTGCGGAACTTCTTAGTGAAAAAGGATTTTTTGGAGTTGAAAATACAGCAAATCGTATTGCAGATTTCATAATCAAAGGAGCTGGAGATGATGTTGAAAAACTCAAAAAAGGGTTTGAAGGTATGAAAAGAGGATTTGAACAAGCAGAAAAAATGTGGGGCAAAACACTTCCGCAAATCAGTCAAGATACTATGAGTTCAACTCTTGAAAAAGTTAGCAATCGCATCAATGAACTTGGTGCAAAGACACTTGATGTTCAAGCTTAAAAAGAAGTTTTCTTGAGCTAAAAAACTTCAACCAAAATCTTTGGATTTGAATAGGTTTATTCTTTGTAAGAATGCGATGCTACTTCTTGCAAAGAATAATCAGCAACTTTCTTGTAAGTAAAACCTTGCTTTTCAAGATAATTAAGTAAGGTTTTTTCCATTATCTTAGCAGAATGTATAATCTCATTTGAAAGCGTGAAACTCATTTGCTCTATACGTTTTGGAATGCAGGCTAAAATTTGTGTTTGGGGCAAATCTCCCATTAATTCCATATACTGCAAGGTTTGAAGCATCTCTACCTCGTGAGCACTCCCGCTCCAATTAACCTTTTTTGGCATAGCTTCATAAGGAAAGAAAAAAACCTCGCCAATGTCTGCATCATCTGCATCAATAACATCAAGTAAAACTAAGCTATCATATTTTGCAATAATATAAGTCAGTTGTAAAGCTAATGTCCCACCATCAACAAAATCAAGCGTGGAAGAAGAATGAAAAAAGGTATAATTTTTTTGAATTTGTTTGCAAAGATGAACGCCTAAACCTTCATCTGCAAACATAATATTTCCTATGCCAAGTATGCAAAAATTCAATTTTTGTCTTCTTTGACAAATTTATACCCGCTTATAATCGCATCTAAAGAACCGTCTTTTCCTTTAATAGTATTGAAAACAGCCATATAAATATGAACAGGTACAAAAAGCAAAACAACCCACATTAAAATTCTATGATAAGTCCTTACTTCGGCAAGTCCTCCAAGCGCAGCTTCAAGTGGTCGTAAAATATCATACAAGACACCACCTAAACCATTGTGATAAGTATGAGTGTAAAGAATGAGACCTGTAAGTATGATGCTTATTATCACAAGATAAAAGAAAACATAAACAACAAATTGTAAAGGATTATAAGCACCTTTTAAATGAGGATGTTTGCCCAAAAACAGATAAAATTTTATCTGTTTTATCCAAAGTTTAATATTGAAAATATCAAATACGCTTATACGTTCTTTTTTGCTTACTCTGTCAAAAAAGAAAAGGTATATTTTAAACAAAATACACCCTATCAATACAAAACCTACTGCTTGATGAACCATACGATATTTTGCTTGCATAAAATTTGTAGGATCAGAAGGCGAAGAAGGACTTTGAAAAACATAAGAAAGATAGTATCCAGTTCCAACAAGAATGACAATAGAAACAGCTCTAATCCAATGTGTCAAACGCAAACCTATACTGAATTCATATTCAGCTTGTCTGTGTAATTCTTTTTCTAGTAATTTCTCATTTTGCATAAAAGCCTCCTATGCATTCACATTCACTTTGTATTCACTCAAGTTATTCCCTTTTGTATCCATAATATGAACAGAACAGGCAATACAAGGATCATAAGAATGAATTTTTCTAATAATCTCAAGAGGTTGTTTCACATCTGTAATTTTAAGTCCTATCAAACACTGTTCATAACTTCCACCAACACCTTTAGAATCCTTTGGACTTGCATTCCAAGTAGATGGAACAACAGCTTGCCAATTTTCAATCACACCATTTTTAATTCTACACCAATGACTCAAAGTTCCACGAGGTACATGTCCCATATAACGACCTTTATATTCTTTATTTTTATCGATAACATAAGGTGCGCAGGTGCTTTCATCAACTTTTAAATTCTCCACAAGATTATTAAAAGCACGTAAAGTATGATCCGCAACGACTTTTGCTTCTATACATCGGGTAGCAGTTCTTCCTAAAGTACTTAATACAGCACTGACAGGTAAATTTGTTTGTTTTAAGAAATCATCAACAACAGGAACAACATTTGGATTTCCTTTAGCATAATTAACTACAATATTCGCCAAAGGTCCCACTTGAGCAGGTTGTCCTTCATATCTTGGAGCTTTAATCCAGCTGTACTTTCCTTTCGTATCAAACACTTTAGTATGTACTTTTTGTCCGTGATGATCTATACTTTCACCATCAATCAAACCTGTATAATTTGGATTTGTTTTCCCATCATAAGGATGTAAAGGTTCATTATCAGCATACCAAGAATGGGTTGCCTCTTCTGTAATTTCATCTTCATTAACCTCATATACTTTACTTAAATCGCCATTTTTAATAATACCACTTTCAAAAAGCCATTCATCTCTACCAAGTTGGAATTCTTTAAAAGTATAAAGGTTTGCAACACCTACATCATTCAAAACACTTGGTTCATTTGCATATTCTTGTCCAGCCATTATGAGATCAGGATAATACGCACGGTTAACAAAATCGGCAACTTCTTGAAATTTCACCATATATTCACCCATTCGAGAAGGACTAAGCAAGTCCATAACACAAGTTACTCCTCCAACAGTCAAACTTTGAGGATGAGGATTTTTTGCTCCAAAAATTGCCATACATTGGGCAATAATCCTTTGAATCCTTAAACATTCTAAATAATGAGAGAGTACAATGAGATTTTGTTCAGGACTTAGACGGTAAGTTGGATGTCCATAATAAGCATTTGCAAAAGGTCCCAAATTCCCTTTATCAACAAATGTTTTCAGTTTTTGTTGCACTTCTAAAAGCTTATCAGCACCTGTTGCATAAGGATTTGGAGTGTAAGCAAATGCAATATCACTTGCTTTTTTAACATCAGCACTTAAAGCACTCACTACATCAGCCCAATCAAGACCGTGAAGTTGGTAAAAATGCACAATATGATCGTGTAAAAATAAAGCTGCATTCATTAAAGTTCTTGTAAGCTGCGCATTAAGTGGCGGAACTATTCCCAAAGCGTTTTCAACAGCTACAATACCCGCTTTATAATGAGAAAAAGTACAAACTCCACAAATTCTTTGTGTCATAAAAGCAACATCTCTTGGATCCCGACCTTTAACAATAACCTCAATGCCTCTCCACAAAGTAGAACCAGCATAAGCTTCTTGTACTATATTATTATCATCAACAACAACTTCAACTCTTAAATGCCCTTCAATTCTAGTAATTGGATCTACGATAATTTTTTGACTCATTGTTATTCCTTATCTTTCTGTATAGAAGCGATAACGGCGTGTGCTGCAATAGCAACGCCTGTCAAACAAAGCACTCCTATACCTATCTTATCAGAAACACTGTCTGCACCAAGACCAAATACTGTATCAAATTTATGACTTGCCATCGGTTCTTCAAAAGGACCCATAGTATCCCAAAAATGTGGTTCAGAACAGCCTATACAGCCGTGTCCTGCCTGAATAGGCCACGAAGTATGTTGATTAAACCTTTCTCTTGAGCAGTTATTAAAAGTATAAGGTCCCTTACAGCCTACTTTATATAAACAAAAACCGTGTTTTGCGCCCTCATCTCCAAAAGATTGTACAAATTCACCAGCATCAAAATGTCCTCTTCTTTCACAGAGATCGTGAATTCTTAAACCATAAGCCCATTTAGGTCTGTTATATACATCAAGACTAGGTAATTCTTTAAATAAAAGGAGTTGTAAAACATTGCCTACAATATTTTTTTCACTTGGCGGACAACCCGGAACGTTAATCACAGTTTTATTGGTAACTTTACTTAGAGGTTGAGCATTGCTTGGATTTGGACGTGCTGCTTGAATTCCTCCAAAGGAAGAACAGGTTCCAATAGCAAGAATAGCATAGGCATTTTCACTTGCAAGACGAGAAAGTTCATAACCGCTCTTTCCGTGTGGTCCAATAGTCAAATACTGTTCAGTATCACCCATAGGGATACCGCCTTCTACCATTAAAATATACTTGCCTTTGTGTTTTTCAATAGCACTTTCTAAATTTTCTTCAGCTTGCCAACCTGAAGCTGCCATAACAGTTTCGTGGTATTCCAAAGAAATATAATCAAAAATTAAACTATCGATAGTTGGTGTATCACTTCGCAACAAACTTTCAGAACAGCCTGTGCATTCAGCCATATGAAGCCAAACAACTGGAAGTCTGTCCGCAAGCTCTGCTGCACGTGCTACCACAGGAGTAAAACTCGCTGGAAGAGCTAAAAATGCTG
Organism: Campylobacter sp. MIT 21-1684; assembly: GCF_026241315.1. GTDB lineage: Bacteria > Campylobacterota > Campylobacteria > Campylobacterales > Campylobacteraceae > Campylobacter_D. The sequence goes on along the minus strand of NZ_JAPHNA010000002.1, from coordinate 40,684 downwards.
TCATAGCACCTGCCCATTTCATAAAATCCCTTCTTGTAAAACCTGCTTTTTCTAACGCTTTTGAAATAGAATCTTTCGTTTTCAAACAGGGAAGTTTTTCAAGTGCTGATAAACGAGTTTCGATTTGATTATAGTCAATCATTTACTTTTCCTTTCCTTAACTAAATATTGTATTAAAGGATACAATAAAAAATTTAAACTATAATTAAACTTTTCGCATTTAATGCAAGAAATTAATAAAACATTAAATAAAACTTAAATATCATAAACCTTTTTTAAGTTTTCGTATTAAAAAACGAGCAGGGTGTATATAAGGAATAAAATCTCTAAAAAAACCTAAAGGCTCATCATTAATCAAAGCACAAAGATAACGGGCAGCTAAAATACTTGTACTAAAAGCTCTTGAACCGTGTGCGAAATTCAAGTACAAATGAGAGATGTTTTGAGGAAACACTTGAATCTTCTTTTTTGTCCATAGCAAATCCTTATATTCTTTTTTATAAAAATTCTCATCATAAGCTGGACCAATGATAGGAAATCTGTCGCTAGCATATGAACGAAACCCTACTTTTGCTCCTTTAATTTCAAGTTTCTCATTGCCTTTTAAAAATTCTGCAATATTGATTATATTTTGCCTGTTTTCTTGCTCGCTTATTTCTCTACTTGTATTAAATCTGTCAAAACTCGCTCCAATAACTTGCAAATCGTTTTTTATTGGACAAATATATGCTTTTGAAGAAAGAGCATAAGCTGTTTTCAAAAAAGGTTTTAAATAGCTTAGTTGTCCGCGAATTTTGCTTAATTTCATTGCATCATAATGAATAAAATCTTTCGTATCAGCACCCATAGCATAAATCAAAATTCCAAAACCTGTTTTCACAATATTATTTTTAAAGTATAAAGTGAAATTTTCATCCTCATAAGCATAATGTTGAAATTCGTGATTATAATAAAGATTTGCTTTACTTTTTTCAAACAAAGCACTTACAAGCTCTTTTGGAAAAATGTGTCCTCCATCTTCTAAAAAAGCTTTCTTGTCGTGGATTTGAAAAAGAGCGTTTGTACTTTGAGCGATAAAACGTTCTTGCATAGCTTTAGTATGTGCGATCTCCATTACCCCACTTAATTTCAAACCCAAAATTTGACTATAAAAACGACTTGCCTCTATAAAAGCATTTTGCGAAAATTCTCCCAAAGCTACTTCAGGTTTTAAAATAAGCGAACTTAAGATTCCACTTTCATTTCCACTATTTCCTTGACTTAAATCAGTATTTTTTTCAAACACACTTATCTTAAAACCTCTAAGACTCAACTCATATGCTAAAGTTGCTGCACAGATTCCAGCACCAATAATAGCAATGTGTTTGTTTTGAGGCAAAGCACACTGTACCTTAGAAAAATACCTTTCTTTCTCCTCAACAATTTCCTCACCACGAAAAAAAGCCCTTATCATTTCTCTCTTTCGAAAACCTCGAAGTTTTTGAATTTCAAAACCAAAGTTACAAAGTGTTTTTTGCAAAGTACTTGAAGATGAAAAGGTACAGATCTGAGCGTTTTTACGACAAAGCCGTGAAAGTTCTAAGATACAATTTGTATCAAACATTTGAGGATTTTTATTGGGTGAAAAACCATCCAAATACCAAATATCTGCTTTAAACTCCAATCTTTTAAGGACAGAAATATCAGCAAAAACAAGATCTAAAAAGCAATTTTCAAAATAGAAACGGTAGTAGCCTTCCTTGCATTTAGGGTAAAACTGCAAAAACTGCTCTATATATTCTTTAAATTCTCCATAGAAACCAAGTTGTTTATATAATTCCCTAAGTTTTTCTTTTTCTATATAAAAAGCCTCTATACTGATGTAAAACAAATGTTTTGGTGCGTCTTTAGAGTGTAAGAATCTTTTCAAGGTTAAAAAGAAATTAAGCCCTATACCAAAACCGCTTTCGGCTATAACAAATTCATCTTTTTTATCCCAAGCGAACGATTCGGTATAAACAAATTTGCTTTCATTCAAACCATCATTTGAGTTAAAATAATAATCGTCAAAATCCAAAGAAAAAGGTGTATTATTTCTAACAATAAGATTTGCTTTTTTCATTGATTATGATAAAAATAATTTTGAACCCCATCAGCTATGCCTTTAGCAAGGAGTTCTTGAAAAGTTTTACTTGCAATCCTTTTGGCTTCATTAGGATGGGTAATATAACCAATTTCAACTAAAATAGCTGGCATTTGCGCACCAACAAGTACCCAAAATGGAGCTTCTCTCACTCCTCCATCAACAATTTTATATCTTTTACGCGTTTGCAAAAGGATATTTCTTTGTATATCTATGGCAAGCTTATTTGAAGCAACTATTTTTTCACGATTAAGAAAATTTAAAATACTTTGCTTAGAAAAATAATTCATCTCTTCAAAATCTCCTTGATTCTCTTTTTCTGCAGCCATTTTACTTCGTTCACTTCTTGCAGGAGAGAGAAAGAAAGTCTCAAGACCTTCAGTACTTTTAGCTTTAGTGCTTGTAACAGCATTAGCGTGAATAGATAAAAATAAATCCGCTTTTTTATCGTTAGCAAGCTTTGTTCTATCTCTAAGATTGATAAACTTATCATTATTACGCGTATAGAGTATTCTATACCCTCTTTTTTTGAGTTCATTTCCTACTTTTAAAGCTGCACTTAAAACTATATCCTTTTCTTTTAAATTCATTTTTGGATCACTTAATGCTCCGCTGTCTTTTCCACCGTGTCCAGCATCAATAACTATAAGTTTATTTTTAGTTGATGGTGTTGTATTTTGAGTTTTTGTAACATTTTTACTCGTATTTGATTTTTTATTTGTTTGTGTTGCAGCCTGTTTTTTTTGACTCTCAAAACCTATAATCAAATTTTTACCATTTATCTTTTTCATAAACTTAAATTCTTGCGATGAGCTTAAGACTATACGGACAATTTTTGGATTATATTGCGTTATTGTAATAGCATTTTGCCCAAAAGTAAAATTTTTTCTTCCTCCTTCAAGCACCCCTTCAAAACTTACAATTTGTCTAAAAAATTTCGAATCTTTGGTACTTATAGTTGAAATCATCTTTTCATCAAGAATATCACTAAGTTTTAACTCTATTAAAGATGTTTTTTTCTCTACATTTAAAACATATAAAGCTCTCTTTTGCTCTGTTGTTTCTTTTTTATTTTGTACCGGAATACTTTTAGAGGCTTTAGTTTTAGAATTTGGCTGTGTTTTTGCTTGAGTAACAGAAATTTTGAATACATTCTTCTTAAATTCAAAAGAAACAGGGATTTTCTCTTTAGCATATACCACAATACGAACAATTTTTGGATTGTATTGTGAAATCACGAGACGAAAATGACTAAAATGATACTCTTTCCTACCACCTTGCAAAATAGCCTCAAAATCCGCGATAAAACGAAAATTATCTTTTTCTTCTAAAGCAAAACTCTTTATATCTTCTTTTTTTAAGATTGTGTTTAATTGAAGTTCTACTGCACTTGCAATCTGCCTTGAATGAAGCACAGTAAGAGTATCTTGTTTTTTTTGTATATCTTCAGTACTATTTGTAGGCTGTTGCGTAGTAACATTCTTTTTTTCTTGCGAAGAAGATTTTTTGGTGGAAGTGTCCTCAAGGACAATTCTTCTCAAAGCTTTAATACTTGATTCACTTACTCCACTTTCTTGCAATTCTTGTACATAAGAGCTGTCGTCCAAATTGAGACTTTTAGAACTAAGAAGAAGTCGCTTCAACACTTCTATCTTTGTTTTTTCATCTTCATTAATCACAGTTTGAATATAAAGACTTTTAAGCTTATTATGAAGTTCAAGTTGGTTTTGTGAATGTATAAAATTTTTATCAAAATCGGCAAGCTCATTTTCATAAGTTGAAAAACAAAATTGCAAAAGCATAAGAATAAATGCTAGAATTTTAAGCATTATTCCCCATTCACAAGCTTGTTTATAAGCTCTTTTACACTAATAAGCTTTTCTAGTTTATAACCATTAGCTCCTGTAAAAAATAAGCCTGTTTCCTTCTTTCCACTCCAAGCATCAAAAAGTCGATCAGCAATACAATATCCAACTTTCGTAGCTTCTTTTCCTCTTCCACAAGGTGCAACACAATTGCTTATACAATTAATTTTTGGACCAATTCTCTTATCAACTAAATCAAGCAAATTAGTTCTTACTCCTCTTGCAGGATAACCAACAGGAGATTTAATAAGCTCAATATCCTCTTCTTTACACGAAAGAAGTACATTCTTAAATTCCTCACTCGCATCGCACTCAAAAGTGCCTATGAAACGAGTTCCCATTTGCACACCACTTGCACCAAGATTAAGAACTTTCTCTATATCCTTTTTATCCCAAATCCCACCAGCTGCAATAACTGGAAAAGAACCCCAATTTTTAGCTTCTTCAACAACAGGACCTATTAAAGCTTCAAGTTGATAGTTTGGATCAAAACATTGTTCATAAGTAAATCCTTGATGACCTCCACTTTTTGGACCCTCAAGCACCACTGCATCAGGGAGTCTTTGATAACGTGTCTGCCATCTCTTGCAAATAATTTTTAAAGCCTTTGGTGATGAAATAATAGGCACAAGTGCCACATCAGGAAAATCAGCTGTAAATTCAGGCAAATTTGTAGGAAGTCCTGCCCCAGAAACAATAACATTAAAACCAACTTCACAAGCATCACGAGCTATCCTTGCATAATCATTACTTGCACATAGAATATTACAGCCTAAAGGTTTTTCTCCACAAATTTTTCTTGCATTATTTATCACGCTTTGCAAACCCTTGCGAGAGTAAAAATTCTCACTTCCATAGGGTTTAGAATTCAGTTCTTTTGCAATATGTGTTCTGTTTTCATAATATCCTGTTCCAACTGATGAAATAATCCCAAGTCCTCCATTTAAAGATACATTTGAAGCCAATCTGTCCCAACTGATGCCAAGCCCCATTCCACCTTGAAAAATTGGGTACTGTATAGTGTGTTTTCCTATTTGTAAGGCTTTAAATTTCATTCTTTTACCTTTATTTTCGCAAATTTTCTTCTGCCGACTTGTAAAATGTACTCTCCACTCTCAAGCTGAAATTGTTCATTGTCTATTCTTTTTGAATTAACACTTACAGCACCCGCTTTAATACTCCTTCGTGCTGCTGAAGTAGAAAGTTCTAAAGCACAATATACTAAAGCTTTTGCAAGCCATATCCCACCTTGAATTTCGAATTCTTCAATATGACTTGGTGTATTTTTTTGAATATGCACCCTATCAAATTCAGTTTTTGCTTGCAAGGCTTTATCTTTTGAATGGAAACGTTGTGTAAGCTCTAGGGCTAAATTTTCTTTGGCTTTTTTAGGATGAAGTAAACCCATTTGTACTTGTTCTTTAATGATTGCAATTTCATCAAGAGTTTTTTCACTTAAAAGCTCATAGTAACGAAACATTAACTCATCACTAATGCTTAAAAATTTTGCATACATATCATTAGGTTCTTGTGTAAAAGCTATATAGTTATTTAAACTCTTGCTCATTTTTTGCACTCCGTCTAAACCTTCCAAAAGTGGCATCATTATCACAGCTTGTTCTTTACCGACACCATAAATTCTTTGCAAGTGTCTTCCCATTAAGAGATTGAATTTCTGATCAGTGCCTCCCATTTCTATATCACACTTTAAAGCCACACTATCATAACCCTGAAGCAAAGGATATAAAAATTCACAGATACTTATAGGACTTTGTTCTCTAAACCTCTTTGTAAAGTCGTCACGTTCGAGCATTCTGGCTACACTAAAAGCAGAACTTAGCTCAACAAGTCCAACAGAACCCAAAGTGTTAAGCCACGAAGAATTAAAACAAACCTGTGTTCTCTCTTTATCTAAGATTTTAAAAACCTGCTGTTCATAAGTTTTTGCATTTTGCAAAACCTCATCTTTATCAAGTTTCTTCCTTGTTGCATTTTTTCCACTAGGATCACCGATCTGACCTGTAAAATCGCCGATTAAAAATTGTACAATGCCTCCGTGTTTTTGCAAAAATGCCATTTTATTCAAAACAACACTATGTCCTAAATGTAAATCAGGTGCTGTTGGATCAAGTCCTATTTTAATGAAAAAATTCTTTCCTTGTTTATAAAAATCTGCAATCAAATTTTCAATTTTTTCTTCATCAATAATCTCTGCACAAGCTCTTTTAACCTCTGTCATTATAGTCTTTATTTGCATATCTTAACCTTCTTTATACGCATCATCTAAGGACATAAAATCCAAAATTCTACAACGCGTTTTTAATCTCTCTCTTACAGTATCAGGATTAATATTATCAGGAATTTCAATTGCTATTTCAAAATAATCCACAACAGAACTTAGATCTCTTGATAAATTGATATTCAGTAAATTGATTTGCATTTTAGCAAGTAAGACTAAAAATTCAGCTAAAATTCCTTTTTTATTCTCTAAAGAAAAAATAAGTTTATAAGATTTTATTGAGTCTAAATTCCACTTGATGAAAACCATATCTTTATTTTTCTCTATCATTTTTTCAGCTTTATTACAAAGTTTATGATGTACAATTGCATTCTGCGCTTCGACAAAAGCAACTACAGAATCTCCTCTTTTAGGATGGCAGCAATAATCAAAATCTACATTTGTAATTTTATGATTGGAATATAAAGTAAAATTTCCAATTTTTTGTTCTTTAATTTCATACTTATCAAACCAATAAGATTTTTTAGCATATTTTTTTAAGCCATTGACTATATCTTTAAAATACGTACTATCGTTGGCTACTTTACGAATCCGCTTCCCTAAATTCTCTTTTTCTACCCATTCTTCTATACGTTCTTTTTCAACATTAAAAATAAAATGGAGCATATTAAAAGCACTATAAAAATTGATTTCTCGAATTTTTTGTTTGCAGAATTCTCTTATACTCGCTTTGGCTTTTCCTGTTTTTACACTATCAATCCAAGAACAACGGTAGAATTTATCCTCTGCTGTAACAACACGGACTATATCTCCATTTTTGAGTTGTGTAAGTAAAGGAACTTTTACACGATTAACATAAGCACTTTTAGCGTGAAGTCCTATTTTTGTATGTATCTCATAAGCAAAATCAAGCACAGTAGCTCCTCTGGGCAAAGTAAAAATCTCTCCTTTAGGGGAATATACTGCAATATCTTCCACATAGAGGCTGTCTTTGGCATATTCGTACAATTCAATAGCATTGTAATCTTCTGTATTTTCAAGATTATTTGCACTTCGCATAGAAATATCAGTAAGCCAATCAAGCCTTGGTGCAGTGATACTTCCGTCTTCTTTATATTTCCAATGTGCAGCGATACCAAATTCTGCAATTTTATGCATATCAAAAGTACGAATTTGGGCTTCAATAATATTCTTAGTATCAAAAAGCGTCGCGTGGATGGTTTGATAGCCATTTTGTTTTGGCAAAGCAATATAATCTTTAAAACGAGAAACAAGGGGATTAAAATTCGTATGTAAAATCCCTAAAGCCAAATAACAATCGCTCACTTTCTCTACTAAAATTCGTATCCCAAGCAAATCAAGAACCTCTTCTATCCCTATACCTTTTCTTTGCATCTTTAAATAAATAGAATAGCTGTGTTTGATCCTTTTTTGAATTTGAAAAGTTCCCTGTCTAAAGCCATTTTTCAAAAGCAAAAGTTCAACCTTAGAAATAAAATCATTCAATCCTAACTGCATTTGCTGGTCATTTGAATTAATATAATTATAAATTTGTTTGTATTCATCAGGCATTAAATACTTAAAACTCAAATCTTCTAAATAATTTTTAATACTAGAAATTCCAAGTCTATGAGCTATAGGAACATAAACAACGAGGGTTTCCTCGCTAATTCTTCTTTGTTTATCTTCTCTTAAGGCTTCTAAAGTAAGCATATTGTGAAGTCTGTCGCAAAGTTTTACAACTAAAACACGTACATCTTCAATACTTGCTAAAAGCATATTTCTAAAAGTAAGTGCGGATTTTGCCAAACTCTGTTTAGATTTTGGATAATTAAGATTGTCTTCTCGAATCTCTATAATCTTTGTCAGCCCCAAAACAAGCTTTAAAACCTCAGAACCAAATTCAGCTTTTAATTCTTCTTCGGTACAATTTGTATCTTCAATAACATCGTGTAAAAGTGCTACAAGAATAGTTGATTTATTTCCGCTAAAAAATGCTACAAGACTTGCTACCAAAATAGGATGAACGGCATAAGGCTCGCCACTTTTCCGAAATTGTCCCTCGTGATAATCAATACAAGACTGCACAGCTTTTTCTAAGATAAAATCTTTTCCACAAATAGTAAAAAGAAGCTTTTTTGCCCCTTCTATATCCTTACAATTTTTTCCTTCCTCTATGAGTTTTTCAAGTGACAATTCCTCATCGATTGTTTTCAACTAAACCCTCTAAAGTAACTTTACTTTCTGCAATTTCATACAATGCTATATCTGCCAATTTCACTCTACTTTTATCAAAATTCACTAAAGGTGTTGCTCCATCAGCTAATTGTTCAGCCCTTTTTGCTACAACTAAAGCAAGTCGGTATCGGTCATCTCCCATTTTTTTTAAAGCTTTGGCTGCTATCTCTTCCATTCTCAACATTTTCTCTCCTTTAATTTTTTACAACAGAACACAAACTTGTATCGCCTTGTACAATTTTTAATAAATTTCCTTCTTGAAACATATTGCAAACTACAATAGGGAGTTTATTATCCTTTGCAAGTGCTATAGCTGTATCATCCATAACTCTAATATTATCTTGCATAGCTTCATCGTAACTTAGGGTGTCTAAAAATATAGCATCGTCAAATTGATTAGGGTCCTTATCATACACTCCATTCACTTTTGTAGCTTTTATTACCATACTTGCCTCAATCTCTACTGCTCTTAAAATAGCTGTGGTGTCTGTTGTAAAATACGGATTACCCGTTCCTGCAGCAAAAATCACAATTCGTCCTTTTTCTAAATGCCTTTGTGCTCTTCTCATAATATAAGTTTCACAAAAAGCTTCCATTTGAATTGCACTTTGCACTCTTACATCCAAACCATAACTTTCTAAAGCTTCTTGGATAGCAATGGCATTAATCACAGTAGCTAGCATACCCATATGATCAGCACTTGTGCGTTTTATCAAACCACCTTTAGCAGCAGAAACACCTCGTATAATATTTCCACCGCCTACAACTATGCCTACTTGAACATTATGTTCTATTAATTCTTTGATTTCTAAAGCAACAAATTTTAAAATGGAATTCTCAATGCCAAAGCCATTTTCACCAGCTAAAGCTTCACCTGAAAATTTCACTAAAACTCTTTTGTTTTCTTGCATTATCTCTCCTTGTTTAAGCAAAGATTATAGTTTAATTTGCTTTAAAATTTAGTTAATTTAAACTGATAAGCTCTAAAGGATTGATATGAAAATTTTTCTGTGTAACTTCAAAAGTTAGATCGTTTTTAACCCTACCTATCACTTCACCTTTTTTAATATTTTTGCCTACTTTAATTGTAGGAGCAATTTTATTCAAGTGAGCATAAATAGTATGAATTCCATTATCGTGCTCTACTATCACAACTCGAGCTAACATACTCGTATCTTTAGCAAAAACAATTTTTCCATCCAAGACACTCTTTACAGTCGCATCTGCTTTATTACTCCTTAAAACCACATTCTCATTAAAAATTTTAATTTTATAGATAGGATCAACATAATTGCCAAATTTTTGTTTAATAGTGAAAGTATCAAGGGGGGCTATAGTTTTTCTTCCTGTATATTTCTTCACATTGCCACCCTGATACCCTGAACCGATTTGCCTTGGTTGTTTCTCATTTGTTGCTATTTTTGTATCATTCTTTTTCTGCGGAGTGCTTTTATTCTCTTGTACTTTGCTTTCTATGATTTTAAGCTGATTTAGTGTTTTACGAAGCTCTTCTTGTTGAGCGATGATTTCATCAAGTTTTTTACTATAAAGATTACGGTCAGTTTTTTGTTTATTTATTTCAGCAACTTGCTTTTGACGCAAGGTTTGGAGTTTTGCAATTTGTTCATTATAAGCCTTAAGATTAGTGTTAATTTTTTTAATCTGTTCTTGTTTTTCATCTATCAATTTATTTACAAATTGATAATCTTTAGAAAGCTTAAAAATTTCATCATTTAAGACTTTATTTAAACTTTCCAAAAGTTCAAAAGCCATAAAACTTTCTTCGCTTTCTATATATCCTTGCGGTATAGGTAAATCATAAGCAAAATCCTTTGTAAGTAAAGCGATCATTTTACTCTCCATCGCCAATTTACTTTTCATAAGTTCTTTATTTTGCATATTAAGAGCATTTAATTCGGTATTTTGCATTTTTACACTGGATTCAAGTTTGAGAGTTTGAGAGTTTAAAAGATCTATTTGTTTGTTTAACTCTTGAAGTGTTTTCTCTCCATTGAATATATCATTAGCCAAATCTTCAAGTTTTTTACTAAGTTGTCGTTGAATTCTTTTATTCTCTTCTAAATTTTTTGTCTTTTCATTGAGAGTATTAGCATATATTTCATCCACAAACAGAAAGAAAAAAATAAAAAAAAATATTCTCATTTTTTTACCTTAAACATTACAGAATTAGCACAAAACAAACAAACGAATAAAGTTGCTAAAAAGACTCCACTTAAGTGTAAAGTAAAATTAATAGGCGGCAAGAAAATATCTGCAGCTTTTAAGCTTTCTTGAATGAAAGAAAAATTATAAATTTGGGTAAAAAAAAGCACAAGAAGAAAAAAAGCTATTAAACAATCAATAAAAACAACTTTATAAAGCATAAATGAGCGAAACCAAAAAGGCGCTCCAAACAAACACATAATCTCAACCCTTTGAGTGTGCTCATACATCCAAATACGCATTTGTTTTAAAAAAAGTACAAAACTAAGCAGTAGAATAATACACAAGAAAAGCCAAAAAATAAATTGTACTAAAGTAAGCAAAGGATAAACTTTATGATGAGTTTTTGAAAAAGTCTCTACTCTATTTACCCCTTCTAAGCTAAGAATCTTATTTTTAAGAATATCTAATTCATTCTGTGTAGGCAGATATTTAAGCTTAATACTATAAAAATTCGGCAAAGAATTTTTCAATGTTTGCAAATTCTTTTCAGAAATATTACTTTTTAGTCTTTCAACCAAATCTTTAGGATCTAAAAGCTCAAGAGATACAAAAGAAGGTACTTGAGTTTTTACAAGATCTTTTTCTAAAACTTTTGTGCTTGTAACTATGATATTATAATCCTTACTAACAAGTTCTTTATAATGTTTTAGAGTTGCATTTGTAAGCAAAAGAAATTCAAAAGCAAACATCATAAAAAGTAAAGGTAGGATTAGGGACAAGTGTGTTCTAAAAAATTTCATTCATTTTTCCATTTTCTATATTAAAGCGACGGTAATTAAGTCTCAAATTACTAGGAATTCTATGTGTTACTACAACAACACAAGTGCTTAAAAGCTCTCGTGCTGATTTTAAGAGAGTCCAAATAATATCAGAAGAATATTCATCCAAATTTCCTGTTGGTTCATCACAAAGTAAAAGCTTAGGATTATGTGCCAAAGCTCTAGCCATAGCGACTCTTTGTTGCTCTCCTCCGCTAAGCTGGTCAGGTTTTTTATCGGCTTTAAAAGTTAAATTAACATGTTTTAAAAGTTTGCTTGCCTGCTCTTGACACACTTTTTTACTGTATCCTTTTATCATTAAAGGTAGCATTACATTTTTTTCGACACTGTATTCTTGAACAAGTTTATAGTCTTGAAAAATGATGCCTATACGTTGGCGGAGCTGTAAAAGCTCTGAATTTCCTATTTTTTTCATTGAAGTACCACACACTTCAAGCTGTCCTGAAAGCAATTCCAAATCTCCATAAAAAGATTTTAAAAGCGTACTTTTACCACTGCCGCTCTTACCTGTAATAAAGACAAAGTCATCATTTTTAAAAGCAAAATTCGCCTCTTTAATAACAAGCTCATCATAGCCTAAAGAGAGTTTTTGTGCTTGAATTAAATTTGGCATCACTTTTCCTTTTTAATTTCAAAATTGATAAATTATGCTTTATTTTTACTTAAAATTTAAGAAAATCACGAGAGTTTAATTAAAAATCACTTAAAATTTCTTTCAATTTTTCCATAGCTTTAACATTCTCCCGAATTTGAAGAGGCTCTCCAAAAATAAAATCCACCTTTTTATTAAGAAGCAAATACGAGTGCTGCGGTATATTAAAAGCACCAAAAGCTATCTTTAAAAGCAAAGCATCTTCTGCTTTGTAAAGACTCTCTAAATGCAAGAAAAAATCTTCTCCTTTATAAACAAAATTGCTCCATTTTTTTTCTAAATTGACTAGAGCTTTTTCTGACATTGCAAACCCTTGAAAATCAAAAGCATTACAACTCAAATCTCCCTCAAAATCACAGAAATTCCAAACAATCATTTCATAAATATCTTTCTTTTGCCTCTTCCATCTGTCTTCATATTTGCTTGAAATATCTAAATTATGATTTTTTTGAATATGAAACTGCGGATTTTTAAACTTTAAAAATTGTTTCAAACTAAAATCAAAATACTCAAAACTATCCGTCCTAAGTTCAAATTTTCCATCTTTTTTTAAGACTCTAGCACATTCTTTACAAAATTCAAAACTTATAACACGACGATGTGGTTTTTTTTCCCAAGGAACAGGAAAATGTAAAAAAATTTTCTCCACAGAATGTGGCTGTAAAACACTAAGCAAAAGTCTTGCATCATTTCGTATTAGCATAATATTATCAAGCCCTTGTGCTTTTGCAAGTTTTGCAACTTGAACAAGAGCAGGAGTGTAAATTTCAATTCCAAGTATTAAAACATCTGGATTCTTTCTTGCTTGAAAAAGCAAATGTCTTCCTGATCCAAAACCTATTTCTATATACATTTTAGATTGGAGTTGGGGCAAAAGCTCATCAAAATTTCGTATAATGCAATTTGAATTTTCAAGCAACACGTTCTCTTTAAAAGAACAAGACTCACTCACAATCTTGGTGCAAAAATTGTCTTTAAAACACTGCAAAGCTTTTTGTAAAGACACTGTTTTTGAAATTTTGCTATGTTTATCAGCTTTTATAATAAATTCATCTTTTGTCTTTGCAACTTGCAAGAAGAATTTTTCATCTTCAACACAAGTGAAAACAAGTATAACTTTTTCATTTTCAGCTTTCCAAAGAAAAGAAACTCCATCTGCTTCAAAAGGAAAAAGAAGTTTTTTAAGTTCCCTAGCTTTGAAATTTGGCACTACTGCACTGCCTTAACCTTTTTAGAAGGTTCAGAGCGTAATCCTGCAGAATCAATAGCTATAATCTCATAGCTATATTGTACTTCAGGCAAAGCTTTAATATCTTGAAGCCTCTTCTCTTTAATACCTTTAAAAAGCGTTGTTTGTCCGTCTCCATAACGTTTCACTTCATATTCCACAGCTCTTTCATCATTATCAATCCATTCTAAATACACTCCACTATCACTACTTTGAGCAAGTATAATACTAGGACTTGTAGGAATTCCTAAGGTTTTGCCCATAACTCCCTCTTTTGGCATAACACTTTCAAGTCCATCTTGATCAACCATAGTAACCTTATAATATTTTGTTCTTCCAGCACCTTCAACCTTATCCTCATATGAATTACTTTGAGTCTTAGCTAAAAGCGTATAAGGCAACAAACTCGAATTGGTCGTGTAAATTTTATAATAAGAAAAATCTTTATAATTGTTTGCATTCCAAGTTACAATAATGCTATTTGAACCATCTGTACTTGCATTGATATTTTCAATTTGAGGCGGCAAAGCCTTACTTGTAGAATGCACACTTTGACTGAATTCGCTTGTAACTCCATCAAAACTCACGGCAACAATCCTATACCAAAAGTTTTCCCCGGGTTTTAAATTCTCATCAATATATTCTGCATTTAAACGATTCTGCACTTCAGCAATTTTCTTAAAATTGCGGTTATCATCAGTCTTTGCTCTTTCTATAATATACGATTTCACCCGTAAATCAGTATGAGGTCGCCAAATCAATTTAATACGATTTGGAAGATTAGTTATAGCTTTTACAAAAGGTACAGCCTCGATTCTTGGAGTTGTCATTGCTTCTATAAGCTGTCCCTGTTCTGAAATATGACCCTGTTCATTAAAACTTTTCATCATATAACGATATTTCGTAGCTGGTCGAAGTTTCATATCAACATAATGCGTTTGAAATTTATTACGCACTGTCGCAACAAGCTTAAAGTCTGCACTATCTTGACTAGCTCGGTACAGATAAAAACCTTGAATATTTTCGCTGTATAAAGGCTCCCATTCAAAAGCTATATTACTCATATCACTAAGAGTCTTTACATTCTCAAGTCTTGGTAAATTTTCATCAACTACAAGCTCCTTAGTATTTCCAAAAGTAGCTAAACTTCCGGTACTGCAAGCATTAAGTAAAAGAATTAAACAAAGTAAATAAAGACTCAAGCGAAATTTTTTCATTTTCTTCTCCTAATTTGCATTTTTCTTGCAAGATTTGCTTAAAATCATCCATCAAAGGTGCTTTGACAACAACTTGTTTCTTTGTTTTTGGATGGGTAAAATACACAAAATACGCGTGAAGCATCACTCTTAAATCATCATTTTGTTTATACCCATACAAAGTATCACCTAAAATATGTCTATTAATACTTGCTAAATGCGCTCGTATTTGGTGTGTTCTTCCTGTAAAGAGTTTTGCGGCAATAAGAGTGCAAAAATCAGAAACTTCTATATTAGCAAAAGCGGACTTTGCATTTTTAGAACCTTTAACATTTTGATTGACAGTTGTTTTTTTAACAGCATTAGTCCTTGATCTCATTAAAGCTTTTTCAATAATAATTTTATCCTCTTTTAAAGGCAAATCAATTAATGCAAGGTAAATTCTTCCTAATGTTTTATTTTGCAATTGCTCACTAAGATTTTGATGAGTAAAATTATTTTTCGCTATAAGTATAGCCCCACTTGTCTCTTTATCAAGTCTATGCACAAGTCCTGCACGAAGATTTCCTGCTATATTCGACAGAACAAAATTCTTTGCAAGAAGCCAATCTACCAAAGTAAAACTTTTCACAGTAGCAGCCTTATGCACAACTAAACCACTAGGCTTGTTAAGTACAAACAAATCCTCATCTTCATAAAGAATTTCAAGCTCAAAATCAACTTCATACTTGCAGACTGTTTCTTGCAAAACTAAAGTTTTTATATGGACTTCATCGCCAATTTGAAGTCTCAATGAATTCTTATTTTGAATTTTTTGATTTACCATAACGCAGCCATTTTTTATAAGCAAACCAACTTGGTTGCGACTTTGGTGAAGATTTTTTGCTAAAAAAACATCAAGCCTTGCAAACTCATCTACTAAAAAAAATTGCATTTTTTTCCTTAAACACAGATGCAATCTTACAATTTTAACATATAATTACTATATTTAATCTACAAAGGCAAATAGTGTTTAGACTTGATAGAAGAATTATAACGCATTTTGATTATGTACAGCCTATTTTAATCTTCCCTATTATTTTAACTTCTTTTTTTTTAATTTTCGAAGCAAATGCTTTTTTAGCTGAAAAACAATTCACATATTTTTGTTTCGGATTCCTCGCTTTTTGCTTTTTTTTCTTTTTACCGATTCGAAAATTTATATGGCTTATTCCTATAACATATTGGCTAACTATTTTCTTACTTTTGAGTGTGGATATTTTTGGTGTTGAAAAATTAGGTGCAAAAAGATGGATACAAATTCCTTTTACTCATTTCACCATCCAACCATCTGAAATTTTTAAACCTGCCTTTATTTTAATGCTTGCATACCTCATCAATCAAAATCCTCCTCCAAAAAATGGCTATAAAGTGAAAAATTTTCTTAAACTAAGTTTTTACATCCTTTTACCTTTTGTATTGATTGTTAAAGAACCTGATTTAGGCAGTGCTATGGTGCTCTTAATTGTAGGTTTTGGAGTACTTTTTATCATAGGAGTGAATTACAAAATTTGGCTTAGCATACTTTTAATACTAGGACTTAGCTCTCCTTTAATTTATGCTTATTTCCTAAAACCTTATCAAAAACAAAGAATTCACGATTTTTTATCAGAAAAACCTAGCTATCAGGTCATTCAATCTATGATAGCCATAGGCAATGGAGGACTGACAGGCAAATCTCAAGATCAAGCAACACAAACACATTTCAAATTTCTCCCTATTGCAACAAGCGATTTTATCTTTGCTTATATGATAGAAAGACTCGGATTTATAGGTGGATTGATTCTTGTTTTATTGTATATTCTATTAATTTTTCACTTATTGAGTTTAAATTATAAACTCAAAGAGGACTATTTTTCAAAAGTTTTGATAAACTGTGTGGCACTCTTTATTTTTATTTATACAGCAGTAAATATTTCTATGACTCTGGGCTTTGCCCCTGTTGTTGGAATTCCTTTACCATTTTTTAGCTATGGAGGAAGTTCTTTTACTATTTTTATGATATTCTTTGGAATTACACAGCATCTCATAACTTTTCGTTACTTTTGGCTTGACAAAACAGCAACCAAAACAAGCAAACTTCTAAGTCGCTAAATAAATATTTTTTAAGCAAAAAAAGCTATAATTTGTATTTTTTGACGGATTCATAGCTCAGTTGGTTAGAGCAACCGGCTCATAACCGGTTGGTCGCAGGTTCGAGTCCTGCTGAATCCACCATTTTATTATACAACTCTAATGCTGTTTTTGGTTGATTAAAGCAAGTTAATTTCTTTAAATTGTAAAAATATTCTAATTACTTTGAGGATGAAAAGTTAAGATTCTTCGTTTTTCCTAATACATTTTTTCCTTTAAATGGATTCTCGTATTTGAAAATTTCCTCCTCATTTATTCTCAATCCACACTTTAACAAGTCTTGTTTAAACATTTATCAAAAATTTTTATATGCTTCTCATTATTAGAAACTGCTTTAAGTCAAAAAAGAAATACAAAGTTTTGCAAAAAAAACTATGAATAAATACGATATGTGATTTTCTATACTATATCTTTATTTAAAATTTTGTATAAAGATTTTCAAACTACTTTTTTATAAAGATAACGATAATTTTCAAAGCCATAAAATGCTCTTACCATCTTTAAAATCAATAACATCAAAGACTTTAAAGTAAAAATAATGCACTATCATAAATGTATGCAAACTTGTTTTGTAAAGTAAAAATTTTAAGAGAGTAAAATTATAATGATGGTGGTTAGAGGCAGAATCGAACTGCCGACACGCAGATTTTCAGTCTGCTGCTCTACCGACTGAGCTATCCAACCGAAAATAATAAAATAATATTAAAACTAAAATTCTATCTTTTTATCTTTAATTTAAGTTTAAAATATAAGAAAAAATTTATTTGGCTTAAAGTTTTAATGAGTTAGAATAGCCAACCTAAAAAATGTCAATGGAGTTTTTTTGAAACAATTTGGTCTTGACAGACGGACTTTTAAGATTTTACTTAGCGGTTATATAATGATCGCCCTCATTGGTGCTTTATTGCTGTCTTTAAATCTATCGCATACTCAACCTATCAGTTTTTTAGACGCTTTTTTCACAAGTACTTCGGCTGTAAGTATGACGGGATTGCTCGTTAAAAATACTGCAAATGATTTTACAATTTTTGGACAAATTATTATCCTTGCTCTTGTACAAATTGGAGGACTTGGTTATATGGGTGCTGGACTTTTTATATATATATTAATACGAAGAAAAGTCGGATTTAGCAGCAGAAGTCTTCTCAAAGAATCATTACTATATCCATCTATGGATGGACTCTTTAAATTTTTAAAAAAAGTTTTACTCTTTATTTTTGCAATAGAACTTTTTGGGGCAATAATTCTAACTCTGCGTTTTGCTCTTGAAATGGATTTAAATAAAGCACTTTGGTTTGGAATATTTCATTCTGTTAGTGCTTTTAATAATGCTGGATTTAGTATTTTTGAACATGGATTAACTGGCTATAAATATGACCTTACTGTGAATCTTGTTATCACTTCTTTAATTATTATAGGAGGGCTTGGTTATTTTGTTTTAGTAGAATTATATTTTTTTCAAAGAAAACGTTTGCATACCTTGAGTTTGCATACAAAAATTGTCATTACAGCCACAATATTTCTTATTCTTTTCTCAACTCTTATTATTTTTACTTTCGAATATCCAAATTCAAAAACCATAGGGAATTTTTCTTTTTTTGATAAAATCCTCGCTTCATATTTCTTGGCTATCAATTATAGAACAGCCGGTTTTAATACCATAGATATAGGTGGCTTATATGATGCAAGTTTGTTTTTTGGTTCTTTATTTATGATTATAGGAGGGGCTCCGGGTGGAACTGCTGGAGGAATAAAAATTACAACAATAATGGTGTTATTGTTGTATGCATATTGGAGCATTCGAAATGGAAGAGTACGGATATTTGGATATGAAATTCCACAAGAAATCATTAATAAAGCTTTTATCATCTATATAGGCTCGACTGTCTATATTGTTGTAGCTGTTATTTTACTTTCTTTATTAGAATCTGACTTTAAATTCATTACTCTTTTATTTGAAACCTCATCAGCTTTTGCTACTGTAGGGATTTCGACTGGAGATGGTGGTTCTCTTTCTTTATGTTCTTTATTTAGCAATCCTAGCAAAATTATTATTATAATAATGATGTTAAGTGGAAGAATAGGAGTCTTTGCTTTTTTAATTTCAGTTTTCAGACAAGACAAAGTAGTCAATATTAAATTCCAAGAAGGAAAAATTAATTTATAAAGGTTGCAAATGAAAAATAATAGCTACGGTGTAATAGGACTTGGGAAATTTGGTTCAGTTGTCGCTGATGAACTCATAACTTCTGGACACACTGTAATTGTCGCAGACAAAAATGAAGAAGCTTTAAAAAGCATACAAAATTCTCCAAGCTATGCTTATATCTTAGATTCTACAAATATCAACGCTTTAAAAGAAGCTGGCTTTCACGACGTAGAAATTGTTATTGTAAGCATAGGTGAAAATGTAGAAAAATCTATACTTACACTTATGGCACTCAAAGACATAGGAGTAAATAATATTATCGCTAAAGCTACTTCAAATATGCACGGGCAAATTCTCTCAAAACTTGGAGCTAACAAAGTCATCTACCCAGAAAAAGAAAGTGCAAAAAGACTGGTAAAAGAATTTCTTACAAAAACAACTGAATTTGAAATTTTTGACATTTCAGCAAATACAATACGTGTCGTAAAACTAAGTATTGATGACAAATTTGCTGGCAACTCACTCAAACACATAGCACAAAATATGCGTGTCATTGCTTACAAAAAAGTTAATACCGATTGGGAGTTGTTGCCGGATTTAGAAACAACGCTAGTATATAGCGGCGATGTTGTCGTACTACTTGGTACAGTTAAAGATTTAAAAGAATTCGAATATTAAACTTATTTAAGATAATAAGCAATTTGTTCTTTATTAAGAATACGTATAAGATTACTTGTTCCTTCAACTCCCGTAGGGAATCCTGCGGTAAGAATATAACATCTCTCTTCAGACATCAAAGCTTTTTCGACGCTTGATTTTACAGAATCTCTCAATAAATCGTTAATATTGTCACTTTTATTTACTAAAATTGCTGGATTAACACCCCAAACTATACTCAAAAAATTTAAGGTCCTTTCAGAATGTGCAACAGCTATAATCTCTGTATCTGGTCTATATCTTGCAATTTTTATAGCAGACTTTCCACTACTTGTAAGAGCAAAAATCGCATCAACTTGTAAATCTTTTGCCAAATGAGTGCAAGAACGCATAATTTTGTCTGTGTTATCAGAATAATCAAAACACTGAAACTTATTATAAGGGTATTTTTTTTCAGTTTCTATAATAGTTTGACACATTATATCAACAGCATTTGCAGGATCAATACCAATAGCACTTTCTTCGCTTAGCATTACTGCATCTGTTCCATCAAGTACAGCATTCGCAACATCTGAAATTTCAGCTCTTGTAGCAGTTTTTGCTTTGGCTAAAGAAAAAAGCATTTGGGTTGCAGTAATCACTGGCTTACTTGCATTATTTGCCTTCAAAATAATTTCTTTTTGTATATTTGGAACGCGGTAATAGGGTACTTCTATACCAAGATCTCCACGTGCAACCATAATTCCATCACTTGAAGCAATAATTTCATCAATATTCTCAACTGCATCAAATTTTTCTATTTTTGCAAAAATAGCTATTTTGGCTTTATTTTCAGAAAGAATTTCGCGAACTTCGTTAATATCGTGAGCATTTTGCACGAAAGAAATAGCGAGAAAATCGACCTGATTTTCTATCCCCCAACAAATATCGTTCTTATCCTTACGTGTGATAATATCTATATTTATTTTAGTATTTGGGAAATTAATACCCTTATTTGAACTTAAAAAACCATCATTTTCAATTAAAGCTTCAACCCTATCACTTTTTACAGCTACAACCTTAGCTCGTATACTTCCATCATAAAGATAAATATGCTCACCGATTTTAAGCATAGAAAGAATATCGCTCTGATTAATACTAAGCTTATACTGATTCGCGCAAAGCTGTTCTCCTATAATTTTTTCATAGTAAAAATCAAGCTTGTCTCCTTTTTTTAATTCAAAGGGAGTTTTTAATTCACCTATACGAATTTTAGGACCGCTAATATCTTGTAAAATTCCTACTCTAGTGTTTAATTCTTTTGCAACTTTTCTTATGATACAAAGATTTTTTTTATGATATTCGTGCGTACCGTGTGAGAAATTTAAACGAAAAACATTTACCCCATTGATAATCATTTGACGTAATACTTCTTCTTTTTCACTCGCTGGTCCAACTGTAGCTACTATCTTCGTTTTCTTAAGCATAATAATCCTTACATCTCTTTATTTAATGAAAATCTATAAAAGCTCTGAAGCAAATCTGTCCTCATTAAAATTGGCTCCAAGGTATTCGCACATAAGTTTTGCATCTCTTTCTGCATTTCCTAAACAGCTTGTAGCTCCGGGACTTGGAGTCATATTAAAAATAATACCGGGTGTCTCCATAATACTAGCTTCACCTAACAACAACTCACCTTTTGTTTTATCAATAATTTGAGGACGAACACCACCAAAACCTTTAGCATAATAAATATCACTTGATTGGAGACTTGGAATAATTTTTCTTGCATCTTTAACAAAAAAATGCTTGTTAATAAAAGGAAGTTCAAAAAGATAGTTATACAGTATGTAATTTCTAATCGTCTCATCTTTTAGCATTCCAAAAGTTACTTTCAAGACCACTTTATCAAATCTAAGAGCTTCAAAAAATTCTGGAACAGATTTTAGACCGTGATAACGTTCAAGTTTAGGGATAACAAGAGCTGTCGGACCAAAACGTGTATTCATATTAGCAAGTAAATCAGGATCTCCGTGCAAAGCTGCAAATGGAAGTTTAGGATTTTGCACCATATATACCTTACCATTAAGAAGTTTTTGCCTTGTAAGATAAAAACTTCCAGCCACAGGCCAACAAGACTTATCCATACCCAAATTCATTTTATGTGCTAAATATAGAGAATGTCCTCCGGCATTTACAACAACAGCTTTTGCACGATATTCCTTATAATGAGAAGTTCGAAGGATAAAAATATCATCTTTTTTTTCTATATGTGTAATTTCTTGATTAAAAGCCACTAAAGTATTTTTACCCTGTTTTTGTCCTTGTTCTATAAGACTCACACTCATCTTTCCATAATCAACAGTAGTAAAAACTTCCCCAGCTTCAACCCCCATAGCACAAATATTTTCCACCCTATCTCCGATACCATCTTTATCTAAGACAACTTTTGGCTCTATTTGTTTAATTTTTGCTTTGTCAAAGAATTTTATATAAGGATAAAGCTCACGAAATTCTTCATATCTGTTTTTCATATATTCATATTCTGCATCACCAACAGCTAAAGCCATTTTTTGGTGAGAAAACATAAAATCATTTTCAGCTTTATGTAAAAGACCATATTTAATTATCATATCAGAGGTTCGTTTTACTTTTTTAGCTTTTTCTAAGGTATAGTTCGTTTCAATATCTCCGCAATGTATAGTTTGAGAATTGCTAGTGCCTTTAGAATTTAAGCTAGCTGGAACACTATATTTTTCAATTAAAGCAATATTTTTAATATCTGTGTATTTAGCAAGCTCATAAAATAAAGCTGCACCAGAAATTCCAGCTCCGATAACAAGCACATCAAATTCTTCATTACTCATTTTTGTTTCCTTTGTTTAAGTTAAAATAAACTTTGACTTTTTAAATAGAAGTTTAATCTAATTTTTTTATAAAAAGTTAAAAATTTATCCTATAAAAAATAATTTGGAAATTTTGTAACACTTTACAAAAGTAAATTAGGATTTTCTTTTAACACTTTTTTCATTCCTCTGAAAACAAGAAGTTTATCATAAATAGCATATTCAAAAAAATTTGCCAAAAATTGTCCATCGCCTCCTGTAAAATAAAGTTTTTTGTTTTGAGTTGTATCTTTAATCAACAAATAAATACTTTTAAAAACTGCATAACTTAAAGCATCTCTCGTTTTTTGAGGAAAAGCATCAAGACTAACTTGAGTGTTAAATTCATATTCTAATCGTGGAGAAATGGAAGTATAGATTTTTCGAAAATTGGCAATACCCGGTAAAATAAACCCACCTAAATGTATAGAATTTGAAACAATATCAACACTAATAGCACTTCCTGCATCAACAACAACGCCATCTTCTATTGTATAGCAGGCTGCTATCCTATCAACTCCTAAACCTTGATAAATAGTATCAAAAACAAAATACTTTTCAAGATCAATACAATTTTTTTGGCTTTGTAGATATTCTTTTAAATTCTGATTAACATTAATATAAAAAATCTTTTTTTCACTTCGAAATTCTCTAAATTGCTCAATACTAAGTGTAAAATGCTTCTTATCGTCTAAAAAACTCGCATTAGAATTTCCAAGGTCACACAAAAGCATAAATATAAAATCCTTTCTCCTCTAAATATCTTCTAGCTTTAGAACAGAGGGGCGATTTTGTAAAAAGGTATTTTTTCGTCTTGATTTTTTCTAGTTTCTTTACCAAATCATCTACGAAGAAAGCATCTTTACTTACAAACCTTGTCTTACCAGTATAAACAAAAAGCAAATCATTCTTATTAAAAGCACACAAATAAGTTTTCTTTTTTGTAAAAGCACCTAAATGTAAAAATTGTAAATCTTGTACAGACAAATTAAAAGCTTTTGCGGCTTCATCAAAAACATTCATAGTAAATCTAAAATTTTCTCTCCATAATATAATGCACCATTTCCCATAAAAGACATTTTATCAACAGCATCTTGAAGTTTAAAAATTTGAATATTTTGTAGATTAAAATCTGTTTTAATCAAATACCCTGTTTTTTCCAAAACATAAAGATGAGACTGAAAAATACTTGCTTTGGTAAAAAGGGCAAATTCAAATTTTTGCTGTGCAATTTTTTGTAAATCCAAATCTGTTTTGATAATAACTCCATCTTTTTGAAGTATAAAAATTGAATCTGGTGCTACAAGCACATCTTTAATATCAGTCTCTAAATAAAATGTCTTAAGAGGATTTACGACGATAATTTTTTTGGCAGTAGCGACTATCAATGTATCATTAATAGCACTCAAATGGATAATATTATTAAAAAAACTTTCAGCAGAAACTATGACATCTTTGACGATTTTAAAATCAACTCGAGATATTATAACAAGCTTTCCATCTAGAGTGGGATACACGATAATATTATCTAAAAATAAAGGGCTTGCCATACGATTGTCCTGCCCAACTGCTTGTGCTAAAGTTCGTGAAAATTGTATGCCTGAATTTCTATTCACTAAAACTATACTGTTATCAGCAAGAACTAAAGCTAAATCATCGCCATCAACTGCAACAGAAAGAACAGCTGCGCTAAAATTTGAAGAATAGACTTCATTAGAAAAACTATCAACAATTTTCAAATTTCCATCATTGTCTGCAAGAATCAACTCTCCATTCTGATAGTTTAAGAGAATGAAATTTTTTTCGAGTTTCAATTCATCGATAATACCATCTTTTACAAGGGCTTTGCCATTACTCAATTTAGCAGAAACTAAATTCCAATCAACAATTTTTGCTTGCAAATTTTTAGAATGCTTTAACACCCCATCAACTTGAGATGGTTGAAAATACTGCCTTTTTGTACCGCAAGCGATAAAGAAAAATAAACAAAATAGACATAAAAGAACTTGTTTCATCATAAAATACCTTGATAATGTTTAAAATTTTTAGCGATTTGACCTAAAGTTGAATCTGATTTAATCTGTGAGAGTAATAAGGAAGCTTCATCGAATTTACCTTGCTGCAAAAGATCATAGGCTTCTAAAATTTTATTATAATCTTTTAAAAAAAGGGATTTTTCTCCTAAATTTAAAGCAAGAATATTTT
The DNA here is from genome assembly GCF_026241315.1 of Campylobacter sp. MIT 21-1684. GTDB lineage: Bacteria > Campylobacterota > Campylobacteria > Campylobacterales > Campylobacteraceae > Campylobacter_D. Next base: position 16,092 of record NZ_JAPHNA010000002.1, on the reverse strand, counting down.
TAAGTAAAATATTTACTTTACCTTCTTTTACAAGATCCTGCAACTGCTGATGCAACTTAACATCATCTTGATTCAGGTTAAGCTGTTTCATTAAAAAAACGGCATAAAGATTACTGTTTGCATCTTTAAGTTGAATCAAAGCATCTTTGTCATCAGGATTTGCAAGCAAATGCATATAAAGATTATTGCTCCGTTTGATATTCTTTTGTTTGAACATTTCACCCACTGTATTAAAAATCAATAAAAAAAGCACAATAGCAAGAAATGCCACAATATAAAATTTGTACTTTCTTATAAATTTTTCACTTCTAATTAACCTCTCTATAAACTGTTCTTGAGTATTTAGCTCAGTCTTAATGGCCTTTACATTTTCTTTTAATCCCAAATTCTGCTTCCTTAATAAATATTTCTTTAAATTCTTTGTAGTCTTTAAAAAATTTTAATATTGTATCATAAACAAATCACATAAATCACAAAATATTCTAAACAATTTACAACCTTTTTTATGTTATAATTTTCAAAATCTAATAAATTTTAGCCAAGGTTTCAAAATGCAGATTGATCAAACATTACTAAGCAAACTTGAAAAATTAAGTGCTTTAAAAATAGTTGATGAAAAAAAAACGGAATTGGTTGAACAATTAAGCGAAATTGTCAGTTTTGTTGAAAAACTCAATGAACTTGATCTTAGTTCTTCTGAAATTATGATCAGTGCAACAAAAGGGGAAACTCCATTGAGAGCTGATATTCCAAAAGACAGTACTATTATAGATACAATTTTAGAACATTCGCCAAAAAATTTTGAACATTTCTTCCTTGTGCCTAAAATTGTGGAATGATTAATCTAATGTTTAATTCTTATGGTGTACAATTAAATTTTTGTTGTTTTTATTAAATTAGGAAGTGATTGAAAATGAATTTTTATTGGTTTGATGCATTTATTTTAGGTTTTACTTTACTCTTAGGGCTTAAAGGAATTTTAAACGGTTTGGTAAAAGAAATTTTTGGGCTCATAGGCATTGTAGGAGGTGTTTTTCTTGCTTCAAAATATTCAAATCAAGCTGCAATTCTTATTCAAAAAAATTTCTATACTATAGAAAATGAAAGCTTGGCAAATTTTGCTGGATTTTTAGTTCTACTTATTCTCTTTTGGATTATTTGTTTAATATGTGGGAATTTATTTGCCAAACTTATTAAACTCAGTGGTTTAGGATTTTTAGACAGGATAGGTGGATTTTTTTTCGGCGGAGCAAAGATTTTCCTTATTTTTTCTATTCTTATCTTTTGTATTGCAAAAATAAGTTTTTTAAATGACAAGCTCAACAGTTTTGCACAAAACAGCTATACACTCGACTTCCTTAAAAAAACAGGTTCATATATTATGAATCAACCTTTAGCGGAAAATAATTTAGACAAAGCTGAGCAAAATTTACAAGAATTCGTTACTGATTTAAACAAGAGTAAAGGAAAATAATATGCTAATAGAAAATATAGAATACGATGTTTTATTAGAAAGATTCAAAAAAATCCTAAGACAGGGTGGATTAAAATACACCAAACAACGGGAAATTCTCTTAAAAACACTGTATCACAGTAATTCGCATTATACGCCTGAAAGTCTTTATATGGAAATCAAACAAGCAGAGCCCGAACTCAATGTCGGTATTGCAACTGTATATCGTACCTTAAATCTCCTTGAAGAAGCTGAAATGGTAACTTCAATATCCTTTGGTGCTGCTGGAAAGAAATATGAACTTGCCAACAAACCCCACCACGACCATATGATATGCAAAAATTGCGGAAAAATTATAGAATTTGAAAATCCTATCATAGAAAGACAACAGTCTTTAATTGCTAAAGAACATAATTTCAAACTTACAGGACACTTGATGCAATTATATGGTGTTTGTAGCGATTGCAATAAAAAAGTAAAGGTAAGAATTTAAATGTTTGACAGTATCTTGCAACAGCAAAGAATACAAAAAGCAAAAGATTTTTTAAATGAAGGTATAAATCCCTATCCACATTTTCTACGCAAAGAATTCTCACTAAAGGAATTTAAAGAAAAATTTGCTTATATTTCAGACTTAGACGAAAAAAGAGATGAATCGGCTTTTGCTACAATTGCCGGAAGGATTAAATTACTTCGTATTGCCGGAAAATCGATCTTTGCAAATATAGAAGATGAAAGTGAAAATTTACAAATCTACTTTAGCAAAGACAGCATAGGAGAAGAAAGATATAGAGTATTGAAAAAAAATTTAGAAGTCGGAGATATAGTACTTGCTGAAGGTTTTCCTTTTACCACAAAAACAGGAGAATTTAGTTTGCATACTAGTAAAATAACATTGGCAACAAAGGCTCTCACTCCATTACCGGAAAAATATCACGGACTCACAGACAAAGAACAAAGATACCGCAAACGTTATCTTGATATGATAATGGATTCTGAAATTCGCAAGGATTTCATTGCTCGGTCAAAAATTATTAGTTATATTCGTCGTTTCTTTGAAGAAAAAGGTTTTTTAGAAGTTGAAACTCCTATGTTACATCCTATTGCAGGCGGAGCCAATGCTAAACCCTTTGTAACTTTTCATAATGCTTTAAACGTTGAACGTTTTTTACGTATAGCACCAGAACTGTATCTCAAAAGGCTTATAATTGGAGGATATGAAGCGATTTTTGAACTTAACCGTTGCTTTAGAAATGAAGGTATGGATCTTACACATAATCCAGAATTTACAACTATTGAATTTTATTGGGCATATCATAATTATAAAGACTTGATGAACCTTACAGAAGAACTTTTTGCTGAACTCTTAAAAAATCTTCATTTAAATACGGTAATAGAATTTAATGGAGAAAAAATTGATTTTTCAAAACCTTTTGAAAGAATTTCATACAAAAACGCTTTAAGAAAATACGGTTGCTTAGATGACAGCATAATAGAAAACAAAAATGAAATTCTGAAAAAATTACAAAACGATGGTTTTGAAGCAAATGAAAAATTAGATTTGGGACACTTGCAAGCTGAACTCTTTGATAAATATGTTGAAGATAAATTAATTCATCCAACTTTTATCATAGATTTTCCGCTTTCAATTTCCCCACTTTCAAGACGTAGTGATGAAAACAGCGAAATAGCAGAAAGGTTTGAACTTTTTATTTGCGGAAGAGAGATAGCCAACGGTTTTAATGAACTCAATGATCCAATCGACCAATATGAGAGATTCTTACAACAAATTGAAACAAAAAATGCTGGAAATGACGAGGCTTGTGAAATGGATGAAGATTTTATCAATGCTTTAAGTTATGGTATGCCTCCAACAGCAGGGCAAGGCATAGGCATAGACAGACTTGTAATGCTTTTAACAAACAAAAAATCTATTCGCGACGTCATTTTATTTCCAGCTATGAGGAATTTAAAGGTTGATTTTAAAGAGGAGGATGGAAAGTGAGTTTAGAACAATTTGATAAAGAAATTTTTGATCTGACCAATAAAGAACTCGAACGTCAATGCAATGGTTTGGAAATGATAGCAAGTGAAAATTTCACTTTTCCTGAAGTGATGGAAGTAATGGGCAGCATACTCACTAACAAATATGCAGAAGGCTATCCCGGTAAAAGATACTACGGAGGATGCGAATTTGTTGATCAGATTGAAACCTTAGCTATTCAAAGGTGTAAACAGCTTTTTCATTGTGCTTTTGCAAATGTTCAACCAAATTCAGGTTCTCAAGCTAATCAAGGCGTTTATGCTGCCCTTTTAAATAGAGGAGATAAAATCTTAGGTATGGATTTAAGCCACGGAGGGCATTTAACACACGGAGCAAAAGTAAGCTCTTCTGGAAAAATATATGAGAGCTTCTTCTATGGGGTTGAACTTGACGGAAGAATCAATTATGAAAAAGTAAGAGAAATTGCCCATATTGTCAAACCAAAACTTATAGTGTGTGGCGCAAGTGCTTATACTCGAATAATTGATTTTGCAAAATTCAGAGAAATTGCAGATGAGATTGGGGCGTATTTATTTGCTGATATTGCTCATATTGCTGGACTTGTTGTAGCTGATGAACATCCAAGCCCTTTTCCACACGCCCATATAGTGAGTTCTACAACACACAAAACTCTGCGTGGTCCGCGTGGAGGCATTATAATGACTAATGATGAAGAATTGGCTAAGAAAATTAATTCTGCAATTTTTCCGGGTATTCAAGGTGGTCCTTTAATGCATATTATCGCTGCTAAAGCGGTTGGTTTTAAATTTAACCTTAGTCAAGAGTGGAAAACCTATTCAAAACAAGTTAGAAAAAATGCAAAAACCTTAGCTGAAGTCCTAATACAAAGAAATTATAAACTTGTAAGCAATGGTACAGACAATCATCTTGTCTTAATGAATTTTTTAGAAAAAGAATTTAGCGGTAAAGATGCAGATTTAGCCTTGAGTAATGCCGGAATTACTGCAAATAAAAATACAGTTCCGGGTGAAACTCGTAGTCCATTTGTTACAAGTGGCTTAAGACTTGGTACTCCTGCTCTTACAGCAAGAGGTTTTAAAGAAAATGAAATACAAATTGTTGGAAACTACATCGCTGACATACTTGATGATATTCACAATATAAAATTACATAATGAAATTAAAGCTCAATTAAAAACACTTGCGGATAATTTTATCATTTATACAAAGGCTTTGTTTTGATTGCACCTATGGACTTGTCTCTTATAAAAATGATAACTGACCATTATTATCTAAGACACGATAAAATTTTGAGTAAGAGCACTCATCGTGGTAGACTCTTTTTTAATAAATTCGAAAGGATAGATTCAACTTTAAACCTTAATATTATTCGAGAGCATTCAGAGAAAAAAATAGTCGTTGCACACGATCTTATAACTAAGGATAATAAGGTTGAAAATATTGTTTTTGACTATAATGGTTTTAATGCAGAAAGGTTTTGGCACAAGGCACAACTTATTTTACGCGAGGAAGGATTTATAAATTTTACAGCATACAAAACTAAAACTCCAGGGCATTTACATCTTTATATTCATAAAGGTCATACAGCATTAAATGAAGGATATTCCTTAGCCTCAAAACTTTCTATGATGTTTGCAAGCAAAATGCCTGTAGAATGGAAAGTTTATCCTAGTATGGATATACCTAGGGAATTTAATATTTTGATTTTACCTTACGAGGTATATCATAAAGAACGCGGTAGTTCGTGGTCTAAACATATGTAAAAAGGAGAAATTATGGAAAACAATAAAAATGATTTTGATGATATTATCTTAGAAAAAAGCAATAAAAGTGAAAAATTGAAAAAAATCCTCCTTCGTATTATTGCTTTAATTATTCTCTTTTTAGTTGTAATGATAGTAATGAAACTCATCAATTCTAATGAGCAAACTGCACAAAATGAAACGTTGATTCCTGTAGAACCTGTAAGCATAGAACAAGAAACAAACAATAGTTTTGAAAATGTACCTATCACTGAAAATATATCCGCTGAGGATCAATTCGAAGCCTTAAGGAGACAAATACAAAAGAGTAATGATGAGAAGCAAAATACACACGATATTCAAACACAAAACAACTCTGAAGAAAATCTTACTTCAGCAGAAATTACTCAAGAATTAACCCCATCTTCGCCGCCAAGTGAAAATTTAATTCCAAAAACCCAAACAGCAGAAACTCATATAACAAAATCTGAAGTGAAAGAAAATAAAAAACCTGAAGTAAAAAAAGAAGTCGCACAAGAAGAAAAAACAAATACAAAGGAATTGTTTAAAAATGTTGAAGCTAAGCCTATAAATCCCGACGGTTTAGCTTCTGGAATCTATGTACAAATTTTTTCTGTAAGTAATTTAGATCAAAAATCTAGAGAGCTTGCTAGTGTAAAACAAAAAGGCTATGATTACAAACTGTATAAGACAACGGTCAATGGCAAAGAAATTACAAAAGTTTTAATTGGTCCTTTTGATAAAACCAATATTGCTGAAGAATTAGCAAAAATTCGTAAAGACATTGCTAAAGATGCATTTTCTTTCACCTTAAAATGAAATTTTTGGCCGTCATAGGCAATCCTATATGCCATTCTAAATCTCCAAGAATGCATAATAACGCTATAAAGTCTTTGCAACTTAACGGTGTTTATACTCGATATAAACTTGAAAATGAAGAGAAACTTAAAAATGACTTTTTAGCGTTAGGGTTTGACGGAGCAAACATTACTTTGCCTTTTAAACAGCAAGCTTTAAAAATCGCCGACATTAAAGATGAGTTAGCATTAAACATAGGTTCAGCCAATACCTTGCTTTTAAAACAAGGTAAAATCTATGCCTATAACACTGATGCACTAGGATTTTTAAAAGCCATTGAAGAATTTCAAAATGTACAAAAGGTATTGATTTTAGGTGCTGGAGGTACGGCTCTTGCTTTAGCTTATGCCTTGCAAAAAAACGATAAAGAAGTTTGTATAGCAAATCGTAGCGAAGAAAGATTTGTCAATTTTAAAAATTTTCACACAATGCTTTATGAAAATTTACAGAATTATAATTTTGATTTGATTATAAATACAACTTCTGCAGGACTCAATGATGAACAACTTCCTTGCAGTCAAAAAATACTTGATAAGATAACTCATACAGCTCATTATGCTTTTGAAGTTATTTATGGTAAAGAAACAGCTTTTTTACAATTTTGCAAACAGAAGAATCTGCGATGTAAAAATGGTTTAGAAATGCTTTTATGGCAAGGAGTATTTGCCTTTGAACTTTTTTTTGACATAAAAGATGAAAAAGGAGAAATTAAAAAAGCTATGAGTCAGGCCTTAGAACTCAAATAACTTTTAATCAAAATTAAAACTATTCTCCTGATTAAATTCATTGTACCCTTTCTCTTCTTTTTTCAAATTCTCTCTCTGCTCTGTTGCATTCACAAGATTAAGGTATAGTGAATTTAACATATTTTTATAAAAAATAAGAAAAACCTTATCAATTTCAAAAGCAGGTTTTTCTAAGTCCTTATTTAACTGTGTTGGAACAGAGCTAAGTGTAGTTTTAAATAAAAATATACCGTCATCGTTTTTAATAGAATAATTTAAACTTACAGGGGAATCAAGTTTTGCAGAATTTAAAAAATTGGTTGAATTTTGAGGATTATGCAAATCAATAAAATCAATCTTCCCATTCAAACTAAATCCAAAATCTGATCGTATAGAATCGCCTTTAATAAAACTATCAAACTGCTGCACTTTTGTTTCTTCTGCATAGACAGAGATAGAGGTTGTGATTTTATAATCAGCATTCAAATCCACTCTCTCATACCCTTTAAGCTGTACTATTGTCGCAATTTGCTCCTCTAAATTCTGTTTTAAAAGTTGCAACTCTTTTTCTAAACGAACTTTGAGTACAGAACTTTCAAAATAATCTGAATAATTATTATTTTGCTCTATTACAACAGGCTCAACAATAATCTTTACACCCTCAGAATGTACAACTTCTGCTTGATGAGGCACCTGATACCTAAAATTCGGTAGGGAAAGGGAGATAAAATTTGAACTTATACCAGAACACCCAATAAACAATACCGACACAAAAATACAACAGTATATTTTCATTTCGCACCTCCATAAAAATTTCAATTATAACAAGTTAAAGTTTTTTTGCTATATTTTGGCATAAAGAATTTTTTTGAAAAAGACTTGAAAATGAATTTTTGGCAAAATATCTACTCTCATTTTGATGTAGTTGCATTCTCAGTATTTGGCTTTGCAATCCATTGGTACGCCATTATGTATGTTAGTTCTTTGATTGTAGCATTAGTTCTAGCAAAATTTTTTATAAAAAAATTTCATTTTAACATACAAGAAAATCTTTTATATGATTATTTCGTTTGGGCTGAATTAGGTGTTATACTTGGAGCAAGAATAGGATATATTATAATATATAATCCAAATGCTCTTTGGTATATCAGCCATCCTTGGGAAATTTTCAACCCTTATGAAAATGGTGAATTTGTAGGAATCCGTGGTATGAGCTATCACGGAGCTATAATAGGCTTTCTCCTCGCAAGTTTCTTCTTTTGTAAAAAAAGAAAACAAAACATATGGCATTATCTTGATTTAGCCACTCTTTCTACTCCTTTAGCTTATATATTAGGTCGTATTGGAAATTTTTTAAATCAAGAACTCTTCGGACGTCCCACTGATATAGCTTGGGGAATTTATGTTGATGGAATATTAAGACATCCCTCTCAACTGTATGAGGCATTTTTTGAAGGCTTTATTGTTTTTTTAATAGTGTATATAGCAAAACTCAAGCAAAGTTTTACAGGAGAACTTATTATCGTCTATGGCTGTAGCTATTCTTTGGCTCGATTTCTTTGCGAATTTTATCGTGAGCCTGATTTTGGATTAGGTTTTTTCATCTTTAATTTAACTATGGGACAGATATTAAGTTTATTTATGTTTTTGATAACTCTACTATTTTACATTTATTTAAAATCAAAAAAATAGCTATTTAACTTACATTAAAGGATATTGTAATAGAATAATACGATTTTAAATTTAATTTAAGGAGTCAAGATGAGTGGGCTTATTGAAGGGTATCTGGGTAGGAGTATTGAAGGCAAAAAAAGCAAAATGCCTGCTAGGCTAGATTTTATCCAAAGTGCTTCTGGGCTTTTTTTAGGACTGTTTATGTGGGTACATATGCTTTTTGTAGCTACAATTTTGGTGAGTGAAGATTTTTTTAACTCTGTAGTGCATTTCTTAGAATTAAAATTTGTTTATAATAATCCTATTATGAGCTATGTTACTTCATTCTTAGCAGCCTGTGTGTTTATTGTATTTATTGTTCACGCAGGATTAGCAATGAGAAAATTTCCAATTAATTTTCGTCAATATCAGATCTTAAGAACTCATAGTAAAAAAATGAAACACACGGACACCTCGTTATGGTGGATTCAGGCTTTTACAGGTTTTACAATGTTCTTTTTAGGATCGGCTCATCTTATCTTTATCATAACAAACGCTGATAAAATCAGTAGTGATATGTCTGGAGAGAGAGTTGTCAATCATTTTATGTGGCTTTTTTATTTAGTTTTGCTTATTTGCGTAGAACTTCATGGAAGCATAGGGCTGTACAGACTCTGTGTTAAATGGGGTTGGTTTGAGGGCAAAAATGCAAAAGAAAGTCGCAAAAAACTTAAAACTGCAAAATGGGTTATAAGTGTTTTCTTCCTTGCTTTAGGCATTTTAAGTCTAATAGCCTTTGCTAAAATAGGTTTTGAAAATTACCAAAATCAAACTGTAATGATAAAAAACTACAATGGAGAAAATTATGAATATACAATATAGTGATGCCTTGGTAATAGGTGGTGGTTTAGCAGGACTTAGAGCAGCTATCGAAGTAGCCAAAAGTGGGCAAAGCGCAACACTTTTAAGCATTTGTCCTGTTAAACGTTCGCATTCTGCAGCTGTACAAGGTGGTATGCAGGCAAGTTTAGGCAATGGAGCTAAAGGTGAAGGTGATAATGAAGACTTGCATTTTGCAGATACTGTAAAAGGAAGTGATTGGGGTTGTGATCAAGAAGTAGCAAGAATGTTTACTCAAACTGCTCCAAAAGCTGTACGTGAATTAGCCGCTTGGGGAGTGCCTTGGACTCGCGTAACAAAAGGTCCAAGAACTGTTGTAATCAACGCACAAAAAACCGTTATTGAAGAAAGAGAAGAAGCTCACGGACTTATCAATGCAAGAGATTTTGGTGGAACTAAAAAATGGAGAACGTGCTATATAGCAGATGCTACAGGACATTGTATGTTATATGGAGTAGCCAATGAAGCTATTAAACATCAAGTCAAAATCATTGACAGAATGGAAGCTGTGCGTATCATCCATAATGGAAAAAAATGTTTAGGTGTAATTGCAAGAGATTTAACTAATGGACAACTTACTGCTTTTGTTGCTCGAGGAACAATGATAGCCACAGGGGGCTATGGCAGAATTTATAAACAAACTACTAATGCAGTAATTTGCGAAGGAACAGGTGCAGCAATAGCACTTGAAACAGGACTTTGCAGACTTTCAAATATGGAGGCAGTTCAATTTCATCCCACACCTATCGTACCAAGTGGAATCTTACTTACAGAAGGTTGCCGCGGTGATGGTGGAATTTTACGCGATGTTGATGGATACCGCTTTATGCCTGATTATGAGCCTGAAAAAAAAGAGTTAGCAAGTCGTGATGTTGTGAGTCGACGTATGATGGAACATATTCGAAAAGGAAAAGGGGTAAAAAGTCCTTACGGAGATCATTTATGGCTAGATATTTCAATCCTTGGAAGAGCTCATATAGAAAAAAACCTACGCGATGTACAAGACATTTGCAAAACTTTCAATGGTATCGATCCTGCAGACGAAGGTTCAAAAGGTTGGGCGCCTGTTTTACCTATGCAGCATTACTCAATGGGCGGAATTCGCACTAAACCAACCGGAGAAAGTCAATGGCTAGAAGGACTTTTTGCTTGCGGTGAAGCGGCGTGTTGGGATATGCACGGCTTTAATCGCTTAGGCGGAAATTCGTGCGCTGAAACAGTCGTTGCGGGTATGATTATAGGCGATTATTTTGCACAATATTGCAAAGACAATGGGGAAATTATTGATACAAATATAGTAAAAGATTTTTTGAGTAAAGAATATCAATACCTCAAATCATTAGTAGATAAAGAAGGGAAATATTCAGTCTTTGAAATTAAAACTAGAATGAAAGAAATTATGTGGGAAAAAGTGGCTATATTTAGAACGGGAGAAACTCTCAAAGAAGCAGTTGATGAGCTTGAGAAGCTTTATATTGAAGCTCAAAATGTCAAAGTGCATTGTAAAGAGCTTAATTGTGCTAATCCTGAACTCGAAGAAGCTTATAGAGTACCGCGAATGCTAAAAGTTGCCCTTTGTGTTGCATATGGAGCGCTTTTAAGAACTGAAAGTCGTGGGGCACATTATAGAGAAGATTATCCTAAAAGAGATGATTTAAACTGGATGAAAAGAACTCTAACTTATTGGGTTGAAGGTGAAAATTTACCTCGCGTGGAATATGATGAGCTTGATATTATGAAAATGGAAATGCCTCCAGCATTTAGAGGATATGGAGCTAAGGGAAATATCATAGAAAATCCTTTAAGTGAAAAACGGCAGGCTGAAGTTGATGCTATACGTGAAAAAATGGAAAATGAAGGGAAAAATCGCTTTGAAATTCAAAATGCTTTAATGCCTTATGAATTACAAGCAAAATATAAAGCTTTAAATCAAAGAATAGGAGCTAATTATGAGTAGAAAACTGACAATAAAAGCATTTAAATACAATCCTTTAAGTAAAATTTCCAAACCTCATTTTGTAAGCTATGAACTTGAAGAAACTCCTTTTATGACTGTCTTTGTATGTCTTACTCTTATACGAGAAAAGCTTGATGCAGATCTAAGTTTTGATTTTGTATGTCGTGCTGGAATTTGTGGCTCTTGCGCTATGATGATAAATGGAGTGCCTAAACTTGCCTGTAAAACATTGACTAAAGATTATACAGATGGAGTTATCGAACTTATGCCTATGCCTGCCTTTAGACACATTAAGGATTTAAGCGTAAATACGGGCGAATGGTTTGAAGAAATGTGTAAAAAGGTAGAAAGCTGGGTTCATAACGAAAAAGAAACTGATATTTCTAAAATTGAAGAAAGAATAGAACCAGAAATTGCAGAAGAAACTTTTGAACTTGACCGTTGTATAGAATGTGGCATTTGCGTTGCCTCTTGTGCAACGAAATTAATGCGTCCAAACTTCATTGCTGCAACAGGACTTTTACGAACAGCACGGTATTTGCAAGATCCTCACGATCATAGAAAGGTTGAAGATTTTTATGAGCTTGTTGGTGATGATGATGGGGTATTTGGATGTATGTCTCTGCTTGCTTGCGAAGATAATTGCCCAAAAGATCTTCCACTCCAAAGTAAAATTGCTTATATGAGAAGACAACTCGTGGCTCAAAGAGGTAAGTAATTTTGACACTATGACTTTAGAAGTTTTTTTACAACAAATATGGCAAGATACCTTACAATTTTTAGATTTTGAAGCGAATTTTAATGACAAAAATTCGCTTGATCTAAGTGAGATTGCCATTATTTTAAGTGCTGATAAAAACAATTATGAAAGATACTTTCTCTTAAAAGAATTTCAAAATATTTTTAAAAAAATTAATTTAAGAGTGGATATTTTTGGCGTACAAATAGCACAAATTTGTGCTATTAATCTTCTCAAGATAGGACTTATTTCTCAACAAGAACTACTCAAAGCTCTACAAATTTTACAGACAGTTTCAAACAATACTCTTGTTTTTCATTTTATTCAAAATCTAGAAATTCAACATTCAAACAAAAAAGAACTTTTTGTAAAAAATTTTAAAGAACTTGATACTATTAATAAAGAGCTGCAAAAACTCACTCACAATGAAACAACAAAAATACGACTAGAAAAAACCTTAAAAAAATTTCGCGATCTTGACTTTAGTATAGCTATTACAGGAGTTGTAAATTCTGGAAAATCAAGTCTGCTCAATGCTCTTTTAAAAGAAGATTTTTTAGGTGTCTCCAACATACCAGAAACTGCAAACTTAACATTACTCAAATATGGTACAAGCCAAAGGGCTAAAATATATTTTTGGGATAAAAAAGAATGGCAAAATATTCTTGAAAGTGCAAAATTTAGCGCAGAATTACACAATTTTCTTGATGCACTTTCAAAGCAAATCAACATAGAAGAATACATACAAGAAAAAAGCTTAATCAAAGAAAGTTCTTTGCACGAATTAAAAGAATTTAGCAGTGCAAAAAATATACTTTCAGCCTTAATTAAAAAGATAGAAATTGAAGGCGATTTAGAATTTTTGAAAAATAATATTTGCATAGTTGATACACCGGGACTTGACGATATAATCACTCAAAGAGAGCTCCTTACCAATGAATATCTCAAAGAAAGCGATTTTTTAATCCATCTGATGAATGCTTCTCAAAGTCTTACACAAAAAGACTTAGAATTTTTAACTAACTGTCTTTTAAACTCTCGTTTAAGCAAATTTCTCATTGTACTCACCAAATCAGATTTACTCACGCAAAAAGATCTTGAAGAAGTGATTGTTTATACAAGAGAAAAAATTAAAGAAGCTGTAGAAAATTTAAATTGTAACCTAGTTGAAAAAATTGATTTTTTATGTGTAAGCGCAAAAAAAGCAAGCGAATTTTATAAAGGTATTGCAGATGAAGAAGAATTTAAAAGAAGTGGTATGAAAGAATTTGAAGAGTACCTTTTCAACGAATTGTATTCAAGTAAAAAAAGCACAATGGCTATTAATTCATACAAAAAAGAATTGCTTTTAGAATTAAAAAATATATTGAATGATTACGAAATCCGAAATAAACTTATAAAGGAAAACGAACACGACTCTGACAAGCAAAATATTAAAATTGTGAAAGAATTTCAAAACCAAAAAGAAATTCTCAAACAAGCTAAGAAAGATATAGCAGATTCTATTGCAAATTTTGAAAATTTGGAAAATGGAGTAGAAAATCTTGTCTTGCTTCTAGCAAAGAAACTTAAGGAAAGACTTCTTGATGAATTACAGTACGTAAAAAGTAAAAAACAAAAGGTCAATTCAAATCGCATTCTTCATATCATCGACATTACAACAAAAGATGGAATTAATGATATTTTAAGAGATATAAAATTTGAAAATCTCAAAAGAATTGAAGAATTACGTTCCACTCTTAGTCTTAAATATGAATTTTTACGAGATGAATTTGATAATGGATTTGAAGATTTCAAAAACCAACTTACGCAAAATATAGATTCTCTTTTTAATAGTGAAAAATTTGCACTGTTAAGACTAGAGTTGTGTGAAATTATGCAACAAAAAACCGAACTCATCCTGCTTGAAAAAAAGCTTGATGAAGCCGTAGTTTGTGGATTTAAGAAATTTGAAATTTCTAAAGTTTTAACTCAATTGCAAATCAATAAAACTTTCTTTGACTTTTTAGAACAAAAACTTTCACACTATGAGGATACTCAAAAAGAAAAATTAAAAAATTTAGAGCAAGTTCTTGAAAAACTCAAAGGCGCAAATGCTAATTTAGTTCTTTCTTATGAAGAAAATATCAAAAATATCGCCACTCTAAAACAGCTTGAAATGGAGCTTTTAAATGCAAATTGATATTTTAAATAATTTTATACACGCTTATGAAAAAACTTTTGCTTTCAATTTCGACGCAAGTTTTCAAGGTCAGATCAAAACCCTTTGTAAAAAACTCAATGAACCTTTTATGCATCTTAGTCAAAAATTCAACAAAGAATTAAATGAGCTTGTTTTTTCATTAGAAAAAAATATCAATGTAGCTATTATAGGACAATTTTCAAGCGGAAAATCAACGCTTTTAAACCTCATCTTGCAAAAAGAATGTTTGCCAACAGGTATAGTACCTGTAACCTTTAAACCTACTTTTTTGCACTATGCAAAAGAATATTTTTTAAGAATCGAATTTGAAGATGGTAGTGATATAATAACAGACATTAGTGAACTTGAAAATTACACCGACCAAAGAAAAAGAAAAAAAGAGGCAAAAAGTTTGCATATTTTTGCACCTGTAACTTTACTCAAAAAGATAACCCTTATCGACACACCCGGTTTAAATGCCAATAATACTGATACTTTAACAACTTTCAAAGAACTTCAAAATACTCACGCGATAGTATGGTTAAGTCTTATTGATAATGCTGGAAAAAAAAGTGAAGAAGATGCAATAAAAGCAAATTTGCCTTTACTTAGTGGTGCAAGTATCTGCGTTTTAAATCAAAAAGACAAATTAAGCCCGAATGAACTTGAAAATATTTTACAGTATGCAAAAAGTGTGTTTTCAAAATATTTCACAAAACTTATCGCTATTTCTTGTAAAGAAGCAAAAGAAAAACAAAGCTATGAAAAATCAAATTTTCATAGCTTGCTTGATTTTTTGCAAAAACTTGATGAAAAAATTCTAAAGCAAAATTTCACTCAAAGAAAAATGCAACACTTGTGTCAAATCATAGAAGATGAAAATACCTTATTTAAGAATATTTTTGAAAAACTAGAACAGGAATTTCAAAATTATGAGAATTTTTTAGAAACACAGTCGAAACAGTTTTTGCAACAAATTGTTTTTTTAAATCATCAAATTTTAGAGCAACTCAAAAGTATAAGTGAAAAAATTAGTAGCGAAATTTTTAGCTTTATAAAAGAAAAAGATGCCTCTTTTTATAAAGAAGCTCAAGGACTTTTTAAAAAAAATTTATATATAAAATACCAGTATAAAACTCCTTACATTTCAAGCGATGACGCTTTTTTAGCAATGTTTTACAATAGCAACACTCTCACTAAAGAATTCAAAAAGATAAAAAATGAACTTGAATTGTCTTTTAAAGAAATAAAAGAAAAATTAGAGTATTTTGTACAGCACTTACAAAAAAACATCCTGCTTTTTAAAGCAGAATTTTCTAATATACAAAAAGATAATGAATTGCAAAGTGATGTAAATTTTAGTGAGCTTAGAGCCTTTTGTAACGCGAGTGAAGAGCATTTTTTGAAAGACTTTAAAGAAAATTTGCTACAAAGTTTTTTGCAACTTGATTTATTCTTTGAAAAACTCCATTTAAAAGCCTTTTCTAATTATGAAAATGCTACAAAACTCAGTCTTAGCTTTTTCAGTAGAAAGATCAACGAAAGTCGTGATTTTTATGAATTAGACAGTTCTCAATTTTCACTTTTTTATCCTAAAAAAAATGAAATTTATGAAAGAGTTTTAACAGAATTGAATGTTTATGAATTTGAAAGTTTGCTTCTTGACAAACCAGTATTATCTAAAATTGTTTTAGAATTTTTAGAAAAAAGTAACAATTTAATTGGACGGAAAAAACAATTTATCCTTACAAAAAAAAATGAACTCAAAAAAAGAGAGCAACATATAAGCTCAATCACTCAAGCCTTAAAAGAAATACAATAAAAACAAACCGTGTTT
>NZ_JAPHNA010000019.1 GCF_026241315.1 Campylobacter sp. MIT 21-1684 | reverse complement strand
TATAAAGAAAAAGAAAGCTCAACACAAGTAAAGAAGCTAAATTGTACGCTGAAAAATCTTTTGAAGAAATCCTATTTAGCATTAATATATAATTTTTCAAGTTTTTCATAAAGAATTTCAAAAGACAACTCTTGGTTTAAAAGTTCGTTGAGAATTTCATTGTCCTCCTTGCCATTCCAATTTTTTTTATATACTCCTTCTTTATAACCGTGATTCTGCCTGAAAACATTTAAAACATTTTTACCTAAATAAATTTTATACAAGCTGTATAAATTCAAGCCACATTTTAAAGCTAAAGTAAAGTAGATATTAAGTAATTCTCCTAAATCAAAATCAAAACCACTGCATTTGTGGATAATAAGCTCAATATCATTCAAGATTCCATAAATTTCATTGGCATTTTCGCTTGGTTTTGTTTCAAGTTTGCAAAAATCTTTAAAGGTACTAAGCGAAGTAAGTTCCATAGACAAAAAATTACAGTCCTTCTCATCTTTTTTCCCATTTTCAAGCAAAAGACTTAAAATAAAATGCCAAATATCAACAATTTCAATGCGTACATTTTCCCAATTTGTAGGCAAAGCAATATTTTTCCAATGTTTCCACGCAAAAGAATCGATAAGTTCGGCACATTCCATATAAATACAACGGCGAAAACTGATAAGTTTTCCCTCTTTTGTATATCCATTTTCCCAGCCTTTGCCGTTAGTTTCGTCATTAAGTTTTTGCTGAAGTTGCAACATAGTCTTTACAAGCTCTTTTTCGTGCATATGTTACCTTTAGAAGACATCTAAATTTGATATAAAATACAAGTTTCAAGTATTTTAAGATTTATTATAACTTAGTTTTGTATCTTTATAAAAAACAAGTTTAGCTTAATAAAGTAAAACCATTTACTGTTTTATTAAAAAGCACTTAGAATAAATTAGAGTATAATATTACTATGGATTCAAAAATTCTTCATTTTATTACAAAACAAAAACTTCTATCTTGGGCTATGAAGGATGAAGAAGGAGTGTATAGTGCAAGTGCTTTTTATGTCTTTGATGCAGACTCTTTAGCCTTTATAATCGCCTCTGATAAAGATACAAAACACATCCATTTAGCCTATAAAAACCCCAATGTCGCTATCACCATTGCGAAAGAAGATTCAATCGCTCTTTTAAAAGGTATTCAAGCTAAAGCTCTCTTTAAAGAAGCTACTGCACAGCAGACAAAACAGTATTTTCAACAATTTCCTTTTGCGAAACTGTCAAGTAAAGCTACAATTTATGCTTTAGAAATCTTTTGGGTCAAATTCACAGACAATACTCTTCTTCTTGAAAAAAAACTCGAATTTAGCAGATCAAAGTAGAAAACTTCAAAAAATTAAATTAGGTCTTTATTAAAAAAAGTAAGTTATGATTATAAATTATAAATAGGAGATTAATGTTTGATGTAGTTTATGCCCTCTTTTTTAGAGAGTTAAAGACGCGTTTTGGTGCAAACAGACATTTAGGTTATATTTGGGTAGTAGGAGAACCTATGTCTGTGGTTTTAACCGTAACTATCATTGTTACTGTAATTAGAGAGTACCACCATCAAGTAATGCCTGATGGTATTTCCATTTTTATGTTTTTAGTTACTGGAATAGTGCCTTATTTTATGTTTCGTAGCATAGTCAATCAACTTATGAATGGTATAGGGGCAAATTTATCTCTTTTTGCTTACAAACCTGTAAAACCTATTCACGTTTTCATTTCAAGAACTTTGCTTGAATTTTGCATTTACTTTATTATTTTCATCTCTGTACTCTTTGTAGCAGGATGGTTTTTCCATTTTGATGTCTTTCCTAATCGTTTTTTAGGTGTAATGTTTTGCATTTTTCTACTTCTTGCTTCAGGTTTTTCTTTAGGAATTTGCTTTGCCATTATTTGGCATTTTTTCGAACCTTTGCGAACACTTTTAGCGTATTTTAGCATTATATTTTATTGGTGTTCAGGTGTGATTTTTCCAACTTGGCTTATGCCTCGTCCTTTACTCGATGTTTTCTACTATAATCCTTTACTCCATATAATGGAATTGCTACGTTCAAATTTTTTTCAAAACTACCCTTTGCAAGATGCCTATACTTACACATATGCTCTATTTTGGATTATGGTAGTCCTTTTTATAGGACTGTTTGCCTATTATTACAACAGACAAGCTCTTGTAGCAGCTAGAAAACAATGATAAAACTTATAAATTTAAGCAAATCTTACCCTTTATTTAGTGGAAAAAGACACTATATTTTTAAAGATTTTAGTTTCGAATTTCCTGAAAATTGTAGCATAGGACTTATGGGGGGCAATGGGGCAGGTAAATCAACGCTTATGAGACTCCTAAGTGGTGCTGAACTTCCAGATAAAGGTAAAATAATCACAAACAAAAAGCTTTCTTGGCCTTTAGGCTTAAACAGTGCCTTTCAAGGCTCACTTACAGCACGAGATAATGCGAAATTTGTAGCGAGAGTCTATGGCTATAAAGGACAAGAACTTCGTGAAAAAGTGCAATTTGTAGAAGATTTCGCTGAACTTGGAAAATTCTTTGATGAACCTATGAAAACTTACTCATCAGGTATGAGTGCAAGAATAGCCTTTGGTCTTAGTATGGCTTTTGATTTTGATTACTATCTTATCGATGAAGCAGGGGCTGTAGGGGATCCAAAATTTAGAGAAAAAAGTATAAAACTGTACAGAGAAAGATTAAGCAAATCCAAGGTTATTATGGTTTCACACAATATAACTGAAATTAAAGAATGGTGTGATAAAATTATTTTTATGCAAAATGGACAAATCACTGTTTATGATGATTTAGATGAAGGTATAGCAGTATATCAAGGAAAAAAATAAGTATGCAAGAAAAAAAAAGTATATTTGCCATAATAAAAGATTTGAGTTTTTTAAATTCTTTTAACACTGTTTGGTTTTGTATGATTTTTGTTCTCCTTTATTATTTACTCATCGCTAGCGACAGATATGTAAGTTCTATGAGTTTAAGCGTACGTTCAACCAACGCAGAAACTTTACAAACAACGAATGGATTACTCTCTTTACTTTCAAGCTCTTCAAATTCTAATGAAGATTTAAAATATTTACAAGGCTATATTCATTCTTCTGATATGTTAAAAATTCTTGATGAAAGAATCAATCTTCGAAAGCTCTATCAGGAACAACATACTGACTTAGCTTATAGTATTTGGGATTGGAATTCTTTTGAGTATTATTTAGAATATTTTCGAAATCGTGTAAAAACCTACATTGATGATAAAACAGGACTTTTAAATGTAAATGTGGAAGGCTTTACACCAAATTCAGCCCATTTAATAGCTATAAGCATTATGGAAGAGAGTGAAAGATTTATCAATGAAATTTCGCATAAAAATGCAAGAGAGCAAATGGCTTTTGCTGAAAATGAAGTTTTAAAATACAAACAAAGATACCAACAAGCCCAAAACAAACTCATAACTTTTCAAAACAAATATGGAGTTTTTGACCCTTTAAAACAAGCTGAAACGAAAGCCAATTTAGTAGGACAACTTGAAGCAAACCTTGCCCAAAGAGAAGCAAAACTTCTTACTCTTCAAAGCTATATGAACGACAGCGCTCCAGAAATTGTAGCTTTAAAAGCAGAAATTGTAGCTTTAAAAAAACAGCTAACACGAGAAAAGGCTAAAATTTCTGCTGATAATCCTACTCAAAAACTCAACGAGCTTGGAGCCCAGTTTCAAAATTTAACCATAGAAGCAAGTTTTGCTCAAAGTGCTTACGAAGCAGCTTTAAAGGCTTATGAAAGTGCAAGGATAGAAGCGATACGAAAGATAAAACAACTTGTCATTGTACAAAATCCAGATATACCACAAAGTGCAAAATATCCCGAAAAAATTTATAATATTTTGACCGCATTTATGATATTATCTTTGCTTTTTGGTATTGTTAAATTTATCAGAATCATTATAGAGGAGCATAAATACTAAAAAATGAAGAATGTATTTATTGTATTTTTAAGTTTTATTTTTGCCTTTGGAGCAGTAGATACTTCACAAATTACTGCGGTGCAGAATTCTATTGATGAAAACACAAATCTAACAACACCGATAAACACAGAAAATAATACAAGCACTTCTTCGAATGGATTTCCTATATTTGGAGCCCATCTTTTTAATGGTAATTTTAAGGATTTTACTCAAAGAGTCTATAATCCTGATTATAAGATTGCAGTAGGAGATCAAATCAGTCTTAAAATGTGGGGAGCTGTTGAATTGAGTCAAATTGTATCTGTTGATTCTCAAGGCAATATCTTTATCCCTAAAGTCGGAGCCATCAATCTCTTAGGTGTAAAAAACAGTGCTTTAGTTTCAGTTATCACAGCAGCAGTGAAAAAAATTTATAAAAATAATGTTTTCGTTTATGCTGATATGAATGCTTATCAAAATGTTAGTGTATTTGTAACAGGCAGCGTGAATGCGCCCGGATTGTATCAAGGATTAAGCTCTGATTCTATTATTCAATATCTTGACAAAGCAGGAGGAATAAATTTAGAATATGGCAGTTTTCGAAATATACAGATACTTAGAAACAACATTGTAATTAAAAAAATAGATTTATACAATTTTCTCCTCAAAGGACAAATGGAACTCTTCCCTTTTCGTAGCGGGGATGTTATTTTAGTTGAAAATGTACAAAAATATGTTTTTGTAAGTGGAGATGTCCAAAAACCCTTTCGTTTTGAACTTGGCAACGATATAAAAAATTTAAGCGACTTGGCAAGGATTTCAGGAGCAAAACCGATAGTTACAAATGCGGTGGTGCGAAGCTATGGGGAAGAACATACCTTAAAAGTTACTGCCTATAACAAATCAGAATTTAATAAAATAATTTTAAGAACTGCCGATGAAGTGAAATTTGACCCGGAATATGCCTCTAATGAAATTAGCATTAGTATTAACGGCGAACATAATGGACCAAAAACCCTAGTTGTAAAAAAAGGTACAACCTTAGAAGATATTTCACGACTCATTATACCGAATACACAGTCCAATATGAATGCTTTGCAAATTTTCAGACAAAGCGTTGCAAGGACACAAAAAGAGCTTATTAATGCTGGATTGAAAGAGCTTGAAACCTTAGCTTTAACAAGTACTTCTGCAACAGCTCAAGGGGCTTCAATTCGTGCAAATCAAGCAAAAACAATACTTGAATTTATTCAAAGAGCCAAACAGGTACAACCAAAAGGACAAATCGTTATTGATAATGTTAAATCATATAAAGACATAGTTTTAGAAGACAAAGATACTATCAATATCCCAAGTAAAAATAATCTTGTGATTGTACAAGGTGAAATTGCTTTACCCGGTGCTTTTGTTTATACTCAAAGAGGAAGTTTAAAATACTATATTAATCTTGCAGGAGGTCTTTCTGAAAGAGCTGATACCTCTAAAATTTTGGTTATACGAACAAATGGAAAGGCTGAAAAATACCGTTCAAGTATAGAAATGAAACCGGGAGATTCAGTACTCGTACTTCCAAAAATAGAAAGTGAAAATCTGCAAATTTTTTCAATACTTACACAAATTTTGTATCAAATTGCTATCGCAACGAATGTTGTACTCAAACTTTAAGGCTGTCAATGAATGCACTTAAAATTGCAAAAGAAGTTTTTGAAATAGAAGCGGGAAGTATTTTGCATTTGGCTTCAAATTTAGATGGAAATTTCACTAAAGCAATTGAATTAATACTTCAAATTAAAGGACGCTGTATTATAAGCGGAATGGGTAAAAGTGGGCATATAGCAGCAAAGATTGCTGCTACTCTAGCAAGTACAGGAACTCCGAGCTTTTTTATGCATCCGGGAGAAGCCCTGCACGGAGATTTAGGAATGCTCACTCCAAATGATGTTTTACTCGCCATTTCCAATTCAGGAGAAACAGAAGAGCTTTTAAAGATTATCCCCGCGATAAAAAGACGTACAATTCCTCTTATTGTAATGAGTGGTAATACAAAATCAACTCTTGCAAAACAAGCAGATTTCATACTTAACATAAGTGTAGAAAAAGAAGCTTGTCCTTTACAACTTGCTCCTATGTCTTCAACAACTGCAAGTTTGGCTATGGGAGATGCTATAGCTGCGGCTTTGATGAAGGCAAGAAAATTCAAACCTAATGACTTCGCTCTCTTTCATCCGGGAGGAAGTTTGGGACGCAAGCTTTTAACAAAAGTAAGCGATGTAATGGTATCAGAAAAACTTCCTATTGTGCATCCAGAAACTGATTTTAATGATTTAGTAAGTATTATGACAAGTGGAAAACTCGGACTTTGTATAGTTTTAGAAAAAGAAAAACTAGTAGGAATTATTACAGATGGAGATTTACGAAGGGCTTTGAAAGCAAATAACAAACCGCGGTTTGATTTTAAAGCAAAAGAAATTATGAGTTATAATCCTAAAATCATCGATTGTGAAGCTATGGCAACGCAAGCAGAAGAATTAATGCTCAAACATAGTATTAAAGAAATTGTTGTCCATAAAAATGACAAAGTTGTAGGAATTATCCAACTCTTTGCCATCGGCAAACTCTAAAAAATGATGCAATACAGTGTTATAATCCCCATAGATTTAGACTTAAGACCCATTGATATTTTAAAAAAAGTCAAAAGTATACTCAAAAGATCAAGTGATAAAGTAGAAATAGTCTTTGGACATAACGACAGAGGGAGTATCTTTGACTACTATCTCAAAAAAATAATTCAAAAAAAACCCAATGTCAAACTTGCATCAGGAAAATTTTATACACGACTAATCTCTCAAGCCTTACTTCGAAACAGAGCAGTTGAACAATGCACTTGCGAATACATTTATCTTGTTGATGTAGATTATCTCTATGATGAAGCTTTAAGCGATCTCTGTATAGCCGAACTCAAAAGCCACAAGAAGCCTTTTATTATTCTGCCTTGTATCTATCTTAGCCAAAAAGGCTCTCGGTATGTTTTTAAACAAAGCAGAGAGCAAATGTTTGATAAATTTATAGACTTTAGAAAAGATTTATTTCTTAGTCTTGCTTCACCAAGCGGTGGAGCTATTTTTATGAAGAGGAAAGATTATTTTACAATTGGTGGCTTTGATGAGGATTTTATAGGAAGAGGTGGCGAGGACTTTGAATTTATGATAAAACTTGCTCTTTTTCATAAAGCTATCCTACCGAGTCAAGATTTAATGATTAACCAATTTTATAAAGCTCCTTTACTTTGCGAAGGCTTTAGAAAATATCTTAGTGTCCTTTGTCTGCCATATTTTTTCGAAAAAAAAGTCGCTTTCCACCTTTATCACGGAAGAAATAGACTAAGAGGATATTTTAGACAATATGCAAAAAACTCACAACTCTTGCAAGAAAAAATTCAACTCGATACAACAAACATTTCAAAAGGCGATTCTTTACTCCAACTCTATGAACAACTCTGCGAAAAACACCAAATTCCAATTAGCAAATACGCTGTGCTTTTTGATAGTTATAAACCAAAAATTTTCAGTGTTGAGAGCTTTTTGCTTTTTTTAAGAAGATTATAAATGCTAAGGCTTTCTGCGCACAATAAGAACTTTCTAAAAACTCTCATCAATGGTATTTCTAAGATCTACCTTCAAAAACTCTACAGCCAAATCAAACCTAAAAAATACAAATCAAACTATTATTTTATAATTATTTCACCGGTATATAATGTAGAAAAATACCTCAAGGATTACTTCGAAAGCTTTATCCACCAAAGACTTGATTTTAAAAACAATATACATCTTATTTGCATAGATGATGGCAGTACAGACAATTCAAGCTCTATTATTAAAAGATACCAAAAAAAATTTCCTGACAACATCAGCTATATATACAAAACAAATGGGGGGCAAGCAAGTGCTAGGAATTTGGGATTAAAGCTTTTAAAAGGTATTCTTTATGATACAAACTGTAACAATACTGCTTTAAGCAAAGAAGAACTAAAAAAATTACAAGAAAAATTTAAACATTATGCGCTTTGCACCGATTCAAAAGATACAAAGAAAAATTTGCAAAAATTATGGTTAGGTTTTACAGACCCTGATGATTTCTTAGACAGAGAATGTTTATACAAAGTAGAAAGGTTTTTACATAGCTACAACAAACACACGCGGTACACTAAAGAAAAAGACTTCAATACCAAACAAAACCTTCATAATGATTTAGGGATGATTAGCACAAACATCATCTTTTATTATGAACTTTCTAAAAAATTCCCAAAAGGACTCTATAAAGATGAACACCCTTTAAATTTTAAATTCCAAGAAAAAGAAACTGTACTCACCAATTCTAATTTAGAAAGTTTTATCCAACTTGCGGCAATGAGTGTTTTTATTAATTTCTCAAAACTTCCTCATAATTTGTATTTTGATGAAGATTTAAAACCAAATTTTGAAGATGCAAAATTCATCAACGAATTTTTGCTTGAAAATATACATTCAAAATCCGCTTTTTTGCAAGATTCTAAACTTTACTACCGCAAAAGAATTGATAAAAGCTCCACTCTTGATACAAAAAACGAAAACAATTTTAAGCAGGTTTTAGAAATAGGCTATCTTGATCTTCTCAAAAAGAGTAAAAGAAAATTTGCTTGTATTCCAAATTTTATTCAAAATACCATTATTTATGATCTATTTTGGGTGATAAAAGATACTCTCAATCAGTATTCTTGTGAGGATCAAAGAACAGTTGTGCTTTGGGAAAAGATTTTTTCTGAAATTGAAGAAAAAAATATTGAAAATTTTTATTTTACCCATTTTGATGATTTTTATAAAATGGGTATTTTAAATCGTTTTAAAGGCATACAGCAAACTCCGACAAAGGCTTTCATTAATGCCTTTGACACAAAAAAAGATCAAATTCAAATTTCGTATTTTCACACTCAAAAAGAATTCCAAAGAGAGCTAAAAATAGATGGTAAAACAAAAGAAATTCTCTATGAAAAGATCAGAAAAATTGAACTTTTCAACAGAGATTTTTGTTATGAAACTTTGTTTTGGATACAAATAGAAAAACATTCTTCTGAACTTGATATAATTTTAAACAACCAAAAGCTACAAATCATTTTCAATGAAAAAACTCTCAAAAATTTAAACATCATTCACCAAAAAATGTTTTCTTTAAAGAAAGAAAGAAAGAAAAACCTACCCATTTGGCTCTTTAGTGACAAAGCTTTCAAAGCTGATGATAATGCAGAGCACCTCTACCGCTACCTAATGCAAATACAAGCAAAACAACAAAAATTTTTTATCTTAAAAAAAACAAGTCCTGATTATTCAAGACTTCAAAAAGAAGGTTTTCAACTCATCGACCCGACAACTTTGAAATTTAAATACCTCCTCCATAAAGCGGATAAAATCATATCTTCACATATTGATAGCTATTTGTTTAATGCCTTTGGTGGTGATACTTTGAGGGCAAAAGACTTTATCTTTTTACAACACGGTGTAACAAAAAACAATCTCAGCAAATGGCTTAATAAACGAAAAATAGACCTTTTCATCACTGCTACAAAAAATGAATTTCATTCGATACAAGATAATTACAACAGCTATAAATTTAGTAGCAAAGAAATTAAACTCACAGGTTTTGCAAGGCACGATAATCTTTTACATCAAGCCAAAACATATTCTCCAAAAAAACAAATTCTTATAATGCCAACTTGGAGGGAAAAACTAGCAGGGAAAATGCAACGATTTAATCAAAGAAAAATCAATACAGATTTCACACAAAGTGAGTACTTTAAAACCTATCAAAGCCTTTTGATAAGCGAGAGACTAGCCCAGCTGTGTAAGCAATTTCATTATGAAATTCTTTTTCATCCCCACCCTGAAATTCTGCCTTATCTTCATTCTTTCTCACTTCCAAATTGGATTTTAATTCATTCAAGTGAAACAAGTCTTCAAAAGCTTTTTGCAGAATCTGCCTTAATGATAACTGATTACTCATCAGTCGCTTTTGAAATGGGATATTTAGGAAAAGGGGTGCTGTATTATCAATTTGATGAAAAAGATTTTTGGAAAAAACACACCCTTGCAAAAGGTTATTTTAACTACCGTAGAGATGGTTTTGGTCCTGTTTGTGTTAATGAAAAAGAACTGCTAGATACATTAGAAAAAATCTTAGCAAATGATTGTAAAATAGATGAGCCTTATATCTCAAATATCCAAAGTACTTTTGAATTCAAAGATGGCAAAAATTGTGAGCGAATCTATGAAGAGATTCTCAAACTTGAATAATTTTTCATAGTATATTAACTACTATGATACAATTTAGACTTGTGAGTTTATATTAGAAAAAAGATATAATATGTAAAATTTTTTAAGGCAAAGTATGCAAGGTTTTATACTCCATACACAAAAAGTCAAAGATGAGGACTTGCTTGTTTGTATTTTAAGTAAAACAAGCATTATTAGAACGTACCGTTTTTATGGCTTAAGACATTCTACTATACTAAGCGGCTATAAGATAGACTTTGCACTTGAAGACAATCCTCGTTTTTTACCGCGTTTAAAAGATGTATTGCACTTGGGTTTTCAATGGATTTTACACAGGGAAAAGATGTTTTTATGGCAAGAATTTATCCGTCTTTTGTATGCACATTTAAAAGAACTCGGTGAAATTGATGAATTTTATTTCGAACTTGTCAATGAAAGCGCAAAAAGATTTGAAAAACAAAATCCTAAACGAGTTATTCTTGATTCTTATCTTCAAATTTTGGAATTTGAAGGAAGATTGCATAAAGAATTTTCTTGTTTTCTTTGTGATGAAAAAATTAAAGGAGATATTACGCTTGTACGAGCTTTTTTGCCTTCTCATAAACCTTGTGTTTTCGGATTAGAATTGAATAGAATAAAGCTTGAAAATTTTTATGAGAGTAAAAATTGTGCTATTTTTAATGATGAAGAGATAGAAAAAATGTATATGCTTGTTAAAGAAGGGTTATAATGATACTTTGTGAAGATGAATGTGGCTTTTTAGAACCAATAGCTCAAAAACTTAGTCTTAAAGATGTTGAACTTGTCTTTGTCAATGATGAGCAGATGAAAGCTCTTAATTTTAAACAAAGAAACATTAATCAAAGCACCGATGTACTCTCTTTTCCACTTCAAAATATTAGCGATACTCTTCCTTTAGGTTCAATCGTTATCAACACGGATTTAGCCAAAAAAAAAGCTTGTGAATTTGGACACAGCTTTGAAGATGAGTTAGCTTTGCTTTTTATCCACGCTATGCTTCATTTACTAGGCTATGATCACGAAAATGACAAAGGACAGATGAGAAAAAAAGAAAAAGAATGTATTGAATTTTTTCAACTTCCAAAAAGTTTAATAATTAGGAATGAAATATAACAAAACATTTTTTTCAAGTTTTAAAAATTAAGTGATAAAAAATGGCAGTACTTGATTTTTATCTTCAAAAGCAACAGTTTGAAATGTAGCTTCTTTAAAACCAAGTTTATAACTCTTTCCTGTTTCATTTTTTGTGTAAGTTAAAGCTATTTTAAGAGCAAGTTGCAAATCCTCATCACCAATAGAACTATCAACCAAAGAATACGCTCCAATAAGACCAAAAAGGTTGATTTCTTCATATTTTGGAGTTTTAAGTCGCCTTAAAAGCTCATTTTCAAGCTCATTGCGACCTATAATCATCTTTGCGCCATTAGGAAGTCTTAAATGACGTCCATATTTTAATAATTGAGCGTCATTCACTTGCATATTTGAATCAAATTCAACAAAATCACGTATCTTTTTTGCAAAACTTTCTAAGGTAAGCAAACAGCCACCACCCGGACTTTCAAAATCCTCAAGTCCAAAACTTGCGGCAAGTTCAAGTTGTCTCTTGCGACTCCTGCCGCTTATGCCTTCAAGTTTTTCTCTATCTACCCAACCCTCACGTTCAGGCTTTGTAAGAGGTAAATTTTTTGCACACATAGGTCTTAGTATTAGATCTTCTTCATCTAAAGCAAGTTTTTTGACTTTAGCCATAGCATCAGATCTTTGACTCATAGGTCTTTGCCCTAAAACTTCCCCTGTGATGATAAAATCTGCCTTTTCACTTTCAAGCAAAGAAAGTGCTGTTTTAAACATAAAGGCGTGGCAGTCTATGCAAGGATTAAAATGCTTACCATAGCCATACTGCGGGTTAAAAAGTACTTTTTGCAGATAGGAATTGCGTACATCTATCATTTCAAATTCAGCCCCAACCATAGCTGCTCTCTTAGACATAATCTCGCTTTTATCCGTAGTAGCACCAAAACCTATATTGATATTAAGTGCCTTAACTTTTATACCTTGATTTGTAATGAGTTTCATAGCAAGCATACTATCAAGCCCACCACTAAAAAGAGCTAATGCTTTCATATTTTTCCTTTCATTAAACTGTGATTTTTACTCATTTTCCTATGGTCTGCTTGTCTAAATTTCTTGAAAGTATGAAATCAACAACAGGTTGTTCTCTCTTATTTGCTCTTTTGCAGTGATCTTTTTGAAAAAAATCTGTTATTTTTATTACAATTTTTGCCCACTTTTTACGATTTCTCTCTCTCCAAGCGTGAGAAGAAACACTTTCCCAAGCATAACCATTAAATAAACTTGCATTCACAAAATGATCGAGTGCGCGCACTCCTTGTCTTGCTCGTTTTGTTTGGATAAAAATTCCAACAATAACTATAAAAACATATCCTAAAACAGCTAAAGGCACTATGACACAGAGTAAAATTGTTCCTGCAAGTTTTTCTTTTAAATCACTTTTGAAATTCCTCTTTCTACGTCTTAAATTAGCACGCAATTTTACCTTTACTCTCTTCATCTTTACCTTTTGCTGAATTTAATTTGCATTCCATTAGCTGAACGTATAGTGAGACGACCTACAATATCAGGCACAAAACCATCTTTCAGTGAAAGCTTATACACTCTTAAAATACTCGCAAGTATTAAAATGGATTCTTGCATTGCAAAACCTTGCCCTATGCAAATTCTCTCTCCCATACCAAAAGGCAAATAGGCATCTTTTTTATATTCATTTTCAAAACGTGAAGGATTAAAACTATGAGGATCTTTCCAAAAATTTTCGTGTCTGTGGATAAGCCAAGGTGCAATAACCACACCTGAACCTTTTTTAATGTATTTGTCTCTTACTTGTGTATCTTTCTTTGCTTCACGTGCAAAAAAACCAACAGGAGGATACAATCTTAAAGATTCTTTAAATATATTCACAAGATGTTTGAATTGTTTCAAATCGCCAATTTGTATCTCTCTTTCTCCTATAAATTCTTGTATCTCTTTATAAGCCCTCTCTTGCTCATAAGGGTACAAACTAAGCAGATACAGTGTCCAAGTAAGCGAACTTGCTGTTGTTTCGTGTCCTGCTAAAAAAAGCATAGCAACCTGATCTAAAATTTCTTCGAAAGAAAATCTTTCATTTGTTTGTGAATCTACAACTACAAGTAAAGAATCTAAAATGTCTCTAAATTCAGCACCACATACTGCTTCATAACGTGGTTTAATAATAGCACTTAAAGCCTGTCTTATCGTCTCTCCAGCTTTAATTCTCTTTCTTTCACCCAAAAAAAAAGAAAGCCATTTGGGAAAACGAAACATTGTCCTCATAGCCGTACGTGTCGTCTGCTCTTGAAAAACTGTAAAAGCATTAAGAATTTCCTTGCCCTTTTTTTCATCAAGTTTTGCCGACATAATAGTACGAAAAATAACATCAGCCGTTACAAAGGTCATAATCTCATTCACTTCCACAAATTCATCATCAGCATAGCTCTCTAAATTTTTCATCATATCGGTTACTGCCTCATTCATAAGGGAAAAAACTTTACTGATACGAGTGTATTCAAAACTTGGTTTCAAAAGCTCTCTTTGCTTTTTCCAAAGTTCTCCATTTGTCGTAAAGATACTCTCTCCAAGAAGAGGACTTAAAAGCTCGTGCAATAAAGCACTTTTTGGAAATTCTCTCACCTCATCAACCATCATTCTTCTGACTTCTTTGGTATCATTAATAACATAAAGGTCAAAATTAGGCATTTTGACATAGCCTGTTTGCATTTTATAACTTCGCTCATACAGTCCATCAAGCCAAGAACGTCTTTTCAGTAAGAAAGTTAGAAGTGTAGAAGCTTTATTTTTGTAAGGTTTTGGGTAAAAGGGGCATCCACTCATTTTGTAATCTTTTCCTCTAAAAATTTTTCCTCTAAAACAAAACGAAAAAAGTCATATTCACCTTGAATTTCGGGACTAAAAAGATATAAGAAATGGGCTTTGTTTTTATCATTTTTGATTTTTTTATACCGCTCTTTTTCATATAAAGTGTGAAATTTTGCGGAGTAAAATACAGGGGTAAATTTTGGCTCAACTCCGCTTGTACGAAAAAAATCCACCTGTGGAAAACACGCCCCATCAATTATTGAGGTGTAATCATACCATTTTAAATTAAATTGTGAAATAAATTCAAGTTTCATCCTAAATTCTTGTTCTTTTTTTTGGTAGCTTGTAAGAGGAATACATTCTCCAAGTGTTAAAATTTTAAGTTTTTTTACTATATGCGAATTTTCTTGTAAAATTCTTTCTAAAAGTTCTATACAAAGTATAGTTCCAACACTATGGGCGATAAGAATAAGCTCATCATTTGTATCCAAAGCATTCAAAATTGTTTTTGCAAAAACATTAATTCTCTGTTCAATTTCACCCTTTTTATTTTTCCGCCAATTTCCACAAAAGCTACAAATACGTGCTATCCAAAAAACAGCAAGTTTTTTTCCAAATCGAAAAAAGAATTTTAGAGCTACAAAAGCCATAAAAAAACCGAAAAAAATACAAAAATACAAAGGAAAATAGCTCTGCAATATAAAGACAAAAATACAAGCAAAGCCTAGAGAAATAAGCAAAGAAAAAAGGATGTAGAAAAAAGGATAGTACCCTGTTATAAGTTGGTAAGGTGATTCTTTAGCAAATTTGAAAGAAAGTCCTGTAATGATATAAATGCGAAAAAAACTATAACAGTCTTTTAAAGCATCAATAAAACTATACGACCAAGTTTTTTTAACTATATCATTCCACGCTAAAAAAGTGTAGGTTGTTTGAGCATTAGCACTTTCAATATCCCAAGAAATAAAATCTTGTTTTTTATACACCTTGCTTAATTTGGCTTCAAAATAAAATCGTTTTGAATAAGAGTGCAAATTCTTTTTAAATAAATCATAATAAAATCTATAACTTTTAGGATCATATCCTGCTAAGTAAAAGACTGCTCTTTTCATCATATATTCTTTTTATAAGCATTATAACCAATTCATTGTAATAAAACATTGATGTTTCATTTATTTTTATAAAAAAGTATTTTTATAAAAATTGCCATTGATTTGATTGTTTTGTAAAAGGTATTTTTTAAAATTTGATACAAGAATGGGATCAGGTTTATACGCGTGAGCCTCACGCCAGAAAAAATGCAATTTCTTAGGATACGTTAAACCTTCAAAATTATAAAAAGCCTCGCCACAAATTTTAGTAGGACAGCCCTCCAAAATCGCTGACAATCCTACTGTGGAATTAATGCTAATACAGCCTAAAGCATTGCGAAGTAGAGTTGGTAAATATGAATCGTGAATATATAAAATACGACCTTCTACATTGTATTTTTCACTTAAAGTCTTAATAAAAGCTTTATAATTTTTATACCCTCTGTCCATAGGATGGTGCTTAAAGACAAGATATGATTTTGCACTGGCGTGATTGGCAAAAGAAAGTATCGTTTCTTTGATAAATTCTTCTATGCTTTTTTTATAATGGTATAAAATTTGCGTGTCATTATACACTTGTAAAATAGCTAAAAAATATTTTTTTTCAAGAGTGTAAATTTTTCTATTGAGCTTTTTTTCTGTAATTTTATACACAATTTTTAAGAACAAAGATTTCAACCAAATAAGAAATTCAAAAGGATTTAAAGAACGATGATGAAGCTCGTTGTTAAAAAAAGGAGCAAATAAAAAAGCAAAAAACCAATACAAAAAAGCAGAAAAGCCCATATATTTAAAACTGCCTCGAACTTCTTGAATTTGCACTTCTTCTTTAAAGCTTTTGGTGAGATAAAAATTCTTGTCTCGAGGAATTTTTGAATTCGCATTCACTCCATCTTGTTCAAAAGTGATACAATAAGGACGTAAATATCCTTCTTCAAAAATCCAAATGTCAATATCCAAATCCTTTGCTACCGCAATAGCAGTACTATGTATAAAACGGCAGTCGTTATACATAATAACAGCCTGTGTGTTTTTTTGAGAGAAAAATTCTCGGTAAAATTGTGCTAAATCCTGCTTAGAACCTCTATAAACAATCCCTTGAGGATAGAAAAAAAAATCTCCCCCGTTAAAATTAATCTTTAAAACCTTTGCCCCAATTTTCTGAAGTTTTTTTAACAGACGTGAAAAAAAATTTCCAACTGGTCCTTGTAAGAGTACGACATTTTTATTACTAAATTCCATTTGTATTTTTGTATTTAAGTCCATAACGAAACTTTGAAAACCCTAATTAATTTTTTGTTATTTTTTAAAAATCCTTCGAATTTTTCTTACAAGAAAATTTCTACTATCGCTGATGAATTTCACCCAAAATTTTGAAAAATAATCTTGTTGGATTTGCTTTATTATAGCTAAACAAACTTCAATTTCACATAAATTTTTATTTTTTGGATTAAGATAAAGCGGATAGACAATCAACACTCCAGCTACAAGCTCTTCAAGGCTTAATTTTCTCTTGCGTCTGTGAGTATGATGTTTATCTATCGTGAGTTGCCAACCAGCATAAAAAGGCAAACCATAGGTATATACTTTTTTGCCTCGCAACAGCGCATCAAAACCGGCTGTTGAGGTTATAGTATGGATTTCATCACTTGCATTAATCGCACTGTCAATACTTACATCTTTAATAATCTCATCACAAAATGCAAGAATGCTTTTTTCATCTTTAAGTCCTTTACGATTGCCGCTTAAGACATCAGGATGGGGCTTAAAAACAAGATAAGAATTTGGATTTTCAAGTCTTACTATACGGATAAATTCTAAGGTAGAAAGTCCAAAACCACCTAAAATCATCGAAGCATCATCTTCAACTTGAGCTGGGATAAGAATAATCTTTTGTCCCGATTTGGCTTTAAAATGTATCTTTTGATGTTTTAAGCCATTATATTTAGAGATTTTAGCCATTGTAAGCTCTGTTATAAGTTGTTTTGCTCGTGCTAAAAGCTGTTCATCAAAATAACTCTCTTGTAAAATACATTCTAAATCACTCTGTTGTGAGGGGTCTATATAGAGTGCTTTACTATCAACCACTAAAGACAAGGGACGCGTAAGATCAGAACCTAAAGCTACAGATCGTATAAATCCATCTTCAACAAAAAAAATTTGAGGATGAAAGTCTGATTGATTATACATTTTCAAAGCAGCTAAAAGCTCTGCCTTTTGTATTTTCATACCCCAAATAAAAAAAGAATCGCTTGGCTTGAATGTAAAATGTTTGAAATCTTGCAATGAATTAATAAAAATAAGTTTTGTATTATGG
Organism: Campylobacter sp. MIT 21-1684; assembly: GCF_026241315.1. Taxonomy (GTDB): domain Bacteria; phylum Campylobacterota; class Campylobacteria; order Campylobacterales; family Campylobacteraceae; genus Campylobacter_D. The sequence continues at coordinate 10,763 of NZ_JAPHNA010000019.1, read as the reverse complement.
CTTTGAAAAAAAGGCTTTATAAAATGCCTTTTCCAAAGACGAAAACCTAAAAAGAAAAATCGACTCTCTTCTTGCACAGCTATCCTTTGTTTTTCAATCTTTCAATTATAACTTTTTTCTGTCACTTGTATGCAAGAAAAAATGCATTTGAAATTTTTAATTCTTTTGAGTAAAAAGAGCTTGTGCTTGAAGAAGATCCTGCGGTGTATCAATATCAAAACCGCTGTATTCATCCATTAAAAAGAATGTTGTTTTTTCAGGTAAAAAAGTAGGATTTTGAGAAAAGAGTGAGCTTTTTATGATATAAATAGCCCCATTGCCCATAAAAACAGGTGGGAGTTTTTGACGCGGTGAAAATGCAAAAGTATTATTACAAATTCCTTTTAAATTCCCTTTATCATCAAGCATAAAAGCTTTGAGTATTGTATTATCGTATTGTGTAACACTAATGAGTGCATTTGCATTTTGACTTTTGAATTTTGCAAAAGCTTCATCAATATGAAAAGCTGTTCTAAAAGGTGAGGTTGGCTGGAGTAAAAATATATTTTCATACTCTTTATACAACTCTAAAGCGTGAAGTACGACTTTATCGCTTGTTGTATCATCTAAGGCTAATTCTTTAGGTCTTTTTAAACATTGCACCCCTTGTGATTTCCCATATTCTAAGATTTCTTCTCCATCACTGCTTAAAACAATAGTATCTATACATTTTGCATTCTTAGCAGCATAAAGAGTGTAATACAACAAAGGCTTTTGTCCTAAAAGACAAAGATTTTTATTTTTAATTCCTTTACTTCCTGCACGTGCTGGGATAAGTGCTAAATTCATTGGCTTCCTTTTTAATGTTTTTAATCAGAGGCATTTTTTTGAATTTTTTGCCTGTGTTCTCTTTGCAATCTGGCTACATCACACACAAGGAATTTCACAATTCCCCCCCCCATTTGTTTTTATATCTTTGAAGAAAAGTTTTGCCTAATTTATAGCTTAAATGCTCTTTTATTTCTAAGGCTTCTTTATAATCAGGCAATGTTTCTAAAGCAGGAAGTTTTAAAGCAGGATTTTTTGCAATGCTTTCTTTATATCTTTGTTGTTTTGCTTTATGTTCTAAAGCAATTGCCATTAACAAAAAAGGAAGTTTAAGTCGGTTTAAAATACCTTTTGAATTATGTACCATTGCAAATCCTAACTTATAGCAAAGGTATGATTGAATTCTTTGTGAAGCCTTTGGTTTTAACAAAGAAAGTTCATTTTGAAGAAGTGCAATGCTATGACGTAAATGGTGTGTATGACGCGGAATAAAAAGGGCACAGTATTCATCAATGAGTTCTTTATACACTCGAATAGAAGGAATAATATCATAAAAATCATATCCCTGCTCTATTTGTACATTTTCATCTTCTAAATCTTTAAAATCGATCTTTTCATTATAAAAATTGCCGCCGTCTTTAGCTAGAAAAAAAGCAATACAATCACAATATTCTATCGTTGCTTTTGCTTCTTTATGCGTCCAAGTAGGATATATTTTCATTGTTTCATCATTTTCATACCCGCTAAGAAAACTCTCTTCATCAAGGAGAAAAGAATTGTTTTGTATTTCAAAAAAGGTATTTAAAGAATTTACCTGATGAATACAACGCATTGTTGTATTGTAGATGCCAATTTGAGACATCGTTTTTCTCGAAAGCTCCAAACCAAATTCTCCTTTTTCATCACTCGCATTCCAAGTGTGTGCTGCTATCAAATAATATCCTTTACACCAATATGGAAAACCTAATCTTGTCTCTTTTGTCAGCCTGAAAGCAGTTTCGTTAAAGAAGGAATTTTTTCTTTCTATACATTCAAGACTTCCTTTTTCAAGTTTCATATCCTGTGGAGTTACAATGCTAAAAACAGGATTGTCATTTTTTATATCCAAATCTAAAGGTTCTTTATACAAAGCAAAATTGTTGATGATACTCTTTCCAAGCTCACGCATTATCCCTGCTTGAGGATGTACAGAATCCATCCTGTGATGGAATTCTTGTAAATTATTCTCTTCGTAGTATTTATGTAAATCTATCACATTAAAACCATATTTTAGAGCCAATTTTCTATGTATATTGTTGATGATTTTATAGTTTGTTGCAAAGCGAGGCAAAATCAAACAGAGAATTTTCTTGTTCAAAAAATAAAGATAAGCATAGAGCCAATTTACATTTCTATAAAATAACTCTAAAGTAAAATTCATACTAGCATCGCCTGAAAGATTAATATCCACTACATTCGATTCAGTAATGATAAGTTCAGCCTCTTCTAAAATCCTTCTGTTGCGCACTGCTTCATAGAGATTTTGGGTACAAGAACTAGCACCTAATGCAAGATTGATTATGTCAAACTCATCATTCTCCCTCAAACCACTGCAAAGACCATTTTTGATCAAACTGTTGCTTGCACCAAGCAAAACAACTTTCTTTTTTGGCATTTTTCATCCTTTATTATTCTTTTATAAAAAAACTAGGCTTGTGCAAAAAAGGAAATTTTTGAAGTTTGATTTTTTTATCTTTTATAAAATCATCAACAGCCTTAGTTTCACCAGCAAAAATACCATAATCATCAAAAATCACTACCCCCCCCCCTACGACTCTTTCATACATATTTTCAAGTATGCTTACTGCTGGTTCATACACATCAGTATCAATATGCAATAAAGCGATTTTAAGCCAAGGATTATTTTTGCAATATTGTGGCGCAGTTTCAGTAATATCACCTTGTATAAGCTCATAATTTCTGATATTTTTATACTCCATTGCTTTTTCAAGCTCTGCTTTAGCGATAGCTTCTCCGGCTTCATCGATAAAAGCTTGTCTTTTTTCTTTATCATCTTCAAAAGAAGTTTGAGGAAAGGCTCCAAACATATCAAAACCTATAAGTTTTCTTGAATGTTCGTTTTCAAGTATGCTTCTAAAATGCGCCAATTCAAAAAATGAATTGCCTTTAAATACTCCGCATTCTACAAGCGCACCCGGTAAGTGTATGATTTGCTCATAAAGCTTGTAATGTGCAAGTATTTTTGCAAATCTCCTCTCATCTGCTGTAATAAAAAAGCCATTTTCATACTCAAAGGCTTTTTCTGTATCAAAGCTGTTAAGTTTCATTTCTATCCTTTACTTTTTTTGTAAAACAATGAGTAAAAAATCTGCCAAACCATTTTCATCGATAAGAGCTTGAATGCTATTTGAAAGTAAGGAAATTTTTTCATACATTGCCCCGTTTTTTTCATACTCTTTAAAAGCGTGTATCATATCCATAAAACCTTGTCCATAAGTCCATTTAGCTACACAGCTCAATCCCCCCCCCCTAGAGGCAAGTTCTAAGGCTTTCTCGCTAAAAATGTTCAAATGAAAAGGTGGAATCAAATGCCTATACACTCGATTTGGTGCTAAGAAATTTGCATAAGAGGCTAAAGAAGGGTGTCTTGGTACTTCTATGGCAAGAAGGCTTTTCTTTCGCATTGTTTTTCCTAAAAAACTTAAGGTTTCTTTGGGATTATCTAAATGCTCTAAAACATTAAAAAAACTTATTACATTAGCATTTTTAATGGAATGTAAAAGAGCTTTATCACAATTTGTACTATCTAAAAATCCTTCTCTTACAACATCTCGTCCAAGCTTTCTATTTGCAAAAGCGACTGCTTTACTATCTGATTCAAAACCTGATACTCTAAAACCTAATTTTTTTGCTGCAAAAAGATTTTCTCCACCCCCACTTCCAATATCAAGCCATTGTTTATCTTGTGTGTATTTTTTTGCTACATCGCTAATAAATTGCACTTTAGGTTGGGCTATAAGTTTGAGTCTTCTTTCAAAGATTTCATCACTTAAGTACATTTCATAAGAACTTTTCTTGCCATCATTAGTATAAAGCTTTGCTGTATCTTTTAAAGGATTTTTCAAAAAAAGATTCTCACAATTTTGACACTGACAATAAAGAAAATCATACACTACAACAAATTCGCTTAATTCTGTACTCTCACACATAGGACAAGCTCGAAGCTCTTTTCTTTCTTCTTTTGAAAATTGCAAGGCTTTTTTTCTTGCCTCTTTACTTTGAGTCTTTATCCAAGATGAAGTCCTTAAAACAGCTTTATTATCAAAACTTTTACCAAATCTTTCAATCATTTTTTCTCCTTAATTTGATTTTCCAAAGGCAAATTCATTACAATCGTATCTTGGCAAGGCTTGTGGTCTGTTTTGCAAATCAAGCAAACTTGTATCTTTGCTTTGTACATTAAAAGAAAAGGTAACGCCAAATTCACTCAAAAACCGCTCTGTAAAAGCAGTGAAAGTATGAAAACCTCCATAAGGATAACAAAAGATTTTCACCTTCAATCTTCCTAAAAGCTTTTCCAAGAAATCAAATGAATCTTTAATTTCCAAACTTTGCTCCTTTTCACCAAGTTTTGAAAAAACAAAATGCGATTTAGAATGAGATCCTACAATCATACCTTCATCTACTAAGGTACAAAGCTCTTCTTCATTCATATACAATCCATTAAAAATTTCTTCATCACTTGAAAACACTTTTACAAGTTCATCTAAAAGGTACTCTCTAAATTCATATTTAATAAAATAATTAAAAAGCTTTTTAAATTCTAAGGTAGAAGTATCATTATCTTGTTGTGTATAAATTTTCCCTGTAAATTTGTCTATTTCCTGTGATTCTAACATACTTTTATCAAGTATTTTATATACTTGAGGCATTAATTCCCCCCCCCCTGTCAAGCCTAACAAATGATGAATTCTGTGTACATCTAAAGCTTTATGCCTTTCATACACTCCAGTTGAAACAAAAAAACAAGCAAAGAGTCCTCTTTTCAAAAGCTCAGGTAAAACAAAATCATAGTGATCTTTAAATCCATCATCAAAAGTCAGTAGGACCTTACCTCGTATTTTTTCAAAATATTTTACATTTTCACAAAGTTCCATAAAATCATCAAAACTTACAAAACCGAATTCTTTTTGAAAATACTCAAGCTGTTTGCAAAAATTTTCCACTTCCAAATAACGAAAAAATGGAAATTTTTTCTGCGATTTACGTACATAATGATACATAAGAGTTTTCATCTGCTTTTCCTTATTTTCTTAAACCGTTCGCTTATATTAAGAGTTTTTACCACTTGCACTTTACTTGGAATTTTAAAAGCAGCAAGTTTGTTTTTGCAAAAAGCTCTTACACGTTTTTTAAGTTCTAAATTACAAAGCTCACTTTGAGAATCAAGCACAAGATCAACACTAACACTTTGCCCTGTAATAGCATTTGCTTCGCCATAAACTAAACAATCAAGAACTTCAGGCATTTGTAAAATCACTTCTTCAATCTCACCGGGTACAACCTTTTCACCTCCAACATTGATAAGCTCTTTACTCCTACCTATAATTGTCAAATATTCTTGCCCATTTTCATTAAAACTTTGTACTAAATCACCTGTGGCAAAATAACCTTCTTCATCAAAAACACAATTATCAGCATTGAGATATCCTAAAGCTTGAATTGGAGATTTAATAAAAAGTTCATCATTAACGATTTTATACTCCATTCCTTCTATTTTAATTGCATTATCTTTGCTTTTCGTTTGAGCTATTCCAATTTCACTCGTCCCAAATGTTTGATGAAATTTCACTTTAGGAAAGTAACTTTTAAGTCTGTCCAAAAGAGTTTGAGGCATTCTTTCTGTACCATAAGTAATAATACGCAAAGAATCAAGATTAAAGCATTCTTTTACATTAGAAAGTAACAAAAGATTCAGCAAACTTGGACTAGCTGGAAGTAAAGAGATTTTATATTCTTGTATGCAAAAAGCCAACTCTTGAATATCTTTTCGGTTTTTCAAAACAACTCCGCAAGAACACATACTTAAGGTATTAAAAAGCGTGTTTATACCACCTATATGATCAAACATCAAAAAAAGCAAAATATGAAGTTTTTTGCTCTTCTTATCAAGATAGCTTTGCAAAAGTGTATCAAGATTATGTACTATAGCTTTAGGTTTTCCTGTGCTTGCACTTGAAAAGAGTACAAGACCGCTGTGATTTTGCGTTCGCAATTTTACAATAAAGGAATGTTTTTCCTTGATTTTTTCAAGCGCATAAAGCTTTTTTTGAAAATAGACATATTCCACTTGCCCTTCTTTAATATAAGAGGATACAATAAGACTACAACTTTTATCATCTGCTGCAAATAAAACAACAGCAATATGTTTTTTTTCTGCAAGAGCAAGAATCATAGCTATAGTACTTAAGTCATAATCCCCATACACAGCCACAACACTACCGCTCTCTAAAATTTGTATAGTTTGTAAAGCCTCATCAACAGCACTTAAAAGTTCGGCATAAGTGAATCTTTGTTCTTGCTTAATTAAACAGAGTGCATTTGGGTCAAAACCTTCAAGCTTTAATAAAAAAGGATGAGAGAATCTAGCCATTTACTCCTCCCAAATAAATCACTTCACCTGTGATAAAATTACTTCTTTTATTTAAAAAGAATTCAATTACATTCAACACATCATCAAAAGTTCCAAAACGTTTAATCGCTTGTTTTTGTAAAAGAGTTTGCATTTTTTCTTGTGGAACATTTTTGATTAAATCAGTACGTATAGGTGTTGGACCAACAGCATTGACACTAATACCAAATTCACTCAATTCTTTAGCACATATTTGAGTAAAATAAACCAAAGCAGCTTTAGAAGCAGCATAAATAGCTTCACCTTCCAATCTTAGTGGAGTTGCAACTGAAGAAAAATTCACTATTCTAAAAGGCATACACTCTTGCACATCTTGCATTTTTTTAGACTGCAATATCATTACCTTAGCTACTTCTCGCAAAAATAAAAAACTTCCAAAAACATTTGTATTAAAGATATTTTGCGCCGTTTTATACGAAGTGGTTAAGATATGATTCATTGAAGCTATTCCTGCATTATTGAGTAAAATATCTATGGTATTAAATTCTTTTTTAACAGCTCTAATCATATTCACAACTGCCATCTCATCACTCACATCAAGTTCAAAATGACGATAATTTCCATTTTGTATGCTTGCAGATGAGCGCGAACAACCGCACACTATGTTACCTTGTTGCAAATAATACTCGCTCAGATACTTGCCAATACCTTTTCTCGTGCCTGTTATAACAATGATTTTACCCATTTTCCTGACCTCTATTGAGAATGTATTGAGTAAGGGTTGCTACATCTTTAAAAGGTGAGTTTCTTGCACTCATTGTCCTCTCATCAGCTAAAACAATATCAATACCTAAAGAACTTAACATTTGTTCTAAATCAGCGATAAAACTCACAAGAGATAAAGAATCCAATTCCCCTCCAGTTCCATAAATTTTAGTTTCTAAGTTTGGATTTTTTAAATTTTCGTTTTCAAGTTCATCGCCTACATTTTTCAAAGCTTCAAAAATAAGTTTTTCAATTTGTTTTTGCATTTTTACTCCTTAATTAAATTTGGTCTGTCTTGGTCGCTATCGCCTTTAAAAATCATATATGGCATTTCTTTGCTTTTGTAAGCAAATTCGAGCTCTTTGTTTTCTTTTAACAAAGGTTCGAAATAATTTGGCACTATTTCATTTTCATTTTTTAAAACAAAGCCCATTTGCATAACCAATTCCTTTGCGTTTGTATAACAAAGAAAATCGATGTATTGAGCATTGTATTCTAAAAGCAAATTCAAAAAATGACCCCAACACTTTGCAACAAAATCCCCAAGCCAATCAACTATCCTAAGACAACAATCCCCATTGACTTCTATTTTTCTAAATACGAAAAGACTAAGAAGTTTTTTACGACGAAAAATCCCACAAATCTGATACTTATAAAAAGGGTGTTTTACATAACGATTAAGAAAAAAATTCACACTCTTCTTAGGAGTGTATAATGAAAATATATTCTGTATATTCTCTAAGGAGACATTTTTAAATTCTAAAGTATCATCTGTCAAAAAAACTGGATTTTGAATCAAATGAGCTAATGTAAAAGTTGTCATTGTTTGGTTTTTAATGTAAAAATGTTCCAAAGTACCTGTATGCCATTTAAAAGCCTTGTACAACTTCTTAGCCGCCGCGCTAATTCCTATGGCCCCAACAGAATTTGGTTGAAAATTCTGGTGAAAATACAAAAGAAGTTTCAATCCTATACCTTCTTTTTTGCATTCTTCTTTCACCTTCCACAGGGCAAGCCAAAAATCATTATTCTCTAAAGTTTCATCATAAAAGTTCAAAGGAATAAAACCCAAAAGAGCATCAAATTGTCCTGTGTTTTGATTATGAGCGACTATAAAATTATATGTTTTCCTTTTTGTATCTAAATGTTGAAAATCAAGCATTTTTTTTGATTGAACAAAAATATGATTTTCATTCCAATGGTGCTTTATAAATTCAAGCAATTTTGCATACTCGTTTTCTTTACAAATTCTAATACTATAACTCATTTCTTTTTACCTTTTTTGAATTCTTTTTTCAACTTAGGCACATCGTAAAAAAGAAATTTCACAATCCCCCCCCCCCATAAAGAATCCTCTTTTCTTTGCAGCAATGAGTGCTGCTCCAAGTTTATAAGAAAGATAATTTTGTATTTTCAAAGCTTCTTCATAATCGCGATACAGGTTAAGGGAAGGAAGTTTTGAATTCTTACAAATGCTTTCTTTTTTATGCTGTTTGTGCACAGATAAAAGAATAAAAGGGAGTTTCAATATACCCACAGCACTCTTAGAATGTTCTATCATCGCTTTGCCAAGTTTATAAGACAGATGTGATTGCACTCTTAAGGGTGCTCCATACAAGAAAGCATTGCTCACGCTACTTCCTTTTTTCAAAGCCCTTTCTTGAAGCTCTTCAAAAGATATTTTTTCTGGATTCATTGCTTGAATTTCTCTCTTTTCAATGAGTTTTTCAAGCTCATCAAGATAAGCATTAATAGGAAGTTTCCAAGAAATTTTTTTAAATTCTAAAAGATTGTACTGCCACCACTTCATCTGCAAGAGTCTTGCTCTTACTTCTTCATCAAAGCGGTATTTTATGATTTTAGCAGGATTACCAACAACAATAGCATAAGCTGGAACATCTTTAGTAACAACAGCATTTGCTCCTACAACACAACCATTCCCTAAACTCACACCTGATTTAATAAGCACATTATCAGCTATCCATACATCATTAGCGATATGGGTTGTCCTCGCTTGTTTGAGTATGCCCTCTTCATAAATCAAGGGTGAAGAGGAGATTAAATGCATAGGATGAGAATCCCTCATAAAACGAACATTAGAAACAGAGCAGTACCTTCCCATTACAATATCAGGTCGGTTAAAAGCAGCGTGATTATAAGAATATGCACCTATAGTATGGAGCACGGTACTAGTGATTCGACTATAACTTTCTATGAAACCGCTAAAAGGTATTTTAATACTCATACCCTCTTTTAAAGGGCATTGAATTTTTTTCATTGTAAAAAGCTCTATGATATGAGAATTAACAACAAGTTCTAAATGTTTTATTGTGCAACCAAGCATATTTTCGCAAATTTTCATTACCTGTCCTTAAAAATCTTTTGCCTAGAAATTGTAAAAAAAGTGCCTTTTTGTAAATGAGAAAAAAATTTTTCTGAACTATTAAGAATTGGTATGTGTTTTTCTTGCTCAAGGTAGGTTTTGTGAATTGAATTGAGAGCTTGAAGTATTGTATGACTTTTTGGTTTAACTTGTATCACTTTATTGACACCTTCTCTACCATTTTGTCTTGAGCCAATCAAAATCGAAGGAACTTTAAGATACAAAGCCTCTTTTAAAATACAAGATGAATTACCCAAAATACATTCTGCATTTTTTAAAAGAGTGATAAAATATTCAAACCTTAAAGAGGGAAAAAATTTAAAATTCTTCAGAGTCTTTAAACTCTCATAACTTTTTAATATAAATTCAAAACCCAAGTCATTATTTGGATAAATAATGATGAAATTTCTTCCGCTCTGTTTTAAAGCCTTAACCAAATTTTCACTTTGTTCTTTCATAGAAGTGAATTCAGTTGTTACCGGATGAAACATCACTATGGAATATTTGTCAAATTCAATGCCATAATATTGCTTTGCTTGTTCTAAAGAAACGATATTTGAAAAAAGTATTTCAAGGTCAGGAGAACCTATGATAAAAATCGACTTTTCATCTTCTCCAAGCTGCATCAGTCTTCTTTTAGCTTTTTCATCATTGACGAGATGAATATGCGAAAGTTTTGAAATGGCGTGCCTTAAGCTATCATCAATAGTGCCTGAAAGCTCCCCGCCTTCTATATGAGCTACTAAGATATTATTTAAACTCCCAACACAAGCTGCTGCTAAAGGTTCTATCCTATCACCATGTACAACTATTAAGTCAGGTTCTGTTTCAGCGACAAATTTTGAAAAACCATCTATAGTTGATGAGAGGGCTTTATCCATTGAATAGTATTTATCGTGATTGATGTATTCAAAGATATTTTTAAAACCACTCTTTTTAATTTCAAGTGCAGTGTAGCCAAAATTCTTGCTCATATGCATTCCGGTTACAAAAACAAAAAGCTCGAATTCCTTTGACTCTTCAACTTTAAGCATTAAAGATTTGATCTTAGAAAAATCAGCCCTTGTTCCTGTTACAAACACGATTCTTTTCACTCAAAGTCCTCATAAACAAGCTGCCTGTTAGACTCTATATCTCTTGTTGCTTTTTTGCCTAAAATGCTTTCAAACTCCCTCA
>NZ_JAPHNA010000018.1 GCF_026241315.1 Campylobacter sp. MIT 21-1684 | reverse complement strand
AAAATACTCCTCTAAATGTATATTTTAAGAAACATTACATTCTTATTGTTACTTTTATATACATATAAAACTTAATTTAAATGAGATTTTGCAAGAATAAAAAAGAAATTCTAAAAATTTTTGTTATATTATTCTACAAAATATCATCTTTAAGGAGCTCTTCTATGAATTTAAGCGACAAACAAAAAAACGCTGTATTAAGATTTAAAGATTTTGTTTCATTTAGAAACAAAATTTCTTTATTCTTATCTGCAATTATACTTGTTTTTTATTATCTTTTTGTATTAGGTATAGGATTGTTCCCTGAAATTCTTGCATACAGGCTTGGACCAAGCTCTATAACATTTGGGATTATGTGGGGAATATTTTTAATCGTTTTAAGCATTATTGCAACAGGAATCTATACTTTTATAGCAAATTATTCTTTTGATAAAGAACAAGAAGAAAGCCTTGCAAATTTAGAAAATACAAATATCTTGGAAGAGCTTAAAAACGGTCAAATCGACTATAAGGATCTCAAATGAAATTTTTAGTATTTTTCTTTTCCTTCATACATTTTGTTTTTGCGGCTGGACTTGATTTAGGCACACAAATAGAGCAAGCACCAATTAATTACACTGCCGTAGCTATGTTTATAACTTTTGTCATTGCAACACTCTTAATCACTTATTATTCAAGTAAAAAAAGCAAATCTAGAGCAGGTTTTTACACTGCCGGAGGAAATATAACAGGACTTCAAAATGGAGTGGCTATTGCTGGTGATTATATGAGTGCGGCAAGCTTTTTAGGAATCATTGCCCTATGTTTTCTCAATGGCTTTGATGGACTTGTTTATTCTATAGGTTTTTTAGTTGGCTGGCCTATAGTTTTATTCTTAATCGCAGAAAAACTAAGAAATTTAGGAAAATTCACATTTGCAGACATTACTGCATATAGATTAGATTCAAAGCCTATACGCATTTTATCTGCAATTTCAGCTCTAAGCGTTATCGTTTTTTATTTGATCGCTCAAATGGTCGGTGCTGGACAGCTGATACAGCTGCTTTTTGGTTTGCCATACTCTTGGGCAGTAATTTTAGTAGGAATTTTAATGGTATGTTATGTAACCTTTGGAGGTATGCACGCAACGACTTGGGTACAAATCATAAAAGCCATTTTGCTTTTGAGTGGAGCAAGTTTTATGGCTTTTATGGTGCTTTACTTAACAAAATTCGATTTTGCTTTGTATTTTTCTCAAGCTATTCAAAACCATCCAAGTGGTGAAAAAATAATGGGACCCGGTACATTTTTACCTAATACCATTTCAGCAATTTCACTAGGACTTGCTTTGATGTTTGGAACAGCCGGTTTGCCTCATATTCTTATGAGATTTTTTACAGTAAAAAACGCAAAAGAAGCAAGAAAGTCAGCCTTTTGGGCTACAACCTTTATAGGATATTTTTATATTCTTACTTTTATTATAGGATTTGGAGCCATAGCCTTGTTGCTTGGAAATCCAAATTATACAAATGCAGATGGGACTTTTAATGGTGCTTCAAATATGGTAGCTGTCGTTTTAGCTGATGTTTTAGGCGGAAGCGTTTTCTTAGGTTTTATTTCAGCTGTTGCCTTTGCAACCATACTTGCTGTGGTTTCTGGTCTTACAATATCAGGAGCAAGTGCTATTAGCCACGATTTATTTGTCAATGTCATCAAAGACGGCAAGTGCGAATCTAAAGATGAATTAAAAATAACAAAAATTGCCACAATTTGTATAGGCATAGCTGCTATTTTTCTAGGTATAATTTTTGAAAAACAGAATGTCGCTTTTACTGTTGGACTTGCCTTTGCAATCGCTGCAAGTGTTAATTTTCCTATACTCTTACTCTGTTTATATTGGAAAAATCTCACAACAAAAGGGGCTTTTTGGGGAGGACTTATAGGTCTTATTACTGTTGTAACTTTGGTGATTTTAAGTCCTAGCATATGGATAAAAAGTTTCGGTTTTAGCGAAGCCATTTTCCCATACGACCATCCTGCTTTATTTTCTATGCCTCTAACTTTTATTTTAATTTATCTCATCTCAAAACTTGACACTTCAAAACGTTCCCAAATAGATAAAAAAGGCTTTAACACTCAAGATTTTAGAGCACAAAGCGGGATAGGAATCAGCACTGCTTTAGAGCATTAAAATTTTCCAACACTCCCTTGAGAGTGTTTCTTGCCTTGACATTTTTTTAAAACTTTATTTGTTTATTGAGCGAATATTGAAAATTAGTTTGGTGTCAAGGGGGAGACTTGAACTCCCGACCTCCGGCTTATGAGACCAGCGCTCTAACCAGCTGAGCTACCCTGACTTAATGAAAATTTAGATTATACCTTTTACTTACTAAAAACTTTTTTAAATTCAAAAACAAAGCTTGTTTTTTCAAATATATCTTAAAGCTTTACTTTGTTATAATTACTTAAAAATAGAGAGGTGTCCGAGCGGTCGAAGGAGCACGTCTGGAACACGTGTAAAGTGTAAGCTTTCGAGGGTTCAAATCCCTTCCTCTCTGCCATAATAAATTTTAAGCAAAACTAGGGCATAATTCTTTACAAGGGGCATTAGCTCAGCTGGGAGAGCACAACGCTGGCAGCGTTGGGGTCAGCGGTTCGAGCCCGCTATGCTCCACCAAAGGTTCCGTAGCTCAGTTGGTAGAGCACTACCTTGACATGGTAGTGGTCGTTGGTTCAAGTCCAATCGGAGCCACCATTCTTATACCAAAAAGCTTTTTGCTTTTTCTTCATAAGCCTTAATATATTCTTGATGTTTTAAAGTTAAACCTATATTATCAAGCCCCTCTAACAAACAATTTCTATGAAAATCATCCAAATCAAAGTACAATTCTTTCCCAGAAAAAGAAAGTTTTTTATCGATAAGAGAAATTGTCATCTGTTTATTTTCACTTCTTTCAAGCTCATCCATAAGCCACTGCACCTCATCATTTGCAAGAACAATAGTCAATAAACCATTGCCTAAAGCATTATTTTTAAAAATGTCTGCAAAAGAAGGGGCTATAACAGCTCTAATACCATAATCCATCAAAGCCCAAGGAGCGTGTTCTCTTGATGAACCATTGCCAAAATTATCTCTTGTCAAAAGTATAGAAGCGTTTTTATATTCTGTCTTGTTAAGATTAAAATCTAAATTTGGAACATTCTCTTCATCATCTAAATAACGCAAATCGTGAAACAAATGTTTCCCAAAACCTTTTTTTGACACAGAAAGCAAGAACTGCTTTGGTATAATTTGGTCAGTATCTATATTTGCAAAGTCTAAAGGACAAGCTATGCCTGTATGTATGCTAAATTTTTCCATATCATTCTCCTAAATATTTACGAACATCGCAAATTTTACCTTCTATTGCTGCTGCTGCTGCACTTGCTGGAGACATTAAATGCGTTATAGAACCTTTACCCTGTCTGCCAATAAAATTGCGGTTTGAGGTAGAAGCAACCCTTTGTCCAACTTCAGCTTTATCATCATTCATAGCAAGACACATTGAACAGCCCGGCAATCTCCATTCAAAACCTGCTTCGATAAAAATTCTATCCAAACCTTCTTTTTGAGCTTGTTTTCTTACAAACATTGAACCCGGAACAGCTAAAGCTTTCACTTTTGGATTAATTCTCTTGCCTTGCAATACTTTTGCAGCAGCTCTAAAATCCTCTATACGACCATTAGTACAAGAACCTATAAAAACTATATCGATACTAACCCCATCAATATTTTGATTTTGAGTAAGTTTCGTATAAGCTAAAGCGTCTTTTAAAGTCTTCTTTTCAACTTCAGAATCAAAATCGCTCTCTTTTGGAATTTTCGAATTCACACAAATAACTTGACCTGGATTTGTCCCGTAAGTAACTTGAGGTTCAATTTCATCTGCATTAATTTCTATACTCTTATCAAAATGTGCATCATTATCACTTTGCAAAGTTTTCCAATACTGACAGTATTTTTCGAATTCTTCACTCTTTGGCGCAAATTCTTTTCCTTTGATATATGCAAAAGTTTTTTCATCAGGTGCTATCATCCCAACCTTAGCACCCATTTCTATTGCCATATTCGAAAGAGTCATTCTTCCCTCCATACTTAAAGCTCTTACAGCCTCTCCACAAAATTCCACACAATATCCAGTACCTCCGGCCGTACCAAGCTTGCCTATAATATATAAAATCAAATCCTTAGCATACACACCTTTAGCAAGCGTACCCTTACAATCTATCTTCATCGTTTTAAGTCTTGCTTGTTTGAGAGTTTGAGTGGCAAAAACATGCTCAACCTCTGAAGTGCCTACTCCAAAAGCTAAAGCTCCAAAAGCTCCGTGTGTAGCTGTGTGAGAATCCCCACACACTAAAGTTGTACCGGGTAAGGTAAAACCGAGTTGAGGACCTATAATATGAACTATGCCTTGATTTTCATCGCCAAGTCCAAAAAGTTTGACTCCAAATTCTTGTGTATTGTGCATTAATGTTGTAATTTGCTCTTTGGCAAGTGTAGAACACGCCTCTAAATCACTACTTTTTGTAGAAACATCATGATCTATTGTGGCTAAAGTTAAATCAGCCCGTGCCATCTTTCTCCCAGAAAGTTTTAAACCAGAAAAAGCTTGAGGGCTTGTAACTTCGTGTATTAAATGTCTGTCTATATACAAAAGAGGGAGTTCATTTTCAGTCTCAAAAACTATATGGCTTTCATATACCTTTTCATATAAAGTTTTACCCATCTTTTTCCTCCATTAAACTTTTTATACAAGTTCCCATTTCATCTGTAAATAAATACTGTTGTGCATTTAAGTCCTTTGTATAATTTCCCTGCGATAAAGCCTTGCTTACTGCATTTTCTATTGCATCTGCTGCTGCGCTTTGTTCCAAAGAATACCTCAACATTAAAGCCGCGCTTAGAATTTGTGCGATAGGATTTGCTATATTCAAATGAGCTATATCAGGAGCCGAACCTCCCGCTGGTTCATAAAGTCCAAATCTTTTCTCATTCAAACTCGCCGAAGGAAGCATACCCATAGAACCTGTGATCATAGCCATTTCATCTGATAAAATATCGCCAAAAATGTTATTACACAACACAACATCAAAGACACTTGGATTCTTAAGA
This sequence comes from Campylobacter sp. MIT 21-1684, assembly GCF_026241315.1. GTDB lineage: Bacteria > Campylobacterota > Campylobacteria > Campylobacterales > Campylobacteraceae > Campylobacter_D. The sequence continues at coordinate 25,298 of NZ_JAPHNA010000018.1, read as the reverse complement.
AGCTGCATAGTAGCATTATCAATATACATATGTTCTATTTTCACATCTTCATATTCTTTTGCCACCTCATCTACTACTTTACGCCATAAAACTGAACTTTGCAAAACATTTGCTTTGTCAATAGAAACTACTTTTTTAGCCCTCAATCTTGCGCTTTTAAAAGCTATATGAGCAATTCTTACAATTTCTTGGCGAGAATAAATTTCTGTATCAAATGCTGTATTTCCTTCATCTTTAATACCTCGTGGCTCACCAAAATAAATACCACCGGTAAGCTCCCTTATACATAAAATATCAACTCCTTTTTGTACAATTTCATTTTTTAAAGGCGATAAATGTTCTAAACCTTGATAAATTTTTGCCGGACGAAAATTCGCAAAAAGATTAAAATGTGAGCGCAAAGGAAGCAAAGAAGCCCTCTCGGGTCTTTGCTCTACCGGCAAATTATCCCATTTTGGACCACCGACAGAGCCAAATAAAATCGCATCAGAATCCTCACAAAGCCTTACAGTTTCTTCACTTAAAGCCACTCCGTATTTATCAATACTTGCACCACCAACAAGAGCATAGTGAAAGGCAAGTTCAAATTGATACTTTTTTGAAACAAATTCAAGAACTTTCAAAGCTTCTTTCATTACTGAAGGACCTATACCATCTCCTGCTAAAACGGCTATTTTATATGAATTCACTTTTCATTCCTTTTTGCATCTTCTATCATTAACGCCTTATGCAAAGCATTAAAAACGCTTACAAAGGCTTGTGCTGAAGATTCTATAACATCGGTTGAAAGTCCTCTGCCGTGGAATTTTCTTCCCCTAAATTCCACATCAACATCAACTTGCCCTTGTGCATCTACTCCAGAACCCTTAGCACTAATAGCATAATGAATTAACTTGCATTCTATTTGAGTCAATCTTGTAATACAATTAAACACAGCTTCCACAGGTCCATTCCCTGTACTTGATTCTGTTTGCAACTGCGTGTTTATACGCAATTGTACAGAGGCGGTGGGAATAATGCCTCTACCGCCACTAATAACATTTAAGTTCTCAAGTTCAAAATGATTGTGTTCCTGTAAATCCCAGCTTAAAAACATCAATGCTTCTAAATCATACTCATATATTTGCCCTTTTTTATCCGCAAGTTTTAAGAACCGTGCATATACATCGTCTAAATTATAAGTATTTTCATTATATCCTAAAGTGTCAAGACAAGTTTTTATCATATGCCTGCCACTTCGTGCTGTCATTAGCATTCTATTTTCATTTAGTCCTATGCTTTCAGGAGTCATAATCTCATAAGTCTCTCTATTTTTAAGCACTCCATCTTGATGAATGCCTGAACTATGAGAAAAGGCATTACTTCCTACTATGGCTTTATGTGCGGGCACAGCTTCATTGCAAAGAGATGCAACAAGTTTGGAAGTTTTAGCGATATTGTGATGAATAATATCTGTATAAAAACCTTGCAAATAATCAGCTCTTGTCTTGATAGCCATTACAACTTCTTCTAAAGCACAGTTTCCAGCTCTTTCTCCAAGTCCATTCATAGCACACTCAATTTGTCTTGCTCCTTGCATAATTGCCGAAAGACTATTAGCCGTAGCCATTCCTAAGTCATTATGGCAATGCACAGAAATAACAGCTTTGTCTATATTTGGAACTTTGTTATAGAGCGTTTTTATAATCTCACCAAATTCATAAGGCAGAGTATAGCCAACAGTATCTGGGATATTAATTGTATTCGCTCCTGCTTGGATAGCTTTCTCAACTATCATACATAAATTATCAATTGGTGTTCTGCCAGCATCTTCACAGGAAAATTCAACATCATCAGTATATGTTCTTGCTCGTTTAATCGCTTTTTCAGCCATAGCTAAAACCTCGCTAAAATCTTTCTTAAGCTTGTCCTTAATATGTAAAGTTGAGGTAGCAATAAAAGTATGAATACGAAATCTCTGTGCAACCTTTAAAGCTTCATAACACGCATCAATATCTCTATCTACTGCTCGAGACAATCCGCATACTATGGAATTTTTTACATTTTTTGCTATGCTTTGAACAGAATCAAAATCACCCGGTGAAGAGACGGGAAAACCGGCTTCAATAACATCTACGCCCAAATCTTCCAAAGCTAAGGCAATTTGTAATTTTTGATTAAGACTTAAAGAGCTTTGCAAAGCTTGTTCACCGTCCCGTAAAGTTGTATCAAAGATTATAATTTTTTTTTCACTCATAAAAATCCTTTAAAAACAAATACATTATACAAATTTAAAAATATTAAAAATTGTAATGAAAATAAAAAATAAATTTTTAGAAGAGTTGCAGCAGTTGTTTATTGTAGATATTGTTATAAGCTACATTTTTCAATGTATAAGCTTGTTTTATAATTATCAAATCAGATATAAAAACCTTTCTCATTAATTTCTCCTTTATTGAGCTAAAATTTGAGTTTAACACAATTTTAGCAAATTGTAAAAAAAATTTTCAAAAAATGCACAATTTTAAACTCCTTTGTAACAAAAAAGCAATGGTGCATATTATCTAAACAAAACAATCAAAGCAAATTTAAGAAAAAGCTTGTTATAATTAAAAACTAAGTGTTTAATGCCAATAAGGATTTTAATGCTGAAAGAACTTTTGGAAATCAAAAAAGAAATGGAACCTGTCATTCACGAAGCAAATGTGAAACTTAATGTTTTAGCACGTGAGGTTATAGTACGTAAAAAAGAATATGAAATTTATGGACCTATGATAGACCGTGTGTATCTTGATAATGCCGTTTATGTAAAAGTAATGTCAAGCGGGAGAGATGTAAAAAATGACAAAGTCGATATAAAAACTGGATTTTATATGGTTTTTGTTGCCCCTGAAAAAGAAAGTACAAAGGACATTAAAAACAAACTCAAAGTTGCTTATGAAGGACTTGATAATAAATTCATTTCTACTCTTATAAGACACTGCCAAAGATTTAAAGAAATTATCCAAAAAACTCAAGCTACGCTCTCAAAATCTTCAAATATGAATGTCTTAGTTGAAACAAATTTGGGTGAAGCTTCAGCTGCTCTTAAATTTAACATTAATATTAAATATACCAAAGAAAACCAAAAACTCAGTCGCGAAAATTCAAAATCTGCAGGAAGTTTTAGAGATACAAAAACTTATATTAATCTTATAGTTGAAAAAAATACAGAGTCTCAAACGTGTGAAAAATTACTTGATGATGTGGAAAAATATTTTATAGGCGGGGGTTGAGTCTATTTTATTCTTAAATTTGCGCTATGCGTTAAAGCTACAGCTATCGCATCTGTAATATCTAAAGGCTTTATTTCTTTTGTTATCCTTAAGAGCCGTTTTACCATAAATGCCACTTGTTCCTTGCTCGCCTTAGCTTTACCTGTAACGGTTTTTTTTATTTGTAAAGGAGTGTATTCGCTAAATTCTCCGTGAATTTGCAAAATTTTGAGACTTAAAGCTCCTCTAAATTGAGCAAGTTTTAAAACGGTTTTAGGATTATAAGCAAAAAATATATCTTCCACAGCAACCTCATCAAAATGATGCTGTTTAAATATCAAATCCAAACCTTCACAAAGTTCTGTAATTTGGTATTGCAAAGCGGAAGGTTTAATTTTTATTAACCCTGCTTCAAGGAGGCAATTTGTACCTTTTTGAGTTTCAATGATTGCATACCCACAAAAACGACTACCAGGGTCAATACCTAAAATTTTCAAATTCTCCCTTTAATACTTTACAAATTGAAATTCTTTCATATTCTATGTTGTAAAAGTTTTCATTTTAACCTTTTTTTATGAAATTTAAGATAAAATTCTAGGTTTAACTAAAAAATTAATGGGGTTTAATGGACGCAAGTGAAATACTCGATAGTTTTAAAAATGAGCTTTCTCAAAGTGAATTTGAAAACTACATTGCTAATTTAAAATTTAACGAAAAACAAAGCAAAGCTGATTTTTTAGTATTTACAGCACCAAATGAGTTTTTAGCGAAATTCATTCAAACTAAATACGGTGAAAAAATTGCTTACTTTTACGAGGTACACAGCGGAAATAAAGCTAAAATAAGCATTCAATCTCATAAAAATTCTTCAAAAAAATCTTTCATTGATGTTACTCATATCAAAATGCAAAGCACAATTTTAAATCCTTCTTTTACTTTTGAAAGTTTTGTTATTGGAGATTCAAATCATTATGCTTATGCTACTTGCAAAGCAGCAAGCGAAAAAAATAAACTTGGAAAATTGTATAATCCAATTTTTATCTACGGACCTACAGGGCTTGGAAAAACTCATTTACTTCAAGCTGTTGGAAATATTTGCTTAGAAATGGGAAAAAAAGTTATCTATGCAACAAGTGAAAATTTTATAAATGATTTCACTTCGAATTTACGAAATGGTTCTTTATATAAATTTCAAGAAAAGTATCGCGGTTGCGATGTTTTGCTCGTAGATGATGTACAATTTTTAGGTAAAACAGATAAAATTCAAGAAGAATTCTTTTTTATCTTCAATGAAATTCGCAACAAACTTGGACAAATCATAATGACAAGCGATAATCCTCCCAATATGCTCAAAGGTATTACAGAGAGACTTAAAAGTCGTTTCGCAAATGGAATAATTGCAGACATTACCCCGCCACAGCTTGATACAAAAATTGCTATCATAAGAAAGAAATGTGAATTTAATGAAATTCATTTAAATTCTGAGGTGATTAACTATATCGCTACTTCTATGGGAGATAACATCCGCGAGATTGAAGGAATGATTATGAATTTAAATGCTTACTCAAGACTCATCAATCAAGAAATTACCCTTGATATAGCTAAAGTAATGATGAAAGATCATATTAAAGAAAAAAGAGAAAACATTAGCTTAGATGACATTTTGAGTATGGTTTGCAAAGAATATAATATCAAAGCCAACGATATAAAATCGAATAAAAGAACACAAAATATTGTTACTACAAGACGAATTATTATTTTTTTAGCAAGAGAACTTACAACTCTTTCTATGCCTCAACTTGCAATGTTTTTTGAAATGAAGGATCATACCGCCATTTCACATAATATAAAAAAAATTAATGAGCTGATTGCAGATAATCAAGAATTAAAAAATAGAATCGAAGAATTAAAAAATAGAATTCTAGCAAAAAGTCAAAGTTAGTGAAAAAATGTGAATAAATATGAAAGTTTTACTTAAAAAATTGTGCTACAATACACTACTAAAACAAATTTTTCACATTTTCAACATCCTTATTACTAAGACAAAAATTTATTTAAACAAGGAGAAAAAATGAAAGTAAGCATAAATAAAAATATTCTTGAATCAATAGTACTTTTATGCAACGCTTATGTAGAAAAGAAAGATTCAAGTGCTATCACTTCACATTTGTTTTTTCAAGCAGATGAAGATAAACTCATTATAAAAGCAAGTGATTATGAAATAGGCATAAATTATAAAATAAAAAAGATTCGAGTTGAATCAAATGGTTTTGCAACTGTCAATGCAAAAAACATTGTTGATGTCATAAAAAACCTCAACAATGAAGAAATAACACTAGAAACTATTGATAATTCTCTCTTTATACGTCAAAAAAGCACAAAATATAAATTTCCTATGTTTGATTATGAAGATTTTCCTGATTTTCCTAACACAGAAAACAAAGATAAATTTGACATAGACTCAAATGATTTAAGCAGAAGCCTTAAGAAAATTCTACCTAGTATAGATACAAATAATCCAAAGTACTCTATGAATGGAGCTTTCTTAGACATCAAAAACAATAAAATCGATTTCGTAGGAACAGACTCTCACCGCTTAAGTATTTATACTTTAGAAAAAACAAATGAAAAAGAATTTCATATATCTATCCCAAAAAAAGCCATTATAGAAATGCAAAAGCTCTCTTACGAAAAAATAGAAATTTACTATGATAAAAATATTCTAATTGCAAAAAATGAAAACTTCGAATTCTTCACAAAATTAATTAACGACAAATTCCCAGACTATGAAAAAATAATTCCAAAACAATTCAAACAAAACTTGAAATTCAAAACAGAAGATTTTATTGATAGTCTTAAAAAAATATCTGTAATTTGTGAAAAAATGAAGTTACATTTAACAAAAGACAAAATCACTTTTGAAGGAATAAGTCTTGATAATATGGAAGCCAAAACGGAACTTGAAGTCGAAACTCCCATTGAAGAAAATTTTTCAATAAATATCAAAATAAAATACTTACTTGATTTCCTTCATTCCATTGAAGAAGAATACTTTAGCTTAAATATCAATGAACCGGGCTTACCTTTCACGGTTAATGCAGGTACACTTGAAGTAATTATTATGCCTGTGATTTTATAAAGGAAAAAAATGCAAAATTACGGTGAAGCAAATATTAAAGTCTTAAAAGGCTTAGAAGCAGTTAGAAAACGTCCGGGTATGTATATAGGTGATACAAACATAAACGGACTTCATCATATGATTTACGAAGTTGTTGATAACTCCATAGATGAAGCTATGGCTGGATACTGTGATACTATTGACATAGAACTTACAACTGAAGGAAGCTGCATAGTAAAAGATAATGGACGTGGAATTCCTGTAGGTATGCATCCAACTGAAAATATGCCAACTTTAACTGTGGTTTTAACTGTACTCCACGCAGGTGGAAAATTTGACAAAGATACATATAAAGTCTCAGGCGGCTTACACGGCGTTGGTGTAAGTGTTGTAAATGCGCTTTCAAAAAAACTTATAGCAGTAGTTGAAAGGGATGGTAAAACCTACCGCCAAGAATTTGCTCAAGGTACTATTAAAAGTGAATTTGAAGTCATAGGAGAGAGTAAAAAAAGCGGGACAACAATAGAATTTTTTCCAGATGAAACTATTTTCGAAGTTACAGAATTTAACTACGAAATTTTAGCAAAAAGATTCAAGGAGCTTGCTTACTTAAATCCAAAAATCACAATAAATTTTAAAGACAATCGTGTAGGAAGAAGTGAAAGTTTTCATTTTAAAGGTGGAATTTCACAATTTGTTACAGATATGAATAAAAAACAAGCTCTCACTAAAACCATTTTTTTTAATGTCAATGAAGAAGACATAAATGTTGAAATAGCTTTACTTTACAATGACACTTATAATGAAAATCTCCTCTCTTTTGTTAATAATATTAAAACTCCAGACGGTGGTACACACGAAACAGGTTTTAGAATGGGTTTAACTCGTGTTATTACAAATTATGTAGAAGCAAATGCAAGTAGTAGAGAAAAAGACAGCAAAATTACAGGAGATGATATAAGAGAAGGACTTATAGCTGTAGTAAGTGTAAAGGTACCAGAACCACAATTTGAGGGACAAACTAAAGGCAAACTTGGTTCTTCTTATGTTCGCCCTATTGTTTCGAAAGCAAGTTTTGAATACTTAAGTAAATACTTTGAAGAAAATCCTATCGAAGCGAAAATTATTATGAATAAAGCTTTAATGGCGGCACGAGGAAGAGAAGCTGCAAAAAAAGCAAGAGAACTTACAAGGAAAAAAGAAAATTTGAGCGTTGGTACCTTACCGGGAAAATTGGCAGACTGTCAAAGCAAAGATCCAAGCGAAAGTGAAATTTATCTTGTTGAAGGAGACAGTGCAGGAGGTTCTGCAAAACAAGGCAGAGAGAGAGCTTTTCAAGCTATTTTACCTCTAAGAGGAAAAATTTTAAACGTAGAAAAATCGCGACTCGATAAGATTTTAAAATCAGAGCAAATTCAAAATATGATTACTGCATTTGGTTGTGGAATAGCAGATGAATTTGATAGAGATAAATTACGTTATCATAAGATTATTATAATGACTGATGCAGATGTAGATGGCTCACATATACAAACTTTACTTCTTACTTTCTTTTTTCGTTTTATGAATGAATTAGTAGCTCAAGGACATATCTATTTAGCACAACCACCTCTTTACCGCTATAAGAAAGGACAGAAAAAAGAAATTTACTTAAAAGATGAAAAAGCTTTAAATGAATATTTAATTGAAACAGGAATTGAAAGTTCAAATTATGAAGGCATAGGTTTAAATGATTTAAAAGAATTCTTAAAGATTGTCGCTGCGTACCGTGATACTCTTAAAGAACTTGAAAAAAGATTTAATGTCATTCCTGTAATTCGTCATTTAATAGAAAATCCTGAACTTGTAAAGAATTCAAATGAAAAACTTCTTGAAATTGTTAAAGAATTTTTAGAAAAACTTCAATATAACATTTTAAATTTTGCTGTTAATGAAAATGAAATTCGTATCTTTGTTCAAACAGAAAATGGTTTAGAAGAACTTTTAATTAATGATGAACTTTTTTCACATCCCCTTTATATAGAAGCTAATTATATCTTTACCAAAATTAAAGAAAGAGACTTGCAATTTGAAAAAGACATTTTAGAGCTTTTAGAAGATGTAGAGAAAAATGCTAAAAAAGGAGCTTATATACAAAGATATAAAGGTTTAGGTGAGATGAATCCTGAACAATTATGGGAAACAACTATGGATCCAAGTATTCGAAGGCTTCTAAGAATCACCATCGAAGATGCACAAAGTGCCAATGATACTTTTAACCTCTTTATGGGCGATGAAGTTGAACCAAGACGTGATTATATTCAAGCTCATGCTAAAGATGTGAAACACTTAGATATATAATTCTAATTTCATTGAGTTCTTTTATATCTAAAGGACAACCAGCTTCACGAGAGATAGCGAGCATATGGAGTATAGTATTTGAGCTCCCACCCATAGCCATATCTACAACCATAGCATTTTGAATGGCTTTTTTATTGATAATATTTCGAATTTTATATCTCTCATCAAGAGCAATTTCACAAATTCTTCTTGCTGCTTTTCTTAAGAGTTGTTCTCTAATGTTTAAAAAAATCTACATCGAGCACAGCTCCATTGCTTGCATTACTTACAAGTTTTTGATACATTCTAAGCCATCTTGATGAGATCTCTTTCTGTGGAGATTTAAAATTTGTTTTACGTTTTTGAATCTCAACTTCATCAAGTTTTGCATTAATAGTATAAGAATCCACATCGATTTCTATCTCATCGCCATCTTCTAATAAACCTATTAATCCACCTTCAGCAGCTTCAGGACTAATATGTCCTACACTCAGTCCCCTTGTTGCACCGCTAAAGCGTCCATCAGTAATAAGCGCCACATCAGCACCAAGTCCCATTCCCATAATTAAGCTTGTGGGACTAAGCATTTCTTGCATACCTGGACCGCCTTTTGGGCCTTCGTAACGAATGACACATACACAACCTTTTTGTACTTTACCTTTGATGATGCCTTTTATCGCTTCCTCTTGGGAATTAAAACATACTGCTTTGCCTTTAAATTTTCGTTCCCCTACTATACCCGCTGTTTTTATAACACAACCTTGTTCTGCTAAATTACCAAATAAAATGGCAAGTCCGCCTACTTTAGAATAGGCGTTTTCTACCTTACGTATAACAGTTTCATCAAGGATTTTCGCATTGTGTATTCTTTGTCCTAAATTTTCCCCTGAAATAGTAAGTGTTTCAAGACAAAGTAAACCTTTATCTCTGCGAGAAATTTCTTTAATTACAGCATTTATTCCTCCGGCTTTGCCTATATCTTCCATAGCAACATCTGGCAAGGAAGGAGCTATTTTAGCAATATGAGCTATATTTTTACTAATTTCATTGAGTTCTTTTATATCTAAAGGACAACCAGCTTCACGAGAGATAGCGAGCATATGGAGTATAGTATTTGAGCTCCCACCCATAGCCATATCTACAACCATAGCATTTTGAATGGCTTTTTTATTGATAATATTTCGAATTTTATATCTCTCATCAAGAGCAATTTCACAAATTCTTCTTGCTGCTTTTCTTAAGAGTTGTTCTCTTTCTTGACTTTGAGCTAAGAGAGTACCATTGCCTTCTAAAGCTATACCCATAGCCTCACAAAGCGTATTCATTGAATTTGCAGTGAACATACCAGAACAAGAACCCCCTCCGGGACAAGCTTTACACTCTATATCCTTAAGTTCTTCTTGACTAATCTTCTTCACTTCAAATTCACCTACTGCCTCAAAGACACTATTTAGAGTGAGTTTTTCGCCTTTTTGGCTTTGTCCTGCTTTCATAGGACCACCACTAACAAAGATAGTTGGGATATTAACTCTTAATGCTCCCATTAACATACCCGGAGTAATTTTATCGCAATTTGGAATACAAATTAATGCATCAAGTTGATGAGCATTCACAACACTTTCTACTGAATTAGCTATGATTTCACGACTAGGTAAAGAATACAGCATACCACTATGTCCCATAGCAATACCATCATCGATACCTATGGTATTAAATTCAAAAGGCACACATCCGTTTTTACGAATTTCATCTTTAACAATTTTTGCATATTCATTCAAATAAAAATGTCCCGGAATTATATCTATATAGCTGTTTGCTACTGCTATGAAAGGTTTATCAAAATCTTCATCTTGCAGCCCACAGGCTCTTAATAAAGAACGATTTGGTGCTTTTAAATACCCTTTTTTAATTGCATCACTTCGCATCAATTCTCCTTTGTACAATATACAATGTTTTTATTTTAGCGAAAAAATATTATATAATCTCAAAATTAGCTTTGAAATTTGTGAAAGGAAAAAATGAATTTTTTAAGAAAACTTAATGATTTTTTTACAAAATATATGGCGATTCTTATTGTGTTTGTTGCAGGTTTTGCTTTATTTTTTCCTTGTGCTGTGAGTTTTATACAAACAAGTTTTATTAATTATTTGCTAATGATTATTATGTTTGGTATGGGACTTACTCTACAAGCACGAGATTTTCAACTCATTTTACAACGTCCAAAAGATTTAATCATAGGCATATTAGCACAATTTAGTATTATGCCTTTGGTAGCTTTTTTACTTTGTTTTGCATTTGATGTGCCAGCAGAACTTGCTTTGGGCATTATTTTAGTCGGTGCTTGTCCCGGAGGGACAGCTTCAAATGTAATGAGCTATCTTGCAAAAGGGGATCTTGCTTTATCTTTAAGCATCACTTCGTTTTCCACTTTTTTAGCCCCGTTGCTTACGCCAATTATAACTTTATTATATGTTGGAGAAGAGATAGAAATCGATGTTATATCTATGATTTTTTCTCTTGTTGAAATTGTTATAATACCTGTACTTTTAGGTTTTATCATCAAAAAGTTCTTTTACGGATTTAGTGTAAAAATTCAAAGCATACTTCCTCTCATTTCAATCTCAAGTATAATGCTTATAGTAGCTTGCATTGTAGGTGTCAATTCGCAGAAAATTCTTCAAATAGGTTTTTTTATTTTTATTATTGTTGTACTTCATAATGTTTTTGGTTATATTTTGGGATATTTTGTAGCGAAATTCTTTAAAATGCCTTTTGAGAAAAGAAAAACATTGTCTATAGAGGTTGGTATGCAAAATTCAGCCCTTGCAAGCTCTCTTGCTGTAACTCATTTTGCTTCTATGCCACTTGCAGCGGTTCCGGGTGCAGTATTTAGTGTATGGCATAACATATCAGGTTCTATACTAGCAAATATTTTAGCTTTAAAAAAGTAAAATCAGCTCTTATAAAAATGCAATATAAACAAAATTCTCAGCTTGTTGGGATTGATGAAGCAGGACGTGGAGCATTAGCAGGTCCTATGATGATGGCAGCTTGCTGTCTTAAAAATACAATCGATGGGCTTTGTGATTCTAAAAAACTAACCGAAAGAAAACGTGAAGAGCTTTATATGCAAATTCTTAACAATTCGCAGTATTGTATTCTTGCTTTTTCGGTTACTCAAATTGATACTTTAGGGCTTAGTTCTTGTTTAAGACTCGGCTTAGAAGTAATTAGAAGACATTTCTTGCAAAAAATTGATGATAGATTTTTCAATAAAAACATACATTTTCTTTACGATGGAAATACTAATTTTGGAGTAAGTGGTATTTCAACTCTTGTAAAAGCTGATGTAAGTGTACCTGCTGTTAGTGCAGCAAGTATTTTGGCGAAAGTTACGCGAGATAGAGTTATGAAATTTTTGGCTGATGAATTTAAAGAATATGAATTTGAAAAACATAAGGCATATGGAACGAAAAGGCACAAAGAACTCTTGAAACAATTTGGAATTTGTGCATTGCATAGGAAAAGTTTTAAGCTTTTTTAAAAACAAATACAATTCATTTGGATTGCAAATGCAATCCAAAAATGTTTAAAGTCCAACTGCTGAAAGGGTTTGGTATTTATTCATATACATTTGAGCTTCAATTTTTCTCATTGTATCAAGAGCGACTTGCACAACAATTAAAACAGAAGTACCGCCAAAATAAAAAGGTACTCCCATAAATTTTACTAGAACCCAAGGAAGTGTTGCTACAAGTCCAAGATAAATAGAGCCTGATAAAGTAAGCCTCGAAGCTACTTCATTGAGATAATTTGCTGTACCTTCTCCGGGTCGTATTCCGGGTATAAAACCACCTTGCTTTTTAAGATTTTCAGCTATGTCTTTCGCATTAAAAACTATGGAAGCATAAAAATATGCAAAAAAGATTACAAAGATAAAAGTCAAAATATGAAAGAAATAACCATTGGGATTTAAAAAATCATTTATGGCTAATAAATATTCATTGGTACTTGTTTGTAAAAGGGTAGTTGGAAACATCAAAAGAGCACTTGCAAAAATTGGTGGGATAACGCCGCTTAGATTTAATTTTATAGGGATATAGTTCATAATGCGTTTGTTTTGATTTTGCATTACAATCTTGCGTGAATAAGAAACAGGAATACGTCTCTCTCCAAGTTCTACATAAATAATAACACCAATAGTTACAAGTATTAATACTAAGATTGCAAGAGCAGTAAGAAAATTCATTTCCCCTGAATTGATTTGTCCAACTGTGTTTGAAATAGCTGAAGGAATAGTTGAAACAATACCAGCGAAAATGATAAGTGATATTCCATTACCAACGCCTTTTTGTGTGATTTGTTCTCCAATCCACATCAAAAGCATAGTTCCTGCAAGCATAGAAATGGCGCAAAGAACGATAAAAGTGTTTATATTTTCAATCATAATAGCCCCAACTCCATTTCTTCCGTGAAGACTTTGCAGACCTATAGCAACGCCTATGCTTTGTACTAAAGTAATTATTATAGTTGCATAACGTATGATTTGCATATATTTTTGCATACTATCACGTTCTTTTTTCATTTTTCCAATATTTGGAAATGTTGCTGCAAGTAATTCCATAATAATAGAAGCGGTGATGTAAGGCATTATACCGAGTGAGATTATAGAAAATCTCTCTGCTGCTCCTCCGCTGAAAACATTAAATAAACCTAAAGCATTATTTTGATTTGTGTTAAAAAATTCCGCAATAACACTAGCATTAACACCCGGAACTGGAACATAAGCTAAAATTCTATAAGCAAATAAAAATGCTAAAGTGATGAAAATTTTATTTACTAGTGTTTTATTCATTATTTTATTCCGCTAACGGTAATATTTTTATCTTTGATTTTCGAAATTAACTCTTTGGCACCCGTACCTATGAGTTTGATTTTTTTTACAGCTTTTGAAATTTTATGTACACTTTTAAGACTTTCAAATGTGATTTCCTCAAGCTCTTTAAGTGCTTTTATTTTTTCGACATTAATTGCATAAGGTTTTTCTATTTTCGAGTTAAAACCCACTTTTGGCAATCTTCTTTGAAGAGGTTGTTGCCCTCCTTCAAATCCTCTTTTTTCATTATATCCTTTTCTTGCAGTTTGTCCTTTTCCTCCTTTAGTAGAGGTTTTTCCCATACCGCTACCTTGACCACGACCTATTCTTTTTATTTTCCTTGTTGAACCAGCTGCTTTTTGTAAATTCATTTCTTATCCTTTTAGCATTTTTAAGGCTTTGATTGTAGCACGTACTACATTTGCAGAATTATTTGATCCTAAAGATTTGGTTAAAATATCTTTAATCCCAGCAAGCTCTACAATAGGACGTGTTGAACCTCCAGCAATTACTCCTGTCCCTTCGCTTGCAGGTTTAAGTAAAATTTTGCTTGCATTGTATTTCACTTCTACGTCGTGGGCTATTGTAGAACCTTTAGTTTTGACTTCAATGATATTTTTGAATGCATCATCAACTGCTTTACGGATGGCATCTGGAACTTCTTTAGCTTTTCCATAGCCTATTCCTACAAGTCCTTTTCTGTTTCCAACAACAACTAAGGCAGTGAATCGAAACCTTCTCCCACCTTTAACAACCTTAGTAACTCTGCCTATATCAACTATTACTTCTTCAAATTCTTCTTTATTGTATTTTTCCATCAATTCTCCTTATAGCCTAATGCCATTTTCTCGCAACGATTCAGCTAAAGCTGCAATGACACCGTGGTAAATATAACCATTTCTGTCAAAGAGTGCTTGTTCTATTTTTTTCTCTTTTAAAATTTTTGCAAATTCAGCACCGATTTTTTTTGCTCCTTCTTTATTTGCTTTAATTCCTAATTTATGACCATTAATGGCTGCTAAAGTGAGAGCTTTAACATCATCGATTGCTTGGATATATAAGGTTTTATTTGACTTAAAAACGGAAATTCTTGGATGAAGTTGGCAACCAGAAATTTTTGCACGAATTCTTTTTTTTCTTTTAATCCTTAATTGAAGTTTTCTTTTTAATATATTTGCTCTCATAATTTACCTTATTTTTTAGATGTTTTACCAGCTTTACGGATAATGCGTTCATCAGAATATTTAACGCCTTTTCCTTTGTATGGTTCAGGTGGTCTAAATTCGCGAATTTGGGCAGCAACTTGACCGACGACTTGTTTATCATTTCCTTTAACGATAACATTATTTTTATCTACTACTATTTCAATGCCTTGGGGAATATCGAAATTAATTGGGTGTGAAAATCCAAGACTAAGCTCTAAAACTTTGCCTTTTAAAGCGGCTTTATATCCTACTCCGTTGATTTCAAGCGTTTTTGAAAAACCATCGGTAATACCTACAATTACATTATAAGCTAAAGCCCTGTAAGTTCCCCAATATGCTCTGCTTTGTCTGCTTTCGTCTTTTGGAGAGAAAAGAATAGCGCCATCTTTTATCTCAACATTTACATTTGCTTTTATGTCTAATTCTTTAGCCACATTCCCTTTTTTGAATTTGAGCAAATTCCCTTCTAATTGTACTTCTACTCCTGTTGGAATAATAACAGGCTGTTTCCCTATACGAGACATATTGATTCCTTTTTATAATCTAGCATTTCTACTTTGTTCAAGAATGGATACTTGATTGCTAAAAAGTAGATATTTTACCAAATGGTACATACAATTTCACCACCGACTCCAGCTTTATACGCTTCATCATTTGGTAAAACCCCTTGACTTGTGCTTACAACAATAGTACCATAGCCATTTTTAAAACGTTTAATTTCGTCTTTGCCTTTATAAACACGGCGACCGGGCTTAGAAACTCTTTTTAATTCGTTGATAACACTTTTGCCTTTTTCGTCATATTTTAAGACTACATTAATAAATTTCTTTTTATCTTCTTCTACAATATTAAAACTTTCTATATAACCTTTTGTTTGAAAAATTCCTACTAAAGCTTCTACAACTTTAGAATGTAAAAGTTTTGTTGTTTCAAGTCTTCTCATTCCTGCATTTCTAATACGAGTGAGTGAATCTGAAATTATATCATTTATCATAATTGTTCCTTACCAACTTGCTTTCTTAAGACCGGGAATCAAACCTTCATTGCCCATTTTTCTTAAACAAACTCTGCAAATTCCAAAATCTCTATAAACTGAATGCGGACGCCCACAAATTTGACATCTGCTGTACCCTCTTACTTTAAATTTAGGCGAACGTGCCGCTTTCGCAATCATTGATTTTTTAGCCATTATTTTTTCCTTTTGCAAAAGGCATACCAAAAAGTTCTAATAATTTGTGTGCCTCTTTGTCATTTTGTGTTGTTGTTACGATAGAAATGTTCATTCCGTGAGTTCTTAAAATTTTGTCATACTCAACTTCGGGAAACATTAATTGCTCATCAAGTCCAAAATTGTAATTTCCTCTTCCATCAAATCCATTTTGACTTAAGCCTCTAAAATCTTTTACACGAGGTAAAGCAATAGAAATAAGTTTATCTAAAAAAGCAAACATAGTGTTTTTTCTTAAAGTTACCATAACACCCACAGGAAAACCTTCGCGCACTTTAAAACCAGCGACTGATTTTTTTGCCTTTGTAATAACAGCTTTTTGTCCAGAAATTAAAGAAATTGTATCAGCAATATTTTGCAATACTTTTTGGTCTTTAGCTAATTCACCAGCACCTACACTGATAACTATTTTTTCGATATAAGGAATGAGCATAGGATTTTTAAAGTTAAATTCTTTTGCTAGTGCAGCTTTTATGCTTTGAGTATATTTTTCTTTCAGTCTCATTGTTGCTCCTGAACTTTTGCTACATTGGAAATATCTATAGGCATTTCTTTGTTTATAAAACCGCCATTAGGATTTTTCTCACTAGGTTTTATTGCTTTTTTAGCAATTTTACAACCTTCAACTAAAATTTGATTCTTCTTAGGTAAAACGGCTAAGACTTTAGCTGTTTTACCTTTATCATCACCTGCGATAATTTTTACATTATCACCTTTTTTAATTTTTAATTTATGTGCCATTATAGAACCTCCGGTGCAAGTGAAACGATTTTCATAAAACCGCCATATCTAACTTCACGTCCTACTGGTCCAAAAATTCTTGTCCCAATCGGTTCTCTCTTATTATCAAGTATTACTGCTGCATTTTCATCAAAACGAATCAAAGAGCCATTATCTCTGTGAATTTCTTTTTTTGTCCTAACAATAACAGCTTTAACTACTTGACCTTTTTTTACCTTCCCATTAGGTAGAGCTTTTTTTACAGACGCAACGATTACATCTCCAATGGTAGCATATCTTCTTTTGCTCCCACCTAATACTTTTATACACATAAGTTCTTTTGCACCGCTATTATCAGCAACTGCAAGTCTTGTAAAACTTTGAATCATTACTCAACTCCTGTGGCTAATATAGATTTTAAACGAAAGGCTTTTCTTTTTGAAAGGGGTCTGCATTCCACTGCAATGACGGTATCACCTATTTTAACTTGATTTTTTTCATCGTGAATGAGATATTTTTTAAAACGTTTTACAATTTTTCTGTATCTTGGATGTACAACTTTTCTTTCGACTAATACACTTGCTGTCTTGTCTCCAGACTTTTGCACAACAGTACCTTGAATTTCTCTTTTAAATGCCATTTTGTATCCTTATTTTAAAGCACTCATTGCTGTATTAATCCGAGCAATGTCTTTTTTTACTTGATCTATTTCTTTAGGATTTGTAAGCTGCATAGTTCTTAATTTTTGTTTTAAAGTAAATAAAAGCAACTTTTTTTCTTTTAACATAGTAACAAGTTCGGTCTTTGTTTTATCTTTTATTTCAGTATATTTCATTTTGACCCTCTCTTGTGATAAATTTTGTCTTAAAAGGTAGTTTGTGCATAGCTAGAGTCAGTGCTTTTTTTGCCATTTCTTCATTGACACCTGCCATTTCATAAATAATGCGTCCCGGTTTGATATTCATTACCCATTCCTCAACTGCACCTTTACCTTTACCCATACGTGTTTCCAAAGGCTTTTTTGTTAAAGGCTTATCGGGAAAAACTCGAATCCAAGTTTTGCCTTGTCTTTTGACAAAACGAGTTAAAGCTATACGAGCTGCCTCTATTTGACGAGAATTAATGCGTCCCGCTTCAGTTGCTTTTAACGCAAATTCACCGAAAGTAAATTCAGTGCCTCTACACGCATAACCCCTGTTGCGACCTTTCATCATTTTGCGATATTTCGTTCTTTTTGGCATTAACATTTATTTACTCCTTCTGGTGCGTCTGGATTTTTTTACCGAACTGTTTTCTTCAGGTTTTTCTGCTTGAACTCCTTTTTGTAAAACCTCACCTTTGAAAATCCATACTTTTACACCTATGTTGCCATAAGTTGTTCTTGCTTCTGCAAAACCATAATCAATTTTAGCTCTTAGAGTATGAAGAGGTACACGTCCTTCTAAATACCATTCTGTCCTTGCCATTTCAGCACCGCCTAAACGACCAGATACAGAGACTTTTATCCCTTTTGCTCCCGCTTTTTGAGCTCCTTGAATGACTTTTTTCATTGCTCTTCTAAAAGCAATTCTTTTTTCAAGTTGAGTAGCTACACTTTCGGCAGCAAGTTGAGCCGAAGCTCCGGCTTTTCTCTCTTCTTTAATATTAATATTGACATCTTTTTTAATGAGGTCTTGCAATTCTTTTCTTAGAATATCAACATCACTTCCTTTTTTGCCTATGATAATACCTGGCCTTGCTGCTACAACAGTAACGCGAAGTTTTTTAGCAGTTCTTTCAACGAGAATTTGACTAATACCCGCATAATAAAGTTTTCTTTTTAAGAAAGCTCTTATTTTGTAATCTTCGCCAATATTTTCTACTAAATTTTCTTTCGTTGGAAACCATCGTGACTCCCAATTTCTATTAATTCCTAGTCTTAGACCAATTGGATTTACTTTTTGTCCCATTAGTTTTCCTTTTTCGAGCTTGTTTTTCTAGTATTTGGCTTTTCTGTTGCGGTTTTTGTTTTTTTGCTTATAGCTTCATTTTTTACTACTTCTACCAAAATATGCGAAGTTGGTTTTCTAATACGACTCGCGCTTCCTCTCGCCCTTGGTCTAAATCTTTTTAAAACAGAACCTGCATCAACACGGCAGCTCTGAATAATAACCTCATTTGCTTCAAAACCTCCATTAGCGACCGCACTTGAAATAGCATTAGCTATATGTTTTGCACCTTTATTTGGCATAAATTTCAAACTTGCTAATGCAAGTTCAGCATTCATACCCTGTACTTCTCTTGCAATGAGTCTTGTTTTTATAGGAGATATTCTTAAGTATTTAATAAAAGCTTTGCCCACATTTTCTCCTTACTTACCGATTTTCTTTTGCACAGAGCCTTTATGCCCTTTAAATGTGCGTGTTGGTGAGAATTCACCAAGTTTGTATCCTATATGATTTTCTGTAATATATACAGGGATAAAACTTTTTCCATTATGAACATTAAAAGTTAAACCTATCATATCAGGAATTATTGTACTTCTACGAGACCAGGTTTTAATAGGTTTGTTGTCATTCGTCTTTTTTGCTTGAAGGACTTTTTTCATTATATGATCATCTACAAAAGGACCTTTTTTTAGCGATCTAGCCATCTTATTTCCCTTTTCTTCTTGAAATTATTAATTTATCACTTGCTTTTTTGCGACGAGTTTTTGCACCTTTTGTTGGTTTTCCCCAAGGAGTAACAGGGTGTCTCCCAGAATTTTTCTTCCCTTCTCCTCCTCCGTGTGGGTGATCCACAGGATTCATTGCTGAACCTCTAGTTTGAGGACGAACCCCTCTATGACGATTGCGTCCAGCTTTTCCTATGGTTATATTTGCCCATTCTTCATTGCCAATTTCACCTATGCTTGCCATACATTCACCTAATACTTGTCTCATTTCACCACTTGCAAGTCGCAATATCACATATTTTTCTTCTTTACCCATAAGTTGAGCATAGGCTCCTGCTGAACGAATCATTTGTCCGCCTTTGCCGGGTTTGAGTTCTATGTTATGTACTATGGTTCCAACTGGAATATTTCTAAGCTTCATAGCATTTCCCGGTTTTATGTCGAGTCCGCTTTCTGCCGAACTTATAGTGTCTCCAATTTTTAAGCCTTTTGGCTGAAGTATGTACCTTTTTTCTCCATCTTTGTATGAAATGAGTGCAATACGGCAGTTTCTATATGGGTCATATTCTATTGCCTCAACTTTGCCTTCTATATCAAATTTCCGTCTTTTAAAATCAATAATTCTGTAGAGTTTTTTAGCTCCTGATTCTTTATGACGACTTGTGATTCTTCCATAGTTATTGCGACCTGAGTGAGCTCGGAGTTTTACAAGCAAAGAACGAACACTTGCTTTTGCGGTAATATCTTCTGAGCTCAAGCCCGTAATATATCTTCTGCTTGGTGTATAAGGTTTATAAGTTTTAATAGCCATCTTAAGCCTCCATATTTTCTAAGCTAACACCTTCAGGGAGCTTTACATAAAATTTTTTGTACTCGCTTTTTTGTCCTATCTTTCCACGGAAACGTTTTATTTTTCCATCCATTCTTAATGAATTAATACTCTGTGGAACTACACCAAAATAATCTTTCAAAACAGTTTTTAAACTTGTTTTTGTCATTCTTTTAGAAGTTTGAATTACAACAACGCCTTTTTCTTGCAAATTCAAGCTTTTTTCAGTATAAAGTATAGTTTTTATATCGGTAATATCTGCCATAATTATCCCTTCATAATGGTTTCTAATACGGATTTTTCGATAATCACAGCATTAAATACAGAGACTAAATAAGCGTTAAGCTCATTTTTATCTATCACATAGCTCTTTGCTAAATTTCTAAATGCAAGAAATGTTTTATTGTCGAATGAATCCTTAACTATTAATACATCTTTTAAGTCGAGTTTTTTAATTACAGCATTTGCATCTTTTGTTTTGCCGCTTTCTATATTTAAGGTATCTATGACAAAGAAAGCATTTTGCGCTGCTTTATCTGCCAAAGCTCTTTCTAAGGCTAATCTTTTTTGTTTTTTATTAATTTTTTGAAAATAGTTTCTTTCATTTTTTGGACCAAATGCCACAGCACCGCCTACCCACACATTTGTTCTTGTAGAACCAGCTCTTGCACCACCACGTCCTTTTTGTCTCCAAGGTTTTTTACCACCGCCACTTACTTCACTTCTGCTTTTTGTATGAGCTGTATTTGCTCTACAAGCTGAAAGATAAGATTTAACATATAAGTAAAGATTATGTGAATTCACTTCTGAATATTTTGCAGGAAGTTCAAGCTCACCTGTTTTGTCTAAATTGTCATTTAAAACTGCGACTTTATTCATTTTGCAATCCTTATTTTTCCTATGGCACCGTTATATCCCGGAACTGCACCTTTAACAACTAAAATTTTATTTTCACTGTCATAAGAAATGAGTTGGTTTTTTACTGTAGTTTTTGTATTCCCATAATGTCCAGCCATTTTTACACCCGGTTGGACTCTTCCGGGCCACTCTCTATTTCCTATAGAACCATGACGCCTGTGAAATCTTGAACCGTGAGAGGCAGGTCCTCCTGCAAAACCATATCGTTTAACAACACCGCTATATCCGCGTCCTTTTGAATTAAAGCTTATTTTTAGAATTTTTGCTTCATTGAGCGGATTTTCATCTAAATCTCCAGCTTCTGTATTTGCTACTTCTAAAGTGGCAAATTTGTTAAATTCTGCTGATAGTTTGTATTTTTTTTGAATTCCTAAAATACATTTATTTTTTGTTTTTCCTTGAGAATATGCTACAAAAGCTTTGCCATTTTCAACCTCGCAAACTTTTGTATTGAGTATTTTTAGCAAGGTTACAGCAAAGCTTGGATTAGCAATAGTTCTGCTCATACCTATTTTTTCTACGATATATTCCA
The DNA here is from genome assembly GCF_026241315.1 of Campylobacter sp. MIT 21-1684. Classification (GTDB taxonomy): domain Bacteria; phylum Campylobacterota; class Campylobacteria; order Campylobacterales; family Campylobacteraceae; genus Campylobacter_D. Next base: position 3,667 of record NZ_JAPHNA010000018.1, on the reverse strand, counting down.
TAATCTGTCCTTATTTACCCATAGCTCTAACTTCAACATTTACTTCAGGAGCTAAGTCAAGCTTTGTTAAAGAATCAACTGTGTCTGGGGTTGCTGCTACAATATCTAACATACGCACGTGAATTCGTATTTCAAACTGTTCACGAGAATCTTTGTTAATATGTGGAGATTTTAAAACCGTGTAACGTTTGATTTTGGTAGGCATAGGCACCGGACCTCTAATGTCTGCACCTGTTCTTTTAACAGCTTCTACTATTGCTGCAACTGTTCTGTCTAGTACTCGATGGTCATAAGCTTTTAGCTTAAGCCTTATTCTTTCCATAAATTTTTCCTTATAAAAGAGCTTGTTAGTATTTGGCTAACGGAAGCGTCATTCTAGTATAAAGTGTTTTTAAATGTCAAGAATTTTTGTAAAATTTATATATTTTTATACTTTTTATGAGGACAATAATTATTTTAAGATGTAAAAAATTCCAATATTTTTTAAGTTTTGAATTTGAAATTCTAGTTTGTTTTTAATTTCTGTCTCAACTTTAATTTTTAAATAAAATAGTAAAAATATTAAGAAAAGATTTTTTATGGTAGAGATATTCAAGAAGACTTAGTAGAGTCTTGAGTATATGAGTGAACTTTTTTGTAAGTCTTAATGTTGTGATTCGGGTATGATTAGATCGCTACGACATTCTATGGTTGTATATACATTACCACGTGGATTAAAGTCAGCTGTGAGCTTGATCCATTTTGGTTTGAGTTTTGTTTTTAAAGTATTGTAAATTTCATTGATACTTGCTTCGTGGCTTATGTGTTTATATAAGAAAGAATTGATATATAATTTCAAGGCTTTGAGCTCTATAACAAAATCATTAGGGATATATTCTAAAGAAAGAGTTGCAAAGTCAGGATAACCACTTCTTGGACACAAGCAGCAAAATTCTGGCAAGGTGATTTTAATAGTATAATCATTTTTTGCTGTATTTTCCCAAAGCTCTAGGTCTTTTTTTGGGTCGAAATTTGCAATTTCTTTTTCTCCGTATTTCATTGTTTTTCCTTAGTTGTTGAATAAAAATATATTAAAGTATATCATTAAAGAATTTCAAAACAGAAATGAAAAGAGAATTTTATTCTTTGCCAAAGTATAACTTTATTATAGTAAATTATGAAAATTTATATCATTTTATAAGGAATTATTATGAAAAAATCTATCGTAATTATAGGTGGAAGTATTGCTGGCTTGAGTGCAGCTTTATTTTTTGCAGCAGCGAAAAATGATGAGCTTGATTTTGCACTTACAGTGTTTGATGAAAAAAAAGGCGATTTAAATGCAGCAGCAATTTACAATGTGCCTTTTTTTCCAAGAGGAGCAAAGGCTGATGAAATTTATGCTCATATTAAAGGACAGATTTCTTCTATGCTTGAAGTAAAATATATAGACAGCGCCGTTGTTGAAATTCAAGGACGCAAAGGAGATTTTACCATCGTTGATTCAGAAGGTTTGAAAGTAAAATCAGATTATATTATAGTAGCAACAGGAGCTTCAAAATGTAATATCAAAGGTTTAGAAGATTTTATAAGACCTCATACTCTTATGCCAAAAGAGGGAAAAATTCGTTTAGAATGCTATGGAAGACAAATGATAAAAGATGGAATTTATGCTGCTGGATTGGTTTCAGGAGTTACTACTATGGTAGCTTGCGCGATGGGAAGTGCCAATGAAAGTGCTTGCGCGATATTAAGTGATATAAAAGGTACATTAAGCGTTCATCACGATACTCCAAGCTCACGCTCTTAAAGATAATAAACCCTTTTTTGGGTTTAAATATATTTTATTTATTTTAAAAACTTCTTTATTTTTTAACAAAATATTAATTGATAATTACTATTAATTTTAATATAAGTTTTATCATATATAATTGCCTTTCTTAGTAAAGAATATTTGGAGTTTTTATGTCTAGGGTATTTGATTATCTCTATTGTAATTTTGAATATATAAAATCATACGGAGGCATAGTCTATCTCGACGCAACAAATAGTAAGAATAAGATTTATGAGAATTCTTTGTATGAAGATCTTGTTGTTAAGAAAGATGCGTATGTAGAATTATCCAAAGAAGAATTTTTGCTTCATAAAATTCTTATTATTCCTATGGAAGTTGATCAAGTTTTGCTTTATGAAAACAGGCAACAGTTGCAGAAATTTTTAGAACTTGGCGGCGTACTTTTAAGTTTTACTCAAATTTACTTAGATTGGCTGCCCATACAAGCTTTTTATATTCCAAGTAGTGTCCCAATTAAAGAGAGAGATATTGTTACAACTGAACATTTTATAACGCAAGGTGTAAAGGATTATGACCTTAGTTATCGAAGAGGTGTAAAAGGCTTTTTTTCGAGAGGTTTTATGAAGGCTCCTTGTAAGGCCGAAATTTTCTTAAAGGATAGTGAAGGCGAATGTGTAGCTTTTATTGATAGTGCAAGTACAAAAGGTGCCATTATTGTTAGTGCAGGGGCTGATTTACTCGGCTTTGGACTTTTTGAAAACTCTACAGCTAAAAGACTTGGATTGAATCTTTTATTGTGGGTTGAAAACTATTTGCAAAGGAATATGCCAAAATGAAAAAAGCTATTATTCTTGGTGGGTCATATTATCATCATAATTTACTCTATTCGCACAACAAAAAATTTTTACCAATGTTTGATGAGAGCATTTATATTCCAAAGCTTCATAGTACAGATTTGACAGCTTTTGATTGTGTATTTTTGGCTTCGCGTTTAAATACAAAATTTTTGGTTTTGAATTCGCAGAAATTGCTTGATTATTTAGAAAATGGTGGAAATCTAGTCATTTTAGGCGGAATAGAGGACAATTTTTTGCCACATTTAGATTATAAAGAAAGTGAGGTTAATTTTTGGTGGTGGATACACGAAGGAGCAGATTTACCATTATTTGCTTTTGATTCAAAGCAAAATTTTTGGGATTTTATCAATATAAAAGAATGCAAATGGCATTATCATGGCACTTTTAAAGTCAGCAAGGAATGCCAAAGAATCTTAATTAACGAAATAGGCGAAAATATACTTTATAAAGATAATTTTCATTTTAAAGGTGCCTTGTATGCAAGTTCCCTAGACCCTGATTTTCATATAGGACAAGGTTTTATGCCTGTTACCATACCTTTTTTTGAAAAATTTATCCGTTGGATTGATTTTGATATTAAGGCTCATAAATGAAATCAATCGTTTCCTTATTTTTGACTTTGAGCCTTGCTTTTGCTGCCCAAAAATCAACTCAAACAGTGGCTGTTGCTGGTGGAATGTGGCCTATGCCTCCACTCATACAAATTTGGACTGATTCAAAACTCGTTCTTATGCCAAAAGCTTCTTTAAGCTCTATGAAAAATTCTGTACTTTTAGACTTTTTTCCTAAACTTGAAATGATACAAACAAGTATAAATGATAACGAAAATATAGAAGAACTTCTAAAACTTAATGCCCATCTCTATATTTGTCATAAAGCTAAAGGCGTTTTGTGTGAAAAACTTCAAAAAGCAGGTAAGAATGCGCTTAATCTTGGTGTTAATATCGACAACTACAATTCCAAAAAAACTTTAGCATATTGGCTTGAGAATTTAGCACAATACTTTCCTATTGAAAAAAAGAATAAAAAACTTATT